>NZ_CP069127.1:2145000-2845000 GCF_016811915.1 Brevibacillus choshinensis | reverse complement strand
TCCTGATCAGATAGGGATTCGGGAGCGTTATGCTAGAGCGAAAAAAGAGGAAGTGATGCCTATTCGTTGAGATATACGGCCTCAGCGTAGAGCCGCAAGGAGCCTTCCCAATGCCTTAGGTGATTCTCCCACTCCACATGATCAAAGCGGGTAGGGAACAGCAGGGAAAGAGGAATCTTTAAATTCAGTAATCGTCCGCTGATCAGAAAACGGGTGACACCTGCTGGCATGTGACTTGCCCAGACAACACGATTTGTTCGATCGCATCCATGGTGCAAGACGGATACCGCAGGAGGACCATTCCTTCGGTCGGCAGCTGCTCCTTGCCTTTCGGGACGCGGTGCACACGGTACTTGCTGTTATAGGAAGCCACCATTCGATGCCACAGCCGCAGTAGGTAGTCGGGCTCTTCCTGGCTTTCCAGCGCATACAGATAGAATCGCTTCCCATTCGGATAGATCACTTGCGCAACATACGGCCGATCCAGCTTTTCCTGCTGCGACCAGATGGAGGGATCGTGCAGCAAACCATTGAGCCAGCTCCCCATCGGGACCAGATGATCCCATGCCTCCACTTGGAAGTGTTCTTGATTTACGACCTGTACTGGCAACCAGTGGCACCCGATTTCACGCATGGCTGCCGTCCGATGAGCGCCGTCTAAAATGAGGTACCTTCCGTCCTCCATGCGCTTGGCCAAGGGTGGGTGAAGAAGTACGCCCTGCTCCAGAATGGCTTTGCAGGTATCTTTCAACCTGGATGGTTCATGGTCTTCGTGCAAGCAAACTCGGCTGCTTTCGATGACTTGTATGGAAGATAAAACTTGCTTCAATATTCGTACTCCTCCTCACCTAGGGAATGCGCACTTCTTTCAAATATACCTGCTCCGGATGGGGGTGGCTGAGGAAGTCGTAATGAGAAATCGCCCATCCGTAGGCTCCGGCATACAAAAAGCAGATGATATCCCCCACCCGCAGCCTGGGCACATAAACATCGGCAGCCAACACATCTTTCGGCGTGCACAGCTGGCCCACTACGGTTACAATTCATCCCGAGCCTCACGTCGTGAAAATGGGTACTTCCACTTATCTGTATGGATGACTGTAAAAGGGTGGCTGTGCTGCCAAGACGAAGGCAGACGAAAATGGTGGGTTCCCCCGCGAATGATGGCGTAGGTCTTTCCGTGATTTTCTTTGATATCCAACACTTCAGCTGCATAATAGCCGCAGGATGCGGTCAAATATCTGCCGCATTCAAACAAAATATGCAGACCGGGTGGGACTTTGGTTTCTATCACGGATGACAATCCTCGCGCAAACAAATCCCAATCAAATTGCTTTTCCAGATCAGCGTAGGCGAGATTCACGTCATTTCTACCAGGGTTATAGATTCGAAATAGCCGTTGATAGGTAACAAGATAAACAAAAAACGGTCAGACGAAGACGTGAAAGAAAAGTCTTCGTCTGACCGCTGTTTTTAGCGAGGTCATTGAGTTTTGTACCGGGATTTCGTTTCAACTGCATTGATTGTTACTGCCTAGCAATCCACCACTTACCTATTTTTCATGGTCGCTTGCAAGATTGCTGATCACATCTAACAATACATTTGCTCCGGCTACCAGATCCGGTCCTGATGTAAATTCGCGAGGGTTGTGGCTTATTCCCCCGATGCTCGGTACGAAAATCATGGCTGCCGGGCATATGCGTGCGATCATTTGAGCATCATGTCCGGCACCGGACGTCATCCGCTTGGAGGTCAATCCGCGCTGCTCGGATGCTGCTTCCACTATTTTGACGATAGTTGCATCAAAGGTGACAGGTTCAAAACGAGCCATGCGTTCTGTGGCGATCTTCACCCCTTCCGCAGCGGCAAGATCTGTGAGAAAGGCAGCGAGTGCCGCTTCCTCAGCCTGCAAGCTATGTTCGTTGGGATCACGCAGATCAACCGTGAATATGGCGCGAGACGGGATGATATTGACTGCATTCGGCTCAAAGCTGATACAGCCAACCGTTGCTACAGTAGGCGTCTGTGAACTCGTCGCCCTGTCGCGCAGGAATGAAATGACTCGTGACGCAGCGTATCCCGCATCTGAGCGCATGGATATCGGTGTCGTTCCGGCATGGTTTGCTACACCTTCTATCGTAATCCGCTGCCACGAAATACCTTGAAGGTTCTCCACCGCACCTATCTGTATTCCCTCTTTTTCTAGGACGGGGCCTTGTTCAATGTGAAGCTCGACATACGCATGTGGTTTCAAAAACCCTGGCTCCTCACAACCTGCATAGCCGATACGTTCCAATTCCTCTCCTAGCACGGAGCCATCGGTACCGACTGAGGAGAGCGCCTCCTCTACAGACAGACCGCCAGCATACACGAGCGACCCCATCATGTCGGGTGTATAGCGCACACCTTCTTCATTTGTGAATGCTGCGACGACGATCGGGCGAGACGGAACAAAGCCAGCTGCCTGCAACGTCTGAATGACCTCGATACCGGAGAGCACACCATAGCACCCGTCGTACACTCCCGCATCGATGACCGTATCAATGTGCGATCCTACCATGACAGGAGCTTGATCATCTTCACTGGAAGCTCGCCAGATACCAAAAATATTGCCGATTTTGTCTACCGCTACCTCCAAATTCGCCTCCTTCATCCAGGAAACGAGAGCATCACGGCCCCGCTTGTCCTCGTCTGAACCCGCCAGTCTGACGAGTCTGTCTCCTCCGTCACGGCCAATCTGCCCTAGCTGCTCAATTCTATCCAATAATCGTGCAGCATCGATCGAAATGATGGAAGAATCGTAAGCCATTTCACATTTCCCCTTTTCACATGAATGGCTGGGTTGGCATGGAACCCAGCTATGCGGACGGATGCATACCGTCCCATACGATTTTTCTGTATCCCTCGGGATCTGTGTCGCCTTCTGTACTAATGATTAGAATTCGTGAATCTTCGTTCATTTGGAGCTGTGCAGCTAGTTGGTCCATTGCTTTTCCTTCCCGAATAAGACTGAGCACACCTAATCCTACTGCGCCCGATTCTCCGGAAATGACACGGGGATCTCCTGGCAATGGGTTGGCTAGCATCCGCATGGCTTTTGCCGATACATAATCCGGACAGGAAATATACATATCGGCATAATCTCTTAAAAGCCCCCAAGCCACAGTGCTCGGTTCTCCGCACGCTAGGCCAGCCATGATAGTTGGCATAAAACCGGTTACAGCATGAGGTTTTCCGTCATTGATTTCAACGGATTTGAAAATACATGCTGCTTCATTTGGTTCTACGATGATGGTGATCGGCCTGTTTTTTCCAAGTCTCGTTAGTAAATATCCAAGTATGCTTCCTGCAAAGGAGCCCACGCCGGCTTGCAAAAACACATGTGTCGGCCATTCCTCTCCCTCTGCTTGCAACTGTTCAAACGTCTCGTCAATGAGCGTACAGTATCCTTGCATGATCCAGGTGGGGATCTCTTCATAGCCCTCCCATGAGCTGTCCTGTATGAATACGCCGTTATTCTCGTCAGCATATTTCTTGGCCATCCTGACAGAATCGTCATAGTTCAGCTCGGTGATCGAAGCCGTGGCACCTTCTTTTCGAATATGGTTCAACCGATTTTCGGAAGAGCCTTTGGGCATGAACACGACTGATTTTTGTCCCAACTGCTTCGCCGCCCAGGCAATCCCTCTGCCGTGGTTTCCGTCTGTAGCGGTAACAAAGGTAATGCTGCCAAGTCTCTCTTTCATTTCACTCGACTTCAAAATCTCAAATGTAAGATCCGAAATATCGATTCCCAGTTTATGTGCTACGTATTTTCCAACCGCATAGGAGCCGCCCAATACTTTAAAAGCATTGAGGCCAAATCGGTAAGACTCGTCCTTTATCCATATATTCTGAACGTTCAGCTCACTTGATAATGCTTTCAAACTGTGCAAAGGCGTCACCTGGTATTCCATAAAACTCTTGTGAAAGCTTCTGACCTTCCCAATCACTTCCACGTCCAGAAAAGGTACGGATATGTGTTCGGTTTCCCATTTACGGGCTTGTTTATTAACGATGTAGCTGAATGGAGTGCTGCCTGTCATTTTCGTTCCCCCTGTCATCCATGCAATCCAAGTTGGCTATTGTTTCGACTCGGCCTCCTTTGTCATTTTGATTGAAATAACGCTGCAAGAAGAGAATGCAGAATAATGTAGTATGTGATATATTACATTCTACCTAACGCTATGAATCGATGTCAACTTCGTATGGCCTATGTTGAAATCTACAAATTGCACGTGATATATTACATGCAGACAGTAATTAGGAGGAGGCGTATCATTTGCTAGTGGAGCATGCCAAAAAAGTGAAGCGCTCATCTATTCGCGAGCAAGTATACCATCAGATTCAAGAATGGATTATTAGCGGCGTATTAAAACCGGGTGACCGATTAAAAGATCAGGATTTGGCGGAATTGTTGGGGGCCAGCCGCACACCTATTCGTGAAGCCCTGTTGAGGCTGGAAGAAGAAGGAATGATTCAAAGCAAAGCGAATAGCTGGACACAAGTTGCTCCTGTAGATATAAACCAGGCTCATCGCCTGTATCCGATCATCTGGACGCTGGAGAAGCTTGCTGTTTCTTTCGCCAAAGAGAATATTGAGACAGTGCATATCAAGGAATTGGAAGCGATTAATGAAGAACTGGATCGTGCCCTCCAGCAAGGGGATGCGCTTGGTGCCCAGCACCATGATGCGCGCTTTCACCAAGTGATTATCCATTTATCGGAAAATGAAGAACTGATTCATGTGCTGGATGGATTGAAAAAAAAGCTGCGCCGTTATGAAATCACCTACTTCAACGGTATTTCGGGGGCAGAACAATCCGTTGAGGAACATAAAAAAATCATTCTTTCGTTAAAAGAAAAAAACTTTGAAGCTGCTGCCGATCAAATAGAAGCCAACTGGCAGGAGAGTTTTCAACGCCGCTTGTCCAATATGGAATCAGAGAGTAGAAACTGAAAGAGCAAATCTTGCATTACGCTTCCGGTGGATCTTATCCGGAAGAGGAAAGCTTTCTTTTTTAGGCAAAAAAAATGGCATGCGCCCCTTCCCACCCTACGGGCGGTATAGGAGCGCATGCCATGTGTTTTTTTGCGATTGCTGGACTTCTCCAGTTCAGGGTTATTTGTATAAATAGGTTTTAATGCAATCTTTCAATCATTTCCCTCTCTACCAACCTGCTCGCTAAGGGGCCGAAATGCTGCATCGCTAAAGCACCTGCTCCCATGACAATCGCATCTCCCCTCAACTCTGATGGAATCACCTTGAATTTGCCCCGAAAAGGCTCCCAAATGACTTGCTCGCTATGTTCTTCAACCAAGTCAATAATTTCCCTGTAATGCTCTACCAAATCACCGCTTAAAATGACGGTATCTGGATTGTACATGCAAACGATGTTGTTAATCGTAATGCCAATGTACAAGGCTGTGCGCCAGACGATCTCTTTTGCCCAGCGCTCGTTGTTTCTCGCGGCTGCATATACTTGGCGAACATCCGATATATCACTTACACGTCGCGCTTCCTGAATCAACGAGTTCTCATCGACATAGGTCTGCAGGCAGCCGCGCTTTCCGCAATCGCATAGGTTGCCGTTTGGATCAAGCGTCGTATGTCCAAGCTCTCCGGCGCTATTGGAGCCACCCCGGAAGACCTCCCCATTTATGATGAGCGCAGAACCAATCCCGGTGCCGATTCCAATCAGTGCGGTCTTGTTTGATCCTTTCGCGGAGCCGTACAGATACTCCGAGAGAATTTTTACTTTCAGGTCGTTATCGATCACTGTTCTGATCTGCAGCTCTGCTTCAATCATGTTGGCGAACGCTACGTTATTCCAGCCTAACGTTCCCGAGAGCTGGACAATGCCCTGTTCATAATTAATGACACCTGGGATTCCAATTCCGATCCCGATCACTTTTTCATAGGGAATGTTTTGTTCCTCGATCATCGCGCGTATTTCCCTGCATATCAGGTCAGCCGTCTCCTCAGGTGTGGATTTTTGCGCCTGATGGTCTACCCGGTGGTATACCGTCACCGTTTCACTAAAATCCATCAATCCAAAGCTGATTCGCTTTTTTTCGATATCGACACCAATCGAGTAGATCGCTCCTGGCTCAATATCCAGCATGATGGCTTTCCTGCCCAGACCGGAAGATGTCAGGTCCGTTTCGCGAATGACCCCTTCCTCGCATAGCTCACTCACAAACCTGCCGATCGACGTTGCACTCATTTTGGTGATTTTCGTAATTTCGGCTCGGGAAATAGGCCGCTGTTTTTTTATAATGTCTAGTATCATCTGCTTGTTATGCTGTTTGGTTACGTCCTGATCCTGTTTCACGATTTTTTTCATAGCTGCTACCCCTCTTACCTATGACTTTCCAGTGTATCTTTTTACCTATGTAATCCATACACTACCCGTCCGTCCAGCGTTCGTCAACGGCACAGAAAACAACCACCCGTTTCTCTCGGATGGCTGCTATCTGGAAGATTGGTGAACCGCTGTCTCATCCAGCCCTTGGTACTTGATATACAGTGCCGTCAGCAGAAGCGCTGCGCCGTTTACGATAAAAATGAACCGGGTGGAAAGCATGCCTCCGAGAAAACCGCCAAGCACCGGTCCGATCATATTGGCAATCTGGATGGCAGACTGGTTCAGTCCGAAAGCTCTCCCGCGAAAATCAGGCTCAATCACTTTCACAATCAGTGCATTGATTGCCGGATAAACGGCAGCGAAAAACAAGCCGTACAAAAACCGCAGAATGCCAAAGCCGTACAGATTGGTAAAAAAGGATTGCAGCACACTTCCGACTCCTCCGCCTACCAGCCCGAAGAACAAAACCTTGGTGTAGCCAATTTTACTTCCTACTCTCCCCCAACGCGGGGCAGCCAAGACTGTCGCGATGCCAATCGCAGAAAAAATGATACCGGAGCTAAGAGAAGCATCCTGTTCGGCAGCCCCTAGCTGCAAAACATATACGGTCAGAAGCGGCTCCAGCAGCATAACGGATACGGTCACCATCATGCTGATCCCAAGAACGATCATGAAACGACGGTTCAACATCGCCAATCGCAAATCGTCCCGGACTTTCGATCGCTGCTTCATCTTGACATGAACTTCACGGACGAAGAAGGTAGCGATCAGGGCAGCAACCAGAACAAGGCAAGAGGAAAAAAGAAAAGCCTCCCGATTGCCCCACAAATGGCTGACTACACCTCCAATCAATGGTCCGATAATTCCACCTGTCGCACCGCTTGTCGCCATGATCCCCAGCGCGTAGCCTGCGTTCTCTTCGGGAGTATTGGTCGCAACCAGCGCAATGGCAGAAGGTACAAAACCAGCCAAAAGACCTTCCAGCATGCGCACACCTAAAAACACGTATGGGTCCGTAACCAGATAGTAAAGGAAGTAAATCAGTACAAGACAGTACCCTGCCCGAATCATCATCATCTTGCGTCCGTATCGATCCGCGAGGGAGCCCCAAAACGGAGCGATGAATGCACCTGTCAAAAAGGTAATCCCAAAAGCGATCCCCGACCATGCCTCCAAATGCTCGTGAACCCCAAGCGTGTTGTACATAAAAAGTGGCAAAAAAGGGATCGACAGCGAGTAAGCGGTACTACAGAAAAATACACCGATCCACAGGACCACGAGATTTCTTTTCCAGGAGAACGACATGGCCATGACAAACCTTCTTTCCTGCAAACAATGGCATTTTCCAAACGGAAACAGAAGGAAGCATCACGATGCAGATCGCAATGCTTCTCCCCATTCGCTCGCTACGCTTCTTCCCAGAAACGCCGCAAGTTCTCCATACCGATTTTAGACCCTTCCCGGCAGTCTTCCATTCCTTCGAATTCCACTGTAATATAGCTGTCGTAGCCAGACTGCTTCACCAGCTTGACAACTTCGCGAATAGGGATATCCCCTTGTCCGACGATGGCTCCACGCAAGTAATTGCCGTTGACGGTCTTAAACCATTTTCCGCCACCTGGCTCTTGGTAATAGGGACGGAAATAAAAATCTTTGAAATGAACGAGCGAAGCGTAAGGTAAATTTTTCTTCACACCAACCAGCGAGTCTTCATCCACGCACATAAAGTTTCCAATATCTACGGTTGTTTTGAAATTCGGGCGATTGACCGCTTGCAATACGCGCTGTACGCGATCACTTGCTTGGACCAGCCAGCCATGGTTTTCAATCGTCGTTGTAATACCGAATTGCGCTGCGTAGTCTGCAATTTGCCTGCTGCCCTCGACCATCATTTCGAGGTTGTTCTCAAAATATTCGATCGTCGTTTGCTCCACTGGAACCGTAAAAGCGGATACATCGTGACGCATATGCTTGATGCCCATCCGGTTAATGAGATCCACATGCGTTTTTACACGCGCAACCTCTGCCTCGAAGGCTTCTTCTGTTTCCTGGATGAAGTTTGTCGGCATCGAGTAGTTAGACAGCTCAATCCCCACCGCCTTGGCTTTGTCCCGAACGGCGTCAGCCAGCTCATAATTGTCGACCAGTGTGAAGCCATAAGGTACGATTTCCATATGCTCGCCACCATGATCGGCAATCCATTGCACGACATCCAGTACATCCATCTCTCCCGCTCTGATTGCGGTCAGCAAACTATATGTGCTCAATCCGATTTTCATGAGATCCACCTCTTCTTTTTTATCGTTATCATTTGGTTTCGTGTCATCCGGCCGGCTCTGTTCGTCATTCTCGTTCGGTTCCATCCCTCCTTCCCAAGCATGACAATCAGGACAAGGTCACCTTGTCGATCATGACAGCCTGCCTGCAGCGATTCGATTCGTAGGCTGCTTTGACGATTTCAAGCGTGCGCAGCCCATCCTCTCCCGGTATAGACGGAGGTCTTCCTTCTTGCACGCACGAAACGAAATCCGCAATGAGTCCTTCATCCATATCCTTTGCCCACGGGAGATACTGCAGCCTATTGCCTCGATCATTGTAGTAGAGGGCATGCTGCTTAAACACATCGACCCACAGCGTGCCTTTGGTCCCTACGATATGCATGGTCACATCGCCCCAGGTAGGGAATGATTTCGGTCTGGACCAGCTCGGGTCGATGGTCACAATCACACCAGACTCCATTTCCAGTGAAACGATTCCACAATCCTCCACCTCAATGTCGTAAAACCGGGTATCCAGCTCGGCGTAAACACTCTTCCCCTCATCCTTCAGCAGCCAGCGGACGAGATCCATCACATGCACGATGTGGTCGGTAGCAGCTCCGCCACCGGAGAGCTCTTTATCAATGAACCATCCGCCAGGCATCTGCCCGTGATTCGTTCCGTTGATCGCCAGAATCTCTCCGATTGCCCGGGACTCAATCAGCTGCTTCACTTGTTCCATCACCGGTGAAAACCGCACAGGATAGGCGATTTGCAAAATGACCCCTTCTTCCCTGCAGGTGCGGATCATCTCTTCGGCGTCCTTCACTTCTGTCGCAATGGGCTTTTCACATAAAATCTGCTTTTTGGCTTTGGCAGCAGCAATCACATGCTCTTTGTGCCTGGCATTTTCCGAGCAGACAATGACCGCCTCCACATCTGTCTGCAAAAATTCTCGCAGATCGCGATGATACTCGACCTGATAGGCTGCTGCTGCCGCACTCCCCCGCTCCTCATCGTTATCCCAGATGGCAGTGAATTGAACGTCCGGGTGCTTTTGCAAATAAGCGGCGTAGCTATGGGCGTGCATATGAGCAAAACTGATGATCCCTACTTTCATCTGGAGCTACCTCCATCTATGAGCTGGACCGGCTGCCCCGACTCAGATGATTGTCGTGCAGCCTGGGCGATTTTTCGAGCATGAAACACATCTTCTGGAGCCATGCGGAGCGTCTCTTGTTTGGATAAAACTCGAATAAAATGCGCTCTGCGGCTTCGCAAACGATCGGAGTGGGCTACATCAGCCAAACGGTTGATACCATATTCCGTTTGTGGCTGCTTCCCGCTCATTTGCCATAGGATCGGCTGACTCTCGTGACTGTCGTGCTGCATCATGCCGGAATCACCCGTCAATTCAAAGGATGAGCGCTCCTCCTCTGTCCAGGACAGCTCGACATGAGCAATCGTTCCATCGACATGTCTCAGGACAACCAGTGCATATTGGATTCCTTGACCGGCTTCGTCCGTATGCTCGACAAGCCTGGCCATGACACGCGAAACATCACCGAAAGTCCACCGCAGCCAATCGAATACGTCTGTACCCAAAATGTCAAAGATGCAACCTTTTGCCGTAACCGGTGTGCTTCTTCGCATCCGGATCACACCTGGCTTGCCTATCGCTCCCTGCAAGATGTGCTCGCGAGCCTGTACATACTCCGGTGAAAAACGAAGTGTATTTGCCATCAGCAGCAGTGTACTTTGTTTCGCACATACCGCTTCCAGTTCGCGAATCGATTCGAAGCCGATCTGCCCATCTGCATCACAAATCACATGCTTTTTGGCATCGGCAGCCAGCTGGATCCATTTCTCAGGTGCCGTCACTGTCGATGCGATGTCTACCACATCTATCTCTTGTTCACTTAGCAGTTCTCGCAATCCATCTATGCTGTCTACCACTCCTACCATCTCTACCTCTTTCTCGCTCGACCAAACTGATTCTTGCCCGCTCCCACCAGTCGTATCCGCAATGGCTACTCTCCACATGTGGCTTTCCCACCTCCAGTGACCTTCTAGCTTTTTGTGCTATAAAGAAAATTGAAACGTATCCTGCAGCACGACCGCTGCCGCTCCTACCACTTCCACATCTTCTCCAAGCGAGTTCAGACAGATTGCAAGCCCCTCGGTTAAAATGCCATGGGCGTATTCATGGACATATTGCGTTACTTTAGAAACGAGCAGTTTATTATCAAACGCTATTTCTCCGCCGAGAATGATGGCCTCCGGATTAAAGAGGTGGACGAGATTGACCAAACCTGACGCCAAATAAGAAGCTATTTCTTCTAAAATTCCCTCGGCAAGCGGATCGTTTTGCTCCAGTGCTTGCCGAAAAACAGTCGCGGAAATTCGATTGACGTCATTTCCGGCCAGCTCAAAAATAGAGCTTTGCTTTCCTTTGGCAAGTGCGGACAAGAGCTTGGCGTAAATCGCTGGCCAACTAACATAATTCTCGAGACATCCGATATTTCCGCAATCACAGCGAACACCCGTGCGATCGATCGTGGTATGTCCAAACTCTCCGGCTCCTCCAGCATATCCCCGATAGATAGAGCCGTTTACCAGGATACTGGACCCCAAACCATCCCCGATCGTTACGTATAGCATGTTTTGGAAATGGCAGAAATCACCGATGTTCTTTTCCGCAAGCAAATAGGCATTCGTGTCGTTGTCGAGCCAGGTTTTGATAGGAAAACGGCTTTCTACGATCTCTTTCACCGGGATGTCCTTTAATTTCAGCTTTGGATTATAGCGAATGACCCCATTTTGAGAATCCACGATTCCCTGCGTAACGATGGAAATGCCGACGCAGTTCTCCAAGCTTTCATAGGGCGAAAAGAACTTCTCCATGATTTCCAGCAAGTACGTGATGACACGATCACCTTGATAGGACTTAATCGCATAAACTTCTTTTTTGCGGACCTTTGCTTCCAGGTTCATTTCCGCAATCGTTATTTTAGACCCACTTATCGATATCCCGATTAAAAAATGGCTGTCGGGCGAGAACTGCAGCAGGATCGGCTTTCGTCCTCCCTTTGATGTCCCTGTTCCAACTTCACTGACGAGCGAGTCGCGAATCAGTTCACCGACTGCCGACGTAACGGTTGTAGGACTCAGTTTGTGCCGTTTCGCAATTTCGCTTCGGGAGATAGGTCCATAATGACGGATCGTGTCTAGTATGATGGATCGATTCAACTCTTGAATTAGCTTTAAATCACCCGTCCTGCGCATGGTACCCTTCCTTTTTCCTTGGCTATTCACTGCTCATAAGTGGCAGGCCGCGAAATGACCTTGTTCTGCTGTTTCCCGCAAGCGAGGGACAGTGGTCTTGCATATATCCATGCTGTACGGACAGCGAGTATGAAATAGACAGCCTGATGGCGGGTTAACCGGACTCGGCACATCCCCTTGCAGGATACGCTCCCTTTTTGCTCGCGGGTCGGGAATTGGAACAGAGGAGAGCAGTGCCTTGGTATACGGATGCTGGGGATTTGCAAAAATGGATTCTTTCGGTCCCGATTCTACCAGAGAGCCCAGATACATCACGCCGATTTTATCGCTGATATGCTCCACCACACTCAAGTCATGGGAAATAAACAAGTACGTCAGGTGAAACTCTTCCTGCAAATCTTTGAGCAGATTCAAAATTTGCGACTGAATGGATACATCCAGCGCAGACACGGGTTCATCCGCCACGATTAATTTCGGCTTTAAAATGAGGGCACGCGCGATGCCGATCCTCTGCCTTTGTCCACCGCTGAATTCATGGGCGAATTTGTCCGCATGGTAGCTATTTAACCCGACCACTTCCAGCATTTCAGCTACGATCTTTTCTCTTTCCGCTGTAGATAGGTTTGTATGGATGACGAGTGGCTCCCCTACGACTTCACGAATTTTCATTCTCGGGTTGAGCGAAGCATACGGGTCCTGAAAAATCATTTGCACTTGCTTACGCACTTCCCGCAGCCGGTTTTCATTCATCTTTGAGATTTCTTCCTGATTGATCCAGATTTTTCCCTCATCGGGGGTCAGCAGCCTCGTCACCAAACGTCCCGTAGTAGACTTGCCGCATCCACTCTCCCCGACCAGGCTGAATGTCTCGCCTTCCTTGATTTCAAAGGAGACGTGATTGACTGCCTTCACGCTTTTTTTGCTGCCCAAAAATCCACTGTCTATCGGAAAGGTTTTTTTGATCCCGTCTACAACCACTAGTGACTTAGACATGCACATCCCTACTTTCTTCACGATAGAGCCAGCAGCGGCAGAAGCGTTCTGGACCTGAGGCTGTAATGCCCGGTTCTGCCTCCCAGCAAACAGGCATGACCTCCTTGCACCGCGGGGCAAATTTGCAGCCTTTTGGCATCTGGTTCGGATTTGGTACATTGCCCGGGACCGAATCGAGCCTGGAACGTTTTTGACCCAGTTTTGGAACCGAACCGATCAAGCCCTTTGTATAAGGATGTTTCGGGTCATCGAATAAATCGTACACAGACGCTTCTTCCACCACTCGGCCTGCGTACATGACAACCACGCGATTGCACATCTCCGCCACGACGCCCAAGTCGTGCGTGATCAAGAGCATCGACATATGCTCTTCCGCTTGGAGCTGCTTCATCACATCGAGGATTTGCGCCTGGATCGTGACATCCAGTGCGGTTGTAGGCTCATCTGCAATCAGCAGATTCGGTCGACACGACATGGCCATCGCGATCATGATCCGTTGTCTCATCCCGCCGGACAATTGGTGCGGATATTCGCTCATGATCTCTTGTGGTCTCGGAATTCCTACCTTGGTCAGCATATTCACCGCGTGCTCTCTCGCCTGTTTGTCAGAATAGCCGAGATGCAGACGAATGGATTCCATAAGCTGCTCACCGATTTTCATCACGGGATTGAGAGATGTCATCGGCTCCTGGAAAATCATAGCAATCTCTTTCCCCCGAATTCCGCGCATACTGCTTTCCGAGATGGACAAAAGATTCGTTCCGTTGTACTTGATTTCCCCGTTCGTGATTTCCCCAGTCGTATCTTTAAACAGGCGCATGATCGAAAGGGAGGTTACGCTCTTTCCACAGCCTGATTCCCCGACAAGCCCGAGCACTTCCCCTTTTTTTATGTGAAAGCTGACATTGTCCAGGACGACTGTCTTTTTGTTATCTCTCGTAAATTGCGTTTGCAGATGCTTTACTTCGATGATGTTTTCACTCATCTGCCCCAACTCCCTCGATTAATTCTTCGTTTTCGGGTCCAGAATATCTCGCAAGCCATCGCCGATCAGATTGAACGCCAGCACCGACAAGAAGATGACCAAACCGGGGATCATCACGACGTGCGGCGCGGTGTCCAAGTAATCTCGCCCCATGCTCAGCATCGCTCCCCAGTCTGGACTCTCAGGCTTTGCTCCCAGACCGAGAAAGCTTAAGCTGGATGCTGCCAGGATAGACGTTCCGATACGTAAGGAAAAGAAAACGATCATGCTTGAGACGGTTTCCGGAAAAATGTGACGAAAAATGATCCGGCTGCTTCTGGCACCCATGGATCTCGCCACCTCTACAAATACCGCTTCCTTTGCAGCCAGTGTGTTCCCTCGAATCAAACGAGCAAAGGAAGGGATGCTGAATACGGCTACGGCAACCACTACATTCGTTAAGCCTGGCCCCAAAATCGCGACAATCGCAATCGCCAAAAGGAGATCTGGAAAGGCAAACATCACGTCGCTGGATCTCATGATGAGGCGATCCAGCCAGCCTCCGTAATAACCGCTGCACAATCCCAAAATCGTCCCGATCACGGCTCCCACCAAGACTGAGGTGAAGCTGACACTGAGCGAAATGCCTGCCCCTACGATGATCCGGCTCAATATATCCCTGCCATATTCGTCCGTACCTGCCCAATGTGCTTTGGAAGGGGTTTGCAAAATCGCATCATAATCTGGCTCATACGGATCATACGGAGCTATGAGAGGTCCGAATATTGCGACAAGAAGCAGGATGATGATGAAAAAACCGGCCCAAAATGCGGTCTTTTGTTTCTTCCACTTTGTCCAAAACTCGCTAATCCTCGAGCTCCTCTTTTCCTCGGAAACCAAAGAGACTTGACTTACTTCTTTCACAGCTTCCATGAATGTCTCCCCCCTTTTGGTTAGCTATCAAAGCGAATTTTCGGATTGAGAGCTTTGTATAAAATATCCACCAGGAGATTCACCAAAATGAATTCCAGCGAGAACAGCAGAATCACCGCTTGCACAACGGGATAGTCGCGGAAGGCAATCGAGTCAATCAGAAGTCGCCCCATCCCCGGAATACTGAACACGGTCTCCACAACAACTGAGCCTCCAAGCAAAAATCCGAATTGTAAGCCCGCTATGGTGACGACTGGAATCATTGAATTTTTCAGCGCATGCTTGCGTACCACTACGGATTCCTTTAAGCCCTTTGCTCGTCCTGTCCGAATAAAGTCTTCTTTCAAGGTTTCTAGCAGAGAGGATCTAGTGAAGCGGGCAAGCATCGACATGATTCCTGCGCCAAGCGTAATGGAAGGTAGAACATAGCTTTTCCAGCTATCGGTCCCTCCTGTTGGAAACCATCCGAGCTGAACGGAAAACACCTGTATGAGAATGAGTCCCAGCCAGAATCCGGGTAAGGAAATGCCTGAAATTGCCGCAAGCATCCCTAAAAAATCGGGCCATTTATTGCGGAACACAGCAGAGATGGTGCCGATCAGCAGCCCCAGAACAAGCGCCCAGCCTAAACTCATAAATGTCAATTTCAACGATATCTCGTACCGATTTTCGAACATATCGCTAATCGGAAGACCTGTCTTTAACGAATGGCCCAAATTACCCGTGAACAAGTTTTTCATGTAGTTGGCGTATTGCACCGCCAACGGTTTATCTAAACCCAATTCCTGACGAACACGTGTGATTTCCTCCAGTGTCGCCTCTTTTCCAGCAGCTAAACGCACAGGATCACCTGGAACCAAGTGAATGAAAAAGAAGATGAGCAATGACACGATGAAAATGATCGGAATGATCCCGATAAGCCTCTTCACGATATAACGGAACATATATCGGTTCCTCCTAAATGTGGAAAAGGGCGTTGGGCAACAGGCAATGACCCAACGCCACTTCTCCATTTATTTAATTTCGGCTTCTCTGACGTAGATGCCGCCGCTTGGCGTGATGTAAACACCCTCTACGTTGCTGCGTTTTCCATACAAGATTTCATCGACAGCGAGGAAAATCCATGGAGCTTCCTTAAATACATTTTCTTGTACGATTCCGTACAGTTCTTTTTGCTTCGCTTGGTCAGAAGATTGTGTCGCTTCCTTGATGCTCTTATCTACCAGATCATTTTTGTAGAAAGCCGTGTTGGCTCCAGCTGGCGGGAAGTTCTCGCTGCTGAACAAGGAGCGCATAGCATTATCGGGGTCTGCAGAAGACCAGCTTACGTACCACATTTGCATTTTTGCTTCTTCTGGAGATTTGATGTTGTAGATTTCGTCAGACAGGGTAGCTTCTTCCATCGATTTCACTTCTACCGTGATGCCGACCTTTTGCAGCTGCTGTTGGATGAACTGCATGCCTTTCATCGTATCCGAGTTGGTATTGCCCCAGATTTCTGTAGTAAAGCCGTTTTCGTAGCCAGCTTCTTTGAGCAGTTGCTTCGCTTTTTCCACGTTGTACTCATACTCACCTTGCTTGGCGTAGTGAGCGATCGTTGGCGACATGACAGATTCCAGCTTCGCTCCATAGCCTGCTTTCACTACTTTGATGAACGCATTCTTGTCTACTGCATAGTTAATCGCTTGTCTTACGCGAGGGTCGTCAAACGGCTTTTTCACCATATTGATGGAAACGTAACGGGTAATCGTCGATGGCGTGCGCTCCACTTTGACGCCTTCTGCTCCACTCAAAGTCTCCACTTGCTGTTCAGGCAGAGGATAGATGACGTCCGCCTCTCCTGTTTTGAGCATCGCTACTCGCGAACCGTTTTCTGGAACGGGTTTGTAAGTAATTTTGGCAACCTTCGCTGCACCCTTGTTCCAGTGATCAGGATTCAGCTCCACCGACAGATGGTCACCCTGGACCCACTCTACAAATTTGTACGGCCCTGTACCTACTGGATTCTTCGCAATGTCTTTTCCGTATTTCTGCAAAGCTTGCGGACTGATGATTCCAGTCGTAAATTTGTTGATCATGGCGCTAAACGGTTGGTTCAGTGTCACTTTTACCGTGTATTCATCCACGACTTCTGTGCTCTTGATATACTTATAATTCCGATAGGCACGCAGGTTGTTGTCCTTGTTGCTCATGCGGTCAAAGTTGATTTTGACTGCTTCTGCATTAAAGGGGGTACCGTCATGGAACGTAACGTTTTGACGCAATTTAAACGTGTATTCGGTAGCATCCTGGTTCGCTGAATATTCCGTCGCAAGCCCGGGGATTAACTTCAAATCCTTGTCGTAAATCATCAGGCCTTCGTACATCGACGTCTGTACTCCAGATGACAAAGCGTCCCCTGTATTTTGCGGGTCCATCGTGATGAAGTTCTCGTTGACCGCCACCACCAGCTCATCTTTCTTTGTCGACGGCTTCTCTTGTGCAGTGGAAGTGCTTGGAGCAGTATTGCCGCCACTGCTGCTGCCCGAACTCGTAGGACTGTTACCGCTGGAACACCCAAATAGTAAAGCTACTGAAAAAAGGAAGACAGATGCAGCTCGAAAATAGGACACTTTTTTCACGACCCTTTTCCCCCTTACAATTTTTATCTGATAGATGAAATCTGGATGTCCCAAGGTATACTTCGAATAGCCTAGCTCAATATTCGATTTCGCGTCCTTGTTGCGCCGATTCGTAAATCCCGCAGAGAATTTTCATCATCTCTACGCCATCTTGCACAGGACTGAGAGTCTCTTTCTCACCAAGAACGCTGGAGATAAAGTGGTCGATTTCATTTTGAAAGCCTTGTTTAAAATCAAACGATAATTTATCCATCTGCGGACTGACATTCAGGATCGTATCGTGTTTTTCCGTAACGATGGAAAGCTGCGGCTCTACTTCGGCACCGCCTTTGTCGCCGTAAAGCTTGACAGACAGCTCTTCCTTTTTCGAGTGGAGCGTATAGCTTACGTCTACCATGAGCGATGCCCCGTTCTCAAAACGAATGATCGCATTGGCCAGATCTTCTACCGTGTTTTTTTCCGGATCGTAATCAGCTGCCTTGTAGAAGGAAAGATTCTTGACGTTGGCGCGATTGCCCAGCTTGTTATATGTATTGCCGCTGACTGTCTTCACCTTTGGACACCCCATCAGGTACCAGCAGAGATCGATCACATGCACGCCCAGGTCGATTAACGGGCCGCCCCCGGATCTTTCCTTATCAGCAAACCATCCGCCTGGATTTCCCAATCGACGCAAGCAGGAAGCCTTGGCGTAGTAGATATCCCCGAGCTCTCCCGCATCGATGAACTGCTTCAAGAGCTGAGCATTCGTGTCGTATCTTCGGACAAATCCAACTTGCAGAACCTTGCCGCTCCGTTTTACTGCCTCCTCGATCTGAAGTGCACTTTCAACCGATGTGGACAGCGGCTTTTCGACCAGAACGTGTTTGCCTGCATTCAAAGCGGCGATCGAAATCTCTGCATGTGTGTTGTTCCAGGTGCAAATACTTACTGCATCTATTTCTTCGTTCGCAAATACATCTTCCAAGCTGCTGTAAAACGTTCTTGCCTCGAACTTTTGTGCCTTCTCCTTTGCTCGTTCCTCGTTGAAATCTACTACGGCATACAGCTCTGCCCTGTCATTATTTTGGTACGATTGCATATGCATGTCTGAAATGGAGCCTGCACCAATAACCGCGACCTTTACTTTTTTCACGTTTTGCCCCCTATGATTGTGACTTAATTGATCTTTTAATTTTTCCACTGGAGTTATTAAATAGATGATACAGAATTTTCATAACCTTTGCAACATGAAGTTGACGATAATATTTAAAATTTTCTAACCTTTTCTCTCTTCAGAAAATAACAGGCCAGCCGCTCCCATGACGCCCGATTCTATCCCTAATTGATTTAGCTCCACGCGAACTTGGCTCGCCAAACCTGGTATGCAGCGCTCTTTCAGGCTTTTTTCAATCTCCTCCAAAATGACAGGTGCCGCATTCATCACACCTCCGCCGAACACGATCATTTCCGGATTAAATAAATGAATGAGACTCGTAGCGCCGATCCCCAAGTAAAAACCCGCTTGCTTCAAAATGTCGATCGAAAACGGATCTCCCTGCAGCGCAGCCTCTCCAATTTGTTTAGCTGTTAGACTTTCGCCTTCCGATAGACTTCCGGAAAGGGACGACTCCTTACTTACCATTCTGGCACGTGCCACATTTTCGATAGCAGTACCGGAAGCATAATTCTCGAGGCACCCCCTATTCCCGCAGCTGCAGATCGGACCATTCCAATCAATCGAAATGTGCCCAAATTCTCCTGCACTGCCATCATGACCCAAGAGCAGGCGGCCATTACAGATGATCCCCGCTCCCACCCCTGTGCTTACCGTAACGTAAATCATATTTTGCGTTCCTTTGCCTGCTCCCCACATCCACTCTGCTACTGCCGACGCATTCGCGTCATTCATCAGGCTGGCAGGTAAATCGAATCTTTCCTGAATCAGATTGCCGATCGGAACGTCGCGCCAGCCGAGGTTGCTCGCAAAAATCACCTCTTTTTTCGCGCTGTCTATGACCCCTGCCGAAGCGATCCCCACACCACGTATCTGATTGCGATCCACGCTCACTTCTAGCATCACGGCTTCGATAGCGGCCAATACCCGACTTATTACCGCTTTCTCACCATCTTCCGAAGAAGTCGGCAGTTGCTTTTGGCTAACTACCCGTCCTTCACTGTCTACCAATCCAGCAAGAATTTTCGTTCCGCCCAAGTCCAACCCAATTGCGTACTCGTTTTCATTCACTGCCTCCCCCTCCTTATGAATCGCAGAAACAAAATTACTTTCTCCACTGGTTTTATAAAGTTACTCTTCTTAATTAGTAGCATATCGATTGTTTTTCGTCCAGATTTTTCTGAATATTATTTCTCGTTGGAAGGCCAAGAGAAGCACGATCCGCGATGATTCTTTGATACATCAAATATACCCGTAATCCATGTAAGAATTACGGGTTACGAACGAAACCAAATGTCCTAACAATGTAAGTATGGCTTAACCAGCCCTCGGTTCATAGGAAACACATCTGCAAATTTCGTATCTATTATCAGTTTGTACAATAGTCAGGATTTTATACATGGATCTTATTTCCAATCACAAAACAGAGCCAAAAAGAAAAGCCCAGCCATCTCAATTGGCCGAGCTTTTCCTCGAATCCACAGCTTCCTCTACACTCTGAAATACACGTCCCCATTGCCTTGTTCCACCGCTTTGGAGTCGATGACAAGTCCCTCATTCTTTACATTCAGCGCAACATCGAGGAGCCATCTGGTAAAACTCGCCAGCTCCATCCCCTCCATTTCCTCCAGCGAGAAAAAGCCTGCCCGATCCACTTCCACTTCATCTGGCACAGGCTCTCCCCCCACGTATTCCATCTGAAACGCAATATATACGTTGTGGATGCTTCGCGGCTGATCGCGCAGAGCCACTATGCCTTTTACCTCTGCCTGTACGCCCGTTTCTTCCAATACCTCGCGGACGATCGTTTGTTCAATTGGCTCGTGCTGCTCGATGTACCCGCCAGGATTGGTCCACTTCCCTTTTCCCGGCTCTTGTGCGCGGCGTACGAGCAGCATTTTCTCGTCCTTGAAGACGAGTGCTCCTACCCCAATGCTGTAATTTCCCCAGTGCACATTCCCGCAGGATGGACATACTTTGCGCTCAATGCCATCGATTGTCCGCGATTCCATGGAATGCCCACATGCTACACAATAATTCACTGCCATCTTAAGTCATCCATCCTTGTACGACGCATCTGTTTTTCCCCAAGCAAATGATAGCAGATCGTTACGTAGGAAAGGAATGGGGAAAGTGTACGTTGTGAGCAAGGGCATTGTTCATTCTTACAGCCCTAGGCGTAAAACGATTGTTTCACAATTATTAAACGATCGTTTAACTTCTCGCCGGATAGATTTCCCCATCTTCCATCTTCCATCCTGCAAAATGCCGATCCCCGCCATTACAGGCGAGAGATCGGCCTCTTTCATCACTTCCCTACGGAAGCGGCTACTTGCTCTTCTGTTTTGGCTTTTGGCGCTTTTTCAGCATGCTTTTGCTGGCTGATCTCAAATGCTGCCAGGATGGCATCGCTGCGTTTCATGCCGGATTGCAGCAGCTCTTCCATGGTCAGAACGATGTGCTTGTAGTCTTTTGGAATGACTTTCACGAATTTCGTAATGGTCTGTTCCCACTCGTTGAGCAGCGTTTGGGCGTGCTTGCTGCCTGTAGCCGCAACGTGATTTTCCAAAAGCTTTTTCACGTCCGCGATTTCGCGCTCATCCTGCAAGTCTTCCAGAAGCACCATCTCTTGATTGCAAAATTCAGCAAAGGCAGCTTTATCTTCAGCCAAGACGTATGCCGTACCGCCGGACATCCCTGCTGCGAAGTTTTTCCCGACCTGTCCGAGAACTACGACACGTCCTCCTGTCATGTACTCGCAACCGTGATTGCCTACTCCCTCGACGACGGCTGTCATGCCGCTGTTTCTGACGCAGAAGCGCTCGCCCGCCATGCCGGAGATATAGGCTTCGCCGGATGTCGCTCCATAGAAGGCCACGTTCCCGATGATCATGTTCTTTTCTGGCGCATAGGTCACTTTCGCGGAAGGATATACCGCGATCTTGCCGCCTGACAATCCTTTTCCTACATAGTCGTTGGCGTCTCCTTCGAGCTTCATGGTCATGCCGCGCGGTACGAAAGCACCAAAGCTTTGACCCGCAGATCCAGTGAACTGCAAACGGATCGTATCTTCCGGCAAGCCGTGCTCGCCATATCGTCGCGTCACTTCACTGCCCAGGATGGTACCGACTACGCGGTGTGTATTGTTGATCGGCAAATTGATTTCAACAGGAATCTGCTTTTCCAGCGCTGGCTTGGCGAGCCCCAGGAGCTGCTTGCGGTCCATGGTCGCATCCAGCTTGTGATCTTGCGCCCTCTGGTGAAATCTGCCTACTTCTGCCGATACCTCTGGCTGGAACAGGAGTGCAGACAGATCGACGTGCTGGGCTTTCCAGTGCGACTTGGCTTTTTCGTTCATCGTCAAAAGCTGGCTTTGGCCAATCAGGTCCTCGAAGGTACGGAAGCCAAGCTCTGCCATGATTTCACGCACTTCACGCGCTACGAAGCGCATAAAGTTGACGGCGTGCTGCGGATCTCCTTTGAACTTCTTGCGCAGATCCGGATTTTGCGTCGCTACCCCGACTGGGCACGTATCGAGATGGCAGACGCGAGCCATGACACAGCCGATGGACACGAGCGGTGCTGTCGCGAAGCCAAATTCCTCAGCTCCGAGCAGAGCTGCGATGATGACATCACGTCCGGTCATCATTTTCCCGTCGGTTTCCAACACGACGCGGTCGCGCAATTGATTGAGCATCAGTGTCTGATGGGTCTCCGCCAGACCGAGCTCCCACGGCAAGCCGGCATGTTTGATGCTGCTTTTCGGTGAGGCACCCGTACCGCCGTCATGACCGCTGATGACGATCACGTCTGCCAGACCTTTTGCCACACCAGCTGCAATCGTCCCGACGCCAGCTTTGGATACGAGCTTCACGCTGATGCGTGCACGCGGATTTGCATTTTTCAGGTCGAAGATCAGCTGCGCGAGATCCTCAATGGAATAAATGTCGTGATGCGGAGGCGGAGAAATCAGGCCTACACCTGGTGTGGATTTCCGTACTTCGGCAATCCATGGATACACCTTGTTTCCAGGTAGCTGACCACCTTCACCCGGCTTCGCACCTTGCGCCATCTTAATTTGGATCTCACTGGCATTGACCAGATAGTGACTGGAGACTCCAAAGCGTCCCGATGCTACCTGCTTGATCGCACTGCGGCGCAAATCCCCGTTTTCATCTGTCACGTAGCGCTGCGGATCTTCTCCACCCTCCCCGCTGTTGCTTTTCGCACCCAGTCGGTTCATGGCGATCGCAAGCGTCTCGTGCGCTTCCTTGCTCAGGGATCCGTACGACATTGCACCCGTTTTAAAGCGGTGAACGATCGAATCGACGGATTCAACCTCGTTCAGAGGCACAGGCTTGCGGTCCGATTTGAAGTCCAGCAAGTGACGCAGGAAAGCGAACTGCTGGTCATTGGCCATTTCGGAGTACTGCTTATACTGCTCGTAGCTGCCTTCACGTACAGCTTTTTGCAAAGCGTGAACGGTCTTTGGATTGAACAAATGGAACTCTCCATCTCGGCGGAATTGGAAATCGCTTCCCGGCTCCAGAGATTCTTCGGAATGTTCCGGCAAAAATGCTTTTGCATGGCGAATGAGAGCTTCCTTTGCGATCACTTCCAACGTAATCCCGCCAATTTTGGAAGGGGTACGGCTGAAGTAACGATCGATTACCGAAGAATCTACCCCCACGGCTTCGAAAATCTGTGCGCCGCGATAGCTTTGAACGGTGGAGATCCCCATTTTGGACATGACCTTCACGACGCCTTCAGTCGCTGAGCGCAGGTAGATCTCTACCGCATCCGCACTATTGACGCCGTTGGCTTTTTGGGAAGCCGCCAGCTCCAGCAACGAATCAATCGCAACATAAGGATTCACTGCGTCTACCCCGTAGCCGATCAGCATCGCAAACTGGTGGACATCACGCGGTTCGCCGGATTCGATGATGATGCTCGCTTTTGTGCGCGTTCCTTTGCCGACCAAATGGTGATGAAGTCCACTTCCTGCGAGCAATGCCGGAATAGCCGCCAACTGTTCATTCATGCCACGGTCAGACAGGATCAAGAGCGTATTACCGTCTGTGATCGCTTGGTCAGCAGCGGCGAACAAGTCATCCAGTGCTTTTTCCAGTTCAGCTGCCCCTCCATTTGCAGGGAACAGGATCGGCAACGTTTTGGCCATGAATTCCACGTGAGGGTTGTTCGCCAGCTTCGCCAATTCTTCATTGGAAAGGAGCGGCGAGCCTAGTCGAATGCGTCGGCAGCTGCTTGCATCCGGCGCCAGCAGATTTCCTTCCGCTCCCAAATAAGAAAGCGTAGAGGTCACACACGCTTCACGCAGTGCATCAATCGGCGGATTGGTGACTTGCGCAAACGATTGCTTGAAGTAGTTGTACAAAAGCTGCGGACGATCAGACAAAACCGCGAGCGGCGTATCGATGCCCATGGAACCGATCGGGTCTTTTTTCTCTGCGACCATCGGCGTCAATACTTTGGACAGCTCCTCCTGCGTATAGCCAAATGCCTTTTGATGTGCCAGCAGCTTGTCGCCCGAAATCCGCTGAGCGGTTACCGCTTTCGGCAGGGAGGAGATCGTCACGAGGTTGGTCTGAACCCACTTGCTGTACGGTTGTTCATTCGCAACCTGCTGTTTGATCTCTTCGTCGGAGACAATTCTTCCCTCTTCCAAATCGACGAGCAGCATTTTTCCAGGACTGAGTCGCCCTTTTTGGACAATCTTTTCATCTGGAACCTCCAGCACCCCTACCTCAGAGGAGAAAATAATAGTATGATCAGAGGTAATGTAATAACGGGCGGGACGTAGGCCGTTTCGGTCGAGGATCGCGCCGATTTGCTTGCCATCGGTAAAGGAAATCGCAGTCGGCCCATCCCATGGCTCCATCAGAGTGCTATGGTATTCGTAGAAGGCTTTTTTGGAGGCCTCCATGTTTGCATCCTGATCCCATGGCTCCGGAATCAGCATCATGGCAGCGTGCGGCAACGAGCGACCTGCCAGGGCGAAAAACTCCACGCAGTTGTCGAGAATCGCCGAGTCGCTGCCCTCCAGATCAATGACGGGCACTACTTTTTGCAAATCGGCACCAAAGACGTCAGACTGGAACATCTGCTCACGTGCACGCATCCAGTTGATATTGCCCTGCAGCGTATTGATTTCGCCATTGTGAATCAGGTAACGGTTCGGATGGGCGCGCTCCCACGTCGGGAAGGTATTGGTGCTGAAACGGGAGTGAACCACCGAAAAGACGGAAGCATAAGAAGCGTCCTGCAGATCGGTATAAAATTGATCCAGTTGCTCAGGAGTGACCAAGCCCTTGTAAACGATGGTTCGGCTGGACAGCGAAGCTGCGTAGAACCCTTCCCCTGCTGCCTGCTCCATTTGTTTTCGGATGATATATAATTTTCGCTCAAAAGCGAGCTGATCTTTCACACTCGAGCTTGCCCCGATGAAAACCTGGCGGACATAGGGTTGACTAGCCTTTGCTGTCTTCCCGATTTTCGTCGCATCGGTCGGAACCGTTCTCCATCCGAGAAGCTTTTGTCCTTCCCCTTGAATAATCTGTTCCAGCTGCTTTTCGTACGTATTTCGGAGAGCTTCGTCCATCGGGAGAAACAGCATGCCCACACCGTATTTGCCTTGGGCGGGAAGCTTGAAGCCCAGCTCTTCACTAGACTTTTTAAAGAACGCGTGCGGAATGCCTGTCAAAATTCCCGCTCCGTCGCCTGTCTCCGGGTCGCTGCCCTGGCCGCCGCGGTGCTCCAGATGACAGAGGATTTCCAACCCTTTTCTCACCATTTCGTGATTTGCTTTATTTTTCAGGTTGGCGATAAAACCGATCCCGCAAGCATCATGTTCGAACATCGGATCATAGAGACCCTGTTTGGTAGGCAATCCTCGCATGTTCATTTTTCTCCACTCCTTACTCTCTCTGTTACGACTTATTTTAGATTGAGCAAATTATTTGAACAATATATAATTAGTGTTAAAATGATCTCAAAATGAGATAAGTCGTGTTTTGAGGAGAGAAAAATGGATTTTAGACAGCTCCAGTACTTCATCGAAGTGGCCAAAAGGGAGCACTACACCGAGGCTGCCCACTCCCTTCACGTCGCCCAATCCGCGCTCAGCCGGCATATTGCCATCCTGGAAAAGGAATTGGGTGTCTCTCTTTTTATCCGTGAGGGACGCAACGTCAAGCTGACAAACATTGGCAGAATCTTTTTGCAGCACGCTGAATTATCACTGGCAGAAATCGATAAAGCGAAAAAGAAAATCAACGAGATCCTCGACCCTGAACGCGGGACGATTCGTGTCGGGTTTACCAGCAGCCTTGCCGCCAATCCACTGCCGGGAGTCATTTCCGCATTTCGCTCGCGCTATCCGGACATCGGATTTCAGCTGCGCCAGGGCGCCTATTTGCCACTGATCGATTCCGTCATCAAGGGCGAGCTCGACATCGCCTTTCTCGGTCCAGTGCCGACCCAGGAAAAAAGCGTGCAGAGCCACATCTTTTTCGCAGAAGAGATCGTCGCCCTTTTGCCTGCAAAACACCCGCTGGCCAAGAACAGAAACTTGCGCCTCAATGAACTCATGCAGGATACGTTTGTCTTGTTCCCCCCGGGCTTCATTCTTCGGAGCATCGCCGTAAACGCCTGCGCCCAGATGGGTTTTGAACCGAAAGTGGCTTTTGAAGGGGAAGATATCGACGCGATCAAAGGTCTGGTGGCTGCAGGTTTAGGAGTCACGCTGTTGCCGGAGCTGACACTTGCTGACAACATCCCACGGGAGACTGTCAAAATGAGGATCACGGAGCCAAACGTCACCCGAACCGTAGGCATCATCATCCCGAAAAACCGCGAGCTGCCGCCATCGGAAAAGCTCTTTTACGACTTCCTCAAGGAATTCTTTCATCGTTTGGGTCGATATAGCGGATAGAATGGGAAAAGCACAGCCTGCCATTGCATGCTGTGCTTTTTTGTTGCTTCGCTTCGCGTTTTCTTATAGACGTGGATCGATTTCCTGCTATGGATTTCATGGAATGGAGCACCACGGATCAAGACATCCGACCTACTAAACAGAATGATCGAGAATTTAGTATGCTTTTTCCTGTTTTGATAAAGAAGTAGCGTATAATGATGAAATGGACACGTACCGCATCACGCATCCGAAAACACAATGCGTGCGGATGTGGGAAACGTCGGCAAAAGCCCTAGCGAGATACGGAATCACCAGCGAAGAATAACGGAGGCAAAAATGAAATACGAGGTTATTTTATTCGATGTAGACGACACATTATTCGATTTCGGCATGACGGAAAAAGAAGCATTGCATAAGACGTTTCAAACCTACGGAATATCCACCCCACAGGTGGAATACTTACCGATTTACAAAGAGATCAGCGGTGGGCTTTGGAAAGAGCTAGAGCAAGGCCGCACCACTCTGCCCGAGCTGGGCGAGCAAAGGTTTACGCGCTTATTTCGCGCACTGGGCCTTTCTATCGACGGAGCCGCATTTAACCGCGACTACCTCTCGAATTTAGGCAAAGAAGTCCATCTGACAGAAGGCGCGGTCGAGCTGTGCAGTCAGCTCACGGGCTATCGACTGGTGATTATCACAAACGGTTTTGACGCCGTACAAAAAGCAAGAATCGGCGGTTCGCCATTGTGCAATTCCTTTGAGTGCCTGGTTACTTCCGAGGAAGCCGGGTTCCAGAAGCCTGATAAAGGAATATTTGATTACGTATTTACCCAGCTGCAAATGACGGATAAATCCAAGTTGTTGATCGTCGGAGATTCGTTAACCTCCGACATACAGGGCGGCATCAACTACGGGATCGACACTTGCTGGTTTAATCCGCTTCGAAAGGAAAACAAGCTTGGTATCCAGCCAACCTACGAAATTCATGCTCTGATGGAGCTCTTGGACCATTTGTAAGCGGCTCCCACCGACCTTCATCATTACCTGCAAGTACCTATATGACTTCAAAGTGCGTACTTTTCACTCCCCTCTGCTTGGCGCAAAATGACGTTGAGACCAAAAGCAGAGGGAGAGAAATCCATGAGAAACAATGAACAGAGCCGCAAAGTCGCTCTAGTTGTAGGAGCCAATGGCGTCATCGGAAGCAATTTGATCCACTATCTCGCACAGCTGCCCGATTGGGAAATCATCGGCTTGTCACGCCGGGGCGGAGAAGCTTCTGGAAGCGTCCGCTATATCGCTGTCGATTTGCTGGAGGAAGCAGACACACACGAGAAGCTGCAGAACTTGACGCACGTCACTCATGTTTTTTATGCCGCTTATCAAGACCGTCCGACGTGGGCAGAGCTGGTTCCCCCAAACATGGCGATGCTTGAAAATGTCGTCCATGCAATCGAGCCCATCGCTCCAAAACTGCAGCACATCAGCCTCATGCAAGGCTACAAGGTATACGGTGCTCACCTCGGACCGTTTAAGACACCGGCGAAGGAGACGGACGCCTACCACATGCCGCCTGAGTTTAACGTCGATCAGCAAAACTTTCTGGAACAGCAGCAGCTGGGCAAGCGCTGGACGTGGTCGGCTCTGCGCCCTTCAGTCGTATGTGGGTTCGGACTGGGCAATCCGATGAATCTCGCGATGGTGATCGCCATCTATGCATCCATCTCCAAGGAGCTGGGCCTTCCACTCCGTTTCCCTGGAAAACCCGGCGCGTACAGCAGCTTGCTCGAGATGACCGACGCAGGACTGCTTGCCAGAGCGACTGTTTGGGCGGCGACAGATGAGCGTTGCGCCAATCAAGCGTTTAACATCACGAACGGCGATCTTTTCCGCTGGAATGAAATGTGGCCTAAGATTGCGGAGTATTTTGATCTGAAGGTCGCTCCTCCCCTGCCGATGTCTCTGGAGACTGTAATGACGGACAAGGAACCGCTTTGGAATACCATGGTGGAGAAACACGGCTTGGTCAAGACTTCATACAAGGACATCTCTTCGTGGCGCTTCGGGGATTTCGTCTTCTCCTGGGATTACGACTTTTTCGCTGATGGCACAAAAGCGCGCCGCTTTGGATTTCACGACTTCATCGATACGGAAGAAATGTTTTTCGGCATCTTTGATGACTTTCGACAACGCAAGCTGATTCCGTAATGAGCGATCTCCTCAAACAGCAAAAACCGATCACTGCAAGCGTGCAGATGATCGGTTTTTTTGTGTGGCTTCCTCGCCATTTTCATCTTCCCGGATCCAAAGCGGTCATATCTTGTTGGGAAGGAACGCGAAGGATGACAGCTTGATTCCCATACGTCCGTTCAATATAGATATCCCCCCATCTGCACATGAGATGGAGAATCTCCTTGAGGCTCCACCCGAACTCTGTCAGTTCATATTCGACTTTCGGCGGCACTTGATTGTAGGTGATTCTTGTGACGATCCCCGCCTCCTCCAGCTCCCGCAGCTGCTGGGTCAGCACTTTTTGCGTAACAGCGGGCATCAAGCTCATCAGCTCTCCGTTACGCTTTTTGCCCAACGTGAGGTGAAACAAAATAAGCGGCTTCCACTTGCCGCCGATCACTTCTAATGTCGCTTCAACCGCGGTGTTGTAGATTCTTTTTGGTTCTTGCACAGGCCAAGTCCTCCTTTCTCCCTGCTGATTCAAGGTTGGTTAGCAACGTTTTTACCCCTTTTGTTACCATAACATTTATTTTGTAAACTATCGGCACCTGCTTCTCCACATATGAAGCCATTGTCACCAGAAGCAACCTATCCAGCGTATCCATCTTATAGAACATTGAAAAATCTGTAAATACAAACAGCTACGCCAGCATGCTTGACGTAGCCTTCAGACCTTTATCGCTAGGTCGTAATGGATCTGGTTACCCTTTTACCGCTCCCATAGACAATCCTTTCACCAAATACCGCTGCACAAAGAATGTGAAAAGCAACGGCGGTAATACGGACAAGGCAATGGCGGCTGCGATATCTCCCCAGCGAATGCCGTAAGCCTGTATGAACAAGGTAGAGCCCACCGTGGTCGTCATGGCGTTCATGTCACTCAGGATGCGGACAAACAAAAACTCATTCCAAGTAAAGATAAAAGTGAGAATCGCGGCTGCAGCGATGCCAGGGGCAAGCAGCGGGAAGACAATGCGAAGCAGAATACTCCCCGGAGAACACCCATCGATGAGGGCAGCTTCTTCGATCTCGACCGGCAATTCTTGAATGAACCCTACCATCAGCATGAGGGTAAGCGGAACATTCATAATGACAGCCACCCAGATGAGGCCGAGCTTGGTGTCCAGCAACCCGATAAACTGGTACATGGCAAAGTACGGAATGGCAAACACAATGGGTGGCAGCAGCTTCAAGCTGACGATAAACGAGAAAAACTTTCGTAACCCAACGCCATACCGTACCATCGCGTAAGCTGCGGGCATGCAAACGATGACCGTAATGGCACTCGTGCCTGCTGCGATGAAAAAGCTGTTCAAGAAAAATTGGGCAAATGGATATCCTGCCCCGGAAAAGACGTTGTGGTAATGCTCAAGGGTCGGTGAAAACACCCACTTGGGCGGAAACGACGCCACATCCCCTTCTGTTTTTAGGGAAGTCAGAAAATCAAGCAGCAGAGGAAACAGAAACAGGAGCAGGATGAAAGAGAGCAGCAGCCAAAATCCGATTTGCTTTGCCATTTTCATTTGGCTAAGCTCCCCTCCTCACGATAAACTTCATGGACAACGCGAGCACTGGGGCAAGTAAGAAAGTCAGCAGGACACTTGCAGCAGTCGCCTCTCCTATATTTCCTTCCAAAAAGGCCTTCTTGTAGATGAACAGGCTCACACTCGTAGTCAGCTCACCCGGTCCTCCATTCGTCAGGACGTAGATCATGTCGTAGATCTTGAACGAATCGATGGCACGAAGGAAGGCCACGATCGTGAGGGTCGGAACCAAGAGGGGGAGTGTAATTCGAAAAAAGCTCTGAATGGGATTGGCTCCATCCACCCTGGCTGCTTCGTACAGTTCCTCAGGAATCGTCGTCAGCCCGGCATACACGATGATGAAAACAAACGGGATCCATTGCATCGCATCGATCGCGACCAACGTAACATTGACCCATGCCGGATCGAACGGATTGACCGTGATCCCCCACAGATTCAGATAATAAGGAACGATTCCTACGAATTCATTTAGCATGAGCCGAAAAATGAGAGCGAACAAAGATGGAGCCACCATCAAAGGGAGAAGGAGCAGGCTGGTGAATATGCCTTTTCCCCGAAACTTACGATTGAACAAGACGGCGAGACAGATCCCTACTACCAGCTCTGCTGCGGTCGCGAATAATGCGAATTTGGCACTGTAATAAATCGAACCGTAGAAGGAAGGGTTGGTCAGCATTGATGCATAGTTGTTCAGCCCAAGAAAAGACGCAGACTCTCCTGACAGCCGGGCATCATGCACGCTCACAAAGTAAGCGTACAGGGTGGGGAACGCGACCAGCGCGATCACCACCACTGCCAAAGGAGTCATCATCCACAGGGCTTGGTTTCTTGCATGCTGCACGGATCGTCTACTTCCCTAAAAGCGTGGTGACTTCTGCCTGCGCCTTTTTCGCAGCCTCATCCGCATCGGCTTGCCCGGCCCACACTGCTGAAAAATGCTTGGCGAGTACTTCGAGTATCGGAAAGACTTTGTCGCTGGTATCTACGACATAGCCATATTGATCGACATGCTCCGCGATGTAAGGGAATTCTGGACGTTGTTCCTTCATGCCCTTGAGGACGTCCGCTACCGGCGGGATCCCTCCGTTTTCCGCGTACGTCTTCATGGCTTCTGACGTAGCCAAATACTTCAACCATTTCAACGAAGCTTCCTGTTTCTCGGAATGCTTGTTGATGCCCACACCGAGCGAATGAACATGTGTCGCGTGTTTGTCGCCAGGGATGGGAGCGATTCCTACTTTGTCAAAAATGAGTCCGCTCTTGCTCTGATCGGTCAGTTCGTGATACGCTGCGCTCCATTGCAGGATCATCGCCGTTTTGCCGGTTTGAAAGGATTGATTCGTCTCTGGATATTCAAAGGTCGATGCAGTCGCCGGCGAGATCCCGTTTTTCGTGAGATTGGCATAGATGTCGAGCGCTCGCTTCGTCTCGGCCGTATCGAAATTTGCTTTGCCATCACTCGTGTACCAGGTGCCTCCCATGGAGTAGAGGACATCATCCCAGATCATGACGTTGTAGATCAGGTTTTTCGCTTGCAGCGCCGTTCCGTATTGTGTCGGCGAGCCAGGATTTACGCTCTGGGTAAAGAAAGCAGCTGTCGCCGTGAAGTCATCCCAGTTCCATTCCTCCGGTTTCTTCGGAGTGAGTTCTTTGCCCACGATTTTCTTGCTCACTTCCTTATAGGTTGCCTGCCATGCCGCATCCGTGAGCAATTGGTCGATCAAGTCTTTCCGATAATACATAAAATGATTGGATACATCTGTCGGGATCGCGTACGTCTGTCCCCCATTTTTCAATGAGTCGATCGTCGTTCCGATATACAGCTTGAGACTGTCTCCCAGCTTGTCATCCAGGGGCAGCAAATCATTCTTGTGCTCCCCGATTTTGTAGCTGGCCGTAAAGTACACATCGATGTCCTTATTGTCTGCACCCATCATCGCAGATTCCTTTTCCCAAAAGCCTTCACGCGGGGCGGGTGCCATTTTGACTTCCACGCCATCCTCTGTCCCCTTTGACTGATTGTAGTGATCAACTACTTTTTGCATGGCATCGCTTTCCGGTCCTGGCCAGTAGAGCATCGTCACCGTCTGTTTTTCAGCTTTTGTCGTGCCTCCGCCGTTCCCTCCAGCTGGCGTCTGGCTTGGTGTCTGCGTGCTCGATGTCGTACATCCGCTCATTGCCGCTACCAAACCCGCTGTCACGATCATGGACAACCATTTTTGCTGCACCTTCATCTCGCGGTTCCTCCTTTACTTCCCCATTTGTGAATCAAACAGCAAGCTGCACGCTCCAAGCAGCATGGCCGCATCACCTAAGCCAGACAAGACGAGCCCAAAATTTCGGGCTGCTGCATGACTGAGCCTTCCCATCACACGATTTTCCAAAGCCGGCAAATCAAGGCCAAGACTTTGTGCGACACCACCCCCGAGGATGACTTTGCTTGGATTCAATACGGTCACAAGCGAAGCAATGCCCATTGCCAAGTCGTTCAAGTAGGCTTCCCATACGGAATAGGCTGCCACGTCTCCGGCTCGTGCTTCACGAATGATCTGGATCCCCGTTCTGACCGCGCCATGTTCCTCCCGGTAGCGCTCTTCCAAGGCACGGCCGGAAACGTATGCCTCCATGCAACCGCTATTGCCGCACGGACACCTGCGCCCATTTGGATGAAGCAGCATGTGACCGACTTCACCTGCGGCGCCGCTGCTCCCGCGAACCAGCTCTCCTTGGGAGATGATCGCCCCGCCGACTCCGGTTCCCAAGGCCAGACAAAGAAAGTCACGCGTGTTTTTCCCTTCTCCATATGCGCGTTCCCCCAATGCCATCGCTTGCACGTCATTGACGACACGGACGGGTAGACCGATTCGCTCTTGCAGCTCCCTTTCGAGATGAATTCCTGCCCAGACGGGAAAGGTCTCGGTCGCCGACAAAATTTCTCCGTGCAGTCCGACCTGTCCGGTCGCTCCGATTCCGACGCCGATGATCTCCTCCGAGGAGAGCTCGCGAATCAGGAGGGCGATCCGCTCCATCACTGCCTTTCCTCCGCGATTGGCTTCTGTCGGAATCTCGCGCACCGTTACGAGGATGCCATCCTCTCGAATCAGGCTGCCGCGAATTTTGGTCCCTCCAACATCGATGCCGATGGCTTTTTTCATCCCTTCATCCCTTCCCAAAAGCGACGCGTGATCTCTTGCGGGCGGGTTATGGCACCGCCTACTACGACACAAAACGCTCCGAATCGCAAAGCGTCCCTTGCCTGTTCAGGTGTATGGATTCTGCCTTCTGCAATGACAGGTATGTCCAGCGTGGATATCAGGGCACGCAATAAGTCAAAATCAGGATCCTTCCTGTTCCTCTGCCTCGTCTCGAGGGTGTAGCCGGATAGCGTCGTCCCGACCACATCACACGCCAGCTGCTGAGCGCGAATTCCGTCCTCGAGGGTGGCAACATCAGCCATCACCACTTTCCCGAGGTCGTTCTTGATAAAGTCGATCAGTTGTTCCAGCGGCTCCGGCCTGCTCTGCGTCGTCGCATCGATCGCGATGATATCGGCTCCGGCTTCATGGACGAGACGGGCGTCTTCCATGGAGGGAGTGATAAAAGCATCAAACCCTGGCTGTTTTCGTTTGTTGATCCCGATGATGGGCAAGTCGAGGCTGGCTCGAATGGCGCGAATGTCGCAGGGACCATTGGCGCGGATTCCGACAGCTCCACCCTCCTTTGCTGCCATCGCCATGCGTTCCATAAATTGCGGGCCGTGAAGCGGTTCGTCTTCCAGAGCTTGACAGGATACCACCAGCCCTGCTTTCAATTTTTCCAGCATCGCCGTATCCTTTCTTTTTTCCTTTTTCTCAACGTGCGAAATCAATAGGCTTTATCCGCTACTGCCTTGGCTGCCTTTTCCCGGTAGTACAAGGCCTTTTCTTTGATGCGCAGTGCCACGCCCGTGTACAGCAAATCGATGACATGCAGCTGAGCGATCTTGGCTGCCAGTGACCCTCCCTGCAAGGGTGTCTCTCTGCCCCCATTCAGCAGGACGACATCTGCGATACGGGTAATGGGGGATCGGGCAAAATGGGTGCTCGCGATGATTTTCACACCATTTGCTTTGGCAATCGCCAGCGCATCCACGGTATCCTTCGTACTCCCTGACACGGAAAATCCAATGGCGAGGTCATTTTCAGACAGCATGGCAGCAGCCATTGCCTGGTGATGGGCGTCGAGCTGCGCATCTACGGATAATCCGATTCTCATGAAGCGGCTTTTGGCATCCAGCGCGGTAATCCCGGATACTCCCGCCCCGTAAAAATGAATCTGTTGACTGGATAAGATCAGTTCAATCGCCCGATTCAGTTCCTTGCTATCCATCATCCCGGTCGTTTCCTGGATCGCCTGGACATTCGAAGCATTGACCTTTTGAATCATGACCTGAAACGGATCGCTTTCTGTCAGATTGCTGTGTAAATTGGACAAGGGATTGACGGTATTCTTGGCAAGAGCCAGCTTGAATTCCTGATAGCCTTTAAATTCCAGCTTGCGGCAAAAGCGCAGTACGGTCGTCTCTCCTACATTCGCTTGTTCGGCTAAGTCAGTCACGGACAAATGGAGAATTTCGTCAAACCGCTCCAATACGAATTGGGCGACTTTCTGCTCTGATTTGGTCAGCGATTTGACATAGCTGTTTATTTTGGCATGGAGTTCGTTCATTACCACTGGCGTTTCCACTCGGTACCAAACACCTCCTGATCATTCTGAATTTTCACTAAAATGTATGCGGATCCGTTTTGGATATATCCTTTTTTTGAGAAGAAAGTGGAGGGAATCTCCAAAAATGTTTGAACTCTCCCGGCAAAGGGAACATCTTCTATGCAAGAAAACGTTCGGTTGCATTCGAAAGGATGTATGTTTAGAGCAGGAGGGCTTGTTTTGAGCAAGAAAAACGAAGCTGGAAAATTCATTGTCATGATTGCAGTCGTCATAGGAATCGCTCTCGGGTCCATTTACCTTTTACAGTCATTGGTCTTCAAGCCCAAAAGTCAAGCGGCGACTCCAAAGGTTCCCGAAGCGTCACATGTACAAGCGGAGCAAACAATAGCACTGGAAAACATCCAAAAGGATCAACCCATTTCCACCCCTTCAAACGAGGAGCCTGCTTCAGGAGATGGTACTTCATCGATAGAGGAGATCTCCGAACCGTTTTATGCGAAGCTCAAGGACGGTGAGTACGTAGGCGTCTGGCATCAGAGCGGGACGGAAAAACAGATCAACTTGAGCTTGGGTACCAAGGAAGTCAAAAGCCTGCTCGGAAATCCAGACCGTGAATCCTATGAGGATGGAGAATCCATTTATTTGTGCTATCAGTACGGCAAGCTGTCCATCTTTTTTGAAGAGGATAACCAGCGGATCTCTTTCATGACCTACGAGGATGACGACAGCCTTTTGCAGAAGCCCTGGCTTCTAGGCCTGGATAAGACACAAGACACCGGAAACGTAGACTTCTACCAATCTCCGAGCGGATATACCTCAGTCAAGGTCGATCATGTGCCTGAACAAAAAAGAGTCATCGTCTACCTGCAAAGCCAATACGGTGCATCCGATTCCCAAGAGCAAACGCATGCCGCTCAGGAACCAGTGACTTCAGCAGCCGGACCTGAACAAAAGCAAAGCACTCCGAACGCCAGCGGGGGTTACACCATACACCCCGGTGAGGAATTGACAATCGAAGACTGGACGGTAACCAACAAAAGCCCTTATCATTCTGCAGCCTACCAGATCGATGTCAACTACCATTTTGCTTACAACAATTCAAATTGGGTCAAAGTCATCACCAATCCAGAGAAGAAGCTTGAATTGATGCCAGGAGAAACGAGCACGGTCCAAATCAAAGTGAAATCCAGCAAGCACGCGCCCAAAGGCAGCTACCGGTATATCGTGTCTCTCAAGCAAGGCTGGCAAACCGTCGGGATCAAAGAGTTTACCGTAGAGGTCCAATAGCCCGTGATAAAAAAAGTACACCACCCGAAGGGAATGGTGTACTTTTCCTCGTTATTCGACGATGTGCAATCGATGTACTTCTCTCGTTTCGATCAGTTCAGCAATGCTCTCCCGATACTCCAGGTAGTAGGTAGACTGGGCATGTTGGCCGAGCGCCACGATTGGAATCCTTTCTGTAAGCCTTTATCTTCGTTGTGCGTTTGTCCATCCTGCTTTACCATGTGATTCGATCTATCTCGGTATGTTTTCTCAACCATCGAGGAAGGATAAGTTCTGTAAAAAAAGTAGGAGGTTGAACGATGTCTGAACATATCCTGGCGGAAGAATATCGGAACGGACTAAAATCGTACGGACAGCTCATGCCTGATGTTCTCGAATCGTATAATCAGTTTACGGCACGCTGTTTTCAATCCGGGGAAATCTCCGCGAAAAACAAGCACTTGATGGCGATCGCCGTATCCTTGTTCTCTGGGAATGAGCATTGCATGGTGTATCATCTGGAGTTGGCTCTGGAGGAAGGAGCTACCGAAAAGGAAATTGCTGAGACTGTAGCTGTGGCAGGCGCATATGGTGGTGGCAGTACCTTTTCTCATGGAGCCATCCTGATTGAAGATGTCGTGTTATCAAAAAAGCACTCCATGCAATAGCTGATGCAGCAAGTCGAAACCGCGGGCGAGCATTCCGTGGTTTTTTTCATAAAGAAGAGCCTCGGTCCAGCCCAATAAATCCTCTAATCGCTAGACATGAGTCAAGGCTGGGGCTTGCTGCCGATGACCTTTTTCTCTCTCCACTCCTCGATCTTCTCAGGCTCCATCCCCAATTCAAGGAGCAGCTCATCCGTGTGCTCTCCTAGCAGCGGAGGATGCCGTCGTACCTGTGCAGGTGTGTCCGAGAGCTTGACCGGAAAACCGGGCATCTTCAGATTTTTGACCACAGGATGTTCGACTTCCAGAATCAGCTCCCGATCCAGCACTTGCGGGTGGTTCAGGACTTGATCGATCGTATGAATCGGTCCGCAGGGAACACCGAATGCATCCAGCTTTTCGATGATTTCCTGACGATTCATTCCGGATATGCGTTCCTGGATCATCCCGATTAACAGCTGACGATGGGCAACCCGTTCATCGTTGGTACAAAAGCGCGGATCGTCTCGTAAATCTTCCCAGCCTAATGCCTGACATGCCTTTTCCCATAACCGGTTATTGGCAATCGCCAGAATGATCTCCCCGTCTTTGGCGTCGAACGCCTGATAGGGAACGATAGAGGGATGCGCGGTCCCCAAGCGGCCAGCCGGATTGCCAGTAGCGAAGTAACTGGTTGCCAGGTAATTCAGCAATACCACTTGACCGTCCAGCAGACTGACATCGATGAACTGACCCTTTCCTGTTTTTTCACGGGCGATGATGGCTGACAAGATTCCGTAAAGGGCAAACATTCCCGCGTTCATGTCCACGATGGAGGTGCCGACCTTGACAGCAGATCCTCCATGCTCTCCTGTAATGCTCATCAATCCTCCGTAGCCCTGCAGAAGCAAATCATAGCCCGCTCTGTTTTTTTCAGGGCCCGTCCTCCCGAATCCGGACACGGAGCAGTATATGAGACGGGGGTTGATTTCCTTGAGCTGCTCATAGCCAAACCCGAGATGATCCATGGTACCGGTACGGAAATTTTCTACGAACACATCGGCGGTTTTGGCAAATGCGTAGATGATTTCTTTTCCTTCCTCCGATTTGAGGTCAATCGTGATGCTTCTTTTATTCCGGTTGGATGCCAAGTAGTAGCTGCTTATCCCGTCCCAGGTGGGGGGTGTGAATTTCCGCGTCTCGTCGCCTTGCCCAGGCTGCTCCACTTTGATGATATCTGCTCCCATATCCCCCAGCAGCATGGTGCAAAAAGGTCCCGCCAATGTTCTCGACAGATCCAATACGCGAATGCCATCCAATGCTTGCATAGAAGCTCCTCCTCCGTTTACCCCCAGTCCACTCAAATCGGCGAGGGGATCCGCAAAATCTTGCAGGGCGTAACGTCCTTCGTATTCCCGCCGAGCCTGGAAGCACATGAACCCGCCTGTTCAGGAGAAGTTCGGCGGTCTCTTTTCAGCGATGGCACGCACGCCTTCCTCGTAATCCGTAAGCTCAGTCACGAGTCCCATCGCAGAAGAAATCATATCCAGCGAGGTCCGCAAGTCAGTGGTCATCCCCTGATACACCGCTCGTTTCATGAAACGCATGGTTTCCTGCGGGGCTCGAGCCAACCGCTTCACGTAAGCATCGACGAATGCTGGGAGCTCATCGTCTTGGACGACGTGTGTGATCAGTCCCATCTGCTTGGCTTCCTCTGCACTGTACGAATCCCCGGTCCACAGCATTTCTAGGGCGCGATCGATCCCTACCAGCCGAGGCAAAAAGAAGGCGCCGCCATCTCCGGGTACGATTCCAGCCTTGATGTACCCTTCTGAAACCTTCGCACTTTGAGCGGCGATCCGAATGTCACACATCAGTGCCATGTCCAGCCCAGCACCTGTAGCGATTCCATTCATCATCGCAATGACTGGCTTATCGATTTCCTGCAGGAGCAGCGGAATTCGCTGGACACGCTTCCACAGGCTCTGCTTGCGGGCAAGCCCTGTCGAGGATAGATCCTTCGCCTCGGTGTTGTTGTGCAGAAAGCCTTCGCCCCGCATCATCGACTTGATGTCCCCTCCGCTGCAAAATGCCCTTCCGTTCCCGGTCAGTACGACAACTCTCACGGAATCATCATCTCGAATGGATTCCAGCGCACGAATCCATAAGTCTATCATTTCCGTGCTAAAAGCGTTAAGTGCCTCTGGTCGGTTTAAGGTGATACGGGCAATGCCTTCCTCTACCGTAAAAAGCAAATCAGCCATGTTTCTCGCCCCTTTCGTCCTCTACCATGTAAGGAATGACCACAGCTCGTTGTCTCCAAGGTCAAAGAGCTGTTCAGCCAATTTCTCGCCCCACTCTGTCTCCGTCCCCCATTCCTCTCTCCAAGAGAGGACTCTTCTCGTGCTTTGATGCAAGATGTGCTCATGCGTAAACCCGATTGCACCGTGAACCTGATGAGCGACGGGAGCCATGATCCCCGCTGCTTCATTCAAGCGGATTTTGGCCATGGAGATGGATGCTTTGGCTGTCTCCTTTTCGATGGCATCCACCGCAGACTGCGCAGCCGTATCCGCTGCAGCTGCTTCGCCGGCCAACGTTGCCAAATGATGCTGGACAGCCTGAAAACGGTGAATCGGTTGGCCAAACTGCGTGCGCTCCTTCGAATATGACACGGATAGCTCCAAAATGCGCTCCAAAGCTCCTGCCATCATGACCGTACGGCAAAGAGCACCGGTAAACAAAAGTCGTTCGTGCACTTTTCCTGGATCTACCTTAAAAACGAAGGACTCCGGGATAATCGCATCCTGTACTTCCACTGTATCCCTCGGCTCGCCTGCAAGATTGCGTCCAGAAGTTATCCGTACAGCTTCGGGACTCATGACCCCCAAAACCGATCCGGACTCCGATTCACCCAGGACGAGCAGCTTGGCTGCGTTGCGACCCCATGGCACCGATGTTGCCGCTCCACAGACTATCCAGCCTTCTTGGCCTTTTCTGAATTGGAAGGGCTCAAGATGATTTACCAGAATCGCGAGCGGCTCATTGGTCGCATCCACTCCCAGATCAGCCAGAAGCCAATTGCCCATAAAGGTTTCTGCCAAAGGAATCGGCGCTGAAAATTTCCCGGCCAGACGAAGGATTTGGTAAGCATCCGCCCAGCTGCCACCAGTTCCACCCATCTCCTCTGGGACGGCTACCGTCAGCATTCCAGATTCAGCCAGGACTTCCCACAGCTCTTTGGCCCACACCCCATTTTCTGCATCATTCACGAGCTCCTTTGTACATACGTCCCGCATGATCTTCGTCGTCGATTGAATCAAGATCTTTGCCATATCGTTCACTTGCCCACCACTCCTTTGGCCACGATTCCGCGCAAGATTTCTGTCGTTCCCCCGCGGAGGGTAAAGCCCGGAGCATGCAAGATCGCCTGTGCCAGCAGCTGATCCAAGCGATTGGATGAATCGAGGGAAGGAGATGACGGAATGAGCAGCCGTGCGATTTCCGCCACCTGCTGCTCAAACTTGGTGCCCATCTCTTTCACCAAAGCCGCTGCGACATCCGGCGTCTCGCCTTTTTCCAACATGTGAGCGATTCCGATGGACATATGACGCAGGGTCCATAAACGGGAAACGAGCTTGCTCACCTGAACCATCTGCTGCTTGTCTTTGCTTTGCCGTATGCGGTTTGCCAGTTCCTCCAGGAGCGGAAACGTGCTCAAAAAGCGTTCAGGCCCACTGCGCTCGTAAGCCAGCTCTGTCATTCCCTGCCTCCAGCCGTTTCCTTCTTGCCCGACCAGCCTGTTTTCCGGAACGAAGACATCCTCGAAGAATACTTCGTTGAAATGGTGCTCCCCCGTCGTCAGCAGGATTGGGCGAATCGTAACTCCTGGAGCAGACAAATTCACCAGCAGCTGACTCATCCCCTCGTGCCGTTTTTCCGGGTTGAATGGCGAAGTGCGGCAAAGCGTGATCATGTAGTGAGCATGATGCGCGCCGCTCGTCCACGTCTTGCTCCCGTTTACAATCCAGCCGCCGTCCACTTTCGTTGCACGGGTATGTATCGCTGCCAGATCAGACCCGGCGTTTGGTTCACTGAGTCCAATTGCGAAATAGCACTGCCCTTTGGCAATGCGCGGTAGAAAGTGCTCGCGTTGCTCTTCTGTCCCATAGCGAAGCAAGAGCGGACCCGTTTGCCGATCCGCGATCCAGTGCCCTGCGACAGGAGCTCCAGCAGCCAAGAGCTCCTCGATCACAGCATACCGCTCGAGCGCGGATCGCTCGTGTCCCCCGTATCGCTTGGGCCAAGTCATCCCAATCCAACCTCTCGCTCCGAGTTTTTGGCTAAACTCGGGCGAGAATCCGCTTAACCACGTATCACATTTGGGAACAAAGGAACCTCGCTGCGTTTCCAGCCTTAGAAACTCACGTACTTCGGCGCGTGTTAATTCCGTTTTTTCTGAAAAATGTCCACTTGGCGATGGCAGGCTTCTCATCGATATCCTCCCCCTGTCGGAATCACAAACACCATAATCGTACCGATAATCGGTATGCAGTACCTATAATTGAAATGATACAGGAACCCAAAAACGATTTCAATAACAGAATCTACTGAATATACTTACTATTTATGAAACAAGTCTTTCCCCGCCAACAAAAAAAGCCGTGCCCCCTCATCCAAAACAGATGAAAGGCGTGCACAGCTTGAACCCATTTACGATTGTAGGGAAAATGTACTCACGCTATCGAAAACTTGAATTCCTCGGATATTTGTCTTGCCGTTTCCGTAATGGCTTGAACAAATTGCTGGTACGTTTCTTCGCTTACCCGGATCATGGGAGCAGATATCGAGACGCCTGCGATCGTTTCGCCCCACCGGTTGAAAATGGGTGCGCTGACGGAGCATACACCAATGACGCGTTCGCCGTAGCTGCTTGCATAGCCCTGAGCCCGAATCTCCCGGAGTTCTCCCAGTAATTTGTCCTTATCCGTCACCGTCGCATCTGTGATCGCTTGCAGCGTAGTTTGCTGCAGATAATTCGTCATTTCTTCGGGAGACATGAAGGCAAGCAACAGCTTTGCAGAAGCTCCCGCGTACAGAGGGGACGTCTGACCGATATACGAGATGGTCATCAGATCGTGCTTCCCTTCTTCAAAAGCGATGCATTTCCGCTCGTTCTGCTCGATGATGTTCAAATAGACGCTTTCTCCCAAGCGATCACGCATCGCTTTGAGATAGGGCTTGGTCACGGTCAAAAGATGGGAGTGCTCCTCGACGAGCTTCCCTAAATAATACAGCTCGTTCCCCAAGCGATACGTCTTTCGTTTTTCGTCCTTTTCCAGAAAACCGAAATTGACCAATGTATTCAAAATCCTTTGGAGACTGGATTTAGAAAGGCCCAGCTTGTGGTGAAATTCCGCCAAGGACAGCTCTTTTTCGTCCTTGGAAAAGGATCGCAGAATTTGGATCGTCCGACTGATCGTCTGCATGGAATGATCTGCGCTCACCCTACATCACTTCCCATAATCGATAGTGAGTCCATGGTATCATCTTTCCAGGAAATGATAAAGCGAGTCTTTTGCCTCCAGTAACCCGAAACATGACAGGTAAACTCTTATGTTTCGAGCTTTTTATCATACACCTGCTGTGCCTTCACACTCTGATACCCCAAACGTGAGTAAAACGCTTGGGCATCCTCTCGGCTCGTATTGGTTCTCACCCTGATTTTCGCGTATCCTTCCCCTGATGCCCATTCTTCACAAAGCCGCACAAGCTTCTTCCCTACCCCTTGTCCCCTGCAGGCGGCATCGACAATGAAACCGCCGATTTCTACGAATGGCGCTGATTCGATGAGCAGCCGTTCGTGAGCATGAATCCAACCTACCAGCCGGTTATGTTGTTCTGCCACAAAGATGATATGGTGTGGAGCTGCTTGGACTGCCTTTACTCTTTCTTTCAGCTCAGTTGGTAGAACAGAGTAACCCAATTGAGTCGAGAGTCGCGCCATCTCATAGGCGTCTTCCCTATTTGCCCTCCGATAAATCGTTTCCATTTATGATCCCTCTGTAGGTTCGTTTGAAATGAGGGCAAGATCCAAAAACCAATCGTTGCAGCGCATGATGCTGCCCGGTGGATATTCAAAATCGCAAGCACCGCTTAAGGTAAACGATAGCTTTTGACAGATCGCATTAGATGCTGGATTGTCGACCGATGGAAAAGCATGTATGAACCGATGCTTCTTTTCCAATCGTGCATGCTCAACAGCTGCCTTGGCAGCGGCACGCGCGATTCCTCGCCCCTGGTACTGAGGGAGGACCCCCCAGCCCATTTCGTAAACAGTCTCTTCCTCCCACACTCTCTCCCAGTAACCGATATTCCCAACAGAGAATCCCTCTGGCAGCAGCACGATACGGAACATTCGTCCCGCTTCTCCCCCTTTCAGATTCACATATCGATGGTGTCTCCGCAGGACTTGCTCCTCCGTCTCTGGTCCGCCAAGGTGCTTCAGCATTTCAGGAGAGTTTAACCGATGCAGGAGTTCTAGGTCGCTTTCCTTCCATGGCTCGATAAGCACGTCGAAATGATTTGACTGGTTCAGCATTTGTTCACTCCTTGAATAGAATCGGATCATGTATGAATTCGTTCAGAGCTGTATTCTTACCTTCCGGATCGGTGGGGAGTGGATTTCAGAAGAATTTACATGGTGAATGGAAAAAATCGAAACCATTAACGTATTTTTTCGTCTAAAAGATAAGACCAATCTGATATGAATCCTCGTAATGACAAAAGGAGAAGTGATCCATGGGAAGAACCGTCCAATTTGGAGAAACTGAATTTGTCCTAAGTCTCAAAGGCCTGACTTCTTTTTTTGCCCTGAAGCGAGAGGTTGCCATCCCTTATAAAGCGGTTCAGCGAGTTTTCGTCGCTGATTTCGACGCACCCAAGTGGATGCTGAGAATGCCTGGCACTTCCATTTCCCCGCTGAATGTCTATGAGGGAAGCTTTAAATATGCGGACGAATGGTACTTCCTCTCCTATGAGAGCCGGGAAAATCTCGTCATGCTTGAATTGGAAGGCCACAAAAAATATCATCATGTGATCTTTCAAATCGACAATCCTACACAAGTAGCTTCGGAGATTCGAAAAAGGATTCCGAAATGACACCTATCGATAATGGGGGGCTTTCTATGGATGACCAGCATCGTTATTCCGATCTGGCGAAAATACTTCAGCGCGTTTGGTCGATTGAATCCAGCTCAAAATGGACACCCGACAATCCGGCAAAGGGCCAGTGTGGAGTTACCGCCTTGGTCGTACATGATCTATTCTCTGGAGACATCCTGAAAACGCAGACTCCTGATGGCTGGCACTACTACAACCTCATAAATGGTGTTCGTCGTGACTTCACTGAATCTCAATTTACCGAAAAGGTAGATTACCAGGACGTTCCTTCCAATCGTGATGAGGCATTCAGCGATACCAACGAAAAGCAGTACGGCTATCTAAAATCAAACGTTTTGAGGGAATGGAGTGTCTAAAAACTAATGGTTCTCAGTCCTTTCATCCCTCATAACGATTCATTCCCACTTCATTTTACGCAGCATGACATGGTTTCCTTTCGCTTGCTCATCCTCCATCCTCGAATATACTTCTCTCACCCCCTCTCAAAAGCTGAAGGTGCCCAGAACAATGATTCCCACTATTATCTATGCGGCCTTTTCCTCTTGCTTAGGTTCTGAACGACCAGATGGGGAATGCAAGCAACGTATTTTTACGTTCCATAACATTTATTATGTTAACGATTTTTAACCAGACAAAGAAACTTCACCTAACAAAAAAACACCGTGCTTCCATCGGCGTTTTCTCGTTCATTCTTTTTCGTTTGTTGTTTTTCGGGGCCTCTCCTGGCCACAGCATCAGACCTCCTCGACACTCTGAGGGCGACCGTCTCTGGGTCACCCCTATATCCGTTCTAGAATGGGCCTAGCTGCGTTTCTCGAACCACCCGCTCGGCGCGACGTTCAGATTGACGTTGATCTGCTTGATTTCAAGATACTCCTCGAATCCGTAAGTACCGAGCTCACGGCCGATCCCGCTCTGTTTGTAGCCGCCCCATGGCGCTTCGTTGTACGTTGGGTGGTACGTGTTAATCCAGGTGATGCCTGCACGGAGCTTTTTGATCACCCGGTGGGCTTTGGCGACATCTGTCGTGAAAACCGCGGCTGCCAGGCCAAAACGTGTGCCATTGGCCAGCTCAATGGCTTCCTCCTCCGTGCGGAACGTTTGAATCGCCAATACAGGACCAAAAATTTCTTCTTGAATGATTGTCATGTCGGGTTTGGTGTCGGTAAAAATCGTCGGCGCCACGAAGAAGCCTTTGTCCATACCGTTATCTGTCAAGCGATTACCTCCGCACAGTAACGTCGCGCCTTCTTTTTTGCCTTCTTCGATATAGTGCAGGACTCGCTGCATATGCTCTTCCGTGATCAGCGGCCCCATCTCAGTCCCTTCATCCGTCCCGTCTCCTACGACGATTTCTTCGGCTCGGGCAGTCAGTTCCACAATAAACCGCTCATAGATGGTCTCCTCGAGCAAGAGGCGGGAACCGGCGGAGCACACCTCGCCCTGATTTGCAAAAATCGCATACAGCGCGTAATCAACGGCCGTCTCAAAATCCGCATCGGCGAACACGATGTTCGGCGATTTGCCGCCAAGCTCCAGGCCGACTTTTTTAATCGTTTCCGCAGCCGCCTTCATGATGCGGATACCGGTATCCGTTCCGCCAGTAAAGGCGACCTTGTCCACCAGCGGGCTCTCGGAAAGCTCTGCCCCGACCGTCTCCCCGGCACCGAGCACCAGATTGATCACGCCTGACGGGAAGCCAACTTCATCGATGATTTCAAACAGCCGGATCAAGGACAACGGCGTCTGCTCCGCAGGCTTGATCACGACGGTGCAGCCGGCCGCGATCGCCGGAGCGATTTTTTGCGTCGCCATGACGAGCGGGTAGTTCCAAGGGATGATCTGTCCAACGACGCCGATCGGCTCGCGCACGACCATCGCCTGCATATCGTCCGGCACATCATACGTCGTACCATGCGGCTTCGTGCACAGACCGGCAAAGTAGCGGAACTGGTTCACCGCATCTGCGACATCGTAGCGGGATTCGCGCAGCGGCTTGCCGTTGTTCAATGTATCGAGGGAAGCGAACTCTTCTGCGCGCGCTTCCAGCGCATCGGCCACCTTGTTCAACAGAGCTGCGCGATCACGAGCTTTGCTGTCCTGCCAGCCATCTTTGTCAAATGCGCGTCTCGCTGCCAAAATCGCTTTCTTGGCGTCATCACGATTCCCTTCCGTTACGACGCCGATGATCTCGCCATTCGCCGGATTGATCACATTGCGGATGCCACCGCTTTCGCTCGCCACCCATTCTCCATCGATATACATTTTTTGCACCGTATTCAGATCCGTCAAAAATGCTTTCGCTTGCAACATCGAAATCATAGAAATACCTCACTTGGTTGATTGTTTGATTTTTTGGGCCAAACGCTTGACCAAACGCATCGTATCGTCCATTTCTTGTTGCTTGGGCCTGCGTGCATACCGGACCGGCGGGAACAAGATCCAGATGAAATCACCATAATTTGGCTTCATCTCGACGTGCCAGCGCTGCTCTTTACTGGAATAGCGCAGCTCGATTGCCTCATAATCGATTGAATTGCACAAGGCCAGAATCTCATGATCCTGATTGAGGCGCTGCAGCAATGCCGAGTCTTGCTTGGAAGTGAACTGAGCCACACGACTGCCCAGTTTTCCAGAGTACTTACATTTTATCACAACATCTTCCAGGACAGAGTCATCGGGAAGCGACCATTTCCATGTATACACATAGATGCGCCCCATCCATTTATTGATGATCCGATAGGTTGCTTCCAGAGATTCTACCCCTAGCTTGTGACCGTCCAGCTGAATGCGATTGTTAGAGGCCACACCGATGGGAGCAAATGTCTCGAAATCGGTTGCGACGGAACGCAGCACCTTGAATGCGCGCTGATCGATGACAGTATATAACCCCATGCTCCCCCACCTATTCCTTTCATGCGGACAGATTGCGCTACTTTTCTTCGGCGATGCCGAGCTCACTGTCCAACTCGCTGCGTTTGCGGATTCCTTCGTAAATCTTTTCTAACGGCACGGGTTCAAACAATTTTTGACCGGTCATTTTTAAATAAATGATTCCAAAAATCAAGATGACCGCGATCACGTAAAGGGATATGGTCAACACAGTCGGATCCTGGTACTGCGTGTAGATCATGTAAGCACAGGCAACGATACCGATAATCTGCGGGAGCGGATACAAAGGCGTTTTGAACGGACGCACGGCTTTCGGATACTTGACGCGAAGCACGATAACGTCAATCTGCGTGATCATGTAGGACATCAGCCATGTTCCGCAAGCAACCGCGATCATGGTCGTGACGAAATCAATGTTTGCCTTATTGATGACGGCATAAACGAGCACGATCAGAATCAAAGCAACGACAAAGAAAATCCCATACCACGGTGTTCGTGTTTTCGGATGCAGCCAGGAAAACATTTTCGGCAGCAGCCCTTCTTTTGACAAACCGTACAGCATGCGCGGAACAGCGACCAAATACGTGTCGCATGTCGTGACCGCTGCTAAGATCGAGACGATGCTCATGATGACCAATCCCGGTTTGCCCAGCATGGCAGCAGCCCCATCCACGTGCGGGATCGTCGACGCTGCGAGCTTGTCCAAGGCAATGTACTTGGTAACGCCGAGTCCGAAGAACAGGTCGACCAGCCAGATGGTGAAGCAGCCGAACAGCATAGCAAACGGAATCGTTTTCCCCGGATTTTTCACCTCTTCTGCAAGCGGCGCTACGAATTCCATCCCTATGAACAGCCAGATCGCAAGTCCGAGCGTGCCCGCCTGCTCCTGCCACGTCAAGGCGGAGAATGGCGGCTGGACTGCCAACGGCTCCTGGGTCCCGATGCCGAACACGCCGCAAAGCCCGAGGATGCCGAGAAGCCCCATCATGCTGATGGCCAGCACAGATTGGACTTTACCGAACACTTCGACGCCCATCATGTTGACGATGACGAGAAAGATCAAGATGACAGCGACGCACAGATACCAAGGCACACCGATCAAAGCCTCCAGCGACTGTCCGCCGACGATCATGTTCGTACCGCCGTCTGTGCCGACCAGTACGATGTATCCGGCCAAAACCGCAAACAAAGCAGGCAGCTTGCCCAGTGCCGGAAGCGTATATTCGCCGACCATTCCAGCGCCGGGAATCATGGCCGCCATCTCGGAATACGACAGCGCCACGCATAAAATCACGATCAATGCTCCGAATGCGACAATGCTGTATGCAGGGCCGCTCACGCCGTATCCATTGCCTAACGCAACCATCGCTGTTCCTGAAACAACGAGTCCAACCGAAGCTGAGTATGCTGCCCAAAATCCTAATGTTCGATTTAATTTCAGATCGCTCATATTTGCACCTACCCCTTGTGTACGTCAGAACTATCCTTCAAAAGCAGTGTGGAATAATTTCAAATAGTCCTCCATCGTGGCAGCGCGCGGATTGCTTGGTGCCGAGACATTTTTAGTAGCAGCTTCAGCCAGGTAGCGGAAATCATCTGAATTTACATTGCCAAGCTCTTTCATCTTGGGGATGCGGACGGTTTGCGCCAAATCCTTCAGAAGCTGCACGCCTTCCTGTGCGACCTCCTCATCCGTACGGCCATTGCGTTTGGCTCCCAGCTTTTCGGCGACAATGGCGTGCTTTCGCGGATCAGCCGGAATGTTGTATTCAAACACATACGGCAAGAGCATCGAATTGGCGACGCCATGCGGGGTATCGTACAAGCCGCCGAGTGCCTCCGCCATGCAGTGGACACCTCCGACATCAGAATTCCCGAAAGCAATGCCTGCAATCAGACTGCCTGCCAGCATGTTCCGCCGTGCTTCCAGATTGGCGCCATCAGACACGGCTAGAGGCAAATTCTCTACGATCAGATCGATCGCATACAAGGCGAGCGCATCCGTAATCGGCTCGGAAATGTTGCAGGTATACGCCTCGATTGCATGTGTCAGCGCATCCATCCCCGTGGAAGCGGTTACATGTGCAGGTAGCGTAACTGTCAGCTCAGGATCGAGCAGTGCGATTTTTGGCGCAACCTTGGCGTCGAGTATGTTCATTTTCAATTTTGTATTCGTATCGGTGATGACGGAGAAAAAGGTGATTTCGCTGCCTGTACCTGCCGTGGTCGGGATGCAGATCAGCGGTGTGATCGGCCTTTCCAGCACGTTTAAGCCGTACCAGTCCTTGATTTCGCCGCCGTGGGTTAACAGCGTTCCGACTGCTTTTGCCGTATCCATCGAACTGCCTCCGCCCAACCCGATCAGCACGTCAACCTCTGCATCCTTGGCTAATTGGTACGCACTCATGCAATCGACATCACGCGGATTCGGTTTCACTTGATCATACACGGTGAACGCGATCCCACCAGCCTCCAGAACACCCGTCACGATATCGAGAATGCCCGACCTAACGATGCCCTGATCGGTTACCAGCATCGCTTTTTTCCCTCCTAGCTCCAAAACGCGCTGCGCCAGTTCTTTCACTTTTCCATTTCCAAATTCGATTCGTGTCGGCAATTGAAAGAGAAAGTCCCAAATCATCTGTCACTCAACCTCCTAATCTATAAGATGAGAATACGTTTTGATCGTACCCCAACTGTTCCACTTTGTTCATTTTACAAAATGTATGAAATATAGATTAAATATTCTTACATATGGTAAATTTCAGAATCCCATTTTGCTGAGTGATCCGTCATACACCATGTCCCAATCCTCTGTCTTACCAATTTCCTCTTCTACCAGATTTTTTAGGCACTTTTCAGTATGCGCTTGATCAGCATGGCTCTGTTTGGCCAAAACAAAACCCACAAAACTACATGTGGGTTTTGAGCCTTTTATGAAACGACCGAACCCGCTAACGTAATCGCTTATGTAATCATTGCCTCATTTTGCAGTCTCTTGACAATTTCATTCACCGTCTCTTCAGGGGACAAATCAGATGAATCCAACCACAATCCTGTGCGCGGAGTTTCATTTCGCAGCAGACGATCTAATACATCAACACTCCAAATGCCATAACCTTTCTTTTTGCGAGCAGCCTCTCTCATTGCAACCACTGTAGAGTTTGGACAAAGCACTACTACATAAAATGGGCGGCTACTAATATACGAGATAAAATCAGTAAGCAATGGTCCAACGACGACATCTTGAACAACAACTGTAAATCCCGCCTTTTGGTACATCTCCGCTGATTGAGCGGCTAGCTGATATCGCAGCTTCAATTGATCAAGCTCGCCACTTCCCGAGTCTGGATGGACCTCTTTGCGGTTATTTACAATCATTCTTCGGAAAATGTCTCCACGTAAATGCACCGATTTTTCGAATTGTTCAGAGAGCAGTTGCGCTACTGTCGATTTTCCGCTAGCCATTATCCCTGTAATTAATATAATGCTTGGATCTTCCTTTGACATACAGTCACCATCCTTGAACGTAATACGTAAACGGAAATTTGAAATGAAGGCAACGAGGTAAGCTCGACTTTAGATATATTCATTCATTACGCTATACTGCCAGTCAGCGTATCTCTTGAACATGCATTTTTGTTACTTTCCTCCAACATGAAACACACCAATTACGGTTTCACCATCAACGTCATACAGCGGAATATCACGACCACCTGGTGATCTACTGATTTGTATCGCAATGGCTTCCTCGGGTGATTTTGGTCGCTCACCGTCTAAGTCTTTTTTCAGCACATATCCTGCAGTGCCATCCACACCTGTAGCACTGATTAATTCAGGTTCCATTTCAGCAGAAGCAGCATCTGCCATAGAACCGTATGTTTGTCCGTTTTTATTTTTAGGATAGTGAGGAGCCATTACTCCCTGTCCTATCCCCTTCATATACGAACCAAATAATGGAAAGTTACGCTAATCAGTCCATTAGGTGTTTTGGAATAACTTTTGTTATTGTAGCTGCATTATTAGGATGCAGCCCAGCTCTCTTGCGTTGGTGCTTCGTTCTATCTGAAACGATGCTTTTAAATGACTCATCCCGGAAGCGAGCAGCAATTCCATCCATCTACTTGCTTTGCTGCCTTATTCTCTTTATTATGGATAAATAAAATCTACGTTAGAGGTGTCTCATGAAGTTTTCACAGGCGACAGATTATGCTCTCCATGCCATGCTGTACCTGGTGTCTGAAGCGCCGGACAAGCCCGTCAGTGTGCAGCTTTTGGCTGAAAAATTAGGAGTTTCCCAAACGTATCTTTCCAAGATGCTAACCAAGCTGGTCAAAGCCGGGCTCATCCACTCTGTTCCAGGAGCAAATGGAGGCTACCGGCTCAAACGCAATCAGGATGATATTTCCTTTCTGGATGTCATTCATGCCATCGAAGGTACGTCCTCCTTGTTTGAATGCGGCTTTCAGCACAGCAGCGAGTGCTTGATCCAACAGGTCGTATTGGACGCCGAGCGTCAGATGGAGCAGGCACTGAGGAGTAAAAAAATCTCGGATATTGCCAGGCAAATGAAAGGCTAAAGCACGAAAAATCTCCGGCCACCTCGACCGGAGATTTTTTATGGAGGCACCGCTTGTCCTCCTCCTACTTCGACCTCACACTTCTTTTGCGGAAAAAGAAAAAGAGAAACACGATTGCTCCGATTCCAATGACAATATAGGACACGGTCGAATACATGTCCATAAACGATAGGATACTGTCCCAGGATTGTCCCAGAAAAGAACCGATCATGACGAGCGCCACATTCCAGATCAGCGTCCCGAGTGTCGTAAACAGCAAAAAGAGCCAGACGTTCATTTTGGTCATTCCAGCCGGGACAGATATCAAGCTCCGCACCAGCGGTACCATTCTGCAAAGGAAAATGGTCCAGTAGCCGTATTTGTTGAACCACGCATTCGCGCGAGAAATATCTTCTTTCTTCAACCGCAAGATATGTCCCCAGCGATCCACGAGGTTCTCGATTTTTTCGAAATCGAGGTAGTACCCAATCCCATATAGAATGATGGCTCCAAAAACAGAGCCCATCGTTGCGGAAATGATGACTCCCGGTATAGACAGTGTCGTGTATGTGGTCATAAATCCCCCAAAAGTCAGAATCACCTCAGATGGGATTGGGGGAAACACATTCTCCAAGGCCATCAGCAAAAAGATGCCGATGTAGCTGAACTGTTCCATAAAGGTAGTAATCCACGTTTGCATGGTATCCCTCTCATCTACATCTTGATCAAGGCGTTTGCGCTGCCTCTCTCAGTATTACGTCTCTACTACCAGTATAGATACCCGTCGCTCGTTTGTACAATGTATTAGCACGCTTGTAATCCTTCGCCAAATTGACAAACAATTATGATAATATGAGGGAGTGTAAGATTACTTCTGCAATGCAAAGGAGACGTGGAGTATGACGAAAACGGCTGAGCTCTACCCGATCGCGGCAGTACGTGAACAATTTCCCGCTTTGCGCCGGACACACAACGGCAAGTCTGTTGTTTATTTTGATGGTCCTGGCGGTTCGCAGGTAGTCAAAAGCTCCATGGATGCCATCTACGCATATATGGCAAATGGGGGCGCAAACCTCCACGGATCGTTTCCGAGCAGTCAGGAAACGGAGAAAATCATCGCGGATGCGAAGGATGCCATCGCAGCTCTCTTTGGCGCTTCTCCCGAGGAAATCGCATTTGGCGCCAATATGACCACACTGACCTTTGCCATTGCCCGAGCTTTGGGACGTGATTGGAGGGAAGGCGACGAGATCATCGTATCCGAGCTCGATCATCGGGCGAACGTCGATCCTTGGCTGACCATTGCGGCAGATCGCAACATGACCGTGCGCTGGCTGCCTGTCGATCCTGATACGCTGACATTGCGTCTGGAAGAACTGGATGATCTCCTCACTCCCCGTACACGCTTGATTGCGGTAGGACTTGCTTCCAATGCAGTCGGAACCATCAATGACATCGCCGCTATCTCGAAAAAAGCACACGCGCACGGCATTCCCGTGGCTGTCGATGCTGTTCATGCTGTCCCTCATTTTGCCGTAGATCGGGATGAACTCGGCGCGGATCTGCTCCTCTGCTCTGCCTATAAATTTTTTGGTCCGCACATCGGGATCGCCGTCATTCGTCAGGAACTCTTTGAAAAGCTCCAGCCTTACAAGCTCCAGCCAGCGCCCTCTTACATACCGGATAAGCTGGAAACCGGAACCCAAAATCACGAAGGCATCGCAGGGATTCGTCCCGCTATCGAATTTATTGCCAGTCTGGGAGAAGGTCAGGAGTTAACCGAGCAGATACGCTCTGGGTATGAAGTAATCGAGGCCTATGAAAACAGCCTTGCCGAAAAGCTTCGTACGGCACTGGCGGATATGGAAGCTGTTACGCTCTATCAAGCTGCACCTGATGTGCCAAAAACGCCAACAATCGCTTTTCGGGTCGATGGCTGGTCCACTCAAGCATTTTGCGAGAGGATGTGTGAAGACTACGGCATCTTCATTGCCGACGGAGACTTTTACGCGATGACACTTGCAGACAAGCTGGGAATCAATGAAAGTGGCGGCTGGATTCGCGCAGGACTTGCTCCCTACAATACAGCGGAAGAAGTAGAGAGATTCATTCAGGGAATCCGTGAATTGACCCAGAGCTGACAAATACGCGAAAACCCCGAGATCAATTTCATCTCGGGGTTTCTTCTTGACTGCATCTGGTGCAGACGGGACCCATGTCAAGACATGGATGTATTCAGATGCGTGCGGGTGTGGCTTACCTGCTGCAGAGCGGTGAGCGTCTGATCGTATTCCGTCTGGAGTTCCCCGACGATTTCAGAGACGGTCTGGATCGACTTCGTCCTACCTACCCCGTGTCCCGCGGACCATACGTTTTTCCAGGCCTTTCTGCCGGTCTTGGCGAAGTCCGCATGCGAGCCTAGGTCGTCTGGATTGAGCCCCTCATTGATGATGCTCGGCTCCAGGTAATTGGCTGGAATGCCACTAAACGTCGACGTATATAGGATGTCTTCGATGGTGGAGTCGATCAGCATCTGCTTGTACTCTTCCCCCGCGTTGCTCTCAGCGGAAGCGATAAACCTCGTGCCCATATAGACTAAATCTGTATCAATGGCCTGGGCTGCCAAAATGTCTTGACCATTGGCAATCCCACCTGCAAGGATCGTGATCCCGTCCCAAAATTCCCGAATGGCACTGACAAAAGCAAAATGATTCAAAGTGCCCGCATGTCCTCCTGCGCCCCCGCAAACCAAAATCAAGCCATCGACACCCGATTGCACAGCTTTTTTCGCATGGTAAACGGTAGTCACATCAGAAAAAACGATTCCTCCATAGGCATGTACGATTTCTACGACGGGAGCCGGATTCCCCAAAGCCGTAAAGACGAGCGGCGGTTGGTACTTTTTGATCAGTTCCAGTTCTTCCTCCAATCGATTGTTCAAATGGCGAATGACGATGTTGATCGCCCATGGAGCAATTTTCTTCGTCGGCTCTGCCGCTTTGCAGTGAGCCAGCTCCTGTGAAATGGTCGACATCCATTCCGTCAAGGTATCAACGGTACGTGCATTCAATGATGGAAAGGAGCCAATGACTCCACTCTTGCATGCAGCGATGACCATTTCCGGGTTTGATACAAGAAACATGGGAGCTGTAATCACCGGGAGGACGATATGCTCTGAAATCCAGCTAGGCAAACGATTTTTCATACTCTTCCACTCCTCTCAAATATCCTTCTGGACTCGCTACCTATTTCCGCACATCATTTGCTCGACATGCCTTGGGCAAAATCAGGACCTCTATGCTTTCCAATCAGTACGATCTTGGGAGCCCCAAGACATGCTCGGCCACATAGGACAGGATGAGGAATTTTCCGCAGGCACCTCGAGGTTTTCGATAAACAGCTCTGTCGTCGCGTGGTTCATCATGGTTCGTATCGGGCGGATGTACTTGTCGCCTTTTCGTACGGCCGCGGTTCTCAACTGGGTCGTATCCGAGCCATGGCGCAGCAGCGTTCCCCTGGTGTACATCTGGGCATGGCACGCTCCCGCATTCCCTCCCGAGCGATTGATTTCTTCCATGATGATGGAGGCTTCTGTGACGGACAAGCCGGGGCCGCCGTATTCTTCCGGAATCAGCGCACCGAGAAATCCTGTGCGTGACAGCTCATTGACAAAGGCTTACGGATAGGCCCTCCTCTCATCCAGCTCTCTCCAGTAAGAATCCGGATAATTTTTGCAAATGGCGCGTACGCTCTGGCGAAGTTCCTGGTGAAATGCGTCGTCTTTCATGACTCTTCCTCCAGCCTGTATGCTCTTTATTTTCCTACGAAACGCGGCACTCGCTTTTCCACAAAGGCGAGCACACCCTCCAGACGATCCTGCGTATCGACACAGCGGTTGTAGAACTCCAGCTCCTTTTCTCGAGCCAGCTGATCGTCCATTCCGAAGAGCACGTCGACCGCTTTCTTGCATGCTTGCACTGCCAACGGCGCATTGCGGGCGAGACTTTCTGCCAAATTCAGCCCTTGCTCTGCAAGCGAGTTTGCTGTCGTCAATCGATTTATCAAGCCTGCCCGATCAGCCTCCCCAGCCTCGATCAGCCTGCCCGTGCATATCCATTCTTTCGCTTTGTGCAGGCCGATTCGCTTTGCCAAGAGCCGTGTCCCTCCCCCTCCTGGCATAATCCCCCGCGTAACCTCTGGAAGACCGAAGATTGCACTGTCCGCCGCTACGATAAAGTCACAATTGAGCACGAGCTCGAATCCTCCTGCCAATGCGTATCCGTCCACAACGGCAATGACGGGCTGGGGAGTATCTGCGATGGCGTAAAACATTTGCTCAAACAGCTTGTGCTAGTCTCTCCACTCTGCCTCCGTCATCCCATTGCGTTCTTTCAAATCAGCCCCTGCGCAAAATGCTTTCCCATTCGTCGATTGAAGCAGCACAGCCCTAGCATCGGAGCTGACTATCTCCTGAAAGGCTTGTAGGAGCTCTTTCGCCATTCTGGTGTTGAACGCATTTCGCGCTTCTGGCCGGCTCAGCTCGGCAACGGCGATCGTATTGTCGACACCCGTGCGTCTCGTATGTACTTGTTTCATGACTCTCTCCCCTTCCCGTACTTATTCCTCTGCTTGATGACGCGGTTTGTCATTCGTGTAGACCGTGCTTTCTTCGACATAGTCATACAGCTGCTGTGCCATGCTGTCCGCTCGTCCCGACTCGATTTCTTCGACGATGTGGCCGATCAGTCCCACGGCTCTGGCGGCTACGGCAAAAGACTTGACGACACTGTGATGCATATTCATATCGGAGAGCACTGCTCCAATCGCACCTGCCACGTTTAACGTGATGGTCTTTCCCTTTTTCTCGCAAAACTGTCTGTGGATTTCACGCATCAAGGCCGTGTGCTTTCCGGCAAATCCGAGCTCTTCTGCAAGCGCAAACAATTTCGTCGTGCGAGGATCGACGGGTCTGTGAACGGGATGCCCGAACCCAGGAAGGGAGAGTCCTTGCTCCGCTCTTTCATGCAAGATCTGCTCGGCAAGGCGCCGCACATCGGTTTCTTGCTCCTGCTTCTTCCAGCCTTCTTGAAGCATCTGTGCCACGTACTCCATGGCTCCCAGGTAAACAGAGCCTGCTCCAAGCAGACCCGCCGCCACCGCTGCCTGCACGGCTTCTGGGGCTCCCAAATACGTCAACCGAGCCGAAATGGAGCTAGGTGTGAATCCGTGCTCGCAGATAGCCACCATACACGCATTCAGCATTCTCGATTCTTGAATAGTCGGCTTGCGGTGGGCAGCTCCCAGAAACGCCATATCTGCCAACGTGATCTGTCCGATCAGATCCTCGCTCAAATCATAGCCATGCACGTAAATCTTATCGGGCTCGGAAACCCCGATCTGTGTTTTGAATTCCATCTTCGCTTCCTCGCTTTCTTTTTCCAGGCTTCTGCTCGGGAATCGATGGCATCCATCGCCAGCTTGGGACTGCTGAGCTGAGCAAAGTGACTCCTCATGCGGTCTCTACCTTTTCCTAGCAAAATACATGCCAGAGCTCCAAGTTCCTAATGCTCGATGAATCTGCGTCCGTAAAAGTGTCTCGATTCGAACAATAGTTGTCTTTATTTTCACACAACACTTACTATTCCATACACTTTCCGGCAGCAAAAAGCAGCGAAGGCCACTAGGATTTGCCCCCGCTGCTTTATTCAGTTCTTCCTTTATCCGTTACGCAAATGTGGTGACAACAAATGTACCTGTGTTGGAATACGAGCTCATCGCGGTGAAAATGTCGTTCACCTCGGATAGAGCAATCTCCCTCGTCACCATTTTTCCTGGAGTCAAGCGACCCGTCGTTACCAAGGGTAGAAGCGATGCAAAGCGATGGGCAGGCATCCCCAATGTCGTGATAAAATTAATCTCTTTCAAAATCATTTCATTGACTGGAATGGCAATATGCCCCTGCTCGTGATTCATGGTGAGACCGACCTGCAGATGACGTCCTCTCTTTCGCAAGCTGCGAATGCCGCTGACGCAGGTCTGTGTAAAACCAAGCGCATCAATCGAGACATGTGCGCCGCCTTTGGTGATTTCCTTAACTGCGGCTACCGGGTCCGTCTGCTTGCTGTTGATCGTGTAAGCGGCTCCCATTTGCTTCGCCAATTCCAGATTGGCATCATTAATATCCACACCGATTACATTTGCCCCGATGGCCGTAGCAATATTGATCGCCGAGAGACCTACTCCTCCGCACCCGTATACGGCAACCCATTCGCCCGGCTGAACTTTTGCCTGATCGACGATGCCGTGGAACGCTGTCATGAATCGGCAGCCGAGAGCAGCCCCATCCACGAAGCTGATTTCTTCCGGCAAGTGTACGAGATTGCGTTCCCCGTAAGGAATCGAAACATATTCCGCGAAACCGCCTGGGTACATAAATCCGGGCAACAAAAAGGAGTCGCATATATTCGTGTGCCCCTGCTGACATTGCGGACATGTCCCTTCACTCCCCGAAAAAGGAGCGATGACACGATCGCCCTTCTTAAAACGCGTGACGTTCTTCCCTACTTCCTCTACGATCCCCGTAAATTCATGACCCAGAATTTTGGATGGATAATTGTTTACTTCCGCTTCCCAGACGTGCCAGTCGCTCCGGCAAACGCCATTTGCCATGATCTTCACCAAGATGTCGTTGTCCCCAGGTGCTGGCGTAGAGACCTCCTTGACAACACAATTCTTTTGGCTCTCCAATACAAGCGCTTTCATAATAGAATGCCCCCCATCAACGTATATGGAAAAAGACTGTGTCTTCTTGGATGAACACACTCAACCGTTCCTTGTACGCGGACATTGACGCTTATTGATAACATACGCGCCATGTGAATAATCATGTCTATTCGACTTTGGTTGGCAAAAACCCTTGTATATTTTATGAATTTTCAGACTTCTATACTTCATTGTTTCCTTTGCTTCTACTGGCCCGGAGTGTTTGAAAAAAGAGCGAAAGCCCCGAACTTCGGGTCGTTCTGCTCTTCTTCCTTTGAATTACTGGCGCCTACTACTTGCTGAATCCATCTTCGTACATGTGTGCTGCTGAATGAGGACAGCGCAAACAAAATGGTAGCGCCTAGCCCATCACATGAAAACGGACTTTCCCTTCTACTTTCTCTGCACGCAATCTGCCTTCCGATTCGAGATACAAGATCCGGGACAGTGTCATGAGAAACTCGGCCATGTGCCGTATGGATAGCTTCTCCAGGCCGTACACGACTTTTGCGATCTCGCCAGCCGTGCTGCCGCCCGCAGCTACTCCCTCCAGAATTTGCTGCATGCGCTGCTCATGCCCGATTCGCAGCTCAGCGACTCTCGCAGGCAAATCCTGAATCATGCTGCCATGTCCAGGCAAGGCGATCTGTACGGGAAGCCGAACTATCTTGTCCAGCGATTGAAAATAGGAGCGCAGCGGATTGCCTTCCTCTTCGGACCAGATGGGAATGAGCGGGGAAATATCATTCAACACGTGATCGCCAGCCAGCAGTACGCCATTGGAACGATCGTAAAAACAGAAGTGATCGGGCGAGTGACCTGGCGTCCAGATCGACTCGAACAAAAAGTCTCCCAATACGATCTCCTGCTCGTCCTCCAGGAGTTCATCCGGCTCGAAAAAATCGGCGTCTACTTGCTCCAGCAATGCCTTTTCACTGATTGCCGGACCCCCATGCTGAAGAAAATAGGGATAATCTACGGACTCATCCCCTTTATACTCTTTCAATCTCGTGTGAAATTTTTGCATCTCCTCATAGCCAAGTCGTGAGAGGAGTACAGGTGCATCGTAGCGCTCCCGCAGCCACTTAGCCAAACCGATGTGATCGGTGTGCGCATGCGTCAGCAGCACTTTTTCCACCTTCGTTCCCATAGGAAGCGCGCTTTTCCAGATATCCATGGACTGCTCAGCGCAGCTGCCCGTGTCTACGATCGTGACCCCTTTACTTCCTTCTATGACATAACTGTTCACTTGTCTCATGCCGAATGGAAATCGAATCGATAGTTGATGAATCCCTTTTGCCACCTGAACCAGCATCGTTTTTCTCCTTTATCTCTTCTTCTGCCTTTATCTTACCATATTTTTCTGAGGGCGAAGGCACTGCCCGTCCGCTTTGCCGGCAAACCCGTTCGTGCCCGTTTTTCCACAAATAATGAAATCGCCAACCCGCCGAGAGACAACTTTGATTGACGAGTTCATATGTTATGGCAGGAGGTGGTCCAAATGGCTCTCAGATGCCTTTGCCGCGGCAGGAGATGCACGATTTTTTGCCGATGCGGTTGCAGGAGAAGAAGCAAATGGAACATCAGTAAATAATTGAATCTTCACTCATCAGGGAGGTTGCTATGCTCGTACTCAACATCGTTTTCCTCAGTTTGCTGACGATCGGCAGCGTCCTTTACACCTATAAAAACCGGACAGAGCTTGCCTGCATGGACGGGATGATCATCGCCATGGGCTTAGGTGCTATGTCTAGCGTCACCCTGGGATTGAATATTCAAGTTCTTCTCGCGAGCGATCTGGCTCTCGCCACGGTGATTGCTGTCTTGATCGGGATGACTGTGGGATTTTGTACAGGCTGGTTGGTCTCGCTAACGGCTTCCATCGAAGGTGTCATGGCCGGAGTCATGGGCGGGATGATGTCACCCATGCTCGGCGCGATGCTCTCGGGGCCCATGTTGCTGATCTGGTTTTTGGATATTGCCTACCTCCTCGTCATCCTATTGCTGATGCTGCTCGTAAAAGAAGCGCGACAGGCTTTTCAGGAGGAGGCTGAATTGCTCGAGAATAACACGCAAACAGTCCATGGCGATTAGGGTTTAGGTACCGAGCTTCGACACATCATCCAGAACGGGAGGGCCATTGCCCTCCCTCTGTTGGTTTCGTGCGGCACTATGATTCTGGAGAATGGCTTTCTTTTGATTCCTGATAGGCTTTCAATAGCTCGCCAGCTATTCGGACATTGTCTACGACTTTACCCAAATCGAAATTGATGGAAGGCAAATTTTGAAACAGAGACAGCTTCTTTGTCCTGTTTCTTTTTTTCGTCTTCATCCATTCTCGATGGTACATGTCCAATGCCGTCGGATCTTTCTTCAGCCTTTTCCTCGTGATTTGCTTCTCCTTTAGCCAGTCTAGAAATTCAGGTGTAAAAAGCTCGTCTTTCCCATCCTGCTTCCTCATTTCCTACCTCCCTTTACTGGTTGAGCTGACAAGCATTCTTCTGGCGTCATATGCTGAGGCTTGAGATACTGTATGTGTCGGTTTCCTCATTTGCCTGTTCGCATGCCTACGCAGGCTGTCAATCGCGGTGCGTTTTCCCCTCTGGGATTCGTCCTGAATTCGACGAAAAGCCCCCTTCTGATCAAAGGGGGCTAATGAACTCATTTACTTCGGCTCAATATGAACATGCACATGGCGGATGCGGTATTCACGCAGCATTTTCTTTTCGATCTCTTCTGTAATCTCATGGCTTTGGATAACGTTCAGCCTGTGATCTACGGTAATGACAGCATCTACGAGGACACTGCTCCCATGCTTCCTTGCTTTGATGTCTTTAATGAATTCAACTCCAGGCGTGTCTTCGATCGTTTGCTTAAACGTCTCGAGCGTTTCTTCGTCGAATCCATCCGTGAGCGTATGGGTAGCTTCACGGAAAATATCCCAAGCGGTCTTGCATATGATGACACCCACCACGACGGCTGTGAGCGAATCGAGCCAAGGCAGACCCAACTGCGAACCCATGATTCCGATAAATGCCCCGATACTGACGAGTGCGTCAGAACGATTGTCCTGTGCTGCTGCCATCATGGCTTGGCTTTTGATTTTCTGTGCTAGCTGACGATTGTAGCGATACACAATGAACATAATCATTGCACAAAAGAGCGCAGTCCATGCCGCCAGCAAATCTGGCGCCTGAACATCTGGGGAAAATAATCCGATCACCGCTTGATAGAGTACCTGTATCCCTACGGAAATCATGATAAAAGATGCGATAAGTGCACTGATGGTTTCTGCACGAAAATGGCCGTACGGGTGATCCTTATCAGGAGGCTTACGAGATATTTTCAGTCCAATTAAAACCGCGATGGAAGCGATAATATCTGTCGTATTGTTGAGTCCGTCCGCCAGCAATGCCTCCGAATTCGAAACATAGCCAACCCCTAGTTTAAGTATGGAAAGGCAGATGTAGGTGATAATGCTGATCCATGCACCCTTTTCCCCTTTTTTAATATCCTCGTAAATTTCCAACAACTGCCCCTCCAAGTACGTTTTCTTGAACGTAACCATGTTACCAAACGAAAATCATGTGGGTCTAGAGAAACAGTGTTTGTCGGATTCACGCTTTTAGTGCGCGCGAAAATAAGTTGCGCGCGGTCAAAGATTTTACTTTTATCAAACTTTTGGTTCTCTCAGGGAGTGCGGCTGCATGAAATTGCAGGATCACAAAAAAGAGCATCAGTTGTTTGGGCTGACGCTCTTCATGGCGAGCTCACTACTTTTGTTTGAACTGCTTCAGCAAACTCTTCGTATCCAGTCCCGATCTTCGTATTCTCGCGTCCGTAATCACAAAGCAACACCTGCAAGTGGAATATAGTTCCCTTTCAGTATGTTTCAGTGGGATGTATTGCATACGCCAAATCATGGAATGATCCCCAGCAATGTCTGCATAGAAAAAAGCCCCGAAATCGGGGCTTTTCCTTTGCTCCTATGAAGGTGACTACAGGTCAAGCTTGTTTTTCTCCAGGAAGTTTGTTGCAAACTGTCCTGCTACAAAGTCAGGGTGGACAAGCAGCTTTTCATGGAATGGAACGGTCGTGTGCACCCCTTCGATTACAAATTCATCGAGTGCGCGGCGCATGCGGGCAATAGCCTCGCTTCGGTCCGTCCCCCATACGATGAGCTTTGCCACCATGGAATCGTAGAACGGAGAAATCTCGTAGCCAGGATATACGGCGCTGTCCACTCGTACGCCATATCCTCCTGGGGGCAAATAACCCGTGACTTTGCCAGGTGACGGCATAAAGTTCTTGGAGGGATTTTCTGCATTGATCCGGCATTCAATCGCCCATCCGTTGATTTTGACATCCTCTTGGGTAAAGGAAAGCGGATTTCCTGCTGCTACTGATATTTGTTCCTTGATGAGATCTATTCCGGTGATCATTTCCGTGACTGGATGCTCCACCTGAATGCGGGTGTTCATTTCCATAAAATAGAACTGCCCATGCTTATCCAGCAAAAACTCGACGGTGCCGGCACCGTGATAACGAACAGCCTTGGCTGCCGCCACTGCAGCTTGCCCCATTTTCTCACGAAGCTCACCATCCAGTGCTGGAGATGGCGCTTCTTCTACCAGCTTCTGATGGCGCCTCTGGATAGAGCAATCACGCTCGCCCAAATAAACGGCATTGCCGTGCTTGTCGGCCATGATCTGAATCTCGACGTGACGCGGTTCTTCTACGTATTTTTCCAAATACACGCCTGCGTTCCCGAAAGCGGACTCCGCTTCTTTCTGGGCTTGATGGATGGCTTTGGTGAGCTCTTGCTCGTCGTAGGCGAGACGCATCCCTCTTCCTCCACCGCCGGCAGTGGCTTTGACTATCACCGGATAACCGATACTTGCCGCAACCTCCAAAGCTTCCTCGATGTCACCGATCAGTCCCTCCGTCCCCGGCACCAACGGCACACTGGCCAAGCTCATGGTTGCCTTCGCCTCGGATTTATCCCCCATTTTGGTAATCGCATCCGGATCTGGACCGATGAAGGTAATCGAGCAATCCTGGCATAGTTGAGCAAATGACGCATTTTCTGCAAGGAAACCGTATCCAGGATGAATCGCATCCGCCTTCGTCAACAAGGCGATGCTCATGATTCGAGGCATGTTCAGGTAGCTGTCTTTGGAAGCAGTCGGTCCAATGCAATACGCTTCGTCTGCCAACTGAACGTGCAGGGCTTCACGATCGGCCTCTGAGTAGACGGCGACGGTGGCAATTCCCAATTCTCGGCAAGCGCGAATGATTCTGACAGCAATCTCTCCGCGGTTGGCGACTAAGACTTTCGTAAACATAGTCTCTCCTCCTAGCTTTGCTTGACAGCCATCAGTGCCCGGCTGTAATCGACGAGCTGACCGTCTGCTGCGAAAATTTCTACGACTTCTCCTTGGATGGAAGAGACAATGTCTTGAGAAAGCTGCAAAGCGTCTACGGAACAACGGCCCACGACATCGCCGGATTGGACCCGTTGACCGATCGCTACCGATGACGTGAAGATCCCTACTGCCGGCGAAGCGATCGTATGTGTCACGACGGATGATTCCTGTACTTGCCCGATGAGCTCAGCCGTAGCTGCTGCTTCCTGGTAACCAGCCTCTACTTCAACTGCAGGAACGGGAGAGATTTCTTGCGCAGCGATGAATACAGGAGCTGCTTTTTTAATCACGATCGAAGTGTTGCCGCTCTCCCACTCCAGCTCTTCGATCGAGGATTGATTGACCAGTTTGACGAGCTCGCGAATATCATGCAGTTTCATCTCTATCGATCCCTTCTACAATGGGATATTCCCATGCTTTTTAAATGGACGATCTTCCTGTTTGTCTCTCAGCATTTCCAGCGCTTGTGCGACTTTCATTCGCGTCTCGCGCGGGTCGATAACGTCGTCGACCATGCCCAGACTCGCTGCGACGTACGGATTGGCAAACTTCTCGCGATACTCTGCGATTTTTTCTGCACGAGTAGCCGCTGGATCAGCGCTTTGTTCGATCTCTTTTGCAAAGATGATATTGGCTGCTCCCTCTGGACCCATGACCGCGATTTCCGCATTGGGCCATGCGTACACGACGTCCGCGCCGATCGACTTGGAGTTAAGAGCCACATAGGCGCCGCCGTATGCTTTGCGCAGAATCACGGTAATTTTCGGCACGGTCGCTTCTGAATAGGCGTAGAGGATTTTCGCTCCGTGACGGATGATGCCCCCATGCTCCTGGTTGATCCCCGGGAAAAATCCGGATACATCTTCAAATGTCAGGAGAGGGATGTTGAAGCAATCGCAGAAACGGATGAATCGCGCCAATTTGTCGGAGGAGTGGATGTCTAGACCTCCAGCCATGACTTTTGGCTGGTTGGCAATGATCCCTACGCTATGTCCGTCAATTCGTGCCAAGCCGATCACGATGTTGCGGGCGAAGTTCGGCTGGACTTCCATGAAGTCTCCGAAGTCGACGATTTGCTCGATCACCTTTCGAACGTCATACACCTTGGTGCTTTCCGCCGGGACCAGCTCCAGCAGCTCCTCCTGCCACTTCTTCCCTTCCTCGGATGAGTGGACAGGTGCTTTGGCCCGGTTATTTTGCGGCAGAAAGCTGAGCAGTCTACGGACTTGCTCGAGTACTTCTTGCTCGGTTTCTGCGGTGAAATGAGCGTTTCCGCTTACGGTGGAATGCACTTTCGCTCCACCGAGATCTTCGGACGAGATCTTTTCTCCCGTTACGGTTTCGATTACCTTAGGACCCGTAATGAACATTTGGCTGGTCTTTTCCACCATGAAAACGAAGTCGGTGATGGCTGGCGAATAAACTGCTCCGCCTGCGCACGGTCCCAGGATGACGGAGATTTGCGGAATGACACCGGAATAAATAGCGTTACGGTAAAAGATCGTTCCGTAGCCATCCAGCGAGCTTACCCCTTCCTGAATGCGCGCCCCGCCGGAATCGTTCAATCCGATAAAGGGAGCGCCGTTCTTTGCAGCCAAATCCATCACTTTGGCGATCTTCATGGCATGCATTTCCCCGAGTGCACCGCCGAATACCGTGAAATCCTGTGCAAACAGGTAGACGGGTCGACCGTTGATTTTCCCGTATCCCGTAACGACACCTTCGCCTGGCGCTTCCATTTTATCCAGCCCAAAGTGAGTTGCGCGATGCTCCACGAAGGGATTCAGTTCCATAAAGGTATCCGGATCTAGCAACAGATCGATCCGCTCTCTCGCCGTAAGTTTGCCCCGATTGTGCTGGGCATCAATCCGCGCGTCCCCGCCGCCAAGTTGGACCTTAAACTTCCGTTCCATCAGCTCATCTATTTTTTCATGCATGCTGCTCATAGTCTGGCCTCACTTTCCATCCCTATCGCGTTTTTCAAATCGTTCCACCAATTGCTGGACGGCGCTCGTCACAGACAGCTGTCCGCTTGCGACGGCGCTTTCGATCGTTGGCAGCATGCCCGCCACTTCCGGATTGCTGTAAAAGGTAGCGCGCAAATAATCCTGCGTCATGCTGTGCATCCAATCCAGCGACTGGGCTTTGCGGCGGGCATCGAAGCCACCCGTGCGAGTCGTCTGATCACGAAATTGACCGATGACGCTCCAAATCTCTTCGATGCCTTCCCCTGTCAGCGCTGAACACATGTACGCTTTTGTCTCCCAGCCGGACGTAGCCGGTTGGAGGTAGTGCAAAACCCGATTGTACTCGCCCCGTGCGACGAGCGCCCTGTGCTTGTTCTCTCCGTCTGCTTTGTTGATCAAGAGGGCGTCCGCTATTTCAATGACTCCCTTTTTGATCCCTTGCAGCTCATCTCCAGCTCCTGTCAGCATGAGAAGCAAAAAGAAATCGACCATGGACCGGACCGTCGTCTCGCTTTGCCCCACGCCAACTGTCTCTATTAGGATCACATCGTACCCTGCCGCCTCGCAGATCAGCATGGTCTCCCGCGTTTTCCGATTGACTCCGCCCAGCGTACCGCCTGTTGCGGAGGGTCGGATAAATGCGTTTGGATTGCGTGACAGAAGCTCCATCCGGGTCTTATCCCCGAGAATGCTTCCTCTGGTCACCGTGCTGCTCGGATCGACCGCCAGCACGGCTACGCGATGTCCCTTCTCGCACAGCATCGTTCCAAATGTTTCGATGAACGTGCTTTTCCCTGCCCCTGGCACACCCGTGATGCCAATGCGAATCGAGTTGCCGGTGTGCGGCAAAAGCTGTCTGATCACTTCTTGTGCCATATTCATGTGCACTGCCGAGTTGCTCTCGGCCAAGGTGATGGCTTGTGCGAGAATCGTGCGGTTGTTTTCCCGAACACCCTGGACATATTGATCGACCGATAAGCGAGGGAGACGGACTGATGAAGAAAAGTTCAAGGAAGTCCGGTCTTTGTCGCCCTCACTCATAGACTGCCAGCCTCCAGACGACGCACGATTTCTTGGAGTACATTTTGCGCTGCAACCGGTATGACCGTACCCGGACCAAAGATGGCAGCTGCACCGTTTTCCTTGAGGAACGCATAGTCTTGCGCCGGAATGACGCCGCCGACGACCACCACGATATCTTCCCGACCCAGCTTTTTCAGTTCAAGGGCAAGCTGCGGCAGCAGCGTCTTATGTCCGGCAGCCAAAGAGCTGAAGCCAATGACGTGCACATCGTTTTCAACGGCTTGCTTGGCTGTCTCCTCCGGTGTCTGGAACAGCGGTCCGATATCGACGTCAAAGCCTAGATCCGCAAAAGCGGTCGCAATGACTTTCGCTCCTCTGTCATGCCCGTCCTGACCCATTTTGGCGATCATGATGCGGGGACGACGGCCTTCCCATTGCTCAAACTCGTCCGCCATTTTTCGCACAGCTGCCACTTCTTCCGCATCTGCATACTCCGAGCTGTAGATTCCGCTGATGGAACGGATGACGGCCTTGTGGCGGCCCACTACTTTTTCGTACGCATCCGAGATTTCTCCTAGTGAAGCCCTTGCGCGAGCAGCCTCGATGGCCAACTCCAGCAGATTGCCTTCTCCTGTTTCCGCGCAAGTCGTGATGGCTGTAAGCGCTGCTTGCACTCTTGCCTCGTCGCGGTGTTCACGCAGCTCGCGCAATCTCTTGATCTGCGCTTCGCGTACAGCTGTATTGTCCACCTCGAGGATTTCCAGCGGGTCTTCTTTGTCGAGACGGTATTTGTTGACTCCGATGATCGCTTCCTTGCCCGAATCAATATGGGCTTGGCGCCTTGCCGCTGCTTCTTCGATCTTCATTTTGGGCAGACCGGTCTCGATCGCTTTGGCCATCCCGCCGAGTGCTTCGATCTCTTCGATGTGAGCCCATGCTTTCTCAACCAGCTGAGCAGTCAATGCTTCTACATAATAGGAGCCAGCCCACGGGTCTACCACCTTGCAGATCTCTGTCTCATCCTGCAGGAACAGCTGGGTATTGCGTGCGATCCGGGCAGAGAAGTCTGTCGGGAGTGCGATCGCTTCGTCCAGTGCGTTCGTATGCAGGGATTGCGTATGCCCCAGGGCTGCTGCCATTGCTTCGACACAGGTTCGAACCACGTTGTTAAACGGATCTTGCTCCGTCAAGCTCCATCCGGATGTCTGTGAATGCGTGCGCAGCGCCATGGACTTCTCGTTTTTCGGATGGAACTGCTTGATCAGATTCGCCCAGATCAGACGTGCTGCTCTCATCTTGGCAATTTCCATGAAGTAATTCATGCCGATGGCCCAGAAAAAGGACAGCCTCGGGGCGAACGCGTCAATTTCTATCCCTGCTTTCAGACCCGTTCGCACATATTCCAAACCATCTGCCAGCGTATAGGCAAGCTCGATATCGGCAGTCGCCCCCGCTTCCTGCATATGGTAGCCGGAAATGCTAATGCTGTTGAATTTCGGCATGTGCTTGGAGGTATACGCAAAGATATCGGAAATGATTTTCATGGACGCTTCCGGCGGGTAGATGTACGTATTGCGCACCATGTATTCCTTTAAAATATCGTTTTGGATCGTTCCAGTCAGCTGCTCCTGGGGGACCCCCTGTTCTTCCGCTGCTACGATATAAAAGGCCATAATCGGCAAAACGGCCCCGTTCATGGTCATGGACACCGACATTTGATCCAGCGGAATCCCGTCAAACAAGATCTTCATATCCAGGATCGAATCCACCGCTACACCGGCTTTCCCGACATCCCCGACGACCCGCGGATGATCGGAGTCGTAGCCCCGGTGAGTGGCCAGGTCAAAGGCGATCGACAGACCCTTTTGACCAGCTGCCAGGTTGCGTCGGTAAAACGCGTTGCTCTCTTCGGCTGTGGAAAACCCGGCATATTGCCGAACGGTCCACGGCTGCGTCACGTACATGGTCGGATACGGCCCGCGAAAATAGGGCGGCAAGCCGGGCATGTAGCCCAGATGATTCATTCCCTCCAGATCCTCTTTGGAATAGAGCGGCTTTACGGGAATCTGCTCGAGAGTTTGCCAGAGCCGCTCGTTTGTCGAGTGTTGATCCGCTGGCAGGAAAGAGTTCGCAGCCAAGCTTTTCGTCGTACGGAATGGCACTTTTGAAAAATCAGGCCTCTTCTTCATGACATCACCCCTATTCGTTCCGACAGGTCGCGAAGTACTTGGTAGCAGTTGGTGCGGATATGAATGCAGTCATCCAGCCCGACATTTTTATAGCTGGCGAACTGTTCCTCATCCGGGAGACCGGCCAAAAGCAACGTCATCTCAGGGTTTCCTCTCTTGATTGCCTGCGCCAGTGCCGGGACGATCTCGGGATAGCTGCCGTCATCCGAACAAATCACCGCAATCGGAGCTTTGGATGCGATCACCGCCAAGGCAGCTTCGTCGGATGAAGCAAACGGGTCGGAGCGCAAAACTTCGAAGCCTCCTACCGTAAAGAACTCTGCCGCGAAGTCCGCCCGCGCCTTGTGCTTCGATACGGGACCCATATTGACCAGGAAGACTTTCGGCTTATGACCCGTTTTCGCCTCGTATTGAACTGCCCGCTGACGCAATGTTTCGAATGGTTCTGCCAGCCGGTGACGGCGAAGCGGCTTTGCACAAGTCCGTTCCTGATCTTCTGGCAGCAGGACCTTCGTCAGTTCACCTAACGTTGCGCCTGCCAAAACGGCTTGTATCGCCTTCTCCATCCGTTCATCCTGCTCCACAGATAGGGCCTCAAGCATGCTACTGACTTTGTTGCGGTCGTGCTTCGCGAGATAGGCTTCAAGAGCAGCCAATCGGGTTTCAGGCTCCACGGCCAGCTTGCTTACTGCCTCAGGATGCTCGAGTGCATTTGCATACATGTTCGTCCCAACGACTCGCGTCTTGCGCTGCGCAACATTTGCCGCCTTTTTCACTGCGACTTCTTCGATCTGCGACTGAGGAATTCCTGACTCGAGTGCTTTGCGCATTCCTCCCTGCTCTTCCACCTGCAGGAACAGCTCCCACACCTTTTCAGCCAGCTCATCTGTAAGCTTTTCGACGTACCACGAGCCACCGGCTGGATCGGCCACTTTCGCCAAATGCGCTTCTTTCTCAAGAATGATTTGCGTGTTGCGCGCGATCCGTCTGGAAAACTCATTGGCTGGACGAATTGCCTCGTCAAATGCAGAAACATGCAGGCTGTCTACGCCGGCTACCACGGCTGAAAACGCTTCCGTAGTTGCCCGCAGCATATTCACGTTTGGATCGAGTACGGTCTTGGTCCACGCAGAGGTGCGCGCGTGAATGGTCATTTTTTGAGCCGCTTCCGATCCGCCATACGAATCCATGATCGCTGCCCACAGCATGCGAGCCGCCCTGATTTTCGCGATTTCCATGAACACATGGGAGCCCACAGAAAAGGCAAACTGCATGCGCGGTGCGATATCCTCGATCGAAAGTCCGCGTTCCAGCATCGCTTGGACATACTCGACACCAGTTGCCAGTGCATAGGCGAGCTCCTGGACCGAATGAGCCCCTGCATCATGGTACGGATGGCCTTGCACGAGGATCGTTTTCAGCTGCGGCGCATGCTTGGCTGCCCATTGTGTTGCTTGTGCCATGCCGTCAAATGCAGCTGACTTAGATCCAGGCAGTGTGCCCTCCGTAACGAGTGCGGCGAACGGATCAGCGCCCACACAGCCACGCAGCTTTGATACATCTCGGCCCGCAGCCTTTAGGTGAGCGACAAGCAAGGATAGGATGGGCATGTTATGTGGACCTGCGTATGCGTAAACGGGTACTTCCTCCAGATTGATGTCAGCAAAAGCTGTAGCCAGATCTTCAAGGCTGAAAATGGACAGCCCTTCATCGCCGACCGTTTCCAGCGCCGTCTTTTCTGGATTGCGTCCTGAGCGGGTTGCTTGATCAAATACGAGGTTCAGCATGGTTTGACCGCGCTCCAGGTCGCCTCGTGCGATTTCATTAAATGCTGCGGCATCTGCCGTCAAAATCTCTTGGGCTACCTCCCAGCTTTGCGCTTCAGGGGAACCGGCTGTGTTTGTACCCCGCAAATAGGGAGCACAACCTGGCTCAGCGTGAATGTGCACGAGTTTTACGACATCTTCCTGCCGATAAATGGGCTGAAGAGTAATCCCCTCATAGGTTTTCGTCAAAAGCTTGGCGTCAAAAGAAGCTCCCTTCAGCGTCTTTTCTGCCGCTTCCCTCCATTGGTCGTACGTTGGGACAGAAAATTCTTTAAACAATGTATCTTTGTTCACTAATCTTGACCTCCCCCGCTTGGGTGTTTGGATCACCTGTCATTGTGCTGTCTTGACTAGGAACAGGGGCTGACCGAGGTCTACCAGTTGGCCATTTTCGACCAGAACCGAGACGATTTCCCCGTTTACCTCTGCCTCGATTTCATTAAAGAGCTTCATGGCCTCTACAATACATACGATCGTTGATTTCTCCACACGACTTCCGATTGATACATATGGTGCGGCATCGACAGCCGGAGCGGCGTAAAAAGTGCCTACCATCGGGGAAGTGACTTTATGCAGCTGATCCGTGTTTTCTGCTGGTTGGGCAGCGGCAGCTTTGGGAACTTCTGCAGCGGCAGGGCGGGCCGCTTCGATTCTCGGCTTTGCAGGGGCTGCTGGCGCAGGCGCGACCGCTTTTACGGGTAATGCGGCTACATTCACAGCTGGCTGTGCATGACCGACGTCCCCGTTTGGTCTGCGTTTAATAGCCAGTCGAGAATCATCTTGTTTGACCTCGATGGATTCTACATCGGTTTGCTCCAGCAATTTCACAAGCTCTCTCAGTTCATAAATCGTCAGCACAACCATTCCTCCCGATTTCCAAGTCTCTATATGAGTAAACGGTAATCAAACCGACCAGTTGGTCTGATTACCTTAAACTGGACCGACTAGTTGGTCTTTGATCCAGTATAGCAAGTTTCTGAATAATAGTACAGACCAACTGGTTGGTCTGTCTGAACTTTTTTTAAACTCGTTGCACAAGCCCACATACAACGAGAGCGTATCGAGTTGACCATACTTATTTCCTTCTTCTCCATTAGGAAAAGGGCTTTAGGGGGAAATCTGAGGATTGCAAAAAGAACCGGTTGAAATCCGGATTTTCCATCGCTTCCGATTTTAACACCGAGTGCAGCACCATATCTGCATAAATGTCAGCGATCTGATCGATGGAGTACGTTCCCGATGTTTGATACCATTTGTAAATCCAGTTGACCATCCCGAAAATGGCCATGGACACGATGGGAACCGGAAGTTCTGGGCGAAATTCTCCAGAGTGGATCCCTTCCTGCACAACCGTAAACATCATTTTTTTGTAGCGGTCCCGCTTGATTTCAATATCCTTGAAGTATTCAGGAGCCAGGAACAAGCTTTCCTGATAAAAGATCGTCACCTGCGACCGGTACAGATCGATCATCTTCACGAAGGATTTTACGATAGCTTGGAGCCTTTCCGTAGGCGTCCCCCACTGCTCATAAGCTTCCTCCGCTTTTTCCAGTACATACGAAATGAACTGATCATGGATGATGTAGAGCAATTCATCCTTTGATTTAAAGTTGTGATAAAAACCACCCTTGGACGTACCGCTTTCCTTGACGATTTGGTCGACGGTCACCTTGTGGTAGCCATTCGCTTCGAATAAGCGCATGGACGTTTCAATGATTCGTTCTCTGATCGATTTTTCGCTCATTATCTTCACCCGTAGTCATTATAGCACAAGATCTGGCATCGTCACTCTGTGCTTGTTCCAAACCGTTTGGCATTTCTTGCGCGAGCACGTTCGATCTCCGTCTCCCGGTTGCGCGGCTCGGCATTTGAGACCAGCGAATCGAGCAATTTTTGGGCAACCTGTGCCACCTCTTGAACCGCTTGGTTGAATGCAGCTTCGTTTGCTTTGGACGGGGTATTGTACCCCGAAAGCTTGCGCACGAATTGAAGCGCGGCGGCATGGATCTCATCTTCTGTGGCGGACGGATCGAAGTTGAATAAGGTTTTAATATTTCTGCACATGGCAATCTCCTTTTGCTTATTTTATTCGTAATGAGGCGTACGTTACAGTAACGCTCGCAGCTCTGTGGTCATTTCTTCTACCAATTCCGGTCTTCCGTGGAATTGTGCAGGGGTCGTTTGAAAATGTACGACTTGCCACGCGCCAGCCTGTTTTTCAGCCACGAGGGTCTGGACGGCATTCAGTCCTGGCTCGATATCACCTTTCCCTGGCGGAACCATTCCTGCTATCGCTTGCAATACCGCTGCATCCGTCCCCATCATCCGCACAGAGCGCACAATCGTCACATAGGGCGCTGTCGGATGACTGGCAAAAATCGGCGTCAGATGCTCTTCGATCTGAACCCGCCCCGCGATCTGGCTCCCATCAAATCCAACCAAGGAGCCATCGGCTGCGAATGGTTCAGCCATTCCCTTGGCATTTCGTTCATTCCAGCCCTTGATAAGTCCCGCATAAAGCGATCGAACCTCTATTTCCTCTGGCGAACTGGAATCATGTCCCAATGTTGACGCTTCCATGCCTCATTCCCTCCTTGCTCACAAATTGACTTTTTCCCATTATAGCAAAAAGAGAGTGATCCTATTTGCCTATATGCGAGTTGTAGAATCGCCATTGGTGTTTTGTGGGAAGCTATGCAGGCATTCTTTTGCCTAATGAACCATGTGTGATAGGAGGGTAAGCTGTATGCTCCAGATATTTCTGCTCGTATTGCTCCTGATTATTCTTGTTGTGCCGCCGCTTTTCTTAGCCTACCTATATCGTCTATCCAAACGCCCCAAGCATTCCATCATTCGCTCCCATCCCTATCTCGGGTGGCTGCGCTACTTTTTAGAAAAGCTGGGGCCGGAGTTTCGCCAATATTGGTTTGATAGCGACACGGAAGGAAAGCCATTTTCCCGGGCTGATTTTGTCGGGCTCGTCTACGCGGCCAAATATCGGACCGATCTCATCTCCTTTGGCGGGAGACGCGATTACGAGAAGCCCGGCTTTTATCTTTCCAATGCCATGTTCCCGAAATTGACGAGCGAGTTAAAGGTAGATAATGATCGAACAGTCACAGGGAAGAAATACGTGATTACCGATGAAGGCCTCTTTACGAGGAAAGAGAAGTTCATTGAAGAGCAAATCAAGCCATGGCTGCTCCACGATGATGATGTGATTGTGGTAGGTGAAAATCGCAGACAACCATGGAGACTCAAAGGAATGTTCGGAGCATCCGCCACTTCCTTCGGTGCGGTGGGAGAAAACTACATTCAATCGACGGGGACTGGGGCAAAAATGGCGGGTGGTTCCTGGATCAATACAGGCGAAGGCGGAGTAGCCCAAGTGCATCTGGATACGGGCGTCGACATTATCTCGCAAATCGGACCAGGACTGTTCGGCTTTCGGGATGATACCGGTCGTTTTTCCATCGAAGAATATAAGCGTAAAGCTGAGCACCCGCAAATCAAGGCATTCGAGCTCAAATTTCATCAGGGTGCCAAAATACGCGGCGGACACCTCGAGGGCACGAAGGTCACGGAAAAAGTCGCGGCAGCACGTCTCGTACCGGTAGGCAAAACCGTCAATTCGCCAAACCGGTTCGAATTTCTTACCAGCCCCGAGGAAGCGCTTCGTTTTATCGCGGAATTGCAGGAAGCTGGCGGCAAACCGGTTGGCGTAAAAATCGTGGTGGGTGATCCGCAGCGGCTCGAACCGTTTTTCGGGGCCATGCTTACCTTGAATATCTTCCCTGATTTCATTACCGTTGACGGTTCCGAGGGGGGCTCCGGCGCAACCTTCAAAGCAATGGCCGATGGAATGGGTCTCCCCCTCTACCCCGCGCTTCTTATTCTCGATGACATGGCGAGACGATACGGCGTGCGCGACCGCATGAAAATTTTCGCTTCCGGCAAGCTCGTCACTCCTGACAAAGTGGCGATTGCACTGGCGCTTGGCGCAGATCTCGTCAACTCCGCACGCGGCTTCATGATGGCCAATGGGTGCATCATGGCCTTGCAGTGCCATACAGGAAAATGCCCGACCGGAATTACCACCACCGACTCCAGATATCAAAAGGCATTAGCGCCTGAAGAGAAGCAGTGGCGCGTCATGAACTACATTCTTCAGTTACGGGAGGGACTGTACTCGTTGGCTGCAGCTTGCGGCTTGGATAGCCCCCGCCATTTTCGCCGAGAACACGTCGTATTTACAAACGAAAGCGGTCAAACGGTTCGGATTGCAGATCTGTTTCCGTATCCTGAAACGATGTGATTCCATTAATGCCCTACCGTCACATTCTCTTTTGCGGGGCGGGTCTTTTCCTTCGTTAAAAAGGCTCCCCCCAGCAAAAACGCACCGCTGATATAAAATACCGTTACCAATCCTCCCCAGCTTCCGACTACTCCGAAAAACAGCGGAGCGATCAGCTGCGAGAGACGATTGGATGCCAGGCGGAGTCCCAGCACTTCGCCTGTTCGCGTCTTTGGTGAGGCATTGTACGTCGTCGTCATCGACAACGGCTGTCCACACCCCAATCCAACCCCCATGATGGCACTCAAGACGAGCAGCATCCACGCGTTGCTTACAAAGGGAATGAGGATGAACGATATGCCGGCCGTGATAATGGAGAATAGCAGTACCTTGTCTCGCCCTGCCACATCTGCCAGCTTGGCGAGGAAGAGGCGGACAGGCACCATCGCCAAGCCTTGAATTGCGATGATCCACCCGATGCTGGAGTCGGATATGCCGAGGTGGCTTGCATACAACGGAAAGTACGCGACGAAAATATCGCGGGAGTACAACACCAGGGCACTGGTCGCCAATGCCTTGCGCAGCAGCGGGATCTTCAGCAATGCAAAGGTATTCCCCGTATCTTCCCCCGCTTTTTCTTTTTTTTGCCCGACGAGAGCAGGGATCAGCAAAGAGCAGCCGATCGGAATCACGCTGATGGCGACAGCAACCATGAACACGGATGCATAGGAGACGTGCTCGGACATATATCCTCCGAGGACGGGACCAATAAAGCTCACCAAGGCAACCACCGTACTGAACACGCTGAAATAATGGTCGCGATTTTCCTTCGTGGCGGCTTTCCCCAAGACATTTTGCATGCAGACATTAATGAACACGTGCGAGATTCCGACGATCGCCTGCGAGACGAACAGCGACCAGAGCGTCGGGAACAGAAAAGGGAGCGTGAGCCCGAGCGCACAGCTCATGTTGGAGAAAAAGAGCGGCATCCGATCCCCGAAGTAATCGGCGATCTTTCCCGCATGGATCGCAAACAGCAAGGGAAAAAATGCAAAAGTCGCTGCGAGGATTCCGATTTGAAAGGTGTCCGCCCCCAGATGGGATGCGTACAGTGTCATTATCGGCCTCGTAGCGAAAATCATGATTTGAAACCCGAATGTGATGAAAAGGACATTGCGAAGGATCATGCCAGAACCACCTAGTTTTTCTCTCTATTTGTATCGCTTCATTGTAGGTAAATTCGAATAGAAACAGAAATTGTAAATCTTTATCACAGTTATTGAAAACGCGAATGCTCACACGCTCCCAGTCAGGTCATGCTGTCGGGTAGATCTACGCCGAGCCTGGCTGCCTCTTCTCGCAGTGACTGGATGACGGTATGAGACACCGGGATCCCCTCTTCACGACGCTTCGCTGCCGTGCGCTCTTCAGGCTCTCCAGGAATCAGGATCTCATCGAACCCTTTGGCAAGCGGAGATGATTTGGCCCTCGTGACGAAGGTGTCCATGCGCTCGGCAAACTCGTCCTTTGTGAGAAACAGATCCGGTCTGATGGCAAAAAACAGATGGCCGACATTCTGCGGTTCTGTGTGGTCGAAGTAAAGGCTCTTTACCTCTCCTCCATAATTCGCGCCCGTCAATACACCAGATAGCACATCCATCAGCATGGCGATCGCCGCCCCTTTAGGGCCACCGAAGGGCAGACAGACCCCTTCAAATGCTTTCTTGGCATCTGTCGTCGGTGCTCCTTCCGCATCCAGCGCCAGACCTTGTGGGATCGGCTCATTGTGAGTGGCTGCCAGCCTAATCTTTCCTCTGGCAATCACCGTCATGGCCATATCCAGGACATACGGAGGCTGATTGCCGCTCGGTACACCCGCCGCAAAAGGACTGGCTCCCAGAAAGGGGGTACGCCCTCCCCACACCGGCAGAGCGGGTGAGGAGTTCGTGTACGCAAGCCCGATATAGCCAGAAGAAATTGCCTGCAGAACGTAGAGGGCAGCCATTCCATAATGCGTGCTGCGGCGAACCCCTACGAGGCCAATCCCACTCTTTTCCGCTAATGAGATGGCCTCCTCCATCGCCCGATGACCGGCGAGGAACCCCATTCCATCGTCTCCATCTACTGCAGAAACGGCTGATGTGATTTGCTTCACGGTTATGTTTGGCTGCGGATTGACGACACCTCGTCGTATCCGCTCCAAATACATCGGAACGCGGGAAATGCCGTGAGAATCGATTCCTCGTAAATTGGCTGCAACCAAATCCTCAGCAATTACCTGTGCATCCTTTTGACGCAAGCCCCCGCCCACGAATAAATTCGTCGCGAACTGGACAAGATCTTCGGCTTGATACAAATCCTGTGGCAAGGCAATGCCCCCTTTTCAACCGAATAGCTGCTAGGCCAGCAAATTCAAGATGGTGCGGATGCTTATTTCCGGGCTGGTGAGCACCGGCTTTTTCATTTCCTTGTTGATCGTGCGCAAAGCTCGGGCCATCGACATTTGCGCCAGCAGGATCACATCGCAGCTTTCAGACAGCTCTTCGATTTTTTGATGAATCCGTCCATCATGCGTGGCCACATCGCCATTTTGCAGGGCGAAAAACGCATCCGTAATTACTACCGTCTGAACCTCAATGGACTTGCCTCGCAAAGCGGCAATCTCTTTCAGCTGCTGAGTCGTGATGGGTCCTGCAGTGCCTACCGTCGCGATCACTCCTATCCGTTCAGCCACTTCGACGGAATACTCAAGCATGCTGGTATCCGCACTCACGACCGGAGTAGAAAACAGCTTTTTGATTTGGGTAACGTACGGAGAAAAAGACGAACAGGTCAGTAAAATTCCATCTACCCCGCTTTCTTCAGCTCGCTCGATCAATGCAATCAGCCGCCGTATCATCGCAGGTGTAATGACACCCGTTTCGTTTAGCTCAAAAATCAATCCCTCATCCATGAAGTTCAGCAGAGTCACATGCGGAGCTTGCTCACGAAAGGCGGCATGGATCGGCTGCACCGAATTCATCGTGGCGTGTATCAGGCCAATACGGATAGGTGTCGTCGCCATTCATTTCCCTCCCGACCCGATTCGCTTGATGATCGCGGCCGTAAATTCCGTGGTGGTTGCGTCTCCTCCGAGGTCGCGGGTGCAGATTCCTTCTTCGATCGTCGTCATGATTGACTGTTCCACCAGCCGTGCGATCCGATGCAGCTCCTGATCCTGATGACGGGAAGCAAGCCAGTCCAACAGCATGACCATCGAGAGCATTTCGCCTACCGGATTCGCGATGTTTTTTCCGGCAATGTCAGGAGCGGAACCATGGGCCGCTTGCGCCATCGCCTGCCGATCATTCGTATTGATGGAAGGAGCCAGTCCCAGACTGCCAACAAGCTCCCCTGCCAGATCGGACAAAATATCGCCGAACATGTTCGTCGTCACGATCACATCAAAGTCTTTCGCTCTTCGGACGAGATGGGCAGCCATCGCATCAATGTGGTAATCATCGACTTGCACTTCTGGATATTGCCTTGCGACCTCGCGGCAGGTATCGAGGAAAAGTCCGTAGCCCAGCCGAATGACGTTCGCTTTGTGGACAATGGTCACTTTGCGTTTTCGCTGCATCGCCATGCGAAAAGCGGCGTGCGCAATTCTTTCGGCAGCCTTTCGGGTAAATACGCCATTTACGACAGCGATGTCAGGCGTAATCATGTACTCTCCCAGTCCTGCGTACATATTTCGGTCTGGATAAAAGCCTTCCGTATTTTCTCGGAAAATGACCAGGTCTGCTTCTCCTACCACACTTTTGATGCCAGGCATCGTCTTGCTCGGACGAATATTGGCATACAGATCAAAGGTATGGCGCAGCTCCCCGCTCGGATTGCGCTTTTCCTTTTGCTCAGGCGGGTAAGCGGAGGAATCATGCGGCCCCATGATCCAGCCGTGGCATTCCAGCAGCTTTTCTTTGGTGATCGCTGGAATCGGCTCTCCATGCTTCTCGATCCCTTCCCATCCCATTGGCAAGGATACAAAATCAAAGGTAGTGGTTCCTGCAAACTCGGCAGCTGCCGCAATCACCTCTACGGTTGCTTGGACAATCTCTGGTCCGATTCCGTCTCCGTTTAGTACTCCGATTTGATAAGTAGCCATTTATTCCATTCCCTTCTGTGTTGGCGTGTGTTGTTATGAAAAATGTACGGTAGTTTGGACGGGAAATGAAATATCGGTTTCGAATGAGGAAAGATAACTTTTTGTTATGAGATTGGTTATGGCTCGCAATTCCTTTTCGGCATTTTTCCGATTTTCTGACAGCATGTATACTTGGATTATCATCGACCTTTTCTGATTAAAGGAGGCTATTTCATGTCCACGATCGTAGAAAAATTCCAAACTGTCCCCACTACTTGCATTTCCGACACGATGCAAGGCCTTAACAACCTCGACCCTGCCATCAAGCCGCTTCAGGAAGAGCACCATATCGCAGGTAGAGCTTTCACCGTGAAAATGCCTGTCGGCGACAATCTGACCGTCCTGCAAGCCATCCGCGATGCACAGCCAGGCGACATCCTCGTCATCGATGCAAAAGGCGACACCTACCGGGCCATCGCTGGCGATTTCGTCGTCGGAATGGCGCAAACCTTGGGCATCAAGGGAATCGTCGTCGATGGTGTGATCCGTGACGTCGCGGGAATCAAAAAGCTCGATTTCCCTGTCTTCTGCAAGGGAACGACGGTCGCTGCCAGTGGCAAGGCCTGCTGGGGAGAGGTCAACGTTCCAATCTCGTGCGGAGGTGTAAGCGTTCAACCAGGTGATATCATCGTAGCGGATGCAGATGGCGTCGTCGTCGTGCCTCAGGAAAAGGAAGAGCAAATTTTGGAGCAGGCTTTGGAAAAGCTGGAAAAGGATCAAGAGCGCGAGGCTGCTGTTTCCGGTAACCGGGAAGCGATTATCGAGTACTTGGACCGGTTTTTGGGGAGAAAATGAGGAGTCATGGATAGCAGCCCGATTTCTGCGAGTTGGAGGAAATCGGGCTTTTTCTTCACAGTTATTGTTGCGGTAGATGTTAGGTAATGGGATGAAATAGAAAATAGGCTTCATAGATCCCGGCGGCATCAATACGAGGCTCGCCTCTTACTTTTAAGACATACTCGCCAGATGCTCCTCCAGACGATCCATGGTCTGTTCGGCACCTGGGACGGCATATGTTTTCACCTTATCGAATGCAGCCGCGTTTTCTTCAAAAACTGTTCTATAAGTGAGTTTGGTCTTACCATCCAGATCCTCAAAGGTTGCTGTCGCCAGAAAATGGGGAAACACAGTATGTTTGATGACGATTCGCTCGGGTTTAGCGACCTCTACAAAGACGTTGGTGTTGGGATAATCAACGCCATCAGGACCGTGCATGATAAACTGCCATGTACCGCCCGGCTTCATATCAAACTTCTGAAAAGTCGTCGTAAAGCCTCTAGGTCCCCACCACTTCGACAGGTTCTCCTCTTTCGTCCAAGCATCAAACACAAGCTCGCGAGGAGCATCCAATATGCGGGTGATCACAATCTCGCATTCACCTACTTGGGTTGCGATTTTGTTTGTTTCGTTGTTTTGGTTCATGTCCATTCCTCCGATATGAAATTGACTTTGACTTGCCGAAAGCGATATCGCTATGTAGTTTCCCTTGCGTTCCGTTCCATGTTTGTCATCATTGATCAACTCATTTAGATTAGCCCTGATATAAGAGTCAGAGGCAGTCCAGGACACGAAAATAAAGTCCTGGACTGCCTCTGTTTCATTGACCTAACGAACCCGTTAGTCAAGAGATGTATTTCGTGACTAACGCAACTATAGCTATTATTAAAATTCCAATTCCAATCATCCAAGAAAACACTGCCCATGCACGAAAAGTGAAAAAGATGGGTAGTTGAAATGTTATTATATCCCCTATTACATCAAGTAGAGCCTCCCAAAATTGCACTTTCTGGTCTCCCTTTTTCCACAAAAACACGCCTAACAAAACTAAAAAAATGGCACCAGCAATGATTACCAAACCAACATGAGTTTTCCCCAAACAAATTACTCCTTAAACAATGATTATTTAACTCTTCTGCTGTCAGCTTACTCTCGATGCCAGTCTATACCTTTATTATTTAGTCTAATACTGGTTTAAAACTTTATTTTCAACCAACAGGCATTTGCAGTTAACGTAATAAATATTACGTCAATTTTCGTTGCTTTTTGAGTACTACTTCCATCGAAGATCTCCTCCCAAATAAAAAGACAGGCCCTTTCTCCCCTTTCATTCATAGGAAGACTAAGCCTGTCTTTTCTTTCATGAAAGCTACTTCTTCTCCGACGAAACCGGAGCGACACCGAAATACTCCTCGAGCGTGATGTTTTTCGCCGTTACGGCTTGTGCGACTTCGTTTCCAACATAGCGCAGATGCCATGGCTCATACATATAGCCGGTTATATTGTCTTTTCCATCCGGGTAGCGGATGATAAAACCGTACTCGTGCGCATGCTGTGCGAGCCACTTTGCTTCCTTGGTTCCCGCAAAGCAGCTGGTTGCCGCGCATTTTCCGTCTGCCCCGGATACATCGATGGCAAGACCCGTTTCATGCTCGCTGGTCCCTGGTATTGCACTGTACGTGCGGGCTTTTTCCAAGCCATCCTTTTGCACATAGCGATTAAACAACGCTTTTTGGTACGCATGGGAACGGTACGCAGAAACTCCTGCGAGGGAGACGCCATCTGCCTTCGCTGCGGAAAAAAGTTGCTCCAGGGCAGCCGCTGCTTCCTTTCTCATTTGGCGTTTTTCGCTCTTCTCAGGCAACAGATAAGGAACGTTCGGGAAAACCAAATCGTTCGGGGTATATTGATCCGGCAGCTGATGCTGTTTATTCACGAGCACAGTCATGCTTTGCGGTTCGGCTACCACATCCAAAGCAGGCATCTGCACGGTTTCCGATGGCTTCTTCACAGGCTTTTGCTCAACCGGATTTGCTTTCGCTGGCGGTTTTGGTTGTTCCGTCGGTGCTTTTGGAGGCGAGGCGACAGGTGCTTTTCCTTCCGCCGGCTTTTGCACCGTATCAGATGGTTTGCTTGGCTCCGCCGTTTTGCTCGGATCTGCCGGTTGGGCTGGTTCTGTCTGTTCTGTAGGGGCAGGCAAATCCGACTGATTCGGTGCTGCCGCACTGCTGCACCCGCTCAAGAGTAACACTACCGCAGACATGAGAATGAATGGATTTTTTAGAGGGCTATGTAGCGTAGTTCTCATCTTGTCGTTCCTTTCGATTAGGCAGCCATGATCTCTGCCTGTTGCGGATATCCGTACGATTGTCTATAGCGTACGTAATCATTATGACATACATCCGTCTGATTTCGTTACACGTTTCCTGAAATTAGGCGCAAACAAAAAAACTCCGTCCCATAGGCTCTGCCTTGTTGGAACGGAGGTATACGGATCCACAATCCTTTTTATTTCTCTTCCTTCTTAGCGAACCAAGTAGCGAGCACAGAACCGGAAATGTTATGCCATACGCTGAAAATCGCACTAGGGACTGCAGCAAGCGGATTGAAATGCGCTGCAGCGAGGGCAGCACCCAGTCCAGAGTTTTGCATCCCGGTCTCCAAGGTTACGGCTTTGCGTTTCGCCAAATTCAGGCCAAACAGCTTGGCGAAGCCGTACCCGAGCAAATATCCCAGCAAGTTGTGCAGGATGACTACGGCGAAGATCATCAGTCCGGTTTCCATGATTTTACCTTTGTTGATCGCTACAACGATAGCCACGATCAGGACGATAGCAATGGTAGAAACGAGTGGAAGTGCCTTCGCGCTCGCTTCCGCTTGCTTTTGGAACAATGCCTTTACAACCACGCCAAGGACGATCGGTACAATAACGACAGTGATGATGTCCATAATCAGGGATTGCGTGTTAATGTTCATCCATTGTCCCGCCAGCAGGGAAATCAGCGCTGGTGTTGCCAATGGTGCGATGAGAGTCGAGACGGAAGCAATCGATACACCCAATGCTACATCACCTTTGGATAGATAGGTCATCACGTTAGAGGCAGTACCGCTCGGGCAGCATCCTACCAGAATGACACCGACTGCGATATCAGGCGGCAGCTGCAGAACCACTGCCAGGGCAAAAGCCAGTGACGGCATGATCAGGTAATGGCCGACAACACCGATGAGCACATCCATGGGACGCCGGAAAACTTCACGAAAATCTTCCTTGGACAAGGTCAAGCCCATCCCAAACATAATCACGCCGAGAAGCAGAGAAATATACCCTTTCCCCCCTACAAAGGCTTCCGGAGCAAAAAATCCGAAGACCGCAAACAGAATGACCCAGATGGAAAAAGTGCCGCCGACAAATTTACTGATTCTTTCAATTGTATTCACTACAATCTCTCCACTCTTTTTATATCTCTATTGAATTTTTTTACATTATACTTCACATCTTTTTACTATTCTATACAATGGAACAATTCCGTCTATACTTGTTACCTATATAACTATAGGTTTTGCATCAGAACGCACGTTCAGGCGAGATCCCCTATAGGATCCAATCAAAAAGACCGTCACACTCCAGGGTGACTGGAGCGGACGGTCAGCAGCAGGTTTGGTTGTCCTGTTCTTACGTAAACAAGCGTTTAAACTCCCCAAAGCCTTCTTTCTCCAGCTTGTCTTTGGGAATGAAGCGCAGCGCGGCCGAGTTGATGCAGTAGCGAAGTCCATTTTCTCCTGGACCGTCCTCGAATACGTGGCCCAGATGGGAGTCTGCTTCCTTGCTTCGCACCTCGGTGCGGATCATGTTGTGCGTGAGGTCGACGTGCTCCGTCACCTGATCAGGCGAAATAGGCTGCGTAAACGATGGCCACCCGCAATCGGAATCAAACTTGTCCAACGAACTGAAGAGCGGTTCATTGGAGACGATATCCACGTAGATGCCTTCCTCCTTGTGGTTCCAAAACTCGTTTGTAAATGGACGCTCAGTACCGCTGTTTTGTGTAACTTCATATTGCAAAGGAGTGAGTCGCTTTTTCAGATCCTCCTGCTTCTCGCGGTCTTTCCAAGCTTCCTTTGTAAATCTTGCGCGCCCGGAGGCAGCCTTGTAGTACTCGTAACGCAGCGGATTCTTTTTATAGTAATCCTGATGGTACTCCTCCGCCGGATAAAAGCGCTTCGCTGGCAGGATAGCGACTGCAATTGGTTTTGCAAAGCGCCCGCTCTCATCCAGTCGCTGTTTGGATTCTTCCGCAATACGTCGCTGCTCTTCATCGTGATAGAAAATCACTGGCGCATACGATTGCCCGCGGTCGCCAAATTGACCTCCCGCATCCGTCGGGTCGATTTGCCGCCAAAATAGTTCCACGAGCTGCTCGTACGAGAAAACGGCAGGATCAAAGGTGATCTGCACAGCCTCATAGTGTCCAGTGGTATCGGAGCACACCTCTTCATACGTAGGATTCTCCACGTGTCCACCTGTATAGCCGGAGATGACTTTGATTATGCCTGGCATTTTATCAAAAGGGCTTACCATGCACCAAAAGCATCCACCTGCAAAAGTGGCCAATTGGTAGGTGCTGGTTTCGCTGCTCATATCCTTCGCCTCCTGTCATGTCCCAACTTTCTTCCAACAACTCGATTGTACCTGTTTTTAAAAACGAAAGTCCACCTTGTAACTGTCAGGCAACCTCCTGCGTCAATGACAAAGACCCCGCATGCATTTGCGAGGCCTTTCTCCTGGTAGGATCGGGATCAGCTGACTCTGATTTTATGCTTGGGAAGCCGTCGACTCCATAGTGACAGGAAGCGTCTCAGCCTCCCCCCTCGCTATCACGGCGGAAAGAAAGACTTTCCCGATCAGCAGCATCGCACGTTCATCTACATCAAACATGGGGTGATGGTGAGGATAGTCTGCCCCGATGGCTGGATTGCCTCCACCGACGAAGAAGAACGTTCCGGGCACCTGATTCAGGTAGTTGGAGAAATCCTCCCCTGCCATGCTTGGCGCCAGCTGCTTTACATTCTCTTCACCGACAAGTTGCTGTGCCAGCAGCCGAATCTGGCGTGTCTGCTCGGGATGATTCCACACCGCATTGTACCCTGAGCGATAGTGAACCGTACCGACTGCCCCCATCGCATCGCAGGTCGACTGAGTGATCTGCCGAACCTGCTGCTCGATGAATCGGCGAACCTCCTCATTGAATGTTCGAACCGTCCCTTTGATGCTGCAGGAATCAGGAATGACATTGGCCGCCAACCCGCTATGGATGGAACCGACCGACAAAACGGCTGAATCGATCGGGTTGACTCTCCGACTGACGATCTGTTGAAGGTTCACCACCAGCTGACAACCCACGACAAGCGGGTCAATCGTCAGGTGAGGCTGTGCGCCGTGACCGCCCCGCCCCGTAATTTCGATGTCAAAGCCATCACCGGAAGCCATCGCAAATCCATCGGTGACGCCAATCGTGCCAAAAGGCTCCGAAGACCATACATGTGCGCCATAGATCTCATCCACGCCATCCAGGCACCCATCCTTGATCATTTCGATTGCGCCGCCTGGAGGCATTTCTTCTGCGAACTGGTGAATGAATACGACATTGCCGGCAAGCTGGTCTTTCCGTTCGCTCAGCACATGGGCAACCCCAACCAGTGCAGCAGTGTGAATGTCGTGACCACATGCATGCATGACACCCGCAATGCGGGATTTGTACTCCACCTGTTTCTCATCCTGAATCGGGAGAGCGTCAAAATCAGCACGCAAAGCGATGGTCCTGCCTGGCTTGCCGCCTCGCAGAAGGCCGACGACTCCTCGGCCTCCTACTGCTGTGCGTACTTCCAGCCCTAGGGTCTGAAGATAGTCAGCCACCTTTTGCGGAGTATTCACTTCTTGATATGACAGCTCTGGATACATGTGAAGATCTCGGCGAAAACTCACCATTTCCGGATAAAGCTGATCGAGCTTGGCGAACAAGTCATTCAGCATTCTCCCGTCCCCCTTTACACCACTAGGCTTGCACGCTGTTTTCCTCAGCAGTCAGTGCAGCTGCAAATCCGGCGAGCAACAAGACCATATGCGCGATTCCCTGTTCAAAATCCTTCAGGCGGATCGACTCGTTTGGCGCGTGAGCCTTTGACCCCATCCAGCCTACTCCGGTACTGACAATCGGCAGCTGTAGCGTTTCGCCAAAGGCAAACATGGGACCTGTTCCCGCCGAATTGGGGGCAAGAACCGTTCCTTTCTCATATACCACCCGCGCTGTTTCCAGCACATGAGCGACAAACGGATGATGGTAATCGGAGCGGTACGCTTTTTGCCCGTTGATCATCGTCACCTGGATGTCGTCAAAACCGTGCTGGAGCAGATGCTTCTGGATGCATGCGAGAATGTGCTGGGGATCCTGACCTGGCACCAGTCGGCAATCGACTTTGGCCTTCGCCGACTTCGGCAGGACGGTTTTCGCACCTTCTCCCGTATAGCCGCTCTCCAGTCCGCAAATCGTCATCGTCGGATGAAAGACCATCGCCTCTCGCGGGTCCGTACCTGCCGCAGCAGTGATGAGAGGACGCTTCAGTCCATACAGTCGGCTGACTGCCTCTTCGTCAAACGGTAGCTCGGAGGTGACCTGCTTTTCCCCGTCTGTCGGCTCTTCAATGCCATCGAAGAATCCCTCGACCAAGATTTCATTCTGCTTGTTTTTCATGGTGGCCAACGCCTGCACCAAGCGCCACGCGGCATTGTCCACGTAGGCACCCACGGAGGAATGCATGTCGATGTCTGCCCCCACGCAGGTCAATTCGAGATACGCCATTCCTTTGATTCCTGCCACCATGCTGATCCGGTCTTCTTCATCCTTTGATCCGAATTCCCAAATGCACGCATCCGCCGCAAACAGATCCTGGTATTCTTTCAGATACGGCTCAAGATTCGGACTGCCGATTTCCTCCTCGCCTTCAATGAGGAATTTGATATTGCATGGGAGGCCCCCAAACTTGTCTTGCAAGAGCTGGATTGCCGTCAAGCGTGCGACCAGATCTCCCTTGTTGTCTGCGACGCCGCGAGCAAACAGCTTGCCATCCGCAATCACGGGATCAAACGGTTCTGAATTCCATTCACCAAAAGGCTCCGGCGGCTGGACATCGTAGTGGTTGTAAAACAGGAGTGTTTTTGTGGCATCCCCTTCACTCCCCGCCGCAAAAAATGCGTACACGAGGGGGTTTCCTCCTAAATCATCGAGAACCTTGACTTCTCCTCCTGCAGCTTGGATGATCCCCGCTACGAAGTCGACTGTCTCAGGTATCGCTTTGTGCTGCGCGGAAACGGTGGGAAATCTCAAGTACTCCTGGAGCGTCTCAATGGCACTCGGCACACTTTCCTTTACGTAGCTGAGCAGCTGTTCCTTTTCCATCATTGCGCGCCTCCTACAGCCCATTTTTCGAGGTGGTTATGGAAGCCGAATACTTTTGGCTCGCCATTCGACACCTGCTTGGAGATTGCGGAAAACTCGTTGTCGGAGTAGAGAGTGATCAATGGGACATCTGTATTCCAGATTTTTTGCAGCTCTGCGTAGATTTCCTTCCGCTTATCTGCATTCGGTTCTGCTTTACCTTTCAAGAGCAGCTCGTCTACCTTTGGATTCTTGTACTTCATGAAGTTGAAGCTACCGATCGAGCTGTACAGGGAGGATACTTCAGGATCGAGCGTAAAGGTCAGCCCCATCAGGAGCAGTTCATAATCGCCTGCTTTGGCCTTTTGCATGATCGTTGGGAAGTCATACGTCGTTACCTTCACTTTCAGGCCGATCGCCTGCAGGTTTTGCGTCAAGATATCAGCGGATTGCTCGCGGACCTTGTTTCCAAGAGGGACTACGAAGGACAGCTCGCGATTGAAATCCCAGCCTGCTTCCTGCAGGAGCTGCTTGGCCTTTTCGACGTTGTAGCTGTATTTCTCCAGGTTTTTATCCAAATATGGGTTTATTGACGTATACGGCCCATCCACTACCTCCCCGTAGCCTTTCAGCAGTTTGTCTACGATCTGCGGACGATCGAGGGCATAGGCGATTGCTTGGCGCACTTTTGGATCCGGAATTTTTTCCGTATTGAACATCATCGTCTGGAAGCCAAATTGCGGCTCGTCCTTGGTTCGCACATTTTCAAACTTCTTCACCGTGTCGTAATCTTGCGGCGGGATTTTACCGATTCCCCCCGCTACGTTCATGTGCAGCTCTCCCGTTTGCAGCTGGGCGACGAGGTTAGGTGCCGGCATGACTTTGATGAAGAGCTTATCCAGCTCAGGTGCGCCCAGGTAGTAATCCGGGTTTTTCGCATATTCGATGTACTGGTCTTTTTTGTATTGAACAAACTTGAACGGCCCGTTGGTGACGGTCGGCTTTTGCATGAACGGGTCCTGCGACAGAGCCGACGGGTCAATTTTTTCGAGCGCATGCTTCGGCAAAATCATCAGCTTGGTGCCCAGCTGCTCCTTGATCATGTTGGGATCGACAGGCGCCTTGGTCTTGAATTGAAGCGTCTTTTCATCCAGGACCTTGACAGAAGCCAGCTCGGTTTGCCCCTCTTTCAGCTTCCCGGTGATCTCCAGTCCGTCGAACATCGACAAGTACGCTCCTACAGTGGTCTCCACTTTCGGATTGGCGATCAGTTGGAAGGTAAACGCTGCATCCTCGGCAGTCACCGGCTTTCCATCCGACCATTTGGCGTCTTTGTTGATCTTGATGGTGAACGTCTGATTGTCGGTCGTCTCAAAGGAATCCGCGAGCTTGGGAGCAAACTTCATCGGACCTTCCATTTCCAGGAAGGAGTCAAACATGAACTTCTCAGCAAATTGAGAGGCTACGTCAGCGCTGTTGATCGGGTTGAAGAGAATCGGAGGGTTGACCATCCCGAGGAACATGGTCTTGCCGGCACTGCTCGATGAACTGCTGTTTCCTGCACTGCTGCCTGTACCGCTCGAAGCGGTGTTTCCGCCGCCGCAGCCTGCCAGGACCAAGAGCGACGCGATGGCCGCCACACTAATGGTTTGCTTGATTCTTTTCTTCATCATTAGACCCCCTCTTTTTTGTTGTTGCCAGCCTGTTACTTCAAGCTCCTCGGATCCATTGCATCCCTGAGGCCGTCACCCATGAAATTGATCGAGAGGACAGCCAGCAGGATCATCAAGCCAGGCGGGACCCAAAGCCAAGGCTGGGATGATAATACCGTCAGTGATTGTGCTTCTGTCAGCATGTTGCCCCAGCTCGCCGTCGGAGGCTGAACCCCCATCCCCAGAAAGCTGAGGGATGCCTCCATGATGATTGCCTGGGCGATCCCGAACGTCGCATTGACCAAAATAGGCGCCAAGCAGTTCGGCAAAATATGCTGAAAGACAATTTTGGGTGTGGAATAGCCGAGCGCGATCCCCGCTTTGATGTAATCCATCTCCTTGATCGAGAGTACGCTTCCCCGGACGATGCGAGCGATGGCTGGCCAGCCTAGCAGCCCCAGCACGACGACGATGTTGAACAAGCTCGGTCCCATGATGCTCACGAGGACCAGAATGACCATGAGGTACGGGAATGACATGAAGACATCCGTGATACGCATGATGATCATATCAACCCATTTGCCGAAATATCCTGCCATGGCCCCAAGCACCGTGCCAATGACCACGTAAATGGCTACTGCGCCAACGCCTACAGAGAGCGAGACCCGCGAGGCATAGATCAGGCGACTCAACAGATCCCGGCCGACCTGGTCCGTCCCCAGCATATGCGCATCGGACGGAGCCGCTGCGAACTCTCCAGAGATGGCGTACGGATCGCTGGGAGCGATGACGGGCGCCAAAGCTGCTGACAAAATAATCAGACAAAATACAATCAAGCCTAGCACAGCGAGCTTGTGCTTGAGGAATCGTTTGACAATCATTCGGAAATAGCTTTCTTCCGCCCCCATCTGGATGTGTTGACTCGCCAGTGGAATCTCATGCTCTGTTTTCACATTGACCATCGACATGGTTATCCCCCCAATCCAACGTTAATCATATTTGATGCGCGGATCTGCAACCGAATAGAAGATGTCCGCGAGCAGATTGGATGACAGCACGGCAATGGCTGCCAGGAAGTTGATCGCCATCAAGGTAGGATAATCCCGAGAGCCAATCGACTGGATGGTCAGCTGTCCCAAGCCCGGCCACTGAAAAATCTGCTCGGTAACGACTGCACCCCCAATCAATACAGAGACATCGATCCCGATCACTGTAATAATCGGTATCAGAGCGTTGCGAAAGCCGTGCTTGTTAATGACGAAAAATTCGCGCAATCCCTTGGAACGCGCCGTCCGCAAATAATCTTGACCCAGGATATCCAGCATGCTGGAGCGAACGTAGCGAACCATCCTTCCGGCGATACCTGCACCGAGCACCAGCGCCGGCATGATCAAATGCTTGAACGTATCGCCAAAGCCGCCGTCACTCCCAAGCGTAGTCATTCCTCCTGTCGGCAGCGCGTGCAGCTGGACCGCGAATATGTAAATGAATCCGAGGCCCAGAAAAAAGTGAGGAATGGAAATACCCAAAAAAGAGACGGACGTCGATAAATAATCGAGCCAAGAGTACTGTCTAGTCGCACTCAGCACCCCGATCGGGATCGCAATGAGGTACGCGACGATCAGGGCCGTCCCCATCAGGAGCAGCGTCGGTCCGATACGGGAAGAGACCATTCCCATCACAGGCTCGTACGTCGAATACGAGAAACCGAAGTCTCCCTGAACCAAATTGCCGAGCCAGCGGACGTATTGGACGTAAATCGGGTCATTTAGCCCCAACGCTTCTTTTTTCAGTTCGATATCGGCTGCGGACGTATCCGGATTGACGAACATCTCCACCGGGTTTCCCGGAGCCAGATTCACGATGAAAAAGCTGAATACCGTAACCCCGAGGAGAACAGGAATGGCAATCAAGAGTCTTCGGATGATATACGGAAACATGAGATCCTCTCTCCTTTCTGTTAGCCCAGCGGAAAATGGCAGGCTACGGTATGATGGTCGCCCTGCAGGACTGGCGATTTCTCCTTGCAAATGTTCTGCGCAAGTGGACAACGGGCGTGAAAGCTGCAGCCTTTGGGCGGATTGGCCGGATTGGGGACATCCCCTTCCATCACAATGCGTTCCCTGTTGCGCAGATGCGGATTGGGAATCGGATACGCATGGAGCAGCGCCTGTGTATACGGATGACGAGGATTTTTGAAAATGTCCTCCGTTTTGGCGAGCTCGACGATTTTGCCCAAATACATGACGGCTATTCGATCACTGATGTACTTTACGACACCTAGACCGTGTGCAATGAACAGATAGGTCAATTGAAATTCTTTTTGGAGGTCCTTGAGCAGATTCAAGACTTGCGCCTGGATGGAAACGTCCAGCGCTGACACCGGCTCGTCGCAGACAATCAGCTTTGGCTGAAGGATCAGTGCTCGGGCAATGCCGATCCGCTGCCTCTGCCCGCCTGAAAACTCATGCGGGTAGCGGCTTTTGTGGAACTTGGACAAGCCTACGATTTCCAGGATGTCGTCCACTTTTTTGGTAACCTCACTCTTGTCTGCCAGCTTGTGCGCGAGCAGAGGCTCTGACAAGAGGTCTCCGATTCTTTTTCTCGGATTCAGGGAGGAGTATGGATCCTGAAAGATGATCTGCAGGTCTGTCCGCATTTTGCGCAGTTCCATCGTAGACAGCGAAGTAAGCTCCTTGCCCTGAAAAATGACTTTTCCTTCTGTCTGCGGATCCAATTGAACGATCGCTCGTCCTGTCGTCGACTTTCCACAACCCGACTCCCCTACAAGGGAAATCGTTTCTCCCTGATAGATGGTCAGATCTAATCCATCAACGGCTTTCACGTGACCGACGGTACGAGAAATGATCCCTTTTTTGATCGGGAAGTACTTTTTCAAATTTTGGACTTCCAGCAATGGTGTGGGTTTTTCTGGGGTAGTTATGTTCATGCGATCACCTCTGTCCTGGACGGGATAGGGGCTCGGCCTGGTTCGTCTTGCAGCAGCCAGCAGCGAACTCGGTGGTCACTGTGTGCTTCGATGGGGAGCAAAGGCGGTTTTTCGTGTGCGCATTTTTCGATGGCGTATTGGCAGCGTGTGTGAAACCGGCATCCTTGTGGCATTTGATGAATGGTCGGTACCGTTCCAGGGATGGAGAAAAGCCTCTGGTCGCTGTCGTGCTCTAGGTGGGGGATCGAATCCATTAATCCTTTGGTGTAGGGGTGCTTGGGGTTGTCGAACAGGGTGAAAACATCTGCTTCTTCTACGACTTGGCCGGCGTACATGACGAGTACTTTGTCCGCCATCTCTGCGATTACGCCCAAATCGTGAGAAATGATCATGATCGCGGTGTTCGACTCATTGCGCAGCTTTTTCATCAGCTCCAGAATCTGTGCCTGGATCGTAACGTCCAGTGCTGTGGTCGGTTCGTCCGCAATCAATAATTTTGGCTTGCAAGACAATGCCATGGCGATCATGACCCGCTGCCTCATTCCACCCGAAAGCTTGTGGGGATATTCGTCGATGATTTCCGATGCCCGCGGGATTCCGACCCGGGTCAGCATTTCAATCGCGTATGCCCTCGCCTCTTTCGCAGGCAGCTTCATATGCAGATTGATCAGCTCCAGCATCTGATTCCCGATCGTAAAGACTGGATTCAAGGAGGTCATCGGCTCCTGAAAGATCATGGAGATTTCATTTCCGCGGATCTGCCGCATCTCTGCTTCCGTCAGCTTTGTCAAATCCTTGCCGTTGAAGGTGATGGAGCCCTTTTTGATAAAACCTGAGCTGCCGAGCAATCTCATGAGGGACAAAGACGTGACACTCTTGCCGCATCCGGATTCACCGACGATCCCGATCGTTTCGCCTTGCCTCAGCTGAAAGCTCACTTCTTCCACGGAGACGACCTCGCCCTTGTCCGTTTTGAATGCCGTCTGTAGTTTATCTACTTCCAAAAAGTTTTTTTCCAAGTCTCCCACCCCCGTCGTTATCGTCATGTACCCTCTACAGTGCTGCTTCGGGAACCGGCTTTGTCTCTTCCTCTACAGCGTAATGATAAACGAGGGCAACCAATGCTTTTGCTGCGTGAACCATCGCCTGTTCATCGAAGTCGAACATCGGGTGATGATGTGGGTATTTGGCTCCCGTCTCTTCATTTCGGGCACCCGTAAAGAAAAACATCCCTGGCTTTTCAAGCAAATAGTAGGCAAAATCCTCGCTGCCCATAATCGGCGTCATTTCCACCAGCTGGCTTCCTTCCGCAAATTGTCGTACCGTTTCCAGGAAGACATCCGTCTCTGCAGCGTGATTGTAGACCGCCGGATATCCAGACTGATAGGTCAACTGACAATCCGCATGCAAGGCTACACCGATCCCGTTCACGATATTGGTAACCTCGCGCTGCATATGCTCCCTGACATTCTCATCAAAAGAACGCACGGTCCCTTTCAATATTGCCGAGTCCGCAATCACATTCCCTGCATTTCCTGCGTGGAAGGACCCTACCGATAGGACCGCTGCTTTCTGCGGATTGATCTGTCTGCTGACGATGTATTGCAGCTGATTGATGAGCTGTGCTCCGATCGCCACGGCATCTATCGTTTCGTGCGGGGATGCTCCATGTCCACCTTTTCCCTGCACCTTGATCTCAAATGAGTCTGCTGCTGCCATCGCGTATCCTTTGCTGTACAAGTATGTGCCTGTCGGTGCCTGGGAAGTGAGATGGGTGCCAAACACGACATCGACGCCATCCAGACAACCGTCTGCAATCATCTCGAGTGCACCGCCCGGAGCGAGCTCTTCTGCGTGTTGATGGAGCAAAACCACATTTCCCGAGAGCTTGTCCCGATTTTCACTCAGCACTTTTGCTACAGCGAGCAAGGTTGCGGTGTGTCCGTCGTGGCCGCAAGCGTGCATGACGCCGGGTACTTTTGACTTGTACGGGACATCCTTTTCGTCCGGAATGGGGAGCGCATCAAAGTCTGCCCGCAAAGCGATCGTCTTCCCAGGCTTTGCCCCACGAATGGTACCGACAACGCCTCGGCCGCCGACGTGCGTTTTCACGTCAATGCCATAACTCTCCAGAATGCCCGCAATCATCTTGGGTGTCTCCACTTCTTGAAACGAAAGCTCAGGATACTGATGCATATGCCTTCTCCACGCGACCATCTGCTCGTACATCGCTTCAATCTGCGCAAACCAGTTATTCAGCATTTGGACTCCCCTCTCAACTGTAGTCAAAATCCATAGTTTGAGTATACGAATATTCAGTTATCAATTCAATTAAATTTTTCAGTCTATTCTGAATTAACGATTAATTATGAAAACGTTTTCATTGTTGCTATTTCGCTGTTTGTAATCGTTATCATCCAATTGGAAAACTAGGAATTATTTTTTCAGAAAAAGGAACGCCCTTTTGACGTCCCTTTTTTCCCTACATCCAAGCGGTTATTCCATGACCACTTTTTCTGTTTGGTGCAAATACGTGTCAAACCACTCCGCTGTATACTGCAGTCGCAGCACTCGCTGCACCGGATCTCCACTGCGTGACAGCTCGTGGCTGGCACCCGGGAATCGGATGAAGCTCACCGGCGCTTTTCCTTGGTGCTGCAACGCGATGTACAGCTGCTCCGCCTGTTCGATCGGGCAGCGATGATCCTGTTCGCCGTGCATGATGAGCAGCGGCGTCTCGATGTTGGCGACATGGCGGATCGGCGAGTGCTGCCAGAGCTTTTCGGGATTGTCAAACGGGTTGGCCTGGATTTCCTCTGCCGAGAAATAGTAGCCGATGTCGCTCACCCCGTAGAAGCTGAGCCAGTTGCAGATGCTCCGATCCGTCACAGCCGCTTTGAACAGCTTCGTCTGACCGACGATCCAGTTGGTCATAAAACCTCCGTAGCTGCCCCCTGCCACTCCCAAGCGATCGGTGTCAATCCAATCGAACCGTTCGCACGCGTACTTCACCGCGCTCATCAGATCGAGGTAGTCGTTTCCTCCGTAATCACCGCAGCAAGCCTGCACAAATTTCTCTCCGTAGCCCAAGCTGCCGCGCGGGTTAGTATAGAGGACGGCATAGCCATTTGCCGCAAGCAGCTGGAACTCATGGAAAAACGTATTTCCGTACATGGAATGCGGACCTCCGTGGATCTGCAGGACCATCGGGTATTTTTGATCGGCCTTATGCCCTACGGGTTTCAGAAGCCAGCCGTGCAGCTTCCAGCCATCTTGCCCTTCGTACTCCAATTCGATCGGTTCGGGTAATTCCAGCTCGGCCAGCAGCTCGCGATTGACATCCGTCAGACGCACTTCTTCCCCTGTCAGCAGATCGACTTCATAGAGATCTCCCGGCGTGAACGGATCACTGACCGCAATCACCGCTTTGTTTTGCTCTGCATGCAGAGAGAAGCCATAAATGTTGCGCGGTCCTCCAACAATCTGTGTGATTTCCCCATTCAGGGTCGCATGGTACAGCCCGGAGTTCCCGCGTTCGCTGGCGATGAAATACATGCCTGCTCCATCCGTTGTCCAGACGCCTCCCGGATTCGGATGACCCGGAGAACGCACATCCCCGATCGTCGAGTCTCCCACCTGAACGTCCCAATCAGCAGTGAGGCACGTCTGGATGCCGCTTTCCAGATCGGTTACCCACAGCTTCTTTTGCGTCGCGATCAGCTGTGTCGGCGACTCGCTTCCCATATAAGACAGCTTTTTGCTATCTGCTGACCAGCTGGGGAAAAAGAAGGTGCCCATGCTGCGGGTCAGTTTTTTCCACTCGCCCCCACCCACAGGGACGAGATAAACGTCAACGCTGTGCTGCGTATCGGTATTCTCTACGCGATTGGCAGTAATGGCCAGCCATTGACCGTCTGGAGACCATGCGCCCACTGTATGCAGGTAATCACCTTTTGTAAGAGGGGTGATCTCCCCTGTCTCTACATGCACCACGGCGATATGCTTGGTCGTGTCGTAAACATAGCCGAAATCATCCGACTTGTACTTCATGCGATTGACGACGATCGCTTTTTTTGGCGCTTCCTTCTTTTCTTCGCTCTCCAGCTCCTCAAACGAATCATCAGCCGTCATCATGGACGAGAAAGCGATGTGCTTGCCATCCGGGGACCAGACAGGATTCGCTGCACCCGTTTTGCAGCGGGTAAGCTGCTTGGGCTCCCCTCCTTTGGCATCGATCAGCCAGATCTGAGACGTTCCGGAACGCTTGGAGACAAAACAAATCTGAGAACCGTCTGGAGACCAGCGCGGCGAAGTATCCCTGACAGCTCCTTCTGTCAAGGCTGTCACCGTCCTGTCCTCCATCGACTGGATGAACAGGTGATTCCGATACGAACGGTCGTCGTCCACCATGGTCTGTACGTAGGCGACAGCCTTCCCATCCGGAGATAGCTGCGGGTCACTCGTATAACGCATCCGATAAAAATCCTCTGCAGTAATGCCTCGTTTGTTTTGTACCATCGTCCTTCACTCCTCGTCCGAATTGGATTTCGCCAGGTGATGCAGAAAAAACTCGGTGATCTTGTGATTCATCGTGATGTGATTGTCAAGCTTTTCCGTCATGTGGCCTTCGTCTTCATAGATGTGCAGGTCTACTTGCTGCCCTCTGGCTTTCATGTCCGCGACCAGCTGCTCTGCCTCGCTGACAGGTACGCGGGTATCGTTGCGTCCGTGAAACACCAGCAAGGGCGCATTGATTTTATCGGAGTGATTGAGAGGGGCAATCTCTTCGAAAAAGTCGCTGTCTTCCGCGAGTGAACCGTACTCCGCTTCTCGCAGACTGCGTCTCCACTCTCCGGTATTCTCGAGGAACGTGCGGAAGTGGGAAATTCCAACGATGTCCACGCCCGCTGACCAAAGCTCCGGATAATGCGTCATGGCGGCCAAAACCATAAACCCGCCATAGCTGCGCCCCATGATGCCAATCGCATGGGGATTCACCTGTTCGAGATGCGAAAGCGACTTCGCAAGCCAAGCGAGGTCTGCGACCGAATCCATTCGTTTTCGCTTGTCGTCGAGCTGCACGTAGGTGCGACCGTACCCCATGCTGCCCCGAACGTTTGGTGCTGCGACGATGAAGCCTTGGTTGGCCAAGTACTGAAATACGGGGTGATACTCGGCGCGTATCTGGCTTTCGGGTCCGCCATGAACATACACGACAACGGGGCACTCTTCAGCCGCTTCTTTCGCATAGTAAAAATAAGGGACTTCCAACCCATCAAAGGAACGGAACGATTTGAGCTCTGGTGTGATCAGAGTGGCATCGATCGCTTCCGATTTCCCTATGTACGTAATCCGTCTGGCAGTTTGGGCCGGGATCGAATACGTCCAGATATCTCCCGGCATCGTCGGGCTTTTCAAGGTAAAAGTCAACTGCTCCCCGGATTGCCAGTCCAGCGATTGGATGACGCCAAATGGGACGTCCTCCGCTTTTATGCACGTTTGATCGGACAAAGAAAGGACAGACAGCGTGGAAATACCGCCTTCATTTGTCGTAAACGCAATCTGCCGTTCATCTTGGGAAAGAACGATTTCCTCGATGTCACACCCCGCTGTATGGACCAGGCACTCCAGTTCTGGACTGTCAAAGGTAAACTGGCACAAGCCCATCGTGTCCTCACCGCGATCGGTCACAAGATAGCCGCCCCTCCCGTCCTTGGTGAGCTTCACGGAAAGAAATCGGGCATTTTGATTGCAAATCGAAAGCCTGCTCGCTGACCTGGATTGCAAGTCTAACCGATAGAGAGCATTGTCGATGTTGGTTTCTTGCACGCTGAAAATAATCCCGCTGCCATCAGGTAGCCAAGCTACCGGGTCACATCTTCCGTCGTACTGAAAGACCTCCTCGCAGTCCCCTGTCTCGACGTTCTGTACGAAGATATCGAAGCAGCGCGAATGTCGGCGGTTGCTGGACCAGACGATCTTCTCTCCGCATGGGGACCATCCCCCGAGGTAGTGAAAGTGTGACGGAGAATCCGTCAACGCCCGCGCGACCTTTCCTTCTTCGGTGAGCAAAAATAGCTGCTGCCGCTCATCTCCCTTGCTATCCATGCCGACGACTGTCTTCGTTCCGCATGGAGAGTGGCTATAGTCAACCACTCGGTCGGGCAAAAACGTCAATTGCACAGGTCTTGAATCTTCTTCATCCCAGCGCCACAACTGAGCATTGCCAGAGATTTTGCTGAGAAAGGTCCAGCCGTTTTTCCCCGGCATGACTTTCATCTGAAAGGCAGATTGCACTTGCAAATAGTCCAAGATCACGTGTCATCACCCTCTTTGCCATTTTGTCCCCCTCATCAACCAGTTCCACGGAGGAGATGGTTATCCTTCCTGAGCGCGGAATTATTATCTGTAAATTTCGTCTTTTTCCGCAAGTAAAAAGCGCAAGACCATAGGAACCATGGATTCCCGCTGGCTTGCGCTAAAAATGGCTTTACATGGACTCTGTTCGATTTGTTGCCAGTTGCGTTTGCTTGTTACTCGTTGATTTCTGAGAGCGTACGCTAGCCACAACGACTCCCGCAACGATCAGCAATGAGCCTGTCGCCTGAATGGCCGTTACCTGAGAGCCGAGCAGCAGGAATCCGACCAGCATCGCCACAAACGGCTGCAAATTCAGGAAGATGGCTGCTTTTCCCGTCCCCACTACCTTCAGCTGCTGATTCCAGACCAGACCGCAAACGCCTTGCATAAAGATAGCGGTCGTAATCAGCATCGCCCATGCCCAGACCTCATGGCTGATATGGGTGCCCGGTTCGATGGAAAGAAACGCGGCAGGTGTCAGGAACAAGGTCCCCACTGTCGTGGAGTACACCGTCGAGATAAACGGATGCATCGTCTCCGTCAGTTTGCGGATGATGATCATGGAGGAGGAAAAGGTGATCATCGCGATGACGATAAGCATCACGCCTTTGGAAATGGTCAATCCGGCCCCGATTCCCACCACGCAAAACGTGCCGAGGAGTGCCACTGCCGATCCGATCTTCATGCGCAGCGTGAATTGCTCCTTGAGAAACAGGGAAGCCAGTATGGCCGTCACAATCGGCGACATGGAAAGGATCAGGGAAGCCGTGGTGGCATCCGTGGTGAGCAAGCCATTGAAGTACGCCGTCTGATTCGCCAGAGTACCGATGAGCCCGAGCAAAATAAGCAAGCCCCACTCCCTTGGCTTGATTTTCACAAATTTCTTCGTAATCCACGCGTAACTGAGCAAAAACAGTGAGGTAAACATCAATCGAACATCTGCCAAAAACAGGGGAGGAAATTCTTTGACCAGCATGCTCCCGAACACGAAATTACTTCCCCACAGTGTCACACAAAAAAGCAATAGCAAGTATGATCGAATCATGGATTATCCTTCTTTCGCCCGTTACATTGACTTCTTCGCTACGCTATCGTACACGAGAGTTCGCCAAAAGTCCATGAGATTTCCAACCATATTTTTCGATTGAAGATGTTCGATTTTACATACGCACGACCAGTGAAATGACGTCTTTCGACAATCGCTCATAGGAAGCCAGCCTTCGCAATTTGCTCCGTCTTTGGCGTTCCTGAAAAACTTCCCGGATCGGCAAGGAAGAGATTCCCTTGTTCATGGGAATCACGCTCCCCTATAGTGATACCATTCAAATTGATTCATCAGGGAGAGTGTATGGAAATGCAGTGGAAACTCACTAAAAAAGCAATATGGATGTTGCTATGCGCCATGCTGACGGGCGTATTTGGAGAATTTGCACATGCGGCGGAGTCCGAATCGGCAGCAGGTGTAAGCATTACGAAGTTTGCCTTGCTGGAGAAGAAATTCGACAAGACCGGCAGCGCTGAATTCAAACCGGATGGCACACGGGATGGTCATTTTCAAGTGAGCCTCACCTTTTCGCAAAAAACCGTAGTGAATGCCATCATCCTGCGTTCTACCGATGTATTTGGCAAAGAAAACTACCATGGAATTTGGAGGACCAACCGCGTGGGGGTCGGCTGGCTATTGGGCATCGTGCAGGGAGATAAGGTAATCACGCCTGCATTCCGGCCAAGTCCGAATGATCCGGTCGGAACGTTTGAAGGGACGGTTTCCTTCGATTTGTTTGCGAATGACAACGGTACGATGAAGGAAGGACAATATTACGTCCTCGAAATCGAGACGCCCGAAGATACGATCATCTCGCAGCCGATCACGTTCGGAGAGCCGTCGAATGGTTCTGCAAGCGGGGGAACGAATGGCTCAGCTGGCGCTGGAACCACGCCTAATCCGAATCCTGCGCCCACTCCTGCTCCCTCTCCTGTTCCCGTGACAGATTTGACGATTACGGGCGGACAGGGGACCATCACCGTGCAAGGAGCGGTGCCCGGAGCAATGATTACGCTCTTTCAAGATAACGTCTGCTACGGCGGCGCGAATTGCAACTACAATTACTTCTCCAATTACGGCTCCAAGACCGCGGACAGCAAAGGCAGCATTGTCTTTTCGAAATTGCCGAGCAAGGGCGGCAAATATTACGTAACGGAAAGCGTGAATGGAGAGAGAACCCGGACATCGGCGGAAGCTACGGTTACGGATGAAAAAACCGCCGATCTGCTTAGAGTCGATTCGACTGGCGGTTATGTCACCTTCGTGAAAGGGACCACCCCACAGGTAAGGCTGAATCTATACGGGTTTGTATTGGATAGCGAAATCAAATCAGTAGATGTGTCGTATGCGGGCGTGTCTTCAACGGTACCGGTCAATGACAAGAAAAGCTTCGTCTTGCAAAAGAATTTCGACCTGTATTCCCCGCTGGATATTGTCACCGTTACGGCGAAAGGGGCAAATGGGCAAAAACATGTCATGTATATTAAGCTCGGCTATGATATGTTCGATGATAAGACCGTGAAAGCGGAACGAAACGGGAAAGAAGTGACACTAACCGCCCGCAATGGAACCATCCGCACTTCGGCATTACATGTGTACCTGCTCGACGGTAACAAGCTGATCCCCTTGGATGGAAAAGTAGAGCATGAGACAGAGTTATCCAATTCGATGGTGACCGGCTATCAAGTGAAGTTCACGACAGAGAAAGCAACGCAGGACATTCGTTTGCTTGTAGAAATACCGGATTCCGTGATCGAAATCGTGCCGATCATGCCATAGGACGGCGTTCATAAACCAGTCGCAGGAATCAACCGGCGGCTGGTTGTTTCATATAAACACCCCGAAAGTCTCCCCTGCCATACGACTTCTCATGTCAAATCAAGCTGATCTCCATCCCGCATTTTTTTCACCAGACGTCCGGCTTCATTGCGATCGACGACCTGCAGCTTATTGAGAATCGTCGAGACATAGTTGGCGACAGTCTTTGTTGTCAACTGAAGGCGAGACGCGATTTTGGCATTGCTGTCCCCCTCCGCAATACGTTCGAGAATCTCCCGTTCACGCTTCGTCAATTCGGACAGACTGGCATCCATCAGCGGTTCATCGGGAGCCGGATTCGAAAAATAATGAATCATCCGCGACGCGATATCGGAGCCGAAGACGGCCCCACCATTTCCCACCATGCGAATGGATTGAATCAGTTCAGCTTCATCTGCATCCTTCAAAACATACCCGCGTGCTCCTGCACGCATGGCTGCAAAAACAGATTGGTCGTCCTTGAACATGGTGAGGATGAGGATTTGCATGCGCGGATGCTTTTCCAAGATCTGGCGGGTCGCTTCAATACCGTTGCATCCTGGCATGCGTATGTCCATTAAAATCAAATCGGGCTGCAGGCTGGAAGCGAGGGCAATCGCCTCTTCGCCAGTCGACGCTTCACCGACCACGCGCAAGTCGTCAGTGGTGCGCAAAAGATTGCGGACTCCATTGCGAAACAGGGGGTGGTCGTCAGAGACAAGAATGTCCAACGAAGATCTCTCCTTTTCTTTTTCCGGCACATTGTCAAAAGGACGGATAGCGGCACCCCTCAAAAGGGTATCCGGGAAGTCCTTTCATCGCGTAACCCATTATAGCAACTTTGTAAAAATTCGAATACTGCTCTGCGTACCATCCCGAAAGTTCCCGAGCTTTTCCCTGAAAGGAAGGAAGCCATTGCTCTACACGGTGGGAAACCTCGCTTGATACGATTGCTTCAGAAAAAATCAACCTTACAAGATGGAGGGTACATTTATGGAATGGAAAACGGTTGTGAAATGGTTAGGCATGATTTGTTTGCTGGCAGGGCTCACGCGGATGGGAATGACCCCGAGTGCATTGATCTGGGGCTCGGATAGCCCGCAAGAATTAACGTTTGGATTCATCGCTTGCGTCTTGATGTCCGCGGGGACAATCGGCACGTATCTGGTGCAATCGCGGGAAACAGGCATTGCAGGCTTTTTGGCGACGCTCTTGATCATCATTGGCAACATTATCATTACCAGCATGGTATGGAGCGTATTTGCATTAGGTAGTAACGTGCCAGATAATCCAGGTGTTTTTGTCGTGGTCACACGTATGATTGGCATGGTCGGAACCATGCTCGGCACCCTGCTCTTTGCGATTGTGACGTTTCGGGCAAGGGTATATCCGCGCTGGATCGTCGTCCTGCAAGTCCTCATGATGTGCACAATTGTTCTAGACGAATGGTTTGCCTTTTTTTGGGGGTTATCTTATATCGGGATGGGCTATCTCATCTGGTCCGGCAAACTTAAGAACAAAATCACTGCCGCATCGTAGCGGAAAAGGGTGTATCCAAGCATTTTTGTCGTTGCTATAATGAGGGAACCCACTTACTGCCAAACCTCAAAGGGGATTGTCTGATGCATGTTCGCAAGATTTTGCCCATTCAAATCTTTGTTGTTCCATTCTGCCTCGCAGTTTGTTCCTGTTTTCTTGTCAGCATCCCTCGCTATTATGAACGTTTGGTCGACGAATGCATCCTTTCCGCCTGCAAGGTGACGCCAGCGCCGCCGATGCCGCTTGCGGCACTGCAGCAGGAGCACTTGACAGTCGAAGGCTATGCCATGACTTTCACCGTGATCGATGCATCCTTTACGCTTTTGTTTTATTTTGCGGCCTTGATTATTTTGTGGAAGTGCTTCCGTGAACCACTCGGCCTGCTCGCGTCACTGATGCTGGTATCGTTCGGAACGACATTCCCTTCGCTCGTATGGGGTGCAGCGGAGCTTTCGCCAGTCTTGTGGCAATGGTACGACCTTGTGGACATGATCGGCTGGATTACCTTGTTCTCATTCTTTCTCCTCTTTCCCGATGGCAAGTTCGTTCCCGCCTGGACAGCTAAAGCCTTGTCGCTGATCTGCCTGGTTTACTTGTACAGCGGCCTGTTTCCTGACGCCCCGTTCAGGTTCACATCATGGCCGAATCTCGCGAAGGCGTTCTGGCTTCTCTCGATCATTCTCTTGCTGGTAAGCACCCAGATTTATCGTTATCGGAAAAAGTCGCTCCCTCTGCAGCGCCAACAGACCAAATGGATTGTGTTCGGCATGACATGCGGGTTGGGTGGTTTTATCAGTATCAGTTTTTTGTTTGAGCCCGCACTGTTTCAATGGGGCGCAGTTGCCTATATTTACTTGAACGGGATTCTGGAGCTGTTTCTCCTGATCATCCCACTGACTTTGACTTTGGCGATCGTCCGCCTGCGTCTGTGGGATATCGATCCATTGGTCAAGCGAACGCTGGTCTATGTCGGCCTATCCGTTTTTGTAGTCGCGGTCTACATTTTATCTGTCTTGTACCTCAGCCGTTTGTTCCAGACAAAAGACAACGTCGTGATCTCCCTGCTTGCCACTTCTGTGGTAGCCGTGTTGTTCGCACCTTTGAAGGAGCAGCTGCAGCGGCTTGTCAATCGCATCATGAAAGGGCGGCACGATGACCCATATGCCGTTCTCTCGGAGCTTGGGAGCCAATTGGTCAAACCGATCTCACCTGAAGCCATGCTTGAAGTTGTCGTCATGACCATCAAGGAGTCGCTCCGGCTGCCTTATACCGGCATCTCGATTTCCGTCAACGGCCAAAACACGCTGGTGTCATCCGCCGGGGAGCGGGCGGACGAACTTTTGCCATTTCCCATCATCCATCGGGGGGAAGAGCTGGGGACGCTGCTCGTGGCCAACCGTTCACCCGGCGAGACGTTCACAGCTGCAGACTACAAGCTGCTCGACGTGCTGCTTACTCAATCTGGCCCGATCATTCAAAACGTGAACATGACCATCGGGATGAAGCTGTTGGCGGATGCCTTGCAGGAATCTCGTGAAAAGCTGGTGTTGGCGCGCGAAGAAGAGCGCAGGCAAATTCGTCACAACCTGCACGATGACCTCGCGCCTCGTCTGGCCGCGCTCGCGCTGAATGCAGCCGCAGCCGAAAAACACGTCGTCCACAATCCCGAAACCGCCAAAGAGATGATGGTCGAGCTCAGAAAAGTCATCCGTGCCACAGTCGATGAAATCCGCACCATGGTCCATGACTTGCGCCCGCCGACCTTGGATGAATTGGGATTGATCGGGGCCGTACAAGAGAGAATCAATGAGCTTGGCCAGTCCACCCGCCATCTCACTGCAGCAGGCATGCAGACTGGGCTTCAATTCTCTTTTCATGTGCCCGATTCTCTTCCTCCTCTCCCTGCTGCTGTCGAGGTCGCTGCGTATCGAATCGTCACCGAGCTTTTGGTGAATGTGGTGCGCCACGCGAACGCCACCGCTTGCACTGTCCGAATCCAAATTTCCCCTTCCCGACAGCTGGTTCTGGAAGTGACGGACAACGGCATCGGCATACACCCGCGGCCTAAGCCCTCGGAAAAGGGCGGACTAGGCCTCGTGTCCATTCGTGAAAGAGCGGCCGAGCTCGGTGGAAACTGCCTCTTTGAGCGCCTGGAGACTGGAGGGACACGGGTGACAACCACCTTGCCGTTGTAAGTCACAATAAAGTCCTTGATCATTTCTGATCAGGGACTTTTCCTATCCACCACTCCCCCAGGAACGGAACCGCCTAAGGCACGTCCGATGGGAGCTCGCAGGGAGGTTCTTCAATCCGGATCGGAATTGGGCGACCTTGCCGATCGAAAAGAGAAACCCCTACTTCGGCTTCTAGCCGCGAAACAATTTGACTGCGGGATAAAAAATATATTTTTTCCTATGAGTTTCAAGGTATAGAATGTTCGTAAAGGTGGTGCTGTATGAACGATCGAGTTACCATTCCGATCTGGGCGATCGGTTCGTTTCTGGTTCTCATGAACACGACGATGTTTAATGTATCGTTGCCGAGTATTATCACCGCATTGCAGATTGATGCAGGTCTTGGTTCCTGGATTGTTTCCGGTTATTCGATCGTCTTTGCGCTTTCGACGATCATCTTTAGCCGTCTGTCCGACAGCCTCCCGATCCGCAAGCTGCTTACCGTAGGCCTTAGCATTTTGGGTGCCTCTTCCATCATCGGGTATATGGCCGACAGCTTTGCCGTCATCCTGCTTGCTCGTTTGCTGCAGGCATGCGGTGCTGGAGCCGTTCCCGGTCTCGGGATGATTCTCGCCAGTCGTTACGTTCCAGTAGAGCGGCGCGGCAAAGCAATCACCATTCTCGCTTCCGGAAGCATCCTTGCCTTTGGGCTGGGACCCGTCATCGGCGGAGCAATCACACAGATGATGGGCTATCATGGACTGTTTCTGATTATTTGCTTGGTCTTTGTGCTCATTCCCATTTTGTGGCGTCTTTTGCCGCGTGAGGCTACAAGAGAGCTGCACTTTGATTTCATCGGAGCGCTTTTGACGGTTGTCGCCACAGCCAGCCTGCTCCTGGCGCTTACTCAGCTCTCGTTCCTCTATCTCTTCATCGGCATCGCAGCGAGCGTCCTCAATGTCCGGCACTTGCGGCAAAAGGAGAAGCCATTCATTTACCCGGCTCTGCTCATGCACACTGGCTATCGCAAGCTGGTCATGATCGCGTTTTTTGCCTTCATCCTGAACATGTCCAACCTGTTTCTCATGCCATTGGTTCTATCACAGGTCTTCCATCAAAGCGCCGCGGCAATCGGCTTGACCATCTTTCCGGGCGCGATGCTGTCAAGTATCCTCATCCCCTTCATCGGCCGAATGATTGACCGGTACGGAAACTTCCGATTCTTACTGGGCGCGCATCTGGTGTTCATGGCATCCATTCTGGCAATGACGGTGCTTCTCCCGCTGTCTCCTTACGTCATTTTGTTTGCATACATGCTGTTTGCACCTTCACTCTCGACAGTCACTTCGACGATATCCAATGAAGTCTCGCAAATCCTGCCCAAAGACATGATCGGGGCGGGCATGGGTCTGTTGCAGCTGGTGCAATTTTTAGGAGGTTCTTTCGCAGTCGCCCTTTGCGGTCTGCTGCTTGCTTGGGAAAAAGAGCTGCCCTTGCAAATCTCTTATCAGGCCATATACTTCTTGCTTTTCCTGGTGCTCGTCGGAGCTTTCGTAACGGTTCTCCGCTATCGAAAAACGCGCAACGTACAAACTCTTCACGCATAAAAGAGGACAACAGCCAAGGAGACGATCCTGCGTCTATCTCCTTTGCCGTTGTCCTTTTTTCTTTTTGCTACGTTCTCCTAAGCCTTCACGAATACTTCCCGGTTCAACAGAGCGACAGGCAGCTTGCCCTGCATTCCCAGGACGAAGTTTTCCGCTGCAAACCGCGCCATCGCCTGTCTGGTTTCCAATGTGGCAGAACCAATGTGCGGGAGAGTTACCATGTTTGGCAGCGACAAGAGCGGGTGGTCCGGATTTACCGGCTCCTGGGCGAAAACGTCGGTTCCAGCCGCCAAGATCTCCCCGTTTTGCAGAGCTCGAACCAGAGCGTCTTCATCAACCGTAGCTCCACGCGAGCCATTGACGAAAATGGCCGTCTTTTTCATCAGTCCAAACTCTCTGTCCCCAATCAGTTTCGTCGTAGGCGGCGTCAAAGGAACCATCAAGCATATAAAATCAGCTTGCTGGCAGAGCTCGTCTAGTGAGCAGTAGGTTGCACCATAGGCATTCTCAACCTCCTCATTCCGAGAGCGATTGCGGTACAGAATGTTCATGCCAAAGCCAAAATGCGCACGCTTGGCAATCGCTGCTCCAATCCGTCCCATGCCGATGATCCCTAATGTCTTGTGATGCATGTCCACCCCAAACTGGGCAGGAGCAAGATGCGAAGTCCATTTCCCGGATTTGACCAGCTGATCGAGCTCTGGAATGCGCCGTGCTGTCGCCAGCATCAGACCGATCATCGTATCCGCTACGGTCTCATTGAGGACGTCTGGCGTGTTCGTCGCCATCACACCTCTATCGGTCAGTGCAGGAACATCCAGGTTGTCGTAGCCGACTGAGATATTGCTCACGATTTTCAAACGGGGAGCTTTTTCGAGAAGAGCTGCATCCACTTTTAATCCCGAGCCAAAAAGACCTTGGGCGTCTCTAAGCTCCTCATAGAACGACTCCAGATTGCTCGAATCCAGCTGCTCGAAATAGACGACGTCACAGACCTCTTGGATGTACGCAAGGATGCTTGGTTCTACTTTCTTATAAATAATCGCTTTTGGTTTCATGCTCTGCCCCACTTTCTTTTCTTGGAGGACCAACAAACCTACTGCGTTCGTTGGCTAAGTAATGATTCCAATTCATCAAGGCTTGGGGCATTTCCTGCCCTCCCGCAGGAAGTTCCTCTCGTTAAAGTGTACTCCCGCCGTCTACAGCCAGGACCTGTCCGGTTACAAAGTCACTTGCAGGAGAGCTGAGATAGACTGCAGCTCCTTTGAGCATCGTCTCATCCCCGATTTTCCCGAGCGGTATTTTCGCCGCGATCGCATCTCCCCGCTTTTCGAGCAGTGCCTTGGTCATTTTGGTAGGGAAAAATCCCGGAGCGATCGCATTGACATAGATGCCGTGCCGCGCCCATTTTCTAGCCAAATCCTTGGTAAAATGGATGACCGCTGCTTTACTCGTGCTGTACCCGATGGCGTTCAGGCCTTCTGGCGGGTCGGCGCGCAATCCTGCCGTAGATGCGATATTGATGATTTTCCCATAGCCCCTCTCTATCATATGCCTTCCTACAGCCTGACTCATGAGGAATGTCCCCGTCACATTGACATTCATGACCTTGTTCCAGGCTTCCAGCGGCATATCGACAACCGGCGCCCCCCATGTCGCCCCGCTGTTGTTTATGAGAATATCGATGGCACCGAACTGCTCGATCACTTCCGTTACTGTTCGATTGATATCCTCCGGTTTGGTGACATCACATTCCAAAGCCAGACTTCGCACTCCCATGTCTCCGAGCTCTTCCGCGATCTGCTGACAATTATCCAGCTTGCGTGAGCAGACGACGATGTCCGCGCCAGCTTCAGCCAACGCTTTTGCCATCTGCTCACCCAAGCCTCTGCCCCCACCAGTTACAAGCGCTAGCTTTCCTTTCAGGTCAAACAACTGAGTGACATGCATCGTAAAACCTCCCTTTGCTATGGGTGTCCGGGTACCTTTTTATTCTATTCAAAATAACTGAATTTTTACTTAATCATCTCCATCTCCTTGCAGCCGCGTCCTTAAACGGCAAAAAGGACAGCTCCCTAGCTGTCCTTTTTCATGTCTGAACTCTTTACTTTTTCGGATCCTCCGATACCTTTGCTATGGCCTTCGCCAGGAAATCGGCGTAAAACTGTGAGCCTTCCGGATTGAGGTGTACTCCGTCTTTATAAAAGAACGAATCTTTGCCGGCACTTGCCGCATACCAGTCGAGCAAAACGATGTGCGGATTGGAGGCAGCCACGTCTGCCAGCGTGTTATTGACCACACTTTCCCAAGGCTTCGGAACTCTCGTATTCACCAGAATGATGTGGTCGGCCCCGTCCAATGATTGCAGCAGCTTCAGCAATTGCTTTTGACTGAAGGAACCGTTCGTGCCCAGCTCAATAATGACGATGTTCCCAAGCTGCCCTTTTGCCTTCAGGTTCGCCACGACATCGGGAGCTTGCGACATTTGTCTTCCGATTTTGGCATCGATGACAATTCCAGGCAAGAGCTTCTCCAGATAAGGAGCGACATCCAGCATGACGGAATCTCCCAGTGCCGTGATTCCTTTTCCGGATTGCACCTGCCCCTCCTGCTTCTCAGCTGATTCATCCGTTTGACCTGTCTGATTCTCCGCAGCCTTATCAGGAGCGGCCGGACTTTCTTTCACAGGCAGCGCTGGTGTTTCCGGTGCAGTCACTGGGGCCTTTTCTTTGGGGGGAGCTGGTTTTTTATCCGGCTTTGTTTGCCCAGCAGCATCCGTTTTTTTCGATGATTCATTTGGCTTTGCTTGTTCAGTCGATGTTTTTGCCGGGAGCACCGGACCCATCGGCTTTGATGGCTGCATGCTCGGCTGCGGAGCTGGCTTCACAGGCTCCGCTTTGTTCTCTTCCACGGACATCTGGCTGGCTGTCGCATCAGAAGTCAACGACGCGATTCCAAAATACGTCACACACAGAACAAGCGCACACGCAGAAGCGACCAGACGGGTATAACGCCGTTTCTTTCCGTCGCGCTGTGGCTTCAGACTCGCCCAGATCCGTCCCAGTGCCCCGTGACGAATCGGCTCCTCCACGTACTTCCAGGAGAGCGCGGCAATCACGATGCAGATGACCACTTGAAGAACGGCAAGTGGAATGGAGAAGGCATCCCCCTGTTCCCCTGCCGGACTCGTCAGTACGATCACCGGATAGTGCCAAAGATAGATTCCGTACGATCGCACACCGAGCCATTTCAACGGCTTGCAGCCCATCAGGCGGGCGAAACGGCTCGCAGGGTGCGCCAGGGTCGCTACAACCATGGCACTCACTACAGACAGCAGTACGAGACCTCCGCGATAAAGAAAGTCGTCGTATTGATTGGTTTTCCAAATCGCTGCAAGCAGTATGGCAAGACCAACTACACCGGCCGTATCAAGCGCATTTCGTCCAGAGCGAGAAATATTTGCAGACAGCTTGCGACTCTGCCACACCATTGCCAAGGCGGCACCAATCAAGAGTGCGAATACCCGCGTATCTGTCCCGTAGTAAACACGGCTGGGGTCAAGACCGGGTTCGTACATCCACGCCATCGCGCAAGCGGAGATGGCAGCAGCTGCGAGTGTGATGAAGAATAAAGGACCGCGTCGTTTGATCAAGCGCAATCCGAGTGCAAGCAGCAGTGGCCATACCAAATAAAATTGCTCTTCGACAGCCAGTGACCATAAGTGGCCGAATGGCGATGCGGGACCAAATTTTTCGAAATAGGAGACATCCTGAAAGATGAGCCACCAGTTGCTGACGTACAGGATGGCGGCCGGTACGTCGCCTTTCATGCTGGGGAGATGGTCAGGCTTGAAAAAAGTCACCCAAGCCACAACGACCACAAGAAGGATCAAAAGAGCAGGCAACAGTCGTCTCGCACGGCGCAGCCAAAAATCTTTCATATCGAGCCGTTCATGTTTATTCCACTGGGCGATCAGCAAATCGGTAATCAGGTAACCCGAGAGCACGAAAAAGATTCCCACTCCCAATAGGCCGCCGGGTGCCCAGTTGTAATTCAGGTGATACAAAATGACAGCAAGCACAGCAAAGGCTCTGAGACCGTCGATTCCAGCCATATAGCGGCTGGTGCCTTTTACTGGTTCAGGCATGTTGACGGCCTCCCCTGCTTGCTGTTTTACGTGACGATGCAGCGTCTGCTCGATCTTCGTTGTTTTGCTTTACAAATAAAACGTTTCTTTGGTGAAGTAGCTCCGTACTCGATATGCAGCTCATCTGCATTCTCCCCTTTTGTTCCATTCTGTTCGTTGACTAAAGTTGACGGGGTCAGCCATTTCACATCGGGAAATGCGTGCTGTATGAATGCAAAACCCCCTGTTTGTCTTCAGGTGCATGAGAAAACGGGGGTTGGTATCGTTCATAATCGTTATGGATTATTTCTGGTTCCAATCATATTGCCCGTATTCAGGATGTGTGTAGCGACTCACAGTGGTGTGAAGTCCTCTCCTTTTATGTATATATGCTTCATCGCCTCGATCCCGTATCCATTTACAGGAAATTACCTTTGGGTTGCTGGTAGATAGGCCTAGTAAAATCAGGCTGTTTCGGTATGTACGCTCCTAGCAGAGGTAACCTCGTGTACTTCGATTATAAGACGCTCCGGACGGGGAACGCGTTACAAAAAGTTAACAATGCGCGCGGGGAATTTTTCCCGGAAATTCGACACCCAGAAGGCTGGCCATCGTCATCGCTCGTTCTTCTCCTCATAAGCATATGCCACAAACGAAAAAGAAGCCGCTGGCGTCATTTCCTGCCAACAGCTTCCTTATGTAAGCGTTGCTCCGTCCCGGAAAAGATCTGACAATCTACGATCATTTTCCAACATTAAATGTGATGTGTAAACAAATAATTCAAGAAAAGTCCGCCGCTAATCACGGCAATTGCCATGAAAATAATTCCACTGCGAATTCGCGCCGAAAGCAAGCGCATAAAACCAAGACAGAAAAACACACCGGTTACCAAAAAATACGCAATTCCTACCCAAAACAAACTCCACGGCAAGCTTGCCAAATCGACATTACCCAACTTCTACACCTACCCCGTTCCCATTCTACTTTCCATTTTTTCTAAGTCGATACTCCATTATAACAGGGATGCACCCCGCGATTGAATTTTCATTCACACCGTAACAGAAGTGTCATACATCCAGCCTCCATGGTTTCTCAATAATCTTTTGATACTCTCCAATCCCCCTGTCGTCGGAATCATGCCGGAATTAAAAAAAGGCAGGAACGAAACTGTTCCCGCCTAGCATCTCTCTACAAACTCTCTTTCCATTCTACGCCCTGAGGAAATACGCTCAGGACATGCTTTTTCAGCTTCTCATCGCGGAACAGCTCGGCGCTGAACACAGCTACGATACCGCAATCCTCCCGTGATCGAATGAGCCTGCCGATCCCTTGGCGCAAACGCAAGAGCATGTAGGGAAGATCGACCTCTTCATAAGGCGATGCCGATGCCTTCCGTTTTGCAGCAAAAACAGGATCGTTTGGCGGAAACGGCAAGGACCAGATCACGACATTGGACAAGGATGGCCCCGGAACATCTAGTCCCTCCCATAAGGAGACCGCACACAGACAGCTATGCTCGTCCTCTTGAAAAGAGGAAATGAGATGCGTGATTTCCTGATCGCCCTCAAAATAAAAACGCATGTCGGCGCATTCGGGTAACTCGCGAAAGCTTGCTTGAACTGCCGCATTTCCTCCATCGAAGGGAACAGCAGCAGAGCTCTACCCTCTGTTCGCTTCAGAAGCTTGACAGCCGCATCCATTTTCTCTTGGAGCGAATCATCCCCGAGATCCTCGGTACGATTGCTTCCATTTGCTCGGGATAATCGTACGGCGAAGGGACGGAAAAGGACAGATACTGGCTGATGCCGAGGCTGTCTGCCACATAGGAAAACGCTCCGTCGACGGAAAGGGTCGCCGAGGAAAAGATGATCGGCATCCGTTCGGAAAAGACGCGTTCCTTTAGCACTTCCTGCACCATTCTCGGCATGACGATCAAGGTCGGGCCTGAGGTGTCTTCGATCATCCACGAAATGACACGGTCGGGCTGTCGAAACAAGCTGAGCGCGAGCTGCATCATTTCCAAATGCTCTTCGACAATGCGCAGCTGAAACTCATCCAGCGTGTACAATCCGCTTTCGAGTGCCAGCTCTTCCTCGATCCAGCTGATCAGGTCCGTAAATGTACGGATCGCCTGCAGCAGCTGAGTGTCAAAGTGGATTTCCTTTCGTTTGGAACCGATGACGGCCTGACTATGCTTGTCGAGCTGGTAAAACATTTCCTCGCTCTGTCCGATCGCATCTTCGATCGCCACGGCCAGCGATTCGCGGATCTCGCCCTTGAGCAGCCGAGTAATGATTTCTTCAAAGACAGTATGGTTCAGCTTGTACGTCAGTGCTTTTTGGGCAGCTGGCTCCAACAGGTGGCCTTCATCAAAGATCACAGCGCTGTGACTTGGCAGCAGGGGAAGCTGGCCGCCGCGTTTTCGAGCCTCATACGTCCATACATGCTCCATATAAAAGTCATGGGAGCAAATAATGAGATCCGTTGATTTGCGGTAATGGTTTCTCGACAGAGTCTGTCCGCAGCGATGCTGCTTATCACAGGCAAAGCAATCTTGAAAGGAGTCCCAGTTGATCTTTCCCCATTTCTCGTCATCCAGCTCAGGGTAATCGCTGCGGTCCCCATATGGATGAAACGATTGCAAAGCTTCATAGGCATTCACAAACGGAGGCAGCTCTTGATAGATCATCTGGAAGCTCTCGCCATGCTCCGGCTGATACCTCGCTTCATCCAGCTTTCGCAAGCACAGATATTGATCCGGGGATTTCCCCAGCCTCGCATCGATGGTCAGATCGAGGTGCTTTGCCAGCTTGGCAATATCCCCCTGCGGCTTGACCAGCTGCTCGATCAACGATTCGTTTGCACAGGCAATGATCGCGGGTTTTCTCGTATAGCGGGCGTAGCAGATCGCATAGAGCAGGTAGGCCAACGTCTTTCCAGTCCCTACCCCCGCTTCGGCAAAGATCGTCTCCTTTTCAGCAAACGCACGCTCGAGCTGAAAAGCCATGTAAATCTGTTCGTCCCTTACTTCAAAGCCTGCATCCGGCAGTATGTCATAAAAAACATCCGCAACCCAATCGCTTACCTGCGAGATAAACGGTTGGGTGGGATCGTATGCAAAAGGATACCGTTCCAATTCTGTCTTGCCTCCAATAAGGTAAAATGCATCGTCTGTATAGTGCCAAGTAGTAATCATGACACGACTTGCTTATAAACACAATAAGATTGGCTCAAAAAGATCTGCAAAGGAGGCGAAAAAAGTGAGAAACGGACAACCTCTTTATTCCAATGGAAAATGGCAAGCCACAGAGCGATCGTCGATTTGCTGGATTTGCGGCTCCTGGCTCCTGCAAATGTCCTTGACATACGGACATCTCGTATGAAAACGGCATCCGGATGGTGGGCGCAACGGGCTGGGGATATCCCCCTCCAAAATGAGCTTTTCCTGGTGGCGGGCATGCGGGTCTGGAACGGGTGCTGCTGCGATTAAAAACTTGGTATAAGGGTGCAAGGGGTGACGGTACACTTCCTCCGTGGGTCCCAGCTCCATCATTTTTCCGAGGAACATCACGCCGATGCGGTCAGAAAAATAGCGGACCACACTTAGATCATGAGAGATGAACAGGTAGGTCAGATGGTTTTGCTCCTGCAATTTTTGCAGCAAATTTATGATCTGCGATTGAATGGAGACATCCAAAGCCGATACAGGCTCATCACATACGATGAATTTGGGATGGAGGGCAAGTGCACGTGCAATGCCGATCCGTTGGCGCTGTCCCCCGCTAAACATATGGGGGTACCGGGAGCTATATGCTTTTCGTAGGCCGACCTGCTCCATCAGCTCTGCGACGCGGTCTTCTCTCTCTTTTCGCCCGATCGTCTCATGCGTAACCAGCGGTTCGGCGATGATGTCCGACACTTTCATTCTCGGATTCAGGGAAGCAAAAGGATCCTGAAAAATGATTTGCATCTCTTTTCTCAGCTGGCGCAGCTCATGCTGGGAAAGCTTGAAAACATCCTTGCCTTGAAAGAGAGCAGACCCTTCCGTCGCATCCAAGAGGCGAATCAATGTCCTTCCCAAAGTGCTTTTTCCGCACCCCGATTCTCCTACGATTGCCAATGTTTCTTTTTCATGAATATCAAAACTGATGTCATCTACCGCATGCACCGTTCCCGTTTTTTTGCCAAAGAGGCCTTTTTCCACCGGGAAGTACTTCTTCACGTTTCTTACTTGCATCAGTGCCTGGTCCATGTCCCTTGCCTCCCTTCTACTGGTTGTATTTGACGCAGCGGACCAAATGACCGTCGCCTACATCGACGAGCTGCGGCTCGATCTCGCGGCAAGCGTCCACTGCGTATTCGCAGCGTGGGTGAAACCTGCAGCCACGGGGCAGCTGAAGCATATTGGGCACCATTCCTTCAATGCTGTACAAGCCCTTTGACTTGTTTTGCTGAATGTCTCTTCTCGGGATCGATTTCAACAATCCTTCTGTGTATGGATGCTTTGGATGATCAAAAAGCTCAAAGACGTCGGCTTGCTCCATGATTTTGCCTGCATACATGACATATACGTAATCGCACATTTCGGCGACAATTCCCAAATTGTGTGTGATCATGATGATGGAAGTATCGATCTCCGCCTGCAAGGTTTTCATCAGCCTCAATATTTGGGCTTCAATCGTCACATCGAGTGCAGTCGTCGGCTCATCAGCGATTAGCAGCTTGGACCGACAGATGAGTGCCATCGCGATCATCACTCGTTGCCGTAATCCACCCGACAATTGGTGAGGAAAAACATGGTATCTTTTTTCAGGCTCGGGAATTCCGACCATCGCAAACATTTCGATTACTTTTTGTTTGGCTTCCGCTTTGGACATGCTTTCATTGTGCAGCAGCAGCGTCTCTGCGACCTGTTTCCCCACAGTGTAGACAGGATTGAGGGAAGTCATCGGCTCCTGGAAAATCATCGAGATGTCATTCCCTCGGATCGAACGCATTTCTTGCTTGGAGATCCCTACCAAATTCTTTTGATCAAACAGGACCTCTCCCCCTGCAATCTTTCCTGGCGGTGAGATCAGCTGCATGATCGATAAGGACGTCATGCTCTTCCCACATCCCGACTCTCCAACAATGCCAACGATTTGCCCTTTTTTCACTTTCAGGCTGACGTCATCAACTGCAGGAATGACTCCTTTATCCGTGTAAAAGTAGGTTTTCAGGTTGTTGATCTCCAAAATGGTATCACTCACGGCGCTCTCCCCCCTCATTGCTTCAAATACGGATCCAGTGCATCGCGCAAACCGTCTCCCAAGAAATTGAATGCCAAGACAATCACCAGAATAGCGACGCCCGGCGCGATCGCTACCCAAGGGGCATTAAATAAAAATTCTTTCCCGTTTGAGACCATGAGCCCCCAGCTTGAGGCAGGAGGCTGTGCACCTACTCCCAAAAAGCTCAAGCTCGCCTCTGACAGTATGGAGCCTGGGATTTCCAAGGTGAACAGAACGAGCAGCTGCGGGATGCAGTTTGGCAAAATATGCCGAAGCATGATGACATACGGCTTGACCCCCACTGCCTTTGCTGCTTCTACGAACTCCTTGTTTTTCAGCGAGAGTGTTTGTGCGCGCACGACCCTGGCCGTCCCTGCCCAGCCCACAATACTCAGAGCGATAAAGATATTCAACAGACTGGCGCCAAGCGTATACATGACGACCATCGCCAGCAGAAGAGACGGAAAGGAAAGGACCATATCCGAGATCGTCATGATGATAAAATCGGTTCTGCGCCCAAAGTATCCTGCGATGATACCCAAAACAATCCCGATCGACATCGTGATCAGACTCGGTACGATCCCAATCAAGAGGGAAATTTGAGATCCGTACATGATTCGGGAGAACACATCTCTGCCAAACATATCCGTCCCCAGCCAGTGCTGAAGGCTTGGCTGCTGAAATTGATTATCCAAATTGACTTCGTAGGGATTATGCGGTGCGATGAGCGGCGCGAGAATCGCCATCAAGAGAAAGAGCAGGATGATGATGCCGCCCGTTACCGCCATGCGGTCCTTTCGCAAAGAACGAAACACGTCTTGCCAAAAGGTCTCTTTGACCAGCTCGTCACTGGCTTCGATCACCTCTTTTTTGAGCATGAGGTTTCTCGCTAGATTCATTGATCACGACCTCCTTTAGTCATATTTAATCCTCGGATCAATCAGGGAATAGAGGATGTCAGCGATCAGATTCCCCATAATGACCAGGACAGTCGTAAACATGACAGCTCCCTGGAGAAGCGGCATATCCCTGTTCTGAATGGCGTTTACCGCGATTCTCCCGATCCCCGGAATTCCAAAGACACTCTCCGTGATGACCGCACCTGACAGAAGGCCCGCCACCTGCAGCGCCATGACCGTAACGACAGGCAGCATGGAGTTTTTCAAGGCATGATTGAGGATGATCTTTAGCTCAACGTTTCCTTTGGCCCGCGCTGTCCGGATATAGTCGTTGCGCATGACTTCCAGCAGACTTGAGCGTGTAAGTCTGGCAATCGTCCCGGCAGAGCTCCAACCCAGAACGATAGCAGGCATGATCAAGTATTCCGGCCCGCTAAATCCGGAAACCGGCAAGATTCCAAGCACCATTGAAAAAATGTACTGAAAAAGAAGACCTGCCCAAAAGACCGGGATCGAGACCCCGAATAGGGAAAAACCCATGATGGCATTGTCCAGGAAAGAACGCTTTTTGACTGCAGAAAGCACGCCAGCCGGGATTCCAATGATCCAGGAAACGAGAGCACCTGACAAAGCAAGCACCAACGTATTCGGAAAAGCATCCATGAGCAGGGTGGTCACGGAACGGTTTAATTTGTAAGACGTACCGAAATCACCATGCAGTGCATCCCAGATAAATCGGAAAAAGCGGATGTAAGCAGGGTCATCCAGATGCATTTGAGCACGGACTCGCGCGACTACATCGGGACTAATATGTTCTTTCATCATCAAAGCAATGGGATCACCGGGTATCACATTTAACAATATAAACGTGATCAGGGAGATTCCGAATATAACCGGTATGGATATGAGAAGTCTTTTCGCAATATACGCCCCCATCTGGCCCCTCCTTTTCCTCACCGTTTCCTATGTAAAAATAACTACCAGGCAGCAGTAGTTATTCTTACAGGAAACTTGTTCATTTCGACAGACAGCTCGAAAGCGCTCCGCCTATTTGGATTCCACGATATCGATTTCGTAAAAACTCATCGAAGTCCAGCCATTCCAGGAAACCTGGAAGTTCTTCACTCGCGGCTGCACGACAAACAGGTGGTTCAATGCAAACAGAGGAAGCCAAGCCGCATCTTCGTGAACGATTTTCTTTTCCAGCTCCTGATACAGCTTGATGCGCTCTTCCTGGTTGACCATGGTCCGTGCCTTCTCGAGATCGTCCTGAACTGCTTTGTTCGTGTAGTTAAAAGAGCGAGCTTTTGCGTTCTTCGAGGAGAAAAAGGTGTAGAAGAAGTTATCCGGATCGTTATAATCTGCAGACCAGTTGTTATGAGCAGATGCGAGCTTCCCTTCTTTGCGAGTGGCAAAATACGTAGATTCGTCCATTTGATTGATTTTGACTTTTACTCCGACTTTGGAGAGCATGGCTTGTACCGCTTCGTTCATCTTCAATGTGTTGGGACTATCCGTCACCTGTGCAATTTCCATATCAAACCCATTCGGATAGCCCGCCTCTGCAAGCAGAGCCTTTGCTTTCTCTGGGTCGAACGGAATCTCTGCGAGGTCAGGATTGTAGCCCAAGAGTCCGGGTGGCGAAATGCCGTGTACAAGCTTGCCTTCCCCGTAATACAGCTTGTCCAACAGCGTCTGGCGATCAATGGCCATTTGCAAAGCTTTTCTGACGCGCACATCGCCCAGTGCTTCCATGCCTTCATTGAATGCGTAATAATACACACCCACGATCGGACCGCTGACAATCTGGTTCTTCCACTTCTCATCGCCTTTAAATTGCGGAATTTGGGAAGCCGAATCCTCCAGATCCAGAATGTCGAGCTTGCCTGTTTCAAACAACATCCGGTTGGTCTCGGCATCCGGTACAATCTTCATCACGATTCCATCGAATTTCGGAGCGCCACGCCAATAATCCGCAAATGAGGTCATTTCCACGCTGTCGTTCAGAGACCACTTGGAGAGCTTGAACGGACCTGTCCCCACTGTTTTTTCCGGTTCAATGCCGAATTGATCTCCTGCTTCCGTCGTCGCTTTCCGGTTGTAAATGGAGCCAGCAGGAGTCGCCAGGTTGGCCACAAATGGGGCAAATGCCTCCGACAGTGTGATTTCGATCGTATTGTCATCGATAACCTTGATGCCACTCACGCTGTCTGCCTTGCCGTCCATCCGCTCCTGCGCACCTGTGATCATATCCAGGAAGTCCGTATTCAATGCCTTTGTTTTGGGATCCAGCATGCGATCAAACGTAAACAGCACATCATCGGCTTTGAAGATTTCCCCGTTGTGGAATTTCACATTTTTTCTCAGATGAAACGTGTACGTTAATCCATCAGGAGTTACCTCCCAACTTTCAGCCAATCCCGGAACCAGCTCAGACTTCCCTGGTGCTACGGTTTTGGCTTCCACGAGTCGATCGTAAATATTCAGTGGGATCATGTAGTCGTCTGTAGTCAGTTGAACGTCCGCGGTGCCAGGGTCCTTTTGTTGGGATATCGTCAGCATTCGCCCAGAACTGGCACTCTTTCCACAGCCACTTAGGATACCGGATGACAGAATAATCAGAACAAAAATAAATGAAAACAATGAGCGTGACCATCTTTTCATACACTTGCTCCCTTCGTTCTTCAGGTTGTGACTCTTCTGCCTTTGCTTGTCAGGAATGCTCCGATTGAATTCACCTCCTAATAAAATGAATATTTATAAAAATGGTACTCTGCTAAACTAGTAAACGTCATTTCACATGTTGTACAAATATTCTGTTGATTTCGACTATTATTTTATTCAACCTGTCTAATTTTCATATGCTTTCATTTCCAATTTAACCATTTATTCCCTTTTCCTAAAAAAAGGAATGTGCTAGATGACTCCCTCGCACACTCCTTTGATTCAGGTACAGCAAATTTCCCAAGCCAGGCAGAATCTGACACCATCATGCCGATGATGGCGAGAGCAAGCAGGAGTCCATACAGGGTGTACATGACCCCTACTCGTGGAAACGGCACCATCTAGCTTAGCCCTGGGGAATCCCAGTACGACCTTGCAGCATGATGAGAGTGGCTGTCATGGTAGCGATCAGCTTGTTGACTTCGCCTGGTGCGTATACTTCCCCATTACAAACGGTGATTGTCCTGCCTGGTTTGATCACCTCTCCTCTGGCAATAAAAGCCTCCCCTTTGGCTGGTGCCAGCAGGTTCACCTTAAATTCTACCGAGAGGACGGAAGCATCTGCAGGCATCAGACTGTAAGCGGCAAACCCGCACGCATTATCCATGACGGTGGTGATGATCCCTGCATGGACAAACCCATGCTGCTGCGTCAAATCTTCCCGGAAAGGCAAGTAGATCTCCACTTCACCGGGAGCTACCTTTTCCAGCGAGGCTCCGATTAATTTCATCGCACCTTGCCTCTCAAAGCTTTCGCGGACGCGTGATTCAAAATCAGGATCATGCGGGGTCAAGACAGGCTTGGCTGCTCTCATCATTTTCTTCCTTTCTGACGTTTATCTTTTGCGCAGATTCGTGATAATGGCTGCGTGAATCGAGAAACATGCTAAAATAGAAGAGAAAGAAGGCATACATAGGAGTGAACCCATAATGGAAAAAGTCATGTTTATTGAAATCGGCATGGGCATTGACCTGCACGGCCAAAACGTCACTAAGGCAGCCGTCCGCGCGGTTCAAAATGCCATTCACCACAACTCGATGCCGGGCTTGCGCATGGTGCTCCCGGAAAACAATATCCACAACATGAAAGTGAACGTTCGCCTGGCTGTGCCAGCTGATTCAGACAAGCTGGACCTCGAAACCGTCCGGGCAGAGCTTCCCTATGGGGAGGTCACTTTCGAAGTGGTCGAAGGCGGTATGCTGACCAGCAGCGGCGTTGTCATCGCGGAAAAGGAAGATAAGAATGACCTCGCGTACGTGGTCATCGCCTCCGTAGAAGTTGGATATTAGAAAAAAAGGCTTGCTTATGCAAGCCTTTTTCTATTCCCCCTCCATGCCCTCCATGAGCAGATCCGGCAGCTTTTCGGGAATGTATTGATAGTTCGCAAGGTCAATGGTCCCATCCCAACTGACTTGCACGCCTTCAGCTTCCAGCTGCATTTTTTGCACCGTATAGGAGACTTCATCCTGCAAGCCGATTTTGCCCTTCCCGTTGATTACACGGTGCCAGGGCAGCTTGTATTTTTTGCTCATGGAATGAAGGATGCGCACGACCTGCCGCGCACCTCTGGGACTTCCCGCCAAAGCCGCAATCTGCCCGTACGTCATGACTTTTCCCTCCGGAATACTCGCGATGACCGATACTGCCCTCAGGGTAAATGCTCTCATTTCCTTCTCGCACTCCTCGGTGGAAAGAGACAGGCTTGTGCGGCTGTCGCCTGCACAAGCCCATTCCCCCTCTACTTCTTCCTGTTTATGCTTCAAACAATTGCTCCAATTCGGTTACCAAGCTGCCCACGTAGGCCACTGCATCGCGAATCGGCTGAGGATCCGACATATCCAATCCAGCCAGCTTCATCAGTTCGAGCGGCTTCAGTGTCCCCCCCGCCTTCAGTACGTCCAACCAACGATCTACTGCCGGCTGTCCTTCTTCCCGGATTTTCGCCGCCATAGCTGTCGATGCCGTCAATCCAGCAGCGTATGTGTATGGATAAAGACCCATGTAGTAATGAGGTTGACGCATCCACGTCAGGCTGGCTTCCTCGTCTAATTCTACCGCATCTCCCCAGAAGGCTGCCAGCACCTCGCCCTTCCATTCCGCCAGTTTCTTCGCGGTGATCGGCACATCTCTTTGAGCCGCTTCGTACACTTTTCGCTGCAGCTGCGCTTCCAGCTGATGGGTGACAAAGTTGTGGTAGTACGTATTCAACAGCTGCAGGATGACCCAGCGCTTCAGTCGCGGATCGTCCGATTGCTCCACGATATGTTGAGCCAAGAGAAGCTCGTTCAATGTCGACGGAGCTTCGATGCAGTACATGGATGGGCGGAAATTTGCGTACGCCTGGTTGCGTCCTGCCAACATAAAGTGACCCGCATGTCCTAGCTCATGGGCAAGCGTAAAGGCGCTCCGCATATTCCCGGACCACGTAATCAAGATATAGGAATGATTGCTGTACGGTGTAGAGCAGAAAGCCCCTGTGGATTTCCCTACATTGTCCACGTAGTCGATCCAGCGGTTATCCAAAGCCGTCTCCATGATTTCCGCATACTCGGGCCCCATTACCTTCAGCGCAGCTTTGATCGTCTTGCCCGCTTCCTCGATCGTAACCGGCGGACTAAACTCAGGGTCAAGCGGCGCCTTCAGATCGCAGAACATCAGCTTTTCCAAACCGAGCTCCTTGGCTTTGAGCTTTGCATACCGGCGCATGTGGGGAGCGAGCTCCGTGCCGATAATATCGAGAATGTTGTGGTACATTTCCAAGGAAACCTGTTGAGGCTGCAGGAGCATCTGGGTGACCGATTCGTAGCCTCGCAGACGGGACAGCACCGTCTGTTTTTTGACCTCTGTCGCATACACTGCCGCGAAGGAATTTTGGTACGTCGCGAGCGTCTTGGAAAAAGACTGATAGGATGCACGACGAAGCTCTGTATCCGCCGACATTTCATAATCGGTCTCAAACAGAGCGAATGAAACAGGATGTTCGATCCCGTTTGAATCCTTCACGGGGGCAAACGTCATGTCCGACAGCTTCCCGCGTTGATAAATGGTATAAGGAGCGGAAAAGACTTCCCCTAGAGAAGCCAGCGCTGACTCCGTTTCCGCGCTGAGTCGATGCGGCTTGGTCTCCAGCAGGTCCTCCAGATTTTTGCGGAAAGGCTCAAGTCCAGGCTCTTCTTGTAAATATTGTTCGATTACACCTTTCGGCAAGTCCAAAATCTCCGAAGGAATGAAAGAGAGCGCAGCATTCAACGCAGAAATGGCATCGCCGACCCGCGCAGAATTTGCCTGATTTTGCGGATTTGTCCCGTCTTCAGAGGTACGCAGACTGGCATAAGTCGCCACGAGGTTTGCCCGAACGACGATCGCTTCTTTTGCTTCCAGGCACGCCGACAGATTTTCTGCCCCTGTATGCAGTGTTCCTTTAAACTCGGTAAGCATTGGAAGGTGATTCAGAATTTCTTGCAATTCGTTTTCCCAGGCTTCCTGGCTGGGGAACAAGTCATCCAAATTCCAGGTTTGTTCCACTGCCACGTGCTCTCGTGTCTGTCTCGCTTTCACCGCTCACGCCTCCCTCAAGATTCAGTAAAATGTTTTCTATCTAATTAAGTTGGATTCTCTTGCCAATAATCCTCTAATTTTAAATAGAAAACTTGGTTTCGCAGAGCTTTCCCCTCTGGGAGGCTCGAAAGCAGTTGGATTGTGTCTGTTTCTGCGCTTTCCTAGGAAATTCAGGGCTCTCGCACAGATATTCCTGTATGCCCCAAAATAAATAGCAAAGAAATCCAGTCAGGCAGATATAATAGAGAGAAGAACTACGTCATGCTCAGGAGGTTTCCCTATGGATTTTGATTCCTTAATTGAACGATACGCTGAATTGGCGGTAAAGGTCGGCGTCAATGTGCAGCCAATGCAGACCTTGGTCGTGACTGCCCCTCTCTCCGCTGCCTCATTTGTTCGTCAGGTTGCAAAAAAGGCGTACGAAGCGGGTGCCAAGAACGTACAAATCGACTGGACCGACGATGAATTGACCCGCATGAAGTATGACTTGGCACCAGACGAGGCGTTTCTCGAGTATCCGATGTGGAAGGCGAAGGGTCTGGAAGAGCTGGCAGAAAACGGGGCTGCTTTTCTCTACATCAGCGCATCCAACCCTGATCTCCTGAAAGGGGTCGACCCCGATCGGATCTCCAATGCCAATCGGACGGCTGGACAAGCCTTGAACACCTTTAGGAGCTACTCCATGGCTGATAAGGTCAGCTGGAGCGTGATTGCGGTTCCTTCGCCGGCATGGGCCGAGGCCGTGTTCCCTGATTTGCCGAAAGAACAGCAGGAGCATGCCTTGTGGGAAGCCATCTTCCGCGCGACACGCATCGATAAGGACGATCCTGTTCAAGCTTGGCATGACCATCACGCAGCACTGAATGAAAAAGTGGACGCTCTCAACGCCAAGCAATACCGTTATCTCCATTACTCCGCACCCGGCACGGATTTGACCATCGAGCTGCCCCCGCGTCACATCTGGATCGGCGGCGGCAGTGTAAACAAGGATGGCACTTCTTTCATGGCCAACATGCCTACGGAGGAGGTATTTACCGCGCCGCTCAAAAACGGCGTAAACGGCACGGTTCGCAGCACCAAGCCTTTGAGCTATCAAGGAAACCTCATCGAAAACTTCACCCTGACCTTTGAAAACGGGCGGATCGTTTCGGCTGCGGCGGAAAAAGGGGAAGCCGCACTGACCAAGCTGATCGAAACAGATGAAGGGTCTCATTACTTGGGCGAAGTGGCATTGGTGCCTCATTTCTCTCCCATCTCGGAATCGAACATCATCTTTTACAACACCCTGTTTGATGAAAATGCGTCCAACCACTTGGCGATCGGGAATCCTTACCCGGTCAACATCGAAAACGGCGCTGAGATGACAAATGAAGAGCTGGAGGCATACGGCCTGAACAGCAGCATCACTCACGTCGATTTCATGATCGGTTCTGCCGAGATGAACATTGACGGGGAAACCGCAGAAGGCAAACGGGAACCCATTTTCCGAAACGGGAACTGGGCATAGACAGTAAAAGGCAGCAGGAACATGAGTCTCGTGTCCCTGCTGCTTTTTTGTATCTTCTTCATCACACCTAAAAAAGACTAGGTTTTTATGCCCCATCTCGTTCCCGCTCTGCAAGTCGTTAGATCTACTTGTTCCTGGTACTTTCCTCTCATTTTCCATATTCATCCTATTATCCTGTTAAAATTTTCTTCTGCTAATCCGATAATTCAAGTAACCATACAGGAAATGAGTGGCTGATATGTCCTACATCATTGCTACCCTTTTATGGTTCCTCTCCTTGCTGTTCCTAGCCATCTTTTCCTACATAAACCAGGATGATTTTCCCGGCACTGGCGTTACAGCCACAAATGCTTCGTTGGCTGCCGTGTTTACGTCCGTCTACTTGTTTTTCATGTTTCTCGTTTGGCTATTTCAGCGCAGAGTGAATCCGTAAAAAGACACCGTCAGATCTAGACGGTGTCTTTTGCATTAATGCGTAATGATCGGGTACATGTGACCCTTCAAGGTAAAGGATGCCTTTCCTGTTTCTTCAGAGACGACGATGACCAGCGCATCGCACTGTTCGCTTAAGCCTAAAGCAGCCCGATGTCTCGTCCCCAGCTTTTGCTCGCCGACCTGGACCTTGGACAAGGGCAAAACATTGGCTGCAGAGACAATATGGTTTTCCCGGATCACGACGGCCCCATCATGCAAAGGACTCCCCGGATAAAAGATCGATTCGAGCAGGGAGTGAGTCATCAAGCCACCAATCGGAATGCCAGCCTGCATCAGTGCCCCTATAGGATCCTCCCGTTCCACCACAATCAAGGCGCCTTGCCTGCGTGAAGACAAATTTTGCACCGCAATAGAAAGGTCTGCATACTTGTCTGTATAGGGACCTAGATAACATTGCAAATAAAAGGAAGCCGCTACGGTCTCCAGTTGGCTGAATCGGCTTCTGATCTGATCAAATGTCCCAAGCAGACATCCATTTTCGTTCTCAAGGGTGAGGATACTCAGTTCAATCGCGCTTGAGATGGCATGTAATTGTTCCTTCATCTCCGCTTTCAACGGTGATACGTCGCAGTTCACTTGTTCCATGGAAACCCCTCGATTTCAAATTCTACCGTGTATGGTTGATTGTTCCCTTTTGCTCGAAGAAACATTCGAATTCTGGAATGAGAATCCAATATCTAACAGATCATAATAACGATGTCGAAAGAATGTGTATGAGGCGGACGTATTGATGAATACATGGACTGATTTTCTCACCCTTGCCCACGGCTCCGACGATTTCAAGCGCCATCCCCTCTTCGAAGGAGGCGGGCGATTTGTCATTTCGTATTACAAGACCTTAATCAAGACGGAGCTGTTGCAGGACAACGTCTTGCGCCCTCTTCAAAAATACCGATCAAGGCAAGAACTGCCACAGGAGCTTCGAGAGCTGGCACGATTGATCCCCGTCGAAGAAATCACGATTACGGATGATCCTTCCGCCATCTTCTCCAAAATCCTGAGCGGCTATGCTGCCATCCAAATAGATGGCGATGACAGCTGCTTTGCCCTGATTGATTTATCGGATGCCACCAGAGGCTTGCGTACGGACAATGACACCGAAAATGAATTCAGTGTCGTCGGCCCCAAAGTAGGCTTCGTCGAAGACCTGGATATCAACCTGCACCTGATCAGGCAGCAGATTCGGACACCCCATCTCATCATCAAGGAAATTTCAATCGGGAGCATGTCCCACACGCGCGTCGCCGTCATTTATATCGATGGCGTGACCAATCCCCAGCATGTGCAAACGGTTGAGCAGCGCCTGCAAACAATTGATTTTGACATCATTTTCGACTCTTCCCAGCTGGAACAAATCATGAGTGACAATTCACAAACGCCTTTTCCCTTGTTTCTTTCCACCGAACGAATTGACCGTGTCATTTACGGGCTGACTCTCGGGCAGGTTGCCATCGTTTCAAGCGCATCCCCCTATGTACTGACCGGGCCGACTACGATTTTCGATTTCTTCATTTCACCGGAAGACTACTATTTGCCTTGGATACTGGGCTCATTGTTCCGTTTGATTCGGATTTTCGGGGTCTGCTTTTCCATCCTCATGACTCCAGCTTACACCGCTGTATTGACGTACCACTTGGAGATGATTCCCAAGGACATGCTGGCACCCATTATCCTTTCGCGAAATTATGTGCCGTTTCCGCCCGTGCTGGAGGTGCTGTTTCTCGAACTGACGATTGAATTTTTGCGGGAGGCCGGTGCTAGGCTGCCCACCAAGGTCGGGCAAACGCTGGGCATCGTGGGGGGAATTGTGATTGGACAAGCATCGGTGGCAGCTGCCCTGACGAGCAACATCCTGTTGATTATCGTCGCCCTCTCAGCCCTGGCTTCTTTCACGACCCCCATCTACAAAATGTCGAATACCATTCGGTTCTTGCGCTTCCCGCTGATCATTCTCTCGGGAATATGGGGGGGCTTTGGCATCGTGCTGGGTCTTTGTCTGATCTTCACCCATCTCATACGTCTCACATCGCTTGGCAATCCTTACTTGGCACCACTCTATCCGTTCCGCCGAAAAAGCTATACGGACAGCTTTATCCGAGCTTCTTACAGCAAAACATCGAGACGGTCCCCTTTATTACGAACCCTCTCTGAATGGAGGTACAATGCCCGTAAAGCGAATGAGCGAAAAGATATCGACGAGTACTAGGCTGGCGCGGTGGGGAAAGATATGCTTGCTGTGCCTCGTCCTCAATGGCTGCTCGAGTACTCGCATCATCAATGAAGTGCAGTTGATCCATTCGATTGGCCTCGATCTGGAAGATAATCACATTCTCGGTACAGCCATTACCCACCGCTATGAAAAAGAACAGGTGAAGGTAGAACTGCTAGAGACCCATGTGCCTTCCCTCTATTCCATTTTTCCTGAGCTCAATACCACCACATCCTCTCAACTGGAATTAGGTCAACTGCGTTCCGTTGTCGTCGGGAAGGCATATGCGTCAAAAGGAATCGGCACACTGGTACACACGCTCTGCCGTGATCCAAATATCGGATTTCGTATGCAGCTGGCGGTCGCTGATCCGCAAGCTGCAACGATTATGCGAGTCAATCACCGGATGAACGTTCCTTTCATCCTCTCTGACACCATCGAGCAAAACATCAAAACGCTGAATACTCCAAGATCAAATCTACATGTTTTTTTGTTCAACCTGTACGGACAGGGACGTGATCCGTATCTGCCTTATTATGTCGTGCAAAACGATCGCCTCAAGCTGGACGGAGTCGCTCTTTTTCGGAAGGATAAATTCGTGGATCACATCCAAACCGATGAAGCCTTTCTCCTGAAGGTTCTGGTGGAAAAATCGAAGAGCGGGCAATATCCCGTCGAATTACAAATGGGCAAGCGCAAAGGGAATGGCATTTTGAAGAACTTGCGATCGGTCGTGGCGTTTGAAGTGCGAGAGAGTAAACCTACCCCCTCGATAATGATCCATCTCAACATGCGCGGGCAAATCAAGGACTACCCGACGTGGCTGGAATTATCGGACCCCGCTGTGTTCCATGCAACGGAAAGAGAACTGTCCGGTTATCTCCAGAATCGACTCAAGGTATTTCTCGCTAATCTGCAAAAGAAAAAGGTTGATCCGGTCGGAATCGGGGATCTCATCCGAGGAAAGAGTGCACATTGGAATTACGCTGATTTTCAAAAGCAATATCCGCACATGGACATAGGCGTACAAGTGAAGATCAAGCTGGAACAAACAGGCGTCGGGGAGTAAGTGAGGGAAGGAGTGTTTCCAAATGAGCACGGTCATGCAGGAGAGATACGTCGTGACACCGTTCTTTGTCTTTTTTCTCGTGCATGCCAACATGGTGGGGGTCGGGATCCTGGGATTTCAGCGAAGCCTCATTCATCCCGCGGGGTATGATGCCTGGATCTCGCTGATCGCCACGGGGCTCAGCACGCATATCGTCATGTGGATGATGTACAGCATGCTTGGCAATGGAGCGATCGATCTCTTGCAGCTCCACGAATCATGCTTTGGAAAATGGGTGGGCAGAATGATGAGCCTGCTCGTCCTTCTTTATGTGTTCGTAGCAGGCTTCATCATTTTTCGTTCGTATGTGGAAGTCGTAAAACTCATCATTTTTCCGTTGATGAATACATGGAGTATCGGACTTGTCGTACTTTTGCTCGTGTACTATGTCGTTTCTGGCGGATTTCGAACGGTGACGGGAATCTGTTTTTTTGGTGTGACCGTACCTTTGCTTCTCATTCTGCCTCTGTTTGCCTTTCCCTTTGAATTTATCCAACCGAATAATTTATTACCTGTCTTTTCCCATTCGGTGAAAGAGCTGTACTTGTCCGCGAAGAGCGGGATCTTCAACTTCGCCGGGTTTGAGCTGTTATTTTTTTACTACCCCTTCATTAAAAACCCTGGTCAATCACGGAAATGGGCGCACGCCGCGCTGCTGTTTACCACCGTTCTTTACCTTGCCCTTACCTTGATTACTTTTATGTTTTTTACGGAGGGCGAATTGGAGAAAATCATTTGGCCCACGTTAACCATGGTGAAAATCATCGAGATTCCCCTCATTCAACGAATCGAATTTATCGTAGTGTCCCTTTGGTTATTCGTGGTGCTGCCTAACATTTGTCTGAATGTCTGGGCTATCACAAGGGCGATGAAGCAGATGTTTGCCCTGAATCAGCGGAAAACGCTGCTTTTTGTCCTGCTTGCCATCCTGCTCACCTCTCTCGGATTGGATAGTCGGACGGGCCTCATGGAACTTACAAGCATGTATGGCGAGACTGCCATGTATTTTCTGTATGGGTATATTCCCTTTCTTTTTTTCGCCTACCACTTGTGGGGCAAGCGCCGAGGCAGTCGCACTCCCCTAGAGCACAACCAGTAAATAAAAAAAGCCTGATGGGATCATCAGGCTTCTTATCTTTTTCAAATGCTGGCTGTAAAAGAACGAGGCACAATCCCTGCCTCTGCAAAAGCTGCGTGAATGCTGCGGGCAAATTCTAGTGCATGCGCTCCGTCTCCGTGAATACAGATCGTGTCAGCTTTTATGGACACGTCTACCCCTTGGCGGGAACGTACTTTTCCTTCTTTCACCATGCGCACGACCTGATGCATGGACTGCTCCTGCTCGGTGATCATGGCGTCCGGTTGCCTGCGAGGCGTGAGCGTACCGTCCTCCTGATAGGTCCTGTCTGCAAAAACTTCGTGTGCCGTGCGAAGGCCGATTTTTTCCCCTGCTCTCACAAGTTCACTGCCGGATAATCCGAATAGGACAAGGCCTGGATTCACCTGATAAATCGCTTCCGAGATGGCCTGCGCCAATGGCGCACGGGCAGCAGCCATATTGTACAAGGCTCCATGCGGCTTTACATGCTGCATCGTGCCGCCCTCCGCCTGGACGAAAGCCTGGAGCGCGCCGATCTGATACACGACCATGTCGTACGCTTCCTCTGGAGAAATGTCCATATTGCGTCGACCAAACCCTACGAGGTCAGGCAGTCCGGGGTGAGCACCGATGGCGACACCCTTTTCCAGCGCCATGCGGACGGTTTTTCTCATTGTCGCCGGATCACCTGCATGGAAACCGCACGCGATATTGGCCGAGCTGATGTAGGCGAGAATCTCGCTGTCATTTCCCATCGTGTAGGCTCCAAAGCTTTCTCCCATGTCGCAATTGATATCTACGTATTTCATCGCTGCCTCCATCCGCTGATGAGCTCCATCGCCACTCTCAGCTGTTTCAGTTCCGAATCTCTTTCCCATAACGCTCGTTGGGCATCTCCGACCGAGACTTCCTGAAATCGAACCCTATCTCCAGGCTTTAGCTGAGCAAACACCGGCAAATCCACACTGGCAACGTATCCAATCTTTGGGTATCCGCCTGTGGTCTGGCGGTCTGCCAAAAGGACAATCGGTTGTCCACTGGGAGGCACCTGAATCGTCCCTGCCGTTACCGCCTCAGAGGTGATCTCAAGGGGTGAAGACAGGGTCAGCTGCGGTCCTTCTAACCGGTACCCCATTCGATCCGATTGCGGTGTCACTCGAAAGTCTTCCTCCCAAAACGACTGGCGGCTCAAAGAAGAGAAATCATCGTAATGCTCCCCGCGAATGACACGTACAACCGGGTTGGCCCCATATGTAAACGTTGCCTTGGGTACGTACCAGTCTGCTTGAACAGAGGAGTTCGCTCCCGCCTGTTCGGAAAAGGCAGAAGCGAGAAAACGGCTGAACTCCCCTGGTTCATTCGTTTTCAACCGATCCTTTGGCTGCAGCAGCCGTCCTTCTACGCCTCCGAATCCCGCTCGAAAATTCGTGCTTCGACTCCCCATGATAACCGGCACATCCCAGCCCCCTGCGACTGCCAGATAGGTGCGACAACCTTTTTTGGCATGGGAAAATTGCAGGGTGCTGCCGCGTTTTACCCAAATCGGACGATTGCGGTCCACCCGCTTCCCGTCCAACACGGGCGCCATATCTCCCCCACAGATGGCGATTACCAGATCTTCATGAAACAAGAGAGCAGGCCCTTTTAATGTAAGCTCCAGTACGGCTTCCCCCCCCTGATTCCCTGCGAGGAGGTTAGCCACACGTGTAGCGAAAGAATCCATGGCGCCTCCCACAATGACTCCATGCTGTTGAAAACCGTATCTCCCAAGGTCTTGTACAGTCGTGCAGACACCTGGCTGAATCACTTCCACACTCATGAAGTCACCTCCTTTTGCTCATCGTAGTCCTTTGGCGAAATGGGGCGAAAGCGAACAAGATCACCTGCGCGAAGCAGACTCGGCGGCTCATTCTCTGGGCGGAACAACGGAAGTGCGGTACGTCCGATGATATTCCATCCTCCTGGGCTGACGATGGGATATACCCCTGTTTGAGAGCCGCCAATCCCTACGCTGCCTTGCGGAATGGCTGTTCGAGGTATGGAACGTCTGGGTGTGGCAATCCGTTCATCCAGCCCGCCCAGATAGGGAAAGCCAGGTGCAAACCCGATCATGTGTACCAAATAATCCTGCCCGGAGTGAATTCGGATGACTTCTTCCGGTTCCAGTCCGTTGTAACGAGCTACTTCTTCCAGATCCGGGCCATACTCGCCCCCGTAGCAGACGGGAATTTCCACAAGCCTCGGCTCCCTTGCCTCTCCACTTTGCGCGCGGGCAATGAAAGGGTTGAGAAAGCCGAGGACTCGTTCATACGGCGTACTCCCGCCCTTCGGATCATATAAAAGGATCGGATCGTAATACACGGTAACCGTTGTGTACCCTGGCACTATTTCTACCATCCCGGGAAACGGTTCATCCTGCAAAAGCGCAGATAACCTTTTTATTTTTTGATGCGTGCACTGGTCAATTTCATTTCCCAGCTTGACCACAACACCTGAATCCCCGAGGGGAAAGTACGTATGTCTCTCCAACTCCCCATCCTCCCATTCCGATTATCGGGATGATCGTTCCTAATTATAGATAAAGGAAAAGAGGAGAATCTCTCCTCTTGCTTAACTGATCTGTCCACCTGTCAATACGACATCTTCTTCATTCGCAAGTGCTGCATCGATGGCGACTCGCAGTCCCGATACAATGGTTTCTACCGCCATACTCGGCTGCCCGGACAGACGTGCTGCCTGCTCTGGCAAATAGGGAATGTGGATGAACCCCCCGCGAATGGACGGATGCTTCGTGGCGATGACATGCATCAACCCGTAAAACAGGTGATTGCACACAAACGTACCTGCCGTCTGCGAAACGGAAGCCGGAACCCCTTTTTCCCGAAGCTCCTTCACGATCGCTTTGATCGGCAAGGTCGACCAGTATGCGGCAGGTCCGCCCTGCACTACAGGTGTATCGATCGGCTGGTTTCCTTCGTTGTCAGGGATGCGTGCGTCATTTACATTGATCGCTACCCGTTCAACCGTGATATCTGTTCGACCGCCTGCCTGGCCGATGCAAAGAACTAGGTCTGGCTTCGTTTCCTCGATCGCCGCATAGAGATGCTCCAAGGAACGATCAAAAACAGTGGGAATCTGTCTCACCACGATTTTATAGTCAGCCGATGAAGCATCCGCAAGGCGTTTTACCGATTCCCAAGCGGGATTGATCGTTTCACCGCCAAATGGATCAAATCCGGTTACGAGTACCGTTTTCATGATTCGTCCCCTCCCATGATCGTCAAAGTATCTAACTTGACCGGATTACTGCGGTCCGCGCCATCCCAGCTCCCGCGATATTTCTTCTGCTGTTTTTTGCAATTGATGAATCAGCTCCGGAAGGCGTTCTTCTCCAAATCTCACTTGCGGACCTGCGATACTGATGCCCGCTGCCAAACGCGACGTATGGTCAAAGATTGGAGCGGCAATGGATACCGTATCATTCTCCAGCTCGGAATAGCTGATGGTGTATCCCTTTTCTCGAGCCAGCTTCAGTTCCTGGCGGAGGCGCTCGATATCGATAATCGTGCCATGGCCGATCGCCACCAGCTCAACCTCCTGCAAATACCGCTCGCGTTCTTTTTCTTCCATATAAGAAAGGATGATTCTAGAGCACGCTCCTGCATACAAAGGAGACCTTCTGCCAATTTTGGTGTAGAGCCGCACAGGATGATTCGTATCGAGCTTTTCGACATAGATCGCTTCTTTACCATCGCGGATGATGAGATTCACAGCCTCTTCTGCTCGATCCCGCAATGCCGTCATAGCGGGCAAAGCAATCTGCCGAATATCCAGCCGCTCTGCAACGAGCTGTCCGAACTGCAGGAACAACAGTCCCAGTGAGTATTTGCCGTCCTCCCCTTTTTGCAGGAAGTCCATGCCTTCCAAGGAACCTACCATTCGGTGAATCGACGTTTTCGGGATGCCTGACAGCTCTACCATTTCATTGAGGCTCAGCCGGGAGTGCTCAATAAAGAGATTGAGCAGCTCCATCGACTTTACCACCGTTTTGTTTTTATTCTGGATCATGGACGCTACTTATCCCCCGTATTCAGGTACTATTTGTCCATATTTTATCATTAGTTTCATCATTAGAAAACTTGGCAATTCCAAACAATGGCAAGGGGCAGCACCCTCCGTCCCTACTTTTGCTTAGAGAGAAATAAAGTAGAGCAGTGCAATGTTGAAACCCAAGAGAATCAGTGCGGTCGGCACTTGTACACGTATGACATGGTTTTTGTCTTTCAAATCAAGGAGTGCAGCAGGAACGATATTGAAGTTGGCCGCCATCGGAGTCATCAGTGTGCCGCAATAGCCCGCAAACATCCCGATCGCCGCCAGATGATTGGCATCCACGCCAAATTGGCCAATCAGCAAAGGCACCGCGATCCCCGCTGTCATCACGGGAAAAGCGGCGAACGCATTCCCCATGATCATGGTAAACAAGGCCATTCCTACACAGTACGCGAAAACAACCCAGAACAAGGAGTGCGTCGGAATGATGGTGCTAACCACATCGGAGACGACTTTTCCTACTCCTGCACTTGTAAAGATGGTACCGAGTGTAGCCAGCATTTGCGGAAGTACCGCCGCCCAACCGATCGCTTCCAGCAAACGACGCGATTCTTTGACCGGTACCATTGGACGGCTCTTGGTCATCACGACTCCGACAATCAAGGAAATGAGCGTAGCAAGTGCGAGCGATACCAGAGTGATATTCTTTTGATCAAGGATGAACAGCTCCCCGATTTTTACATCTTTCATACCTGTCGTGCCCAGGATCGTAATGATCGGAATGAGCAAGGCAGGCAGGAACAGCCAGTTGCCCAAGCGCTTGCGGTTTTGCTGACGCTCTTCCCCACTTGCTTCTCCGTAGCTGCCTACTTTCAATCCACCCGCACCCACGATGATGACCATGACGATGACCAGGAGCCCCATGATAAACGGTGGAATGACGCTGCCGAGTAGCAAGCTGATCCCATACAGGAAATAAAAGATGCCTGACGTGAGACGTCGCGGATTTTTTTGATCGCGAAATGTGTACAAGCTGCCCAGTAGAGTGATCAATCCCAAAAATACGTATACCGCTTCAATCGAGATAAACAAGGCTTATTCCCCCTTTCCTACCGAATTGCTTTTTGGCTTTCCGAGTCGTCGATCAAGCGAACGATCCAGCATATTCAGCCGAATGCTGTGCACGATGAGAGCTGCGATCGCGGTAGGAATCGCCCACATGGCCATTTGGAGCGGATCTGATGGGATGTTGTTCTGGTCGAAGAAGCCTTTCATGAGCAAGATGGCCCCGATCGCAATAAACACATCCTCTCCGAAAAATACGCCGATGTTATCTGCCGCTGCAGAGTGAGCACGGATTTTTTGCCGAACATCATCCGGTATGTCTTTCCCGTATTTGGCTTCCGCTGCCCCTTCTGCCATCGGGGCTACCAACGGCCGCACCATCTGGGCATGTCCACCAATCGATGTCAGGCCGAAAACGGCTGCCACCTCGCGAATGATGAAGTACACATTAATGATTCTCCCTGCCGTCGCTGCCTTGATTTTGGCGACAACAGATTCTGCTTGTTCCCGAAGCCCATAGCGTTCCAGCAAACCGATCACCGGCAGTGTGGCGATAAAGATTGCCATGTACCGATTGGTCGTAAACGCTTTGCCAAACTGCTCAATGATGTCGTACAGCGGCTGCTTGGCAACCAGTCCCGTCACGAGACCTGCTACCGTTACCACCAAAAGTGGATTAAGACGGACGATGAACCCAATGATGACGATGGCAACACCGATCAGAACCATAATAAAACTCCCTTCGAGCTGTGGTGGATTTGTTTGGTTGCCTACAGGGGTCTGGAGCGTTCTAGACCAATCCGTGTCTTCCCACTCTCCATGTGCTGCTGGCTTACTTGTACTTGAATCGGTCTATCTTTCATCCAATCAACAATCGCTTGGTGAACGACGTGATGGGCATGCCGGCAAGCCGCCAATTCAACACCGTACACCGTTTCGTCATTGACCTCTGTCATCAGATCAGCGGTGACCCATTCGGGGAATCGTTCAATGAGGTCATGCGATGTGCGATTGATCGGACTATCCCGCGTATATGCGATACTGCCGTTGGACAATTCAATCGGAAAATGAACAGGGTCGAAGTCATTCCCCCAACGCCTGTACGTTTGGAGCCAATCTTTGTTGTCTGCCGCCACTTGTGGATCTTCGTCGAGCCTTTTCGTGAGATGTGAACGGATTGACTGATAGGCTTCACGCTGCACAGCTGACGCTTCGATCAGCTCCCGCCAGATCGTGTACATCCTCGCACTCGGAATCCAGTAGGACACCGGAAAGCGTGGCGGACTGTTGTACCCGCTGAACGGCTGAATCCATTCATGAGACGGTATTCCGTGATCATCCAGTACGATGTCGGGTGCCCAACGCTCCCATACTTTCGGGTAGACACGGCTTTCTCCAAATGAGACGCCATCCTGGAACCGATACTTCGCAAATTCCAAACCGCACGCATTGTACCTGGCTGCATGGTGTTTCCAGCACGGATTTTCCTTCGCCATTTCTGCATGCAGAGCCGCTCCGTCCGTATTTTCCAGTGGGATGATCACCAGATTGAGCGATTCGAGCACTTCCGGGTCATCCGCGATCTTCTCGATCAATTGCAAAGCGGCATTTGTACTGGATACCTCGTTCGCATGATGTCTCGCGTTGATGAAGAAGGTAGGCTTGTACAACCCGTGTTTTTCTGAGCGTGCGGACAGCGTGCTGCGAGTCCCGCTCGAAAACAGCTCTGTCATCCAGATCCAGCGTCCGTTCAAGGAATAATCGAGGGGAGTCACATTGCCCGGGATTTGATTCATCCTCGACTCGAGCCACTGCTGGACATCTTCATTGACGAAAACATCCTCCCAAATGGACTTCTTCCCATGCCCCTCGGCAACTCGCTGAATGAGTGATGGCTCTGATGCAGCTGCAGCTAGCCAGTTCCCGCATTGCTCCTCCAGCAGTGCTCCTTCAATGCCTTGGAAAGCAAAGGTCCACTCCGTTTCCGCAGCGGTCATCCCCGTCACTCTCGCAGTCCGGAAGTACGCTTGATCATGCGGCGTGAGGATCTCAACTCCTCCTCCACGGTAGACGATAGAGACACGATGATCGCTCGGAAACGCATACAAGGAAACACTCGCCCATGGCTTGACTCCCCGCTGCACGTGCATGAAGGGCAGAATTCCGCCTGGTGCGTCCCACTCAGGGTCTCCCACCTTTTTCCCGTGATCATGCATGGCGTGCAAGGTGTAGAAGTAAATGTCTTCATGCAAGGCTTCCAACACGGAGCTGTTCTCCTCCAAATGCGGCACCTTCTTCTCGACCGCATCCATCCCCACATGACATTCCAGTCGGGAGAACTTGGGAACGCCTGCAAGATCTCCTACCTGTCCCAAAACTTGAGGAAGCACGTGCCCTTGATACCACTTCCAGAAGCGATAGGGATTGGTCGGAAAGGACTGACTGGCAAGCTCAGAACCGGTGGCCCCTTCATACATGCGGACACCTGCAAAAGGAACCATCACATGACCGCGCTTTGGCTGACCAGGCATGTAAGGCAAGCTTTCTACCCATCCTTCCCAGCTCCATGCCTCCAGTTCTCGACCTTCCTGGTCAAACGCCACGACTTCGAACATGGGTGAGTCAGCGTCATTTCCCAGTGAGAGTGAGATCTGTTCGAGTGGGAGGCCCAATTCCCGAGCCAAAATGGAGTCAAACGGATACAGTTCCTGCAAATAACGATGGACCAGATCCAGATGCTTCTCACTCGACTGGAAGGAACGCGCCCGCACCTGGATGTGTCGAATCCCGGTGAGCTGCTTGATGGCAGGAAGGACTTCCTGCATGGCCCAATTCAATCCAGATTTGTTGGCATCCCGATACACGAATCGTACCGACACTCCCCATTGCTCCAGGAAATGGGGCTGAAGCTGTGCTGCCCATTCCCAAAAGGTCTGCTCGCTAGCGGTTGTCGTCACTTCGATTTCCAGAGACGAAACCGCATGTGGTCCTGCCGGCATTCGCTTCCATTGTTCGAGCAGGTAGCTCTTCATCTCCTCAAGCTCGCCAGGATCGTCCCATTTAGCGGTCCAAATCGGCTCTTCTGCTTCAATCTGGATAGCCACGTCATGCCCGACGTAGTTGTGCCAAAGCTCGATCGGCTGAGAGAGATGCTCTGGTACCTGCAAGGACTGAAGCGCTTCGGTCTCGTTCTGGGAAAACGCTTGCAATCCAAGCCGTGCGCGAACAGAGACGTCAGGACTGCTGCCCGTCAGATTCGCAAAGCGATGGCGCCATGTGTCCTCTTGCCAAGAATCCAAAGGCTTCAATCCCTCATGGAGAAACTCACGAATAAAAGGAACCAGCTTTCCTGAGGGACTAGTCAGTTTGAGTGCATGATGTTGATCATCCAGCTGCAGACAAGGTGGATTGGACTCGTCCTCGCCATCTGCAACAAATTCGATGACAAATCGTTTTTGAGCCGCTTCTTCTTCGTTTGTCAGAGTCATGGGGAAACAGACGTACCCAGCTGCTTGTGCCAATCTTGCGGCTAATTCAACGAAAGCGACCGTTTGCTCATGTTCCGCATTTGCAACCGCCAAATGGACATCGAGCGTCGGGAGCAGCTCGCCTTCTTTCTTTTGGAAGATTCCATCCGTCGTAAACAGATTGTGCAGGGAGTACCGCTTCGTTGGTTTCGTTTCCGGATTGGCTGCAGCGGCTGGAGGCAAACCGTCAGCGGGAATGAGCATCGGAGTTGCTTCTTCAAGGGTTCTTTGCTCGAAACGCTCCGATACCAGTGTTCGAGCAGCATGGAGCGTCATTTGGGGTGAGGTTCCCGTTACGACAAGAATCGTCTCCTCTTCCTTCTCGATCACATGCAGGATCCCGCTCTCCTGTTGATTCCCCTGACGAAAGGTTTGCAACGGTTGAATACGCTCCCCCACGACTGACTCCAGCCATTTCCAGTCATAGCCGAGAACGAGGTGGAATGGCCGATGACCCTTTGGAAGGCTTTCATGTGAGTGAGGGTCGAGCACATCTGCTACAAACAAGTTCTCAAAGACTGGCAGAGGCAAATCCGGCAGATGAAGTCCAAGCCTGCCTGCCAGCTCTACCATAGCTGCAGATTCCCAGCTCGACGCCGCAGACGGCACTGTCATACGATTGCGAATTCCTTTTGGCGCCGCTTTTCCGTTCAACGAAAAAAAGATGCCTTCATTGCTCCAGATCATGCTTGTATGCATGGTTCACCATCCTTTTCGCTCGCCGATTCTTGAAATTCCGAATTTCGGAACTTCAGTTTCATTTTTGATAGATTTATCATAAGTTCATAAAGCTTAAAAATCAACAATGGATTTACAAGGTTCTGAAAAAACAATCACCTCGCATTACCCTTGCATGCAGAAAGAGTTTCCGTAGCAAGGGTTTTCTGTATGAAAGGGCATTAATGAATGTTTTTCTTTTTAAAACGTCCCCCTGAAACATCGTGAATGTGGCCAATCGCCAAGAACGCTGAGGGGTCGATTTCCTCGACGATGGACTTCAGCTTGGCTTCCTCCAGGCGGGTGATGACGCAGAATATCACTTTTTTGTCTTCACCGGAATATCCGCCTTCTCCGCTCAAATAGGTAATGCCTCTGCCCAATCGCGCCGCAAGCGCATCCCCGATCTCGTCCGGAAAGTCGCTGATGATGTAGACGGAACGTGACTGCTCGAGACCAATCATCGTCAGATCGATCATTTTGTAGGCAATGTAGTAAGCGATCAACGAGTACATCGCCCGATCCCAGCCAAAAATGAAGCCCGCGCTGGCCAGGATGAAGATGTTGAAGAACATGACCACTTCCCCAACGGAAAACGGGCTTTTTTTCGTGAGCAAAATCGCTACGATCTCCGTGCCGTCCAGCGACCCCCCTGCCCGGATCACCAGGCCAACGCCGATCCCCACGATAATGCCACCGAAAACCGCTGACAGCAGCAGGTCGTGAGTCAGGCTGGGAACAGGCAGCAGCAGTGCGGTGCCGACAGACATGACCGCGACGCCAAATAAGGTGGAGATGGCGAACGTTTTGCCGATTTGTTTGTACCCGATTAGCAAAAAGGGCAGGTTCAATACGAATAAAAACAGGCCGAGATGGAGCCCTGTCAAATGGGACAGCATGATCGACAGACCCGTTATTCCACCGTCGATGATGTGATTGGGAACCAGGAATATTTCCAGTCCTACGGAGACGAGCAATGCGCCGATTACAATGATGAACGCTCTCGAAATGATGCGTTTCTTTTTTGATTTTTTGTGGGCCATTTTTACCATCCTTCCCCTCTTTCCATAGTTTCATCATTCCCAGCCCATACCAAAAAAATAGCCAACCCGTTCACTGACTGGTTGGCTGGATCGTATTTTCCCTCTGCTTCGGAGTTGTACATATGAAAATAACCGCTGGCTTCCGTGAAGACCAGCGGCATTTCCCTCGTGTGTTGAACTTCGCTTACCCGTGTACCTGAGTGAGGACTTTTCCCAACTCCTCCAGCGCTTCCTCTTCGCGGTCACCGGTCACTTCCAGGATGATTTCATCGTTTTTCGCTGCACCCAGAGCCATCACACCCATGATGCTTTTTCCATTTACCTTCTTGCTTCCTTTGATGACCTGCACCTCGCACGGGAACGATGCTGCTTTTTGTACAAACAAGGACGCCGGGCGGGCATGCAAGCCTGTTGGATTTTGAATGACGAATGTTTTTGCTACCATAGCTCTTCACTCCTGTTTCGTTATCATTCTGAAATGTCTTTTTTCAGCAGCCTCAGCATCAGAGCTGTGACCACGGTTCCTGCGAGGATCGAAACGATATACATCCCGACATTGCCTACGACCGGCAGGACGAATAATCCACCGTGGGGAGCAGGCAAGGTGCATCCGAAATACATGGACAAGCCACCTGCTACGGCTGAACCGATCATGATCGATGGAATGACGCGGGTCGGATCCGCTGCCGCAAACGGGATCGCTCCCTCGGTAATGAAGGATGCTCCGAGCACGTATGCCGTTTTGCCTGCCTGACGCTCTTCGTCTGTGAATTTTTTCTTGAACAACGTGGTAGCCAGTGCAAGTCCCAATGGCGGAGTCATCCCAGCTGCCATGATCGCAGCGTGCGGAGTATAGCTTCCTTCCGCAATCATTGCGATGCCAAAGGTGAAGGCTGCTTTATTCAGCGGGCCGCCCATGTCAAAGGACATCATCGCCCCGAGCACCAGTCCGAGCAGCACCGCATTGCCGGAATTCATGTTTTTCAGCCAGTCGCCCAGTGCTCCATTGATGGCGGCCACAGGACCCGATACGACGTAAATCATGATGAAACCAGTGATCAAAATGCCGAATAGCGGGTACAACAGCATCGGCTTGATGCCTTCCAGCGAAACCGGCAATCTGGAAAATGCCTTGCGCAGCAGAACCACGACGTAGCCTGCCAAAAAGCCGGCAATCAAACCGCCCAAGAAGCCTGCTCCTGCCGATGTCGCCAGCATCCCTCCCACCATACCCGGCGCAAAGGCTGGTCGATCCGCAATGCTCATTGCGATAAAGCCTGCCAATACCGGGATCATCAGGGCAAAGGCACTGCCCCCGCCGATATCCATCAGAATTTTGGCAAATGGATGGAAGGACGGATCATTGGGATCAGACGCCTTGATGCCGAACATAAAGCTCAATGCGATGATAATTCCTCCGCCGACGACGAACGGCAGCATGTTCGAGACGCCATTCATCAGATGTTTATAGAAGTAAGACTCTCGTTTCTGGCTTTTGCTGCCTCCTGACTGACCGCTGTTTTTTGCCTGATAAGTCGGTCCATCCTGGTTGAGCGCGCGCGTCAGCAGGCCTTCCGGATCGCGAATCCCTTCCGCTACGCGCACCTCGATCACCGTTTTGCCTGCGAATCGGTCCATTTCCACCTGCTTGTCCGCAGCCACGATGACAGCGGTCGCTTCGGCGATATCCTGTTCGGTCAGCTTGTTTTTTACCCCACCTGAACCATTCGTCTCGACCTTGAGCGCGATGCCCAGCTCACCAGCTTTTTTCTTGAGGGCGTCCGCAGCCATGTACGTATGGGCGATACCTGTCGGGCATGCCGTGACGGCAACGATTTTGGCTGCCGATCCAAAATCTGCTCTTTCCACCTCGATACTTTCATCCTCGCCGTTCATTTCCCGCTCTTTTTTCGTGAGGAGTTCGAGCACCTGCTCTTTTGTCGTGGCCGTCATCAATTGCTGGCGGACGGCATCATCCATCAGCATTTGAGAAAGCAAGGCGAGTGTTTCCAAGTGAGCCTGATTGGCGTCTTCGGTAGCCGCAATCATGAAGAACAGATGTGCTTTTTGCTGATCGAGAGAATCAAAGTCGACCCCTTCCGGTGACAATCCAAAGCAAATGCTCGGCTGCTTCACTGCGCCAGTCTTTGCGTGGGGAATGGCAATTCCCTCGCCGATTCCCGTCGAGCCTTGTGCTTCGCGCGCCAAAATGGATGACTTCATGCCTTCCTTGCTATTCAATCGACCGGCTTGATCCAAACGGTCAATCAATTCGTCCAATACCGCATCCTTTGTCGTCGCAGTCAATGGAATAACGATGGTGTCGGCCTTCAGAAGGTCTGCGATCCGAATTTGATTTTGCATAATGAGTGATGCCCCCTCTCATAGCTCTGTAATCGAGATTGTTGGTAGAAACGCTTGGATCTTCTCGGGTGTGCAGAATCCTTCCGAGATGGCGGTCGTACTACCAGCTGCAACCGCATAACGAAAGGCTTCTTTTTCGCCCTGACCGCGTGTATACGCATACAAGAAACCGGCAACCATAGAATCGCCTGCTCCAATCGAATTGACGAGCTGCTGTCTGGGGAACTGAGCTAAAAGAGCAGTTGTACGATTGACAAAAACGGCTCCATCCCCTGCCATGGAGACAATAGCGTTGGACGCACCCATCTCCAATGCCCGCCTCCCATAGAGAACAGCGTCTTCCGGCGTCGTTACCGAGACTCCGAACAAATCTCCCAATTCATGATGGTTCGGTTTGATCAAAAACGGCTTTTCTGCCAGCGCATTGCCCAGCGCCGTTCCCTTTGCATCCAAAATGACATGGACGCCAATCTCATTCATCCGCTGCATGATCAATCTGTAAATATCTGCTGGCAAGCTTTCCGGAACGCTTCCCGCAAGCACGAGAAAATCATTGCGCTCCAGCTGATCGAGTTGGTCCAGCAGCTGTTTTAAGGCCTCTTTGGGAATGTGCGGGGAAACTCCGCTAAGATCCGTCTCCCGCTCTGCCTTGATCTTGATGTTCACGCGCGAATCTTCAGAAATGGGGATGAAACGGTGTTTTATCCCTTCCTGCTCGAGCTGCTGCCGGATAAAGGAGCCTGTGAAGCCTCCTACAAATCCCAATGCAACACTCGCGCTCCCCAGATTGTGCAAGACCTTGGAGACATTGATCCCTTTGCCGCCGGCAGCCTTCCACTCTTTTTGTGCCTGGTGGATGGCGCCCTCCGTCATCGTCTCGATCCACACGTGATAGTCGATGGACGGGTTCAAGGTTACTGTGTAGATCATGCTCTCACCACTTTTATTGTCGTTAATTTGCCGTACGCTACCTGGTCATCCGCCCCCAGCCCATCGTCTGTGACGACGGTCACATGGGAGAAGTCCCCCATTTTGGCAAAGGTCACTCGATTGAATTTGTATGAATCGGCAAGGACAAAGCGTCTGTCCGAATACTGCAAAGCCAGTTGCTTCACGTAGGCTTCGTCCGGGTCGGGAGTCGTCAGCCCATGGGTGAGATCGATTCCATTTGTGCCGATAAAGCATTTGTCAAATCGATACTGTCCAATCGATTTGATCGCATCCCGCCCAACCAGTGACCATGTAGCCGCTTTCAATTCACCACCAAGAAGAAATGTCTTGATGTTTCGCTTGATCAGCTGAATCCCGATGTCCGGACTGTTCGTGACCACCACGATATTCTCGTATGGCAAAAAGGGAACCATGCGCGAGGTCGTCGAGCCTGCGTCGATAAAGATCGAGTCCCGTTCGCTCACCAGGCTTGCGGCATATTTGGCGATAGCCGTCTTCTCCCGCTCGTATTTGACCGATTTTTCCAGCATCGTCGGTTCTTCTATCTTGTTTTGCAGGGAGGATGCTCCTCCGTGTACACGTTTCAGAAGGGACTGCTCTTCCAGTTCACTCAGGTCACGACGGATCGTGGACTCTGAGGCCCCTGTCATTTCAACCAGTTCATTGATGCGAACCGTATCTCTCTCTTTGAGCAAGGATAAAATGAGTTGATGGCGCTCAGGAGTTAGCATGGTTACCTCCTCTTTGTGCTTCTTGTCCCTGATTATATCGCAGGCACCTTTCATAAACAATCATTTTCGTTCAAAATCAGTCATAAACCTTCCATAAACATTCAACATCATCCAGCTTGCACTTCAGGAGCACGGATAGTCCAAGCCGTTTTTTCATATACATGAAGGATGATAGCTCCAATCCTCGGGGAAAGCGGTGGTGATCCGTGTCTCCATATCCTTCTTTGAGCAAAGGACAGATCGATCAGCTGTTTCTCGCCTATACGGGTTACAGCATTGGTACGGATGGTACGCCTCACTATCAGTTTTGGGAGCCTACTGATTTTCTTCCACTCCTGACACATACGGATGAAGTCACCGGCTGCGTGGACGGAACGATGTTTACCGATTTTTTGTTTCTCGCACTGGGAATCTTGAATGAATCCGGCGAAGGCCGATTCCTGCCTCGTAACGAGAAAGCCCCCGCCAATTGGAACGAATGGGTGCGGTACCAAAACGAGCTTTTTTTGTGCGATCGGAACCTCGATGCACTGTGTCAGGCAGTTCAAAGATCCTCTCTTTCTTCCACGAACGTCTGGATCGCTCTCCCCTATCCCAATCCTCAAATCTTTCCGAGTGATCACCTTCGCATCCGGGCTGTCGTCGAGTGGATTTGCCTGTTCCTAGAAAATTGGTCAAACCGTCCATTGAAATGCTGCCTGAATCTAAAAGGCTTCTATTGGCTGCAAGAGAGCCTGTACGAGTATGGAGGCGCATTCGATGACCGTTTTGTCATGACTGAGGTGAATCGGGAAATCCATGCTTGCAAAGAAAACGGGGTTCCCCTGCAGTCGATCTGGATTCCCTATCAGCTGGCGAACGGATGGAACGAATGGCGATCCTTGGGCTTTGACCTCGCCTTTCTGCAGCCCAATGCGTACTTCAATCCCCAACGCAGCATCAGTCAAGCCGCGGCATCTGCCTATGAGAACGACATGGGAGTCATGATCGAGTTCGACTTGGCCGTCACATATGATCAAGCGAAGCGCGAGAAATTGCTCGAGTATTTACGCCTGGGGGCAACAGGCGGAACGGATGCACAAGGACGGTATTTTGGGCCCTACGGATACGAATCCCCTCTCGCGTGGTATACAGGAGGCTGGTTCTTTGGCAAAAACGGCAGAAAACAGGCTATGGTCAGTCTGTACCAGTCAAAAGATCCTCTCTACGACGTGATTTTCCGATATCTCAATGGAATTACGGAGTAGTTGCGCTCTTCCTTTTTCCATTCCCCGCTGTTTGGGTTATAATGGAGGGATGACACTTCGTGCGGAGGATCTGACCAAATGTTGCAAAGAGAACTGACTCGGGAACAAGCGGTGCAGGCGGGAGAACAGCTCCTTGTTTTTGCGGAAGGATCGGTGATGGAGCGCGGCTACTCCTATTTTTCAGATGGCGTGGTCTTCAACACCCGTGTAGAAAAAGGAACATTGCTGACGAGTGACGTCCAAGGGTCGCAGGTATATCGCGTCGTCTTGGATCTGGAAGACGTCCAGAACAGTACGTGCACTTGCCCTTACACCCGACTGTGCAAGCACATTGCAGCTACCTTCTTTCAAATGTACAGCGTATTTGAGAACCCTCGCCAATACATGTCCCGAGCGCAGCAGCCGAGACGCGCGAGATTCTCTCCCGCCATGCTCGTGCCCGCTTATAAAAACCTGGCATTGCCAAGCCCGCAAGAAGGTGCGGCCGTACAATCTCCACTAAAGCCAGACAGTCCTGTTCAGGATTGGTGGTCCTTTTTTGAGAGCTGGACCCGTAATTTGCCCTCCGCGATGGAGACGTACCGGGCGTCCTCCGAGCTTTTGTCGAGTTATCAAAACGTACTCGGAGTTGCAGCTGCATGGCCGCCCGAACGCGCGCAGCTCTTTGCGGTACATGCCAACGTGTTTCATCTGTTAAAGCTGCAGGAATTTGTCAAAACGAACCGGCAATCCTATTGGTTCCAAGATTTGTCCCAGACTGCAGAGAGACTCCTCGAGCAGCTGGAAGCGACCCTTTTCTACATGGATGACGCCAGGCTCCGCGATCAGCATCCAGAATTGCTGGAACAAACCCTTCTGACCGTCAAAAGGATGAAGGGAACTGAGTCCTCAGCTCTCTATTGGACATTTGCCTATCAACTGCTCTGGTGGAGCTTGCTTCAGGTAGACGAATGGATTCAGTCAGAAATCGAGGATCTCGACCGTTTGATGCGCGATCCTGACGCTGCATCTTCAGCGAAAGACGTCTATCGTCTGTTGCGTGCCCACTTTTATGTCATGGAAGAGAAAGACGAGGCGGCTATTCGCATTTGGAGCTCGAATCAGCGACTCTCTCTCTCTTTCTACCTTCCATATTTGAAAATGTTTGCTCGCAACGAAAAGTGGTCTCGCTTCCTGGCTTGGACGGATGCTCTTCACTCGTTGATCGGTCAGGCAGATCCGCAAAATTACCAGCTCGTCGCGGCGATTTGGCAAGAGGCTATGGAGAGAGAAGGACGAGGCGAAGAATGCGGAGCTGGACTGAAACAGTTCCTGCCAAGCAGCTTCCACGAATACGCAACGTATTTGTATGAGCAAAAACAATTTCGCCAATGGATGGACTTGCAAATGTCTTATCAGGTTCCTTTGACGGATGTTCTCACGGCTCCACTCAAAGAATTGGAAGAGACACATCCCGCGCTGACCTTCCCGCTCTACGTCCGTGAAGTGAATCGACTGATCGCAGAGCGAAACCGTCCCGCATACAAGGAAGCGATCAAGCTGCTGAAGAAAATTCGTACGGCTTACAGCAAAGCGAACCAAGAATCTCGTTGGGAGCGCTACGTGGATCAATTGGGTGCCAAGCATAACCGATTGCGTGCTTTCCAGGAGGAGCTAAGGAGAGGAAATCTATATTTATGACCACTGTCACAACGCTGGGTTTAGCTGCGGAAATATTGGCAGACGGACGCTTTTTGATCACCGGAACGGGCACGCACGGAGAAATGGTGGATCCGGAGAAGCTGGCAGGAGTGCTGTTTGCCTGGGATGAAAAATCGTTCTACGGGACATTCCTGGAGAAATCCGAGCAAGGATTGCTCCTGAGCCCCTCCGAAGCCCTTTCCTTTTTTGCCACTCCTGCCTGGCTCGAGCACATGGTATACAAGACGGATCATTCGTTTTCCAGCTATCAGGAAACAGCGAATGCCATTCACAAAGCGTTGGCATCCGGACGCATATCCCCGGATTTTTCCCAATGGAAGGCTGGACACTATGGCTGGAAGCTGATCGATACGCCTGACGACTATCCCCCGTTTGGAAACAGATGGCTATCGCTCGCATTGGAGGAGACGCTGTTTTCCAAAAGCGAGGTCGGACTCGCTTGGGATCAGTTGTTGACTCAGTACCCTGCCCTGACCGTCATGGGTGGGGATTTGTCGCCTCATATGGAGGAACGCGAATGGCTGCAAACGATCGGTTGGCTCCCCGACCTCACCCCGTTTCGGACCTGTTTGCGCCTGATCGAGGCTGAGGACAGCTATGGGGAATGGCTGCTTTCCGTCTACTTGCAGGATCGTGAAGAAACGGACCGCCTCTTTCTCATGGAGCAAGATCTGGACACCCCACATGGCTACTCATCGTCTGGCATACCGGCTGACTGGCTGGAGCATTGGGATCGCTTCCTGCATGATATCCACAAATGCCGTGACATATTGCCTTGGGAAGAGTCGGAAAAGAGCGGGATCTTGCGGGCTCATCTCACAAATGAACAAGCCTGGACGTTCTTGACTGCAAGCAGTTTATTGCTCGTACAAGCCGGCATCCACGTCTTTTTACCGGCATGGTGGGAACAGGTCAGACGGGTCAAGCCGAAGCTGAAAGCGAAGGTCACCTCCTCTGTCGGAGCGAGCCGGCAGTCGTATTTGGGAATCTCGCAACTCATGGATTTCGAGTGGAAGCTTGCACTCGGCCCCGTCGAGCTCAGTGAAGATGAATTCCAACAGTTGATTATGCAGAAGCAGCGACTGCTTAAAATCCGCGGGCATTGGGTGCAGCTGACCCCTGATCTGTTCTTGCAGCTGCAGGAGACCCTGAAAAAATCGAGAGGGAAAAATGCGCTGACCTTGCGTGATGTCATGAAGATGCATTTGACTGCACCCGCTGAATTGGAGGATGAGCCGGAAGAGGATTACGATCAGGAGTCCTATCCCCTTTCCGTCGAAGTGGAGTTGAATCAGCATTTGCTGCAGCTGATGCATCAACTGCAAGAAACGAAGGAAGTTCCCGTTCTTGCGCAGCCGCCGGCGTTTCAGGGGACGCTGCGCAAATATCAGCTGGAAGGAAGCTCATGGCTGTTCTTCCTCCGCCGATTCGGTCTCGGAGCTTGCCTGGCGGATGACATGGGGCTAGGGAAAACGGTCCAATTCATCACATATTTACTCCACTTGAAGCAGGAAGGAGGCGGGGACTCCCCCTCGCTACTGATCTGCCCGACTTCTGTCATCGGAAACTGGCAGAAGGAGCTGGAACGATTCGCTCCCTCGCTCAAGGTATTTATTCATTACGGAAATGCGCGGCAACGGAAGGAGGATTTCCTCCCTGCCATCGCCGGAGCGGATCTGGTCATCACGTCATACGCCTTGTCTCATTTGGATGAGGAAGAGCTATCGATGGTGACGTGGAATACGATCTGTCTGGATGAAGCGCAAAACATCAAAAACGCCTACACCAAGCAAGCCTCTGCTGTGCGAGATTTGAATGCTTGGCATCGGATCGCCTTGACTGGTACACCGATCGAAAACCGTTTGAGCGAGCTATGGTCGATTTTTGATTTCTTGAATCCTGGCTATTTAGGAAGCCTCGGCGAATTCGCGAGACGGTATGTGCAGCCTATCGAGCGGGATCAGGATCAGAGTCTGATCCAGCAAGTCCAACGCCTGATTCAGCCGTTCTTGCTCCGGCGTGTGAAGACGGACCCGCATATTCAGCTGGATCTTCCTGAAAAGAATGAAGCCAAGGAATACGTGCCTCTCACCGCAGAGCAGGGAGCGCTCTATGAAACTGCCATTCAGGAGATGTTCGCCCGCATGGAAAACACGAGTCCAATGGAACGGCGCGGACTCATCCTCACGACGCTTTCGAGACTCAAGCAGCTCTGTGATCATCCCGCCTTGTTCCTCGGCGAGAGCATGGCCAGAGATGAGGCGAGCCGATCCCACAAGCTGGAGCGTCTGCTGGAATTAATCAGCGATATCCGGCAAAAAGGAGAGCGCTGCCTGATCTTCACCCAGTACATCGAGATGGGCAATATGCTTCAGCGCGTACTGATTCGGGAAGGATACGGACCTGTCTTTTTCTTGAATGGTTCAACCAAAAAGGAAGCGAGAGATGACATGATCTCACGCTTCCAGAACGAGAGCTTGCCCGATCAAGAACGCGGCGCCATCTTTATCCTCTCCTTGCGTGCTGGCGGCACCGGCCTGAATTTGACCGAGGCCAATCACGTCGTTCACTTCGACCGCTGGTGGAATCCCGCTGTCGAGAATCAAGCGACCGACCGTGCTCACCGAATCGGACAAAGCAAGAACGTCCAGGTGTATAAATTTATCTCTCTCGGAACCATTGAAGAACGAATCGATGAAATGATGGAAAGAAAACTGACGCTGAGTCAACAGATCGTCGGAAGCGGCGAGTCGTGGATAACCGAACTCTCTACCAACGAGCTGCGGGAGCTGTTTGCCCTTCGACGTGACTGGCTCGACACGAAAGGATAGACGACACCGTGGGTCAAAACGAGGAAAAATCCAATTCTCCCATCCCTGAGCAGATCCCAGAGCTCCCTCCCAAACTTCCGGATGCCTGGCTGCGCCTTCTTGACGCCATCCGCCGACACTATGGAAAGTCTCCCGAGTAATAAGGTGGAAAGCTGAGTTTCTCTGTATAACAAAGGTCCGATCAAGTAGCTGATCGGACCTTTTCCAATGGAAAAACCACTTCTACTGTAGTGCCTTTCTCGGGCTCGCTGGTAAAATGGAGATAGCCTCCGTGATACTCCATGATCTTGTAGCTGATCATGAGTCCCAAACCAGTCCCTTTCTCCTTTGTGCTGTAAAAGGGTTCCCCGAGCCGTTTGATCCGCTCTTCAGACATGCCACAGCCCTGATCCACGATCTGAATCTTCACCTTGTCGTGTTCTTCCGGGATCACTTTGATGTGAACAGTCCCCCCGTTTGGCATGGCATTGACTGAATTGGACAGCAGATTGTCAAAAAGCTGGCGAATTTGGCTTGGGTCGCACCAGATTTGCAGGTCTAGTGCTGTTCCGGGATGGAGTTTGAACGTATGGTTCGTGCATGATTCCCGCAAAGGTGCTATCGCGTCTTCCAGCATCTTCCCAATGGCTACCCTCTCATAGATAGCTGAACGCTGTTGGGTCAAAAACACAAATTCACGCAGAATGTTCTCCAACTGCTGAAACTCAGCCAGCATGATATCAAAATATTCCTGCTTTCCTTGATCATGTCTCAAGAGCTGGACGAAGCCTTTTATGGAAGTCACCGGATTTCTGATTTCATGAGCCACTCCTGCCGCCAGGTGTCCAACCGCTGCCAGCTTGTCGATCTTCCGCAAAAACTCCTCTGCATGGACTTGCGCGGTGATATTTCGGATGATCAGGATGATTTGCTGGACCTCGCCTTGATTGTCAATCACCGGAGTGCCTTTTGCTTCGAGAATGACGTCGGTGCCATTTCGATGCACACTGGAAAACGTGAGTTGCGTGGGAAGCTTTTCCTCCATCATCTTCTGCACGGCGTGCTGTACCTTTTCTTTCTCTTTGGGGAGGATGAACTGCAGCATTTGCCGATCCTGCAGCTCCTCAGGCAGGACACCCAAAACCGTTGTAACAGCCGGTGACGTGTAGGTGATGCTCCCCGCTCGATTGAGCACAACAATGATATCCGACATGTTTTCTGCAATCAGACGGTATTTTGCTTCGCTCGCTCGCAGCGCTTCTACCGTTTTTTTCAAATCGGTAATATCCACACAGGAAGCCAGTACTTCTTTGACTTTTCCGCTCTGGTAAATGGGGCGCAGCGCTGCCAGATAATAGACGCCGTTCACGCAGCCTTCGTAGTTGACGTTTTCTTCTCCGTTCCATGCACGTTCATAGAAACTCGTTTTTCTCTCTGCCTCGGCAGAATCCAAAAACGCGGACAGTTCCCTGCCCAAAACTTGCTCGGCATTCAGCCCCATCCTGTACATAAGCTCGCCTTCGCACAGTGTATGGATATACCGTTCATCTATCTTTGTAAACTTGAACGTCATTCCCTGTTGATTCTTCAACGCTTCACTCAGTTCGATCCGCGCTTGGGAGTGGACCTCCTTTTTCCAGAGCTGCTTGATCTGATCCGGCCCCATCCCGATCGCTGGCACAATCTCCTGTACGCGCGAAAAATGATCTGTCAGTTCCCCAGCTGAAATTGGCCTGCATATCAAGTGCCCTTGCGCAGCATCACACAGATTTTGCTGGAGAAACAAAAGCTGCTCCCTCGTCTCTACCCCTTCTGCTACGACTTGGAGGCGCAGATTTTTTGCCATTCCGATGATCGTCTTCACGACCGACTCCTCTTTTTCATCCTCCAAGCATTGCTCCACGAACGATTGGTCAATTTTCAGCTTATCGATCGGAAAACGCTTTAGGTAGTTCAGGGAGCTGTATCCTTTTCCGAAATCATCCACACTGATTGAGATACCGATTCGCTTGAGCTGAAACAGAATATCAATCGTGCGGACTGCATCCATCGCCATCTTTTCGGTAATTTCCAATTCCAAATATTTCGGTTCTAGCCCGCTGTCCAGCAGCGCTTGTTCAACCGCCCGTACGAGATCTCCATGAAGCAAAGGGAATGCGGAAATATTGACCGAGACTACGAAAGGTGGAAGACCTTGATCTTGCCATTGCTTGTTTTGCTTGCAAGCCGTATGCAAAATCCACTCTTCAACCGAAGAGAGTGCTCCCCCTTTTTCTGCACAGGTAAAAAAGTCTTTCGGCAGCAGCACGCCTTTTTCTGGATGATTCCAGCGCAGCAGGGCTTCTGCTCCCGTTACTTTTCCGGACTTCAAGTCGACCATAGGTTGATAGTGGAGGAATAGCTCGTGACGTATGAGAGCACTCAATAGGCTGCTTTCCCATTCATCCGGTTCTGTTACCTCATTCATTCGGTACCAAGGCTGCATACTCATCACTTCCTCCGATCTAAGTTGCATTCGACATATAAAAAATTCTTAATTTTGGTAATTCGGGTCTCCTATTTACTTTATAAGATGACTGATGGCCTGTCCAGTTTTTCGATGACACCATAACTCTGCCCTTGTCCATTCAAAATGAAAACGGCTCGACCAATTGTCCGAGCCGCTCATGATATGTTATTACCTAGAGAAAGCCGTCTGTTCAGCGTAGGTACCGAATTGGGCCTGATACAATCGGCTGTAGATTCCCCCCTGCATCAGCAGCTCGTCGTGGCTGCCTTGTTCCGCAATGCCCTCTTCTGTGACGACCATGATGCGGTCCGCGTTTTTAATCGTGGCCAAACGGTGGGCGATGACCAGCGTGGTACGTCCATAGGACAGCTCTGCCAGTGACTGCTGAATGGCCTGTTCTGTTTCCGTATCCAGAGCAGAAGTCGCTTCATCCAAAATGAGAATCGGTGGGTTTTTCAAGAACATGCGCGCAATCGCCAGCCGCTGTTTTTGCCCCCCGGACAGCTTGACGCCCCTCTCCCCGATTATCGTCTCCAGCCCATCCTGCTGCGCCTTTATGAAGTCCTCCAGTTTCGCTCTCCGCGCAGCATCCCAGATCTCCTCTTCCGTCGCCGTTTGGTTCCCGTAGGTGATATTCTCGCGGATCGTCCCCGAAAAAAGGAATACATCCTGTTGAACAATCCCGATTTGGCTGCGCAATGACGACAGCTTGATGTGGCGAATATCGAAGCCGTCGATCGTAATGCTTCCACTGTCGATTTCATAAAAACGCGGCAGCAGGCTGCAAAGCGTGGTTTTTCCAGCACCGGAAGGTCCCACAAATGCAATGGTCTCTCCAGCCCGAATTTTCAAATCTATGTGCTGCAAAATGTTCGATTCACGGTCATAGCTGAATGTCACACCCTGATATTCGATATCTCCCCGCAGCTTTTCTACCGCAATGGCACCCGGAGCGTCAGCAATATCCGGTACGGTATCCAATATTTCTACATAGCGGCGGAAACCTGCAATCCCTTTTGGATAGCTTTCGATGATCGCGTTGATTTTTTCCATCGGACGGAAGAAGACGTTCGTCAAAAGCAGGAAAGCGACGAATTCTCCATAAGTCAATTGGTTTTGCAGGACAAACCAGCTTCCGCAAATCAAGACAAACAACGTCACAAGACGCATCATCATATAGCTTACCGAAGAGTTTTGAGCCATGATTTTGTAGGACAAAAGCTTGGTAAGCCGAAAGCGGAGATTATTTTCAGCAAAGCGGCCATTTTCGAATTCTTCATTTGCGAAAGCTTGGACGACACGAATCCCGCCGACATTGTCTTCCACCCGAGCATTAAACTCAGCCATGTCACCGTACATTCGATGAAACGCCGCCGTCATTTTCCGGTTGAAGTAAATGACCGCCCAGATCATGATTGGGATTACCAGGAATGTCATGATGGCCATTTCTTCATTGATGCTGAACATCAGGCAGAATGCGCCGACCAATGTCATGACGGCGATGAACAGGTCTTCCGGTCCATGGTGTGCGACCTCGCCTATTTCCATCAAATCGTTCGTCAATCTGGATAGAAGATGGCCCGTCTTCGTGTTGTCAAAAAAGCGGAAGGAAAGCTTTTGAATGTGGTCGTACAGTTTTTTTCGCATGTCTGTCTCAATATTGATCCCTAGCATGTGTCCCCAGTACGTGACCACGTAGTTCATCCCTGCATTGAGGATGTACATCACGAGAAGTCCAAAACATGCCCATAGGATCAATGGCCAGTCTTTGCTCGGCAGCAACTGGTCCACAACCATGTTGACCGCGAGCGGAAATCCCAGCTCCAGCAAAGCAGCGAGGATCGCACATGTAAAATCAAGCAGAAATAATCCTTTGTAAGGTTGATAATAGGAAAAAAAACGACGAAGCATGTCCAGAGCTCCTCTCTTTCAGGGACACCACCCATGATAATCATTTTCATTATATAGGCTAACTTGTTTGGTAGCGATTCTTTTCTTGGAAGTGAATCCCTTTTCAGCCTGCATCCTCGGGAAATGGTTATTTACTTTCGCTTTTTATACGTGCGAGCCAGTCTGCGAATATAATGAAAGTACGATTTGTCCTTTAACCGATAGAAAAGCATATTCGAAGGAACCTCATGATTGACCCGATCCGCTGCACACTCCCAGAGCGAGACCAATTCTTTCCTTTTACCCTTACAAAGGAATAGCGGCCGCTTTTTTTCCAGACGCGTATGATTCCAGTCCCTGTATGCTCTCTGTCCGGTTTGATATAAACCGAAGAGTATCGCTGCAAGAATGCGGATAGAGTTTTTCTCGACAAAATGGCCGTGGGCGGAAGGCACCTGATGCGAGGGCTTGCACGTGAGCGTATTTTTGAGTGGACCTGCCTGATACCAGCCGCTCGCCTTCCTAAAATGCGGAAAAGAACAGCTGCCCACTGAGGCTGCTGTTCTTTAACCGGGGAAATAGCTACGCATTCAATGGGAAATGACAGGCTGCCGAATGACCTGACGCATGTTGCTGCAGCGGTGGCGCTGTCTGACGACACAAGTCCTGTGCATAGGGACAGCGTGTGTGGAAATGGCAACCTGACGGCGGATTTGCAGGATTGGGCAAATCTCCTTGCAAAACGATCCGCTCTTTTCGCTGCGTCGGGTCCGGAATCGGAACGGCGGACAACAGCGCCTCCGTATACGGATGCATGGGTCTGGCAAACAGCTCGTCGCGCTCTGCCATCTCCACGATCTTGCCCAAGTACATGACGGCGATCCGATCGCTGATGTGCTTGACCGCGGGCAGCCCATGCGAAATGAAAATATAGGTGAGGTTAAGCTCCTTTTGCAATTTCTTCAGGAGATTCAAGATTTGTGACTGGATCGAAACATCAAGGGCCGAGACTGCCTCATCGCAAACGATGAGACTGGGATGAAGAGCGAGGGCTCGCGCGATTCCGATGCGCTGTCGCTGTCCTCCGCTGAACTCATGGGGGTGACGATTCAAGTGATGGGCGTCCAGACCGACCAGCCGCAGCAGCTCCACCACTTTTTCCCTCACTTCCGTTCCCCGTCCCATTCCGTGCACGCGGAGCGGCTCAGCCACGATATCCTCCACCCGCATCCTCGGATTGAGCGAGGAGTACGGATCCTGGAAGATCATCTGCATGTTCCGCCGAACCGCCTTTTCTTCCTCTTTCCCCAAGCCTTCCAGGCGCTTTCCCTCGAACCAGATCTCCCCTTCCGTAGGCTCCAGGAGCTGGAGGATCATTTGGCCCGTCGTGGACTTGCCGCAGCCCGACTCCCCTACGATCCCCAAGGTCTCCCCTCTGCAGACCGTAAAGTCAACCCCATCAACTGCCCGAACGTGTCCCAGCTTTTTTGAAAAGACTCCTTGCTTGTACGGAAAGTGCTTTTTCAGCCCTTTCACCTCTAACAATGCTTCCTGTGCTCGATTCATGAGACAGTCCCTCCTTACGCATATAAGCAGCGCGCAAGATGGTCCTGGGCCACCTCGACAAGCGACGGCTTCTTGGATTGGCATTGCTCGGTAGCGATCGGGCAGCGTGGATGAAAGGCGCAACCTCCAGGCATATCCAATGGATTCGGGACTGCTCCGGGAATGGATTCCAGCTCTTCCAGCTGTTCATCGAGCTTGGGCAGCGAGCCAAGCAGGCCTTTGGTGTACGGGTGTCTGGGTCTGGCGAACAATTCGAACACGTTTGCCTGCTCCACCACCTCTCCAGCGTACATGACGACCACTCGATCCGCCATTTCTGCGACGACACCGAGGTCGTGAGTAATCAGAATGACTCCCGTATCGTATACGTGATTCAATTTCTTCAACAGCTCCAAAATCTGCGCCTGAATGGTGACATCGAGGGCAGTCGTCGGCTCGTCTGCAATCAGCAGAGCCGGATTGCATGCCAGGGCCATCGCAATCATCACACGTTGGCGCATCCCCCCGGATAGCTGATGCGGGAACGAATCCACCACTTTATCCGCTCGCGGAATGCCGACTGTATCGAGCATTTCGATGCTCTTCGCGCGCGCTTGCTGCTTGTCCATGTTCTGGTGTAGACGAAACACTTCCCCCAGCTGGTTTCCCACTGTGAAAACCGGATTGAGCGAGGTCATTGGTTCCTGAAAGATCATCGACAGTTTGTTGCCGCGCAGCTTGCGAAGCTCTTTTTTATTCATCGCCAGCAGATTTTGACCTTCCAGCAGGATCTCACCGCCCACCACCTGTCCTGGCGGGGCGATCAAGCCCATGATCGATAGGGAAGTAACACTTTTGCCGCAGCCCGACTCCCCGACGATGGCAAGCGTCTCTCCTTTGGCAACGGTAAAGGAAATTCCATTTACGGACGGAACCACTCCCTCTTCCGTTTTAAAGTGTGTTTGCAGGTTCCTTACTTCCAGCAATTTGGTTTCCATTTGACCACCCCCTACTTTCTGGCTTTCATCCGTGGATCGAGCACATCACGCAGCCAGTCCCCGAGGAACATGATTCCCAGCACGGTAATCGTGATGGCAATCCCAGGGAACGTAGCTACCCACCAGCTCGTAGCCAGGTATTGCCTTCCGTCGCTGAGCATGCCTCCCCATGAAACGGTTGGCGGCTGAATTCCGAGCCCGAGAAAGCTCAGGGACGCTTCAGCGATGATCGTGGTGGCTACGCTCAACGTGGAAACCACGATAAAGGAGGAAATGACGTTGGGCAGGATGTGCGTCAGGATGATTCTCCTGTCGCTGGCTCCGACGGTCAGAGCAGCTTTGACGAAATCCCGCTCTTTTACCCCCAACACCTCGCTGCGAATGATCCGCGCATATTTCACCCAGTTGGTAAAACCCAGGACGAGGATCAAGGTCATGAGGCTGGGTCCCAGAACGGCCAGAATAACCAGCATGAACAAAATATTGGGGATCGCCAGAAAAGCATCAACCGTCCGCATGATGATGCTGTCGATCCATCCCCCGTAATAGCCGGATACCAAGCCGAGAATGACCCCGATGGCTCCAGCTAGTATGACGGCGCAGATGCCGACCAAAAGCGATACTTGCGATCCGTAAATGATCCGACTCAACACGTCTCTGCCCAGATTGTCCGTTCCCAGTGGGTTGGCTGAGGATCCGCCCTCCATCCACATTGGCGGTTTGAGGCGTTTCGCCGCCTGCGTTTTGGCCGGGTCATGCGGGGCGATAGCACCGGCGAAGACCGACATGAACACGACGGCAACAACGATGATCAATCCGATTGTGCCGGTTTTGCTCTTGAGCAGCATGCGGGCAATGCGTCCAAACTGTCCGGTTTGCCGCCTTCGCTCGCCTATGCTCTGTAGCTGCGGAGATTGTGTCTCCAAGGATGCAGACATCAGGCTCACCTCCGATTAGTTGTACTTGATCCGCGGGTCGAGGACACGGTAGAGAATATCTGCCAGCAGATTGCTGATGATGACGAGAAAAGCGACGACAAACACGGCAGCCTGTACGATCGCCATGTCACGGGTATTGACTGCCTGGATGATCAACTGGCCCATTCCCGGCCAGGAGAAAATGGTCTCGGTAATCAACGTGCCGCCTATCAGGGTTGAGGTCTGCAGCGCCATGATGGTCACCACGGGAATCATGGAGTTTCGCAGCGCATGCTTGTACACGACGATCGACTCAAACAGCCCTTTGCTGCGTGCGGTGCGAATGTAATCCTGATTCAATATTTCCAGCATGCTGGAACGGATCAGACGTGTCATTTCGGCCGCGATCCCGGTCCCCAGCGTAAAGGCAGGCAGGATCAAGTGCGCCAATGTTCCGCGTCCGGATACCGGCAAGGCTTTCAACTCCACCGCAAACAGCAGGATCAGCATGATCCCCAGCCAAAAATGGGGCATCGCTTTCCCCAAAACAGAGCTCCCGGAAAAAAGGACATCGAGAAATGAATTGCGCTTGGTGGCGGAAAGAATGCCTAACGGGATGGAGATCACGGTTGCCACGAGCATGGCGGCAATCGCCAGTTCAAATGTTGCAGGGAGTCTCTCCATCACAATCGGCAGAGCAGGCATGTCATAACGGAATGATTTACCGAAATCTCCTTGGAGCAGGTGCCCGATAAAGGTGAAGTACTGTACATACAGAGGCTGATCCAAGCCGAGCGCAGCAATCAAAATTCTCCTGTCTTCGTCTGTTGCGGTATCGGCCAGCATCAGGGAAACCGGGTCGCCCGTACAGTACACGAGCACGAATACGATGACAGAGATCAAAAACAGGACGGGAATGATCTGGAGCAGTGATTTCAGCAAATACTGCTTCATGGTGTCACCTCCGCAAGAGTCTTTTTAGACAGGAGGAGGCCTCAGCTTGAAGAGACCTCCTCCCGTGACCTATTCGTTTCCTTACTTATTTCTTGGTGATCTCATCCGCGAACAGCATTTCGTCCAGTCGAGGCTCAAAATTGATTTTATCGCTCACACCATAGTTCGCATTCATTTGGTACATGTAGATTTGCGGACGATCCTGTGCAATGATTTCCTGCACTTTTACATATTGCTTCGCTCGCTCTTCCAGGTTCATGTTCTTTTCGGCGTCCTTCAACAGCTGGTCTACCTCTGGATTGCTGTAGTCCGTCTCGCCTTTTCCACGTTCGGTAGTGATGCGGTCGAACGCAAGGGAAGCATCAAACATGGAGTTCGCATAAGCGATCATGAACAGCTCGCCAAATTTCTTCGCTTTGTACGTCTCATTGAACTTGCTCCACTCCAGCAGATCCAGCTTTGCACGGATGCCGACTTCCCCCAGCATCGCTTGAATCAGCTCGGCAGTCTCCTTGTCCTTCAAATAACGACCGCTTGTCGCGCTGAAGGTAATGTCCACGCCATTCGGATATCCGGCTTCGGCCAAAAGCTGTTTCGCACGTTCCGGATCATAGAGCGCTTTGCCGAACAGATCAGGATTGGCGCCGAAGTTCCCTGGTGTTACACGAGTGCGGGTCGGCGTTCCGCCCCCTGCCAAAATACTGTCCACGATAGCTTTTTCATCAATTGCGAGGTCAATGGCTTCACGAACTTTCGGATTTTCCGTGACGGTTCCCGGCGTCGTGCGCACAGTCAGCTGCATGACGCGCTGAGTCGGTCCTGTTGCCGTGTGAGTGCCTTCGTTGCCCTCGATCCGGTCAAGATCACTCGGCGGAATATTCACCGCGATATCTACCCCGCCAGTCAATAGCTCAGCTACCCGCGTCGCATCCTCTGGAATCGATCTGAAAATGAGCTTGTCCCACTTTGGCTTGTCACCGAAATATTGCTCGTTTTTCACCAGGATCAAACGGTCGTCACGCTTCCATTCCTGGAATTTGTACGGGCCTGTTCCAACCGGATTCTTCAGGAACTCATCCCAGCCCTTTTCCTTTATGTACTTGGATGGCAGCATACTGGAACCAAGTCGGGACAGCCTGTTCAACAGGACGGGCTCCGATTCGTTGGTGATGATCTCAACCGTGTGCGGATCCACGATTTTCACTTCTTTGATCTGCTTGTAGTTGCCGTATTCCAACAGCTTTTGGTCTTTTGCAATCCGCTCCAGGGTAAACTTCACGTCCTCCGCGGTAAACGGATCGCCGTTGTGGAAGGTGACCCCTTCACGAAGCTTGAAACGCCAGGTCTTGTCATTGACGATCTCCCAGGAAGTGGCTAAATCAGGCTGTACTTTTTGATCCCTGTCCTTCTTCACCAGATAGTTGAACATATTGACATGTACTGCTTCCGTCGACGTGTTGTTGTGGTCGTGAATGTCGAAGCTGACAATGTCATTTCCGCTGGCAAAGGTTAGCACTTTTTCACCGCTGTCACTCTGAGCAGGAGCAGTCGAGCCCTGTGAGGTCTGCTCCTGTTTTGGTGCCGTCGTAGTCGTCGGCTGACTGCTGCATCCCACGATTGCTGTAGACAGAGCCAGCACGGCGGCAAGCCCGATTCCGGCAAAACGCTTTTTCATGTTGTACGCCCCCTAACGTTTTTCAGTCTCTCTTCTCTTTCCCAGCTTGCATCCATCATTTTTTCACTTGTTAAGGTAGTTCAAGGCGAACGATGACAGCATGGCGATGCCGACGGGAAGCGCATCCTCATCGATGTCAAACATCGGGTGGTGCAGCGGATATGTCGATTGCTTCTCCTCGCTGCCGACACCCAAACGGAAAAATACGCCCGGCACTTGTTCCGTGTAGTACGAGAAATCCTCGCCCCCCATGGAGGGTGTCACCATCTGGTACTTTCCTGCACCGAGCACTTGATCAGAGGTTGCCAAGAGCAGATCGACCATTTGATCATCATTCACAATGGAAGGATAGCCAAAATGATAGTCAAACTCATAGGAAGCCCCGAGTGCCATCGTCACACCTTTGACGACCGCTTCAATCTTGCCGGGCATCTGCTCCCGCAAAGCTGGGTTCAATGTCCGGACCGTACCCAGCAGCTCCACTTCAGGGGCAATGACATTGCTGGCAATGCCCCCCTGAATTTTGCCGATGGTAATGACGATCGGATCCAGTGGATTCACTTGGCGGCTCGCGATGTGCTGGAGGGCGGAGAGCACTTCCGCCGTAACAGCGACAGAATCGATCGCCTGATGAGGATGAGCGGCATGGCCGCCTCTCCCGATAATGTTGATGCGGATCCGGTCAGCAGCGGCACAGCTCACGTTGCGCACGCAAGAGATCTGTCCTGTCGGCAATCCGGGATAGACGTGAAGTCCCGCCATCGCCTCGATGTTGTACGCAGTCAAGAGTCCGTCCTTGATCATCTCGCTGGCACCGCCCAGCCCTTCTTCAGCTGGCTGGAAAACAAACGCGATGTTGCCTTTTTCAGGCCGTTCCTGCTGGGACAGAAATTGGGCTGCCCCCATCAGGATGCTGGTATGGGCGTCATGTCCACAGGCGTGCATCTTGCCCGGTACGGTAGAGCGATACGCCGTTTGCTTTTGATCCTGGATGGGCAATGCGTCCATATCCGCGCGAAGGCCGATTGTCGGGCCGGGCTGCCGACCGCGCAGCAAGCCCACGACTCCCGTACGCCCGACGCCGCGCCTTACTTCAAGCCCCATGTGCTCCAGATGTCTGGCTACCCGCTCTGAAGTGCGCACTTCCTCGAATCCGAGCTCAGGATTTTGGTGAAAATCCCGTCTCCAAGCCGTTACCTGTTCTTTTAATGAGCTTGCTTTGGACAGGATTTCGGAGCTGCGGTACAAGACAGGGATCTGGTCCATCCGTTTATGCCTCCTTCGCAAACTCTTCGAATATGGCCGCCATGTGCTTGATCCCCTGGATGTAGTCCTCGATGATGACATTTTCGTTAGGAGCGTGATTATTGGAAGCAAAATTGCCTACGCCTACCGATACCGCCGGGATTCCGAGATTTTGGCAGAGGATGTACATGGGCCCTGTGCCAGGTGACATCGGCATGATCGTCGGCTCCATTCCATAGACGTCTTTTACCGTGTTCACCACAGCTCGCGTCAATGGATTGTTCAGAGGTGTGCGCGCTGGATGCTCCAACGTGTATCCTTCCATCACGATATCGGAGAACCCGTGCTCATCCAGGTGCGCGCGCAGAAGGTTGAAGATTTCATGAGGATCTTGGTCTGGCACCAGCCGGAAGTCCAGTTTGACCCTCGCTTCAGCCGGCAACACCGTTTTCGAACCGGTGCCGGTATAGCCGGATACCAGTCCGCATACCGTACACGTGGGTTGGAAGATTAGCTTTTCTTTTAAAGGGACCCCCGACAAATCGAGCAAAAACTACTTCAGACCCAGTTTTTCCAATGTGCTTTCCTCGTTGTAAATCATCTGCTCAAGCATCGAGGCGTCGTGTTCATTTAACGTCGCTACCTTGTCGTAAAATCCTTTGATTTGAATCTTTTCATCCGGTGTCTTCAATGTATTCAGTGCCCAAAGCAATCTCCAGGCGGGGTTTTCAATGATCGCCGCATTGGCCGAATGCAGGTCTGTATTCGCGCCCCGACAAACCAGCTCGACGTAGCACATTCCTTTGACCCCTAGGCTGACCTGCGGACGTCCATCTGCATTCTTATACCCAAACTCCCAGATGCAGCCGTCCGCCTGGATCTGATCGCGATACTTTTCCACGAATTCTTCCAGGTGCACGCTTCCGATCTCTTCTTCTCCTTCTACGATGAACTTGACGCGAGTCGGCAGCTTTCCCCGTACCTGCGTATAGGCATGGACTGCAGCGAGCCTTGCCATGAGGTTTCCTTTGTTGTCAGCCACACCTCGAGCGTACATGCGGCCATCGCGAATTTCAGCGCCAAAAGGAGGAGACTCCCATAAATCCAGAGGATCTTCCGGCTGCACGTCATAGTGATTGTAAAAGGACAAGACCTTTTCGCTCTCACCTGCAAACTCGCCGTACACGATCGGATACCCCGACGTTTCCAGCAGCTTTGAATCCCCGCCGATTTGATGGATAAACTGCTCCACCATCGCCGCCGTTTCTTTCATGCCCCGATTTTGGGCCGCGACACTCGGCTGTTGGCAAATCTGTTGAAGCCAGCGAATGTACATCTCCCTGTTTTGTTCAATGAATGCATACACGTCCTGCACAGAAGTCAGCTCCCTTAACAGAAATATTCGCTTATTGTTCTCTTATTAGAAAAACTATAAAATATTAGAAAAATAGTGTCAACTTCAAATATTCTAAATTTTAAAAGAATATTTCCTGCTCTTTTGCAGGGTTTATTTGATTTACGAAGAAACGTTTTTTCATTAAGGGAAAATTTCTTAAATCATTCCTAAATTCAAAGGGGAAATCGCTATGGAAGATCGTCTAAATGGCCTTGTGGAAGAACTGTATCCCTCTCTGCAGGAATGGCGCCGTGATTTTCACAAGTATGCCGAATCAGGCTGGGTAGAATTCCGCACTGCCAGCATTGTGGCGAGCAAACTGAGTTCGTGGGGCTTTGAAGTAAAAGCCGGGCGAGAAGTGATTAAAGAGGAAGCACGCATGGGTGTCCCTCCTCTCGCCTTTCTCAAGGCTCAGGAACAGAGGGCGCTGTCCCAGGGGGCTGACGAGGAATGGCTCCCTGCTTTTTCAGGAGGCTTTACTGGGGTTGTTGGCATTCTTGATTCCGGCAAACCGGGTCCCACCGTTGCCTTTCGCGTCGATATGGATGCCCTCGATCTCCAGGAATCAGGAGACGCGGATCATCCGCCAGTAGCAGGTGATTTTGTATCAGTCAACGATAAAATGATGCACGCCTGCGGCCACGATGCTCATACGTCGATCGGACTCGGGCTGGCTTACGTCCTGAGTCAGAGAAAAGAGGAGCTCCATGGTCGTGTAAAGCTGATCTTCCAGCCTGCCGAGGAAGGCGTGCGCGGCGCTAAAGCGATGGTGGAGGCAGGAGTTGTGGACGATGTGGATGCTTTATTCGCCACCCATATCGGCACCGGCGTCCCTCTGGGGGAAGTCGTTTGCGGAGCACAAGGCTATCTCGCGACGACGAAAATGGACGTCGTCTATACCGGTGTCGCTTCTCACGCCGGCGGCAATCCCGAGGAAGGCAGGAACGCTTTGCTCGCGGCTGCTTCTGCCGTCATGAATCTGCACGCCATCTCCCGTCATAGCGGCGGCAATTCACGGATCAACGTCGGTGTGCTGGAAGCCGGAAGCGGGCGAAATATCATCCCGAACCACGCCACGCTCAAGCTGGAGACGAGAGGCGACACGAGTGAAGTGAATGAGTACATCCTGGCTCGAGCTCTCGACGTCATCCATGGTTCCGCGAAGATGTACGGGGTTGAATCCAAGATTGAGATCGTTGGCAAGGCTGGCAGCAGCGATCCGAGTCCGGAGCTTCTTCCCTACATTCGCTCACAGGCAAGCAACGTGCAGGGGGTAGAGTCCGTGGTGGATATGACGTCAGCCGGCGGCTCAGAAGATGCCACATACCTGATGGAGCGGGTGAAAGAAAACGGTGGTCTCGCTTCCTATCTCCTATTCGGCACTACGCTGGCTGCCGGCCATCACAACGAAAGGTTCGACATCGATGAAGAGGTCATGAAGATTGCAGTAAAAACGCTCGCGTTGTGCGCGATCAATGCCCGCGAACTGTCCTTGCCTGTGACCACAGCGTAAGGGACGATCCATACCTGACAGGAGGAATACGATCATGACCGAGTTCCTACATTACTTGCAAGAAAATCAGGAAAATATTTTGGGGGATGTAGAACGTGTCGTCAAGGCCGAGTCCCCTACCCACGACAAGCAAGCCGTAGATCGCTGCGGGGAAGTGTTTCAGTCGCTGTTTGCGGAGCATTTGGGACTCACCGCTGAAATCATTCCCATGGAGGTGACCGGCAACCACCTGCGCTTCACATATGGCGAGGGCAGCGGGCAAATTCTCATTTTGGGACATATCGACACGGTCTGGGACATCGGCAGGCTCTCCTACCGCATCGAAGGCAACAAAGCATTCGGCCCCGGCATCCAGGACATGAAGGGCGGGATCGTCCAAGCGATTTGGGCTTTGAAGGCTTGCAAGGATCTCGGTGTTTCCCTGAAGAAAAAAGTCGTTTTCCTTTGTACGAGTGACGAGGAGACGGGCAGTGCCAGCTCCCGTGAATACATCGAGCTGGAAGCCAAAAAGAGCGATGTCGTTCTGGTCGTCGAGCCTCCCGAGGCAAATACCGGTGCCTTGAAGACCTCTCGCAAAGGGGTCGGTCACTTCACCATGCGCATCAGGGGAAAAGCCTCCCACGCCGGCAACCATCACGAGGAAGGCATCAGCGCCGTAGAGGAAATGGCCCATCAAATCCTGTTTCTGCAGGGCTTGACCGATTACAGACAGGGGACGACTATCAACGTTGGTGTTGCGAGCGGCGGGAATCGGAGCAATGTGGTGGCCGAAAGTGCTCAGCTTGATATCGATGTACGAATCAACCGTCTTTCCGAGGCCGATCGAATTCGCTCTCTCATCCTCCAATCGACGCCACACCTCGAAGGAACGACTCTGCAGATCGACGGCGATGTGAACCGCCCACCGATGGAGCGTACGGCCCAGACGGAGAAGCTTTACCACCTTGCGACCGCGTGCGCAAAAGAAGTGGGTATATCGCTAACCGAAGCGCATGTCGGCGGCGGCAGCGATGGCAATTTTACGGCAGCCCTCGGAATCCCCACGCTGGATGGTCTAGGCGCCATGGGAGATGGGCCGCATGCTGAATACGAGCACATCTTGATCGACCAGCTTCCCATGAGAGCCGCAATGCTCGCCTCCCTGATGACACGGCTGTAGCTGAAGCAAGAAGAACAACCCTTAGGAGAGAATCCTAAGGGTTGTTGTTTTCTTTTTGTTCCTTTATGGTTTTGCCTGCAGATCCTGATAGGACGGCACGCCTCCTGCCCCTTTCGCGGACAAGATGGCATTGGCTACTGCCTCTGCCAATACTTCCACACAAAGAGCTCCTACGAGATTGACGGATGCATCCACTCCGCCTGTGGCCAGCGCAAAAACCGTATCGCCATCGCTCATCGTATGGACGGGATGGATGGTTTTCGCCAATCCGTTGTGAGCCATTTGCGCGATCTTGTTCGCTTGTACCTTGTTCAGGTTGGCATTGCTCGCTACCACAGCGATCGTGGTGTTGGTTCCCGTTGGTGCAGGCGGTGTACTGGCGTCGATCATCCAGGACATGGCATCGCGGATTTTCCCACTGTCATCACGAGCACCTGCCAGGATCTCTCCCGTATGCGGTGATCGTACCTCGCCGACCGCATTTACCGCTACAATGGCCCCTACGACCAGACCGTTCGGAAGCCTTCGTGAAGCAGATCCCAGGCCGCCTTTCATGGCCCGCTTCATCCCCGCGAGCTTCCCGACAGTAGCTCCGGTTCCAGCCCCTACATTTCCCTGCTGAACCGGATCCTTGCTTGCGATTCGTGCCGCTTCATAACCCATTTGTTGATCAGGGCGAATTTTGGAGCTGCCGATGGACAGGTCGAAGATGACGGCTGCCGGTACGATGGGTACCACTCCTACACCGACGTTGTACCCTTGTCCCTGTTCCTCCAAAAATCGCATGACTCCGCTCGCAGCATCCAGTCCAAACGCGCTTCCCCCCGTCAAAACAACGGCATTGACTTCCTGTACCGAGTTGATCGGATTGAGCAAGTCTGTCTCCCGCGTTCCTGGAGCAGAGCCTCGTACGTCTACGCCGCATGCAGACCCTTTTTCCAAAACGATGACGGTGCATCCAGTCAAAGCCGTTTCATCCGATACTTGTCCTACCTTCACTCCTGGCACATCCACGATGCTGCCGTTCGCCAGTTTGACAGCGGCTCCGGCAGCCAGACCTGCTTCCAGCCCGGTTTTACCCTGAGCTTTTTCCTCCGCCATCGCAGACATGGTGAGCAAAGAGCCTGGAACAGCCGCGGCCAAGCCTAGCATGGCAGTCTTCTGCAAAAACTTCCGTCTAGAAACAATCTCCCCGGCTTGCTTCACCTTTCTTTCCCCTCGTACAAAAGCCGATTCATCCCAATCATTCGCCATGTGGTACCCACCTTTTTTCGGATATGTGGAGGATCGCCTGCAGTTGTCTGAAAGTTATGTCTATTTTCTATCTTACCTTGCTTTTCGTGCTTGCTCAATGAACAAGGCTTATTTTGAGAGGAAAGACGCAGTGCTTTCGGACTAGTTCTTTAATCGGCATTCTTGCAGCTTGCATAGGCCGTCAAAAAGACTTTGGGAATGGCAAAATGGTACGTCAAGTTATACAACCAGTTTCTGCTTATTTCTGTTTGGCATAAGAATGATCGCATTTCTTTATTAGTCAGGGGGGTTAGCAGTGCTAGAATAATCAATGCGAGTATCCTGCTTCTTGACTGCAAAGGTTGTGACAGAAAGATGGATTTTTCCTGGAGACGTAACTTAATTGTACTGTGGGTCGGTGTGTTCTTTTGCAGCACAGCCTATTCCATCGCGATACCGTTTTTGCCCATCTTCCTTCACACTTCTCTCGGAGTCACTGAGAATCTGGAAGCTTGGTCTGGTATCTCATTCGGGATTACTTTTTTGGCCAGTGCGTTGATCTCTCCTTATTGGGGATCACTCGCAGACAAATATGGCCGTAAGCCGATGCTGATCCGATCCGGTTTCAGTCTTGCGGTGCTGTATTTTGTCACTTACTTTATTACCGACCCGTATTCGTTTCTCGTCCTGCGCATTTTTCAAGGCCTCCTGGCAGGGTTTGTTCCTGCTTCTATCGCGCTGGTTGCTACGAATACGCCTGAAAAACATGTTGGATACGCGCTTGGCGTCATGGCGACGGCAGGTGCCACTGGAGGCATTATCGGTCCCCTCGTCGGCGGAGTTGTCAGCCATATGTGGGGAAACAGGGAAGCCTTTTTATTTTCGGGCGTCGTTGTCCTGGTAGCGGCACTCATCGCCACTTTCATGGTCAAGGAAACGAATATCAACCGTTCCGGTGTACGCTCCCATGTGCGCGATGATTTGCGTTCCGCTATCGCTAACAAGCCGCTCATGTCGATCCTGGGATTGAGCTTGATTGTGACGATGTCCGTGATGCTGCTCGAACCGCTGTTGACTGTCTACGTCTTGCAGCTGGGCGCTTCCCAAAAGGATGCTTCGCTCAGTGCCGGAATTATTTTTGCCGCAGTAGGAATCGCTACCGTCATCGCGGCTCCGCGCTGGGGCAAGCTCGGTACCAGAGTTGGCTACTCCAAGATCCTGTTCATCGGGCTGATCGGTGGCGCTATCGGAAACTTGCTGCAATTCTTTTTTACGAGCTTGTATGGCTTTGGCATTCTTCGCTTTGTGTACGGCCTGTTTTTCGCGGCTGTCTACCCATCCATCAACGCGATGATTGTCAAAGTGACCGATCCCGAGTTTCGCGGCAGGGCATTCAGTCTGAATCAGTCATCGACACAGATTGCCACCATGCTGGGTCCGGTAATCGGCGGTGTCATGGGCGGCCTGATCCCCATCCGCATCGTTTTCATCATCAATGGTATCGCCCTTTTGGCTACCGCTATCTTGATCCGATACCGGAAGCCGGATGAAGCGGTCCAAGGTGTGAAACAACAAAAAACGTCGGAAGCACAGCTTGCTACGAAATAGTCGAAAACAATAGAAAGGGACCCGGCAGCTGGGTCCCTTCTTTTATTTGTGATCATCTAAGGATAGCGGATGTCGTAGGTTGTTTTCAGCACGCCGCTATCATAGCGCTTCAAATCCGAGAGCTCGAGCGTCATGCGTGGTTTTACGCTGCCGAACATCGGTACACCCTCACCCACGTAAATCGGGTTCACCTTCAGCACCAATTGATCGATCAGCTGTTCTTCCAGCAAAGCACCGGCGAGTTCACCGCCGCCGCACAGCCACAGCTTTCCATCTTCCTTTTCTTTCAGGTCTCGGATAAAGGCTGTTGAATCCCGCGTACCAGCTCGACCTCGTCATTGGATTCAAACTGCAGGGAACGCGAAAAGATGTAATGCTTGATGCCTTTATAGCCGGGCTCACCCGGTTTTGCACCGAATTGAAATCCAAACTCATACGTTCTTCTGCCCATCAATACCGCCGTGTATTGCTGGATGTCTGATAAAAAGTCAGGAACGTGATCTCCATCAAACAAGAAGAGAGTTTTGTCCAATTTTCCATCCACCATCCCTGGATCGGCAATGAAGTGGTCAAGCGAAACCGCAACGTGATATACCAATGTCGCCATATCATACGCCTCCTTTGTTCCGACACCTCATTCTACGTGTAATATTTTGGAATTTCAATCTCTTTCATCAAATAGACCATAGAAAAAGCGTGGCAGACGGGACATTGAGCTTTATGTCCGATCCTCCACGCTTCCACTTTCTCGCTTTAGTATACTTTTTTCCATTCCCCGATATTGCCTGAATCAAATTTGAACGGGTCACCCAGCATGATCTGCGTGCCGTCGCCATCCTGGATGATTTCTTTGTCGCCCAAACGTCCCGCTTTGAACTTCTCGCCAGCCTTGCCGCTAATGGTCCCTTTTACGAGTGCATCAGCAGCATAGCCAGACAGATAGCCTACGTCTACCGGATTCCACAAGTACATCCACGGGCACACACCGCTCTCGATGTATTCCGCCATTTCGCTTGGCAGACCCAGACCAGTCAGCTGGACTTTCCCTTTCAGCCCTTTATCGGTCAGGACCTTTCCTGCTGCCGCAATCCCCACGGTTGTTGGAGCAATGATTCCTTTCAGATCGGGATAGGATTTTAAAAGTGCTTCTGTCTCCGATACGCTCTTGTCGCGCAAGTCATCCCCGTAAGCGACCTTCACCAGCTTGATGTCTTTGTACTTTGGATCTTCCAGCTCTTTTTTCATCCATTCGATCCACGTGTTCTGGTTGGTAGCTTGCGAAGTGGCACTCAGTACCGCGATTTCCCCCTTGCCGCCGATCATTTCGCTGACAGCTTGGATTTGCACGCGGCCGATTCGTTCAGGGTCTGCCTGGTTGACATGCACCATCCGGCTTTGCGCGTTAACCGCTGAATCCAGCGACAACACCTTGATGCCCGCATCCATGGCTTTCTTCAGTGCCGGCTGCAGTGCATCCGGATCATTTCCGACTATCGCGATGGCATCCACTTTTTGAGAGATGAGTTCTTCGATCATTTGAATTTGTGCCTCTGCTGTCGGCTGGTCAGGCGCTTTCAGGATGGCCTCCCCGCCCAGCTCCTCGATGGCGTTCTTGAAGCCTTCCATTTGTTTCTCCCCATAAGGGTTCCCCGTGTTTTTAAAGATGATGGCAAATCTCTTTTTACCGCCGTCGGCACTGCCTGCGTTGTCAGCCGATTTTGGTGCCTGCGTGCTGCAACCGACCATGACGGTAACCGCGAGCATCAAAGACAGACACGATGTGAAGAACTTCTTCATTTGTGCTCCTCCCCTTATCTTCCATTATGTATACTAAACAGTCCCCTGGACTGCCGAGTATCGATGTCGGGCATTTCACCTTGAAGTAAGCGCTCTCAAATTGATGTGAAAACAATATCTTTTGTTTGCATCCGCTTTTGCACAATCATGTTTTTGTTTCTTTCCGGATGCAGATAGGCACGGTGCAGCCTATGATTCATTATCAGAAATTCCTTTCCAGAAACAGACAAGAATGAGCCAGCCATTAGAAAACAGTACAACAAAAGTGTTCAGACATCCCCTAAAAGAGAAATTCATTTTGTTTTATTTTTGTTTGTATTTTATTATTTATGTTCTGTATCTATGCATTCGTTGTATGTTTCTGATTTCCTTCTCGTTTTCAAAAATATTTCTACGTTTTTGAAGAAAAAAAGGCGTACCTGATCAGATACACCTTCTCTTCTCTGCACATTCATCAAGGGGCAACCGTCACAATCACCGATTTTTCTTCCAGCTGTCGCACCGAAAGCGCATCAATTTCGTTATCGGTGATGATTTCGTCGATCTGTTTGAGCTCGGCAAAATAGGTAAATGCCTGCACGCCGAATTTGCTCGTATCGGCGAGCAAGTAGACCTTGTCCGAGATTCCAATCATCTTTTTCTTGACCAACGCTTGCATCTCATTCGACTCGCTGATCCCCCTCTCCAGATGGATGCCCTTGCAGGAGAGGAACACCTTATCGACATGATACTGATCGAGAGAACGCTCTGCGCTCGGTCCCAAGAAGGACAGGGAACGCGGTGCCAGCTTTCCCCCTGTTGAAATGACTTCGACTTTTTCCTTCGAGCTCAATTCCATCGCTACCTTGATAGAGTTCGTCAACACGGTAAGCGGAATATCCGGAATGATGGAGGCCATATACCAGGCCGTCGTGCTCGCATCGAGAATGATCCGGTCGTTTGGTTCAATGTAGGATACCGCTTTTTTCGCTATCCGTTTTTTCTCTTCCATCTGGGTGATTTCCCGCTCGATATACGGGATCTCCGGCTGGTGCTCGGTGACGCTGACGGCACCGCCGTGGCTGCGAAGCAAACGCCCGGCTTCTTCCAACCGGTCCAGGTCCCGGCGGATCGTTTCTTCCGTCACTTGGCAGATTTCACTTAATTCCGAGACGCGGATACTTCCTCTATCGTTGACCAGACGGACAATCTTTTCGTGTCTTTCCGCTACAAGCATCGTCATCCTCTTTCCCTTGTATAATGATCGCAATTTCTTCTAGGCGCGTAATTATTTGTATAGTTTTGATTATACCAGTTTTACATGGGTACGCAGGATTTTTTTTGGTTTTTCGTTTGTTTTTTGGGTTGCGAATTAAAAAAAGAGCCGGATTCTATGTCTCCGTGCTCTTTTGATTCTTCGCTTATAAAGTAACGTGCACCATTCCCAGCAGCTCGGCTACCTTTTGGAACAGCCGCGCCTGATGACCGATGGCCATCGCGCAATGATGGGTAGGCGCTTCCCGAAACCACTCCTCCATATAATCGTCCGGATGTTTCCGGAATTTGACCGGTGTTTGGGTGTTGCCGATTTTCATGATCGGCCCGTCCGTTGATTCTCCCTCGCTACTGATCATTTTTAGCTGGCCATCCCCTGTCTGCGTCACATTGAGCGTCGTGATCGCACCTGTTTTTACTTTTGCCTCGACGGAAACCCCTGTTCCTTGCTTGCCGTGGTAGAGACCCATCCCACGCAAAATGGGCTTGCCTTCCGAGATGGCGATATGAAACGGACCGTCGTGACCGAGCAGGATGGACTCGTCTTCGTAATCTACCACGACGATCTCTGAATAGCTTCCTCCCGTGCCGAGTGTATCGCATATTTTCATCGCAACAGCCGTCTTGAGATCTCCCTCACCTGCACAGGGGATACCTCGTGCGGTCAACAAGGAGTGCCCTACGATAAATCCACCCTGCAGCTTTTCGTACTCATTGCCAGGAGCTCCGTGATAGTAGTACGTCAATGCGTCCAGATCATACTCGCGGACGAGCATTTCCTGAGCCGCTGCGACGCGGCAGGACCACTGCATCTGTTCTTCGGTTGGACGTTTTGCGATCGGATCGGCAGGCGAATCTTCACTGATAGTGAACATTTCGTGTACCTGCTCCAGCTTTTCCTTCACTTCGGCATCTGTCACGTCTCGCAGCATCCGGTCCAAATCGCACATCTCCAAGATCTCTACATGCAAGCCGGTCTGAGCCTGGATCATGGTGAAATCACTGTACATATCCAGCATGCCGCTGTACGTATTTCCGAGAAATCCGAATCGGCTGTGCCGCAGCGTACGTGGAACAGACGCTGCTCGAATCCACTCCTCAATCGTCTTCCACGCCCGCTTGGACGATGGATGATCTATGGTATGCTCATTCGCGAGGGAAATGTCAGGTGTATAAGCCAGGCCGAGCAATCCATTGATCACCCGAAACGGAATCTTTGCACGTTCAAAGGAATTGGATATTTCCGGCACAGGGCACGCTCCGCAGTGAGCAAGCCATTCGCCTGTCGTGGTCTGCTCATAGTTGATTCTCGCTGCGGGCTGCAAATTCAGGACGACAACGGGTGCCTTGCAGATTTGATGCACAGGAAGAACCGCTGAGCTGGTGCAATAGGTCCCGGAGTGACAGAACACCAGGTCGACGTTCTTTTCATTGAACCACTCCCCCGCTCGTCTCCCTTCACCCTCATGATCCACCAGACCGTAAAAGAAAACCTCACCGAACTCGGACATCTTGGTCTCCAAAAAACGTCCATACTCCAGAAGCCGCTCCCGCAGTCCAGGAAACTGCTTCCAATACGCGGCAAGCCCGATCGTATAGAGTCCGATTCGCGCTTTTTTGGCCGGTTTGATCGGCTGCAAGATTGTCATCCTGATCCCCCCTAAAAATACAAGCTTTATGCGTTCATTGTATTCGCTTACAATGGGAAGATCATCCATGGTTCTTGATCATTTATAACAGAATCTTGCTCAAGGAGGGAAATCATATGGGGACGTACATGGAAAAAGCCGCCCATGACTGGACAGACGACTCTGTCCGAATCATAGCGACCCCGAGCATGGCGGCGAAATCTACGTATTATTATGTGCAGGAGGTAGGGCATTTCCGAACGCTGCCTACCTATTTCACCGAGCGGCAGCATTTGAATTCCTTTCTGATTGTCTACACGCTGGCAGGCAAAGGGTATCTGCACTATCAGGGGACGACCCACGAGCTTTTGCCCCATCACGTTTTCTTCATCGACTGCCAAGAGTACCAGCATTACCGAACGGACAAAGCCGATCTCTGGGAAATCGCCTGGGTTCATTTTAATGGGAGCAGCAGCCGGGGCTACTATGAGCAGTTTGCCAAGAACGGCTGTCCCGTCATCTCCGTCGGGGAAAATAGTCCGATTCCCGGTATCCTCGCTCAGCTCCTTCTGACAAACCGTCAGAATGACGTACGCACCGAGCCGCTTTCATCCAAACATCTCGTCGATTTACTGACGGAGCTGCTTCTCGTCACGAATCCTAGAGAAGCAGCCGGAAGCTTTCTGCCCGCTCATATTCAGCGCATCGTCTCGGAGCTGGACAAGCGCTTTGCGGAGAAGATGTCTCTCGATCAGCTGGCCAGTGAACATGCCATGAGCAAGTACCACCTGCTGCGAGAGTACAAAAAGTATACGGGCTACACGCCGAACGAGTATCTGATTCATCGCAGGATTACGTATGCCAAAGAGCTCCTCACATACTCCGAATGGACGGTTGCACAGATCGCAAACCAGATTGGAATGGATAACGTCAGCCACTTTATCAACCTTTTCAAACAGCGAGTCGAGATGACTCCGTTGGCCTATCGCAAAAAGTGGCAGCGAATTACCTGATCGGGGACGGAATGGAAGGCAGCGTGACCAAGACCCGCGTCCCTATGCCTTCCTCGCTTTCCAAAGCAACCTTCCCATTGTGGGCTTCCACGATCCCTTTGACAACGGTCAGCCCAAGGCCCGATCCTCCACTCTCTCTGACTCGTGACCGATCCCCCCGGTAAAAGCGCTCAAAGACAAATGGAATGTCATCCTTGGGAATTCCAGAGCCATTATCCGCTACTTGAAGGGTTACGCAATCTCCTGTTTGAATGACAGTGACCTCGATCCATCCACCCGCCTGCGTATGTTTGCCGGCATTGCTCAAAAGATTGGTCACCACTTGAGCCAGTCTTTGCTGATCTCCCATTACCCAGGCCTCTTTTGCGAGCTTTCCTCGTAGCTGGATGTCGTCACGTGTAAAAGCCGCGCTCATGGCATCGAGAACCTCCTGCACAATCTCGCTCAGGTTTCCTGCCTCTCTGTTCATGCGCTGGACCCCAGACTCTACCTGAATCACCTGATCCAAGTCACGTACGAGGCGGCTCAAGCGCAGAACTTCACCGCGCATGGACTCCAGATGCGCAGGGCTCGTCTCCCATACACCATCGATCATGGCTTCGACCTGTGCCAGCAGTGTGTTGAGTGGGGTACGCAGCTCGTGGGCAACATCCGAGGTCAGACGTTTTCGCAGCTCCTCCTGATGCTCTAGGCTATGGACAAGATTATTGAAGTTGTCTACTAATGAAGAGATCTCGTCCTGACTACGCGGTGGCGTCACTCGGACATGCAAATTGCCTTTTGCCACCTTTTGTGCTGCCCCGCTCATCTGAACAATAGGTCGTACCAGCGTACGCGCCAGTAGGATGCTGATGAGGATCACGAGCAGGATCAAGGCGAACACTGTCCATTGCATCGCATTCGTGTGGGCCATCTGGAAGTGATCCTCCAGCGATTTGTATCCGTTCTGATCTTGGTGGGCGACAGACAGATATCCGATTCGCCTCCCATTCAGATCGAGCGGTATGCTATCCTCCAGACTGCTTTGCAGCGTGCCTTGGCCCCACGATCCGAGAAGCTGCTTGCGATCATCATACAGCGCAAGACGCAGCCCCAGCACCGCTGAGACTGCCTCCAGCTTTCCATAGACTTTTTCGTTCCACGCGCCGCTTTCTTCAAAAGCATGAACCGCTGTCTTTGAAATTTCCTGATTGTGCTGGTTTCTGACTTCGCCCAAGTACATGGCGAAATGATAGTCCATTTCCTTTAGAGACAGCACAGTTGACAGCAATATCGCCAACGTCCCTACCGCCATCAGCACGAATGCAAGCTTTACCCAGACCTTTTTCATCGCAGACCGCGTTCAGCTTCCGGATTTTCAAACCGATACCCGAAACCGTATACCGTTTTAATATAGACAGGGCACTTCGGATCGTCTTCGATTTTTTGGCGCAGGTTTTTCACGTGTGTGTCGATTGTCCGGTCATAGCCGTCAAAGTCGTAGCCGAGCACCTCCGCCACCAGGTCTTCTCTGCTCCACGTCCGCCCTGGATACCGGACAAACGTCGTGAGCAGTCGGTACTCATTGGGGGTCAATTCGAGCAGGACGTCCTTTTTTTTCACTCGCTTGTCGCTCATGAAAATAAGCAAATCACCGATCTGTACCTGATCCGTCAATGATTGATAATCCCCTGCTCGTCGCAAAATGGCCCGGACCCTTGCGACCAGCTCCCTCGGACTAAAGGGCTTGACCAAGTAGTCATCGGCGCCGATCTCCAGACCATGAACCCGATCGGACTCTTTGCTTTTCGCGGTTAGCATCAGGATCGGAACACGGGAGCGTTTGCGGATCTGGCTGCACACCTCTTCTCCATTCAGGTCAGGGAGCATCAAATCGAGGATGATGCAAGCAGGATCGAGCGAATTCGCCAGCTCGAGTGCCTCGCTGCCAGACGATGCCGTCACCACATGAAAGCCGTCCTTTTGCAGGTAGGACGATAATATTTCCAGGATTTGAGGCTCGTCATCTACCAGCAGAATCGTAGACATGATAGGACCTCCTTTGACCACTTGCTAGGATTGTTGCGGGCGTTTTTTCTCCTTCCGCCAAAAGAGCAGAAATACCAAGGAACCCGCGAGCAGGGAGATGATCAACCGATATTTGTTTTCGGACAGATAGACCAGATCATGCCCGACGAATGTTTCGAAGACCATGGACGGTATTTTTCCCAGAAGCGTGGCGACGAGAAAATCAACGAAGGAAATGCTTGTGAGTGCAGCTCCCAGATTGATGATCCCGGATGGAATAAGCGGATTCATCCTCAGCAAGACGATCGCCAATCCTTTGCGAAAGCGAGTCGATCCATTGATCGTTTGAATCCAGGAGAACTTCCCCAGCTTTTTCAGTCCTTTCGATTTTTGCAAGCCGTATCGATACAGCAGAAATGCCACCGTCGCCCCCAGCACTTCCCCTGTCAATGAAACGAAGAATCCTCCCACCAGCCCGTAGACGATCGCATTCGCCCCAGATAAAAAGATGGACGGAAGTACGCCTGCTATGCTGATGATGACATTTAGCGCGATACTCCCCAATATGCCGAGAACACCCCACGAACGAATCCATTCGGCTAAGCCCTCTACGTTTGTTATCCAATCCATGAAATGCCCCGTACACTCCTCTCGACTACTTTCTCTCTACAGAGTAAACCAAACTTGTGAAGAAATCATGGGGCTGGATGATGGCCAGGTTCACATGCAATGTACAGCTTAATTTGCGCATTGCTCGGATCGGCACAATTTTGACGATCATACCGTTCAAAATCTGCTGTAAATGTGCGTTTATTCCCACTTTGACGGGTCCATTCCCACACGTGCCCCCATGCCTCGACAACTACGTCCACGAGTGGCCCGCGTCGTGACGTAAAAACCGCATAAGTGCCAGCAGGGATGGTGACAACCGAAAGCTCTTGAGGCAAATCGGTTTCAGGCGGCACGGCTGATCCAATCAACAGGTCGTACGCTCCGTTTTCATCACTCTCATACCCCGAATACACGCCTACCACGACATCCGGGTCCAGGCGATCTGGAGTACGATCCTGAATCCCGTCCTGGTAGTATCTTTGCCACAGCTCACCTATGGCATTATTGCCGTCACTTTGCTGCTGATTGGTCGTGCGAATGCCGATCCCGGCAACCTTCATTTCACCCAGTTCGATAAAGGTAGGTTTCCTCATGCTTTTCTCGCCCCTTTGAAAGAGTTGGTTACAAGTAACAGTATACGAATCCTACCCTGACAACTGTCTGTCAACGTTCTTCCCTTTCGTATCGTGCCGCCATCCTTTTCACTGTATCATGGAGGCGGCACCTGACCAATTCTGGTTCCATCACATACAACGCATCTCCAAAACTGAGAAGCATTCCGTACAACCACTCATCATGGGACGCCATCGTTTTGACGAGGAGCGTGCCATCCTCTTTGGTCTCGATTTCTTCTGGTCGAAACATGTCTCGGACCCGTACGTGGACGCTTTGTGAGAACTCCAGGACCAGCATGACTTGCTCTTCCTGATTCCACTCTTCCAGCCACTTCAGCGCTTCCCCTGTATATTGATGCGGGTGAAACGTGTCATTTTTCACCATCAAGTCAGCCATCCGGGATAGCCGGAAAAGCCGATACGCTTGCCGCCATTGACAGTATCCGTATACGTACCAGACGTATCCCTTCAAGATCAGTGTGATTGGTTCCACCGTTCTTTTTTGAGTCTCACCTTGGTACTTCGTATAGAGAAACGTCACTCGCTGCCTGCTTTCGATTGCCTCGCGGAGCTGGTTCACCCTACGCATCGATTCTTCTGTATGCCCCCATGGATTAAAATCGTAGACGATCGGATGCGCGTGTGCGGTTCCTCTTTTTTCGCTTCCGGTCGACACCAGCGATTTGATTTTCTCCAATAAGGGCCCCACCTGCCTTTCAGCCGCGGAGGTCTGCACTCCTTTAAGAGCTGCAATGAGGGTCACTAGCTCGTCCAAGGATACGTATTGCCGATCTATGGTAAAGCTCTCCATGATTTCAAAGCCGCCGCTCGATCCCGGGTAGGCGACGATGGGGATTCCTGCTGTGTTGATCGTTTCCAGATCGCGATAGATGGTGCGAAGGGACACCTCAAAGTGCTTGGCCAGCTCCGTGGCGCTCATTCTCCGCTTGCCCATCAGCAGCGTGACGATAGCCAGAAGTCGTTCGATCTTCATCACGAATCCCCCTTTACATCCTGACAACTAAATAGGGGACGCACAGTAGACGAACCACTGCACATCCCCTTCTCGCTTGGCATTCATCCAATATCGTTCAAAAAGACGCGTTATACGCCCATGCGGCGACGTTGATTGTTGATTTTCTTCGTATTCTGGCTCTTCACGACATCGTTTTTTGCTTTTTGATTGATCGGATTGTTGGCCATAGCTTGCTGTGCCTTTTTCTCCGCGAGTCTGCGTTTCATTGCTTCTTGCAGGCTGATTTTACCTGGCTTTTGTTCGGACGTGTCTTTTTCGTTTTGATTAGGCTCCGTCATGCGTAGCAACTCCTCATCAATAATGATCTACTCATATGTATTCTAGAGCATGAACGACCGAGATGCCAGTAGGAATCTACCTGTTATTTCAAACGCATTTGGGCGTATTTTACCCCACTCGCTCGATAGCGTAAAATCTCCTCCAGAATCTCCGCCAAATAGGCGCCCGCTTCGATCGGTGGTGTCCCTCCACGATGGATGTTGGAAATGACCGTGCGATCCGACTCCACCGTTTGTTCATTGGGCTGATAGATCATGTAGGCGCTTAGGCTTTCCGCTGTAGCGAGTCCGGGCCGCTCCCCAATCAACGAAATAACCACCTTGCATTTCACGATGGAAGCGACATGATCCTGCACCCATACTCGCCCTCTGTGGATGAAGATCGGTTTTGCGACGCTGATCTTTTTCAATGTCAGCCCTTGCATCAGTGCTGGCAGCAAGTCAGGTATGGTGGCTTCGCATGCGGACGTGCTGAGGCCGTCCGATATGATGATCTGCACGTCTTTTCCCATCTCTCCATGGCGCTGCAGCCAAGCGGCGGATTCATTCGAGAGCATCCGGCCGGAATCGAGATTCATCAAATATTCCTGCATGTCTTTCGCTCTCGTGCAGAGGGCCGGCAGCTGAAGCTGTTCGAGCCAGTCGGGACTGATCGATTTCATGACCGCGTCCTGAGCCGCCGCCTGATCAATGCGAAATTGCAGGTAGCTTCCGGTCTTCATCCGAGTCCCTGCCCTGCCGATGCCGATTCGAGCAGGCGTCCGATTCATCGCTCGCTCCAACGCTTCCGGGTTCTTTGGACGCTCGACGCCCCGTTGCTTCTGCTCTGGAAATGGAATGGCCTCCTGCCTCTTCCGCATCATTTCTTCCCAGACACGCTGTACCAGATCATCCACATCGATTGGTTTCATTCATTTCCCCTCCTCACTGTCTAGTCAAAAATGGACAAGTCCCCTGCCCGCTCTGTCAGTCGACCATTTTCCATGATCCCCATCTTCTCCAGCCATTTTTCAAACTCGCGCAGCGGTCTCAGGCCGAGTAGCTCCCGATAGCTAGCATCGTCGTGGTAGCTCGTATCCTGGTAGCTGAGCATGACATCGTCTCCGCCGGGTACCCCCATGTAAAAGTTGGCGCCAGCCAGCGTCGTCAGCATTCCAGCGATCTCCTGGTCATTCTGATCGGCATTCATGTGATTGGTATAGGTCGGTGCGATTCCCATGGGCAATCCGTGCAGCTTTCCCATGAACAAATCTTCCAGATCGGCTCGGATCATTTGCCTGCCGTCGTAAAGCGTCTCCGGTCCGATGAACCCTGAGACGTTATTGACCATGAAAGGCTTCCAGTGACGACAGAAACCGTACGTTCTCGCCTCCAAGGTCTGCATGTCGACACCTTCATGTGAATCCAGCGATACCTCTGAGCCTTGACCCGTCTCAAAGTACATCACATTTGGCCCTGCTGCCGTCCCTTTGCGCAGCATCAGCTCCATCGCCTCGTCCAACAGGTCTTTGGAGACACCGAATGCCTCGTTGGCGCGCTGTGAGCCGGCCAGGCTCTGAAACATCAGGGAAATCGGGGCGCCACCGCGCAATGCCTGCATCTGTGTCGTGATATGTGCGAGCACGCAGTTTTGCGTCGGAATCTCCCACTTTTGCATGAATTCATGGCTCATCTTGAGCAGCTTCGTGACGCTTTCGACTGAATCGTTGTTTGGGTTGATCCCGATGACCGCGTCCCCCGACCCGTAGGAGAGCCCTTCCTTGATAGAGGCGAGAATCCCTTCCGGATCATCGATCGGATGATTGGGCTGACAGCGAAACGCGAGTCGGCCAGGCTCACCGATCAATGTATTGCAATACGCTTGATGACGCATCTTTTGCGAGGCCATCACGAGGTCGATGCTCGACATCAGCTTGGCCGTCGCAGCTATCATTTCACTGGTCAAACCACGGCTGATACGAGTCAGCTCAGACATTCCGGACGAAAAGGACAAAATGTACTCCCGCAGTTCACCGACCGTCCAATTTTTGATTTCTTCGTAAATCGAAAGGTTCAGGTCATCGTAAATGATCCGGGTGACTTCATCCTTCTCATACGGGATCACAGGGTTTTCATACAAATCCGCCAGTGTCATCTCACTGAGCACGACTTTCGCAGCCATCCGCTCCAGGGCTGATTGTGCCGCGATTTTGCTCATTTGATCACCGGATTTTTCTTCACTCGCCTTTGCCAGCACTTCACGCACAGAACCAAACGAATAGTGTTGTTTGCGGATGACACATGCCAATTTCATGGGTATCACTCTCTTTCTGTTGGATCGGGTCATAGAAAAACAAAAAGACGCCTTGAACGAACACACGGTTGTGACCGTATGCTTCCAAAGCGCCGTTGCTTTTTTTGTTCACTTTTCTCTGCTGCTTTAACGGTTCGTCAGGACTTGTTCCACGGCGGGCAAAAACTCCTCTTCCATGACCGGTTTGATCAGATAAGCGCTTACACCCTTGGCCATCGCCTGCACCACCATGTCCTTTTGGCTGTAAGCCGTCAAGAGCAGGATCGCGGTATCTGAGCAGCTGCGAATGATTCCAGTCGCTGTCAACCCGTCCATGACCGGCATCTTCACGTCCATGATGAGGAGATCGGGGTGCCACGTTTGCGTCAAGCGGACTGCTTCTTCTCCATTTTTACCTTCAGCCACGATATGATATCCGACCTCCTGCAGCATCTCGATCAAGTCCATGCGAGTGATCGGATCGTCATCAATGACAATGATTCGATAGGGTTGACGCAAAACTCCACCTCCAGTTTCTCAGAGAATGGACGTGCACATTCATTAAAAAAACAAGGCAGATCGACGCCGTTGTCGAAATGCGATATTTTCAGAATAATAACATTATATCGATAAAGTCTGGCATTTTCCACCCTGAATCAAGTCATCCTACAAGCATTCCAAACCAATACACTATTAAGCTGAAGACGACCCGTAGGATCATGATGAATCGTAAAGTTGGTATGAGGAATGAGGTATGAGCTTTTCTAATACTCAATGATAGCTATAATTAGCATGTTAAGTTCTAAACGCCATCATTTAGCTTGACCACCATGCCGCTGGACTAAATGTTGTCGATAACTTCACCGCTTCGAGGTTTTGTGTATGCGAATCTGGGGTAATCACAGACGCTGTTTTGTGTATGCGAATCTGGGGTAATCACAGACGCTGTTTGATGTATTTAACCCGCTCTTAAATCTGAGGAGATGTAGCAAAAGGTCAGGTTCAGCAACATTAATCGCTAGAAAGATCACTTGCTTCCCGTTAGAACTAACTCACAAAATAGTACTGAACATAGAAGAGGGTGCATCCTCAATTTTTTATGATTTCGTTCATAGGATCCGTATCTCGAGTTTTTAGGCATGTTTTTCCCCTCTCGGCTTGGGAGTTGATCGGAACAGAACAATGCCTGAAAAACAAAAATGTGAATACGTCATAGTTGTAGGTAAAAGTATTCGATGGGATGTCCACTGATCGTGTTGAATCCCCTTATTAAGCTACCGATAAACAAGAACTAGGTTAATCAATAAAACATATTTAGTTTTCAACTTATAGGTCTAAAGGTCTATGCTACCCACTCTTAAGAAATACTAAAAACAAACACAACTACGTAGATGACAGGTGATCCCTATGCAACTCGTGGACAAGCTCAAAAAATACCATGACAAATTAAATGATCTTCGAAGAAACAATAAAAACATTCGTTTTACCCAATGCGATAAGTCTTATATTGATTTAACAACCATTCCTCAAGGAAGGATAAGCAATTTTGATCTTCTTGATCACGTCATTCTTCACCGAAATACCAGCAACCTACAAATTACTCTATCAAAGAGTCCTCTAATGGATGAAACGAAATGGACGAATCAATGTAAAGATCTTCATAAAGAATGGACCACTCGCCATACGGAAACAGGCGAGCGGGATATGTTTGTTGGGTTCCCCTTTCTTTCAGGAAAATTGCAAGATGGCTCCTTTATTCATGGTCCACTACTTTTCTATCCGGTTGAGCTAAAGAAGAAAGACGGAGATTGGTTTCTTTCCTTTGAAGAAGACGGGGAAGTAAGTTGGAATCGAGCTTTAATTCTGGCCGTCCAACAAGCCAATGAAATCAAGATAAACGACAGTCAATTGGAACAAACGCTTCCATTGAAAGATCCCTATGACCTAGTATCATACCAAACCATGCTATGGGATTGGGGCCTTCCCCTTCACTCTCCTCAACCACATCAAAACCTGTCACTTGTTCCTTTTGATGACTATTTGAAGATGTTAAAGGACGGAGTCATCCCAAAAGAATCCACGAAGAAGTTTGCATGGGATCAAGTTGAAACTCCACTTCAAATCGTCCCACATGCAATCCTCGGGCAATTTAGTCAAGGGAAAAGGGGCATTTCAAAAGACTATCAATCGTTAATAAAAGAAGTCGAGCAAGGAGAAAAAGCGGATTTAGTGGCGGCTTTATTAAATGAACTCACATTAGAGCTCGGAGAAACTGACAAAAAACCGATACTCAACGTGGATGAAGGTAAGGAAGAAGAGCATGTATTTATCCTCGATTCCGATTCATCACAAGAGGAAGTGATATTGTCAGCTCGCTTTGAACGAGGGATCGTCGTAAATGGGCCACCAGGGTCAGGTAAGTCCCAGATGATAGTCAATTTAATCGCTGACACCATCAGACTCGGTAAACCAGTACTATTGGTTGCGGAAAAGAAAGCCGCCTTGACCGTCGTACTACAACGGTTGCAGGAGGTTGGTTTAGAGGAATTTGTTGCGTTGGTCCACGATGAAAAAGAAGATCGGAGTTTGCTTTATGATAAAATTGCAAAACTTGTTGGAGGTACACATAACGTAGAGTTCGAACGAGCTAAACGGGAGTACACTCATTACTCCGAACAAATTGCGGTAAAGACGACATATTTAAAAGGTATATCTGATACGCTATGGCTAAACCAATCCAATGGTATATCCTTATTTCGGATGTACGATCGGGCTTTAAAGTATAGGAACAAAGCCCCCCTCTTTCGTCTGCCTTCGAAGGGGTATGATATGAGGGTAGATGATATAGACAAACTTAAAGAAAAATTAGAGCGTCTCGGGCGCTACGCCAGTCGCTATCTCCATGCTGGGCATCCGTGGTCCAAGAGAAAAAGCCTTGCAGATTGGGATATCACGAAGCGCAATCAATGGTTTGATGTTTTTGGCGCACTTTTAGTTCAAGAAGAACAGGAGGCACTAGAACGGCACCAGTGGGAAACTTTAGGATTCCCCATAAGTTATCTAGAGAGAAATGGACAAGCATTTGATCAAGGTCATTCACTCTTACGTCGTGCCATGGATAGGAAGTGGCTAGCTAAGTGGTATTGGAATCGTTGGGTAAAGAAAAATCAACATGTTGTCACTCGGTTAGGAGGACATGATGAACTCGAATGGGACAAGTTATTGGATCACTTCTCCAACTTTCGGAGGTGGCGAGAAACACGTGAGCAGTTTGAGCAGCACATACATAGTTTAACTCCCCTTTTCCCAGAAGATTATCTCCAAGATCAATACCACCGATGGAAACAGGGAGAATCCTTACGTGACTGGCTGCAAGGATTACATGATTCCTTGCTATCAGATTGGGACGAGATGAAACAAATGGATCGGGAAGTAGCGTCCCTCCCTAATACGGAGCAAGAGATCTTTAAAATGTGTATGCAAACTATCCCCCCCATTAAAGAACTATCACAGGGATCAATTTGGTGGGAGCTAGTTGAACAAGCTTACCTTGACTATTGGATTCATGTTGCAGAAGAAGGAAATCCAAAGGTCAAAGATGTGTCTGAAGATGAGTACGAAATCCAGCGTCAACAATTCGCCGCTTTATTAAAACGAAAACAAGAAGTCTCCGCTTTATACCTTCGAATGAAACTTAAGCACGAAATTACTGAAATTCCCGAAAAGGTAAGGAGTGATATCGCTTATCGTTGTGGATTGAAAAACAAAACATGGCCAATTCGGAAATTGCTCCAAGAATACCCCGATATATTGGCCAAAGTTGTGCCCGTCTGGTTGGTGTCTCCTTCTATAGCGAGCACCATTTTTCCCTTAGAAAAAGAACTGTTTGACCTCGTCATCTTTGATGAGGCGAGTCAATGTCCAGCAGAGTACGGCATACCAGCTTTGTTTCGTGGACGTCGCATTATAGTAGCTGGGGATGAAAAACAATTAAAACCAACTATGATCGGTAAGAAGACGTACGTAATGGATGAAGACGACGAAGACTATTACGAGGACATCCAGACAGCTGAGTCCCTGTTAGATTTAGCAAAGCTCAATTTCAAACCAAAACCGTTAAAGTGGCATTACCGTTCGAAATACGAGGAGCTTATAAATTTCTCGAACCACGCTTTTTATAAGAATATCCAAGTGGCCCCAAATGTCCTCCCAACCCAAGATCCTCCATCGATCCAATGGTTTCATGTGGAGAATGGGCAGTGGGCTAACAATTCAAATATGGCAGAAGCTAAGAAAGTCGTAGATCTGATAGGAGACCATTACCTTCATGGTGATCGGACCCTCTCCTTGGGTGTAGTAGCAATGAATGGTCACCAACAGGATCTCATCGAGCGGCTGATTGCACGGAGAGCACAAGAAGATTCGGAGTTTGGCGTAGTTTATAACCAAGTGATGGGGGGAGATTTAGAGAAAACTTTGATCGTCCGTAACATCGAAAATATCCAAGGGGACGAGCGCGACATCATCATTTTCTCGGTAACTTATGCAAGAGATGTGAAAGGAAATACTTCGGGGCGATTTGGTTTGATTAATCACGATGATGGTGAGAATCGTCTAAACGTAGCAATTACACGGGCAAAGCAAGGAATGCGTATCGTCGCCTCCCTCTATCCTTCAGAAATGGCAGGAGATGAAGAAAATAGAGGCGTCTATTACTTTAAGCGATTTTTGGAATATGCCTATGCAATCTCAGAAGGCAATCTCCAGATGGCGAAGTCGGTGTTAGCTCGAATTAACTCCGATTATAAAATGAGTCAAGACAGTAAAGAATTGAAGTTCGATAGCACTTTTGAAGAGGAGGTTTACAACGCCCTTTCCGAGAAGGGATATCGATTAGTTACACAAGTCGGTGAGTCTTCGTATCGGATCGACTTAGGGGTGGTTGATCCAAATAACCCAAATTCGTATTTGATGGGTATCGAATGCGACGGAGCAATGTATCACAGCTCTAAAACAGCAAGGGAAAGGGATGTTACCCGACAACGCTTTTTGGAAAACAAGGGCTGGACAATAGAAAGGATCTGGAGTCGCAACTGGTGGAGACGCCCTGAATATGAAGTAGCGAGAATCGAGCAACGGATTCAAGAAGCGATGAAGAAGCGCATGAACGTTTTTCCGTGAGTTAAAGGCTTGGATTTCCAAGCCTTTTTTGTTTACCTGAGGAGTCTTTCCCCTTTGTCTGGTACAATTTCTACTCCCAAATTTTTTGTTTTAATTTTCTTTGAAACTTTATTAGCTTCTCCCCAATGGCAGAATAAAGATTCGATTATTGTTAAAAGAAAAAAAACCATTAGACTGAAAAATAAAGTATTAGACTGGCGATAGCACTAAACTAACGGGCAGTTTAGCGTGGAAAAACAAAGAGGCTCCCATTGATCAGGTGAGCCTCTGGAATTCTTGACGGCATTACAATTAAGAAACATATCGAATGGATTAAGAAACAGGCTATATTATGATGGATATGTGTCGTCCGAAACTATTTCTTTATTATGATGCTCACCTTCTGATTTACTACTTTCATAAATAAAATTTGCCAAGTAAACCCCACTAATCACTAATGTTGCACCAAGCATTTGAACCAAGGTAAATTTTTCTTTTAATATAACTATACCTGCTATTACTGTAACAATAGTAGAAATGCCGACAAAAGAGGCGGATTTATTTGTACCAATATAAGAAATGGCCAAATTATAGAGAAGAAAAGCAACTACAGAGCAACTTATACTTAAATAAAGTACTGCAATAAGAAAATCAAAGTTTGTAAATGGAAGAACAAAAAAATCTTTTAATGTTCCAGAATTTAAATTTTCGATAAGCGCTATGAGAGTAAAAACAACTGTTCCCAATGCAATCATTGCATAGGTTTTCTCTGTACTAGTAAACTCAACTGCTTTTTCAGAAAAAATAGAGTATAGACTGTATGAAGTTACTGCAAGGAACAGCATTATATAGCCGATTGGACTAAATGTTGCTTCCATTCCTTTTGTTAATACAATTACTATAATACCTATTGCTGTAATACTGACGCCTGTTACTTGCAATCTTGTAGGGATTTTTTTCAATATAAGAGCAGAAAACGATAGTGTAACAATTGGAATACAGGCGATTATTGCACCGCTTTCAGAGGCAGAAGTTAAATTAATACCAATGGTTTCTCCAATAAAATATAAAACTGGAAAAATTGCCACAAAAAATAGCGATGAAATTGATTTGTTTTTAAAATCCACTTTCATGATACCAGCAACCATACATATATTCAAAAAAAGAAAGGCAAAAATAAATCGCCAACTTAGTAATGTCATTGGGGATATTGAGTCTGTAATCCTTTTTGTAAAAAGATAACTAAAGCCAAATAACACTTCACAAAAGATTGCACTTAAACTACCCAATATAATATTCCTTTTTATTGTCAATGCTATCTACCTACCTTATAAATCAATTATTGAATATTCATAACCTAATAAAGTAATAAATCTATACATATCATCAGTCGAAATAAAAATAGTCTTTGAATTATCATTCGGATGAAAACTTACAAAATTTTCAGATAGCATCTCTTTATCAAGGCACACTTTAATATCATGCTCTGAATTGTTTAACAGCCCGAACAATGATACAACTCCCGGAGGCAGTGACATTTTTTCCATTAAATTTTCTGCCGACCCGAATTGCATCCCCTTTTCACTGATGAGTTCACCAAGTTTCTTCATGTCCAGACGCTTTGTATCATCTAATATGACTAAATAATATGCACTTTTTTTTCGGTTGGTTAAAAACAATGTTTTTGTACGAACACCTTCTTTGCCCTCGATGTAGCGATCCGCTTCCTCTGTTGTCAATGCTGGAGGGTGTTCAACTATATCAAATGAGATATCCATTTTTTTTAATTCTTCACATACAATTTGATATGATTCCATATATAGCACCCTTTCGTAATTCATTAGATAATCTATCATGCTTAAAATAATGCTAAACTATATAGTAACTATATAGTCAATCTTTTTCTAAAAAAATTAATTTATAAAGGTGATACTATGAAAAAAAACGGCAGACTTCATTATTTTACAGCAGGAGAGTTTGCTAAGTTATGCAACGTTAATAAACAGACTCTGTTTTACTATGATAAAATCGGACTTTTTTCTCCTGAAATAGTTGCCGATAGCGGCTATCGATTTTATTCTTACGAGCAACTCGAAGTTTTTACTGGAATTTCTGTTTTAAAAGAAATGGATATGCCTCTTAACGATATAAAAACATTTCTTGAAAATAGAAATCCTCAGAACCTACTCGAGCTACTTGAAACAAAACAAAAAGAAGCTCAAATAAAAATTGAAAGACTCTCTTACCTTAAGAAGTATCTTGCTACTAAATCTGAAATCGTACTTGAATCCATGAATGCTTCTGAAGACTCTGTTTTATATGTTACTCTACCTGAAGAGTATTATATTTTTTCTGAATATCTTGGTAATCCTGAAATCGGCGAGATAACTACTGCGTTTATTGAACACTTAAATTATTGTCATAGCTTTGGAATATTTAGTCCTTACCCGGTAAGCGGTATAGTGAAAACTGATAATATACCCGGTCCCGAAGTTTATGGCTATGCTCGAATCTATACAAGAATTTTTAATAAAATTGACATCCCTCATATTGCTATTAAGCCTGCAGGGACTTACGCAGTCATTTATCATAAGGGTGGATTCCGAAGTGCATATAAAAGTTATCAACAGCTTGTTGCAGATGTAAGGTGTAAGGGTTATAATCTCGGAGATTTTTTTTATGAAGATACTATGCTTGATGAGTTGGCAATGCGTGGCTATAATAACTACACCTTAAAAATATCCGTTCAATGTATAAATAAAAATTGAATCGTAATAATTAAAATAGAAAATGGGAATATGCAGGTTTGATGCGTAATGTCTAGCATTTTAAATGGTTGGTCAGATTCCAGCTGCAGGGTTGGGCACCATCACAAAACTCTGTAAAATTGGCCAAGAAGAAGTTTCGGGAGTTTTGGCTGCAGCTGTAATAATTGTCATGATCTCAGCAGGGAAAGGGAAGGAATTGCCCTGGGAGCAGGAAAGAAAATTTATTTATACTCCTCATCAAATGAACTGAATAAAAACAGCGGAAGTCTAGGACTTTATTTCGTATTATCAGGTCAACCAGTGATTTCTTGTTGGCCTTTTTTCTTGGGCGCTATAAGATGGCGGTAGCCGGGAGAACGTGGACTTTATTGAGGATCAACCCCGTCGTGAAAACAGTTCTCCCACTACCCCCAATGACCATGTTTGAGCTGGTTGAGACAGGGATCTCGCATCACAAGCGAAGCTATGGGTTTGGAACCATCGTGGGAGTGCCGGCAATTTTTTGAATGAGGGAGAGTGTTATGGAGCCAGTCGTAGGATTAGATGTATCAAAAGGATCCAGCGTCGTTCAGGCTTTTGTAAGAAAAACGAACCGTATGGGAAGTTGGAGAGTATATCGCACGTGGATAGAGGTTTTGAACGACTAGGAGAATTACTTGATGAATTGAAAGTACTTTCAGGAACGGAACCAGTCGTTATTTTGGAAGCTACCGGCCATTACCATCGAGGGGTGGTCGCCTATCTTACGAGTAGGGAGTACAAGCATTTTGTGATTAATCCTCTTCAATCTAAACGAGCGAGGAGCACGCAACTTCGAAAAGTAAAAACAGACGCGGCAGATGCATGGCACTTAGCCGACATGTATTATCGTGGTGATGTTACGCCACATCGTACATGGGATGAGTTGCATACCGAGTTGCAGCATGTGACGAGACAACATGAGTATATAACCTCGATGTATGTTCAGGCAAAGCTAAACGCGAGAGCCCTATTGGATCAGGTATTTCCAGCGTTTGAACATGTATTTAGCAACCTTTTTTCCACTACGGCGCTTAAGGTGCTGCAGTGTTGTCTGAGCGATGGGACTGAAGAGATAGAAACTATCATTCAGGGACAAGCCGGGAAATCTCATTCGAAAGGTTGGGTCAGGGAGAAGGCAGATCAGTTGAGACAAGCCTTTTTTGAATGGTCTAACAAAAAAAGGAGTATTTCGCAAAGCATAGCCCTGGCAGGAATGGTATCCCTCTTACTTGAGTTTCAAAAACCAATTAAGTAGGCTGGAAAAACACATCGAGGAGATATCGGCGACTTTACCGGAAGTGGAACTACTGAAGACCATTCCAGGAATAGGTGACAAACTTGCAGCAACGATCATAGCCGAGATCGGAGATGCCCGTCAATTTACGAGTCCTAAACAGCTTGTTGCTTACGCCGGCCTTGATCCTGGTGTATATAGTTCGGGTAAGTATACAGCGACTAGTAACCGGATAACGAAACGAGGATCCAAAAGACTTCGAAGAGCGCTATATTTAGCAGTTCAATGTGGACTAAGGCGCGGAATAAATAGCAGAATAAAGCAATATTACGATAAAAAAAGAAAAGAGGGCAAGTCCTACAAGGTGGTTGTGATTGCTTGCGCCAACAAGCTACTTCATCACATCTACTCCATCCTTAATAAAGACGAACCCTACCAAATCTAATACCATAATTATCCACAATCCTTCACTCCCCTGAAGGATTATTCGTTATGCTCAAAAAACAGTATACCAGTGTTTAAAACAATGTCTACACTGAAAAGCTTGACAAACATTAGCTGGTTTTCTCGTCCAAGGCTACCGCTGATTCGATTATTGAGATCAGTCTAATACCATTTTTACTAATTCTGTTTGCAATTTGATTATCTTCCTCTCGCACGCGGTATACAGGATGCTTGATAGCAAAATGCTTGAATAAATGAAATATGATATATTATCATAAGACGATTTAAAATTTTGTTTCACGGAGGCGAAATCGATGAAATTAAATAACGCTAGCCTCAAGCCGCTATACATCCAGCTGATGGAAGTCCTAAAGGAAGATGTGAATCGGGGTGTATACAAAGTAGGTCAGCAGCTCCCTCCTGAAGGTGAGCTGTGCGAGATGTACGGTGTGAGCCGAATCACGACACGCAGGGCGATCACTGAGCTGGTCGAGGCCGGAATCTTGCAGCGCCAGCAAGGAAAAGGGACCTTCGTTACGGCAAGCAAGCTGAAACGCGAGCTGATAGCAGTCAACGGCTTTTCTGAATTTCTTACGCAGACCGGCAAAATGCCCCAGCCAAGGATCATTTCTACCACCATCCTCGAAGTGGACGAAGCGATCGCTGCTCCCCTGCAGATTCCACCCGGGACTTCCACCCTTCAGCTGAAGCGGCTCCATTACGTGAATGATACCCCGCTGGTATGGGAAACCGTTTATTATCCATTGACCCGATTTCCTGATCTGGAAAAGCATATTGCCGAATCGATTTCTACCTATCAGGTCCTGAAAAAATACTATGATATCCAACCAGCTTCCAATCTGAAGACATTGAACGTCATCATGGCCACGCAGGAGGAAGCACAACTGCTGCGCTGCTCCATCGGTAGCCCCCTCTACCAAATCGACAAGGTTGCCTACGATGAACAGGGCACCCCCTTTCATTCCTCCAGTTCCCTTATCCCCACGGATCGCGTCACATTTACCATCAATACCGGACAAAACCGCAGCAACTGACACTGGACGAAGAACCCAGTGTTTTTTTGTTGCTTGGATGAAAAGTGTAATTTTTAGAAAAATCAGTTGAATGCAATTTGATAAGATGTTATATATTGTTATATAACCAATACATCCATTTGAGGAGGTCTTTTCATGTTACACCCACAAGTTCAGCAGGCTTTGGATGCCATCAGTTCCCGCCCGATCGAAAATGTATTTCTCGTCGCATGCGGCGGCTCCTCCGCATTGATGTACCCAAGTAAATATTGGCTGGACCGCGAAGCCAAAACCATTGCCTCGGACCTTTACAGTTCCAATGAGTTCATTCACCGCAACCCAGCCACGCTCGGTTCGAAGTCCCTGGTCATCCTTTGCTCTCATTCCGGCAACACACCGGAGACGGCCGAAGCGGCAAAGTTTGCACGCAGTAAAGGCGCCCTCACCGTTTCCTTGACCCATGAGCCGGCCTCACCCTTGGCCGAAGAGTCGGAACACATCATCACTTACAGCTATGGTCCAGAGGCACCCGCCTTTGAAACCAACTACTCCATCATGTATCAGCTGGTGACGGGCCTCCTTTACGTAAAAGAAGAAAATGCAAAATTCCACCGCTTTATTCAGTCTTTGCAAAACTTGCAAACCGCCTACGATCGGGCGAAAATCCAATTTGCAGACAAGGCGAAAGAATTCGCAGCAACCTACAAGGACGAGAAAATCATCTACACCATGGCGAGCGGAGCCAACTTCGGAGTAGCTTACTCCTTTGCGATCTGCATCCTGATGGAAATGCAATGGATCCACTCCCACGCCATCCACGCAGGTGAATATTTCCATGGTCCCTTTGAAATTCTCGACAAGTACGTGCCGATCATCCAATTGCTTGGGCTGGATGAAACGCGCCCATTGGAAGAACGCGCCTTGCATTTCAGCCGACAATACGGCGAAAAGCTTATCGTTCTCGATGCCAAAGAATTTGATTTGTCCGGAATGGATGACGAGCTGAAAGGCTACATCGCTCCCCTTGTCTTGAACTACGTCCTGCGCCAGTTTGCCAACGAACTTGCTGATGCCCGCAATCACCCACTCTCAACAAGACGTTACATGTGGAAGGTCCCCTACTAAACAGCCAAACAAGAATTGTTTGACAATTCCTAATTTTATATCATAATATGATGTTATATTATGATATAGGTTTTCTTGCAAGATAAAAGGGGGGCAATGTCATGATGAGGATGTCCAGATTCGCGACTAGTTTACTGCTCGTTCTTTCTCTCGCAACAGGATGTTCCACTGCTGATTCATCCAAACAGCAAGCTTCTGCAAACCCTGGAGGAAATTCGGTTTCGCCCACGGGTGAGCAGATCACACTTCGCCTGTTCCATCGCTGGCCCAGAGACCCAGACAAAACTTACTTTGAGCAAGTGGTCAAGGATTTTGAAAAGGAAAATCCAAACATCCACATCGAAACCGAAGCAGTGCTCAACGACGCCTACAAAGAAAAAATCAGCGTCCTGCTAGGAACGAATAACCCCCCCGACATCTATTTTTCCTGGAGCGGCGAATATGCTTACAAATTCGTTCGCGGCGGAAAGGCTCTGGATTTGACAAACTATGCCCAGCAGGACAAAGCATGGTCTGAACAGCTGATGGCATCACAGCTCGTGCCATTCAGCCTGGATAACAAGCTGTATGGCGTACCGCTTACGATCGACGGTAAGACGTTTTTCTACAATAAAGAGATTTTCTCCAAGCTGAATCTGCAAGTACCGAAGACATGGTCGGAGTTCATCGCCGTCCTGCAAGCGATCAAAGATAACGGATACACCCCCATCACTTTTGGCAACAAAGCACCGTGGGCATCCTCCCACTATATCGGGACACTGAATCAGCGCATGGTGGACGAGGGCACACGAGAAAAAGATTACAACCGCTCGACCGGAACATTTGAAGACCCGGGCTATGTGGAAGCACTGAAAAAATTGCAGGAGCTCGTCCCCTACTTCAACAAAGATGTCAATGGACTGGACCACGAGTTTGCCAGACAGATGTTCATCGATCAAAAAGCCGCAATCCTCTATGCCGAAACAGCGGAAGTCCGTCTAGTTGAGCCAAAGACCAAGTTCCAGTGGGGCTTCCTCGACTTTCCGGCTATCGAGGGCGGCAAAGGGAATCCAAACTATTTGACCGGAGCACCTGAAGGCTTCATGGTATCCTCGACTACCAAGCACCCCGATGAAGCAGTCAAGTTCCTGAAGTATTTGACTTCGAAAGCTCAAGCCGAAAAATTCGTGAAAGATGTCGGCAAGTACAGCGCGGTCCAAGGCGCAGTCAACGAGAATACCGCTACCCCGCTAGGGATTGAGGCGGTGAAGCGTGTCACCAGTGCGGAAGGATTAGCCTTGTGGCTGGATACCGACCTGGACATCAAGATCGTCGACGCTTACCTGGCGGGTACCCAACAGATGTTCAATGGTGAAAAAACACCTGAAGATGTCATGCAAGACGTGCGAAAGGCAGCCCAGCTAGTGCGGGAACAGGCCAAGTAATGCCTGTGACGAGCAAGAGGATGGCAGTGGAGTCCGAGCGGCTTCACTGTCTCTTCATACACAAAGGGGGGGACGATATGCTCCAGCGCAAATATACCGGATACTTGTATGTTCTTCCATGCTTTCTCATGATCCTCATCTTCATCTACTTTCCGATCGTTCAAAACATCGAGTACAGTCTGTTCGAGTGGAGCTCCTTCTCCCCGGACAAGACGTTCGTCGGACTGGCACAGTACGTACAGCTGTTTCACGACCCGATCTTTTACAAGGCTTTAGCAAACAACATCTATTACGCCGTCATCTCCATGATCTTTCAAGTATTCGGCGGGCTCGTCTTGGCAGCCGTTCTCGAAGATAAAGTCTTCCGAAAAATCTCCCCGGTCTTTCGCACCGTTTTCTTTATGCCTGTAATCATTTCCATCACGGTGATCGCTCTCTTGTTCGACTTTATTTATCATCCGCAGGTCGGCCTGCTAAACGGATTTTTGTCAGCCATTGGGCTTGAGAGCTGGACAAGGGCGTGGGTAGGTGATTCCGCGACGGCCATTTTCGCAGCGATCGCCGTATCCCAATGGCAGAGCGTCGGCTATATTATGATGCTGTTCATCGTGGCGATCCAGAAAATCCCACAAGAGCTGTATGAGGCAGCCGAAATTGACGGCGCCAGCAAAATACAAATGTTTTTCCATGTCACGGTCCCACAGGTGAGGGAGATGACGTTTGTTACCTCCACCATCACATTGGCTGGCGCGTTTACGGTTTTCAACGAGGTCTACATTCTCACGGGCGGCGGTCCCGGCCATGCTTCCGAGGTACTGGGAACCTACCTCTACCAATCCGCTTTCATCAATGACCAGATGGGGTACGCCTCCACCATTGCGAACGTCATTTTGGCCATTACCCTCGTTATTTCGCTCATCCAAATGAAACTATCCAAAACAGGAGAGGAGTAACAGCAATGGAGAAAAATATGGAAACGATTTCAGAGCAAAGTGCTGCTCCCCTCCTTCCCCTGGCAAAGAAAAAGAGTGCTCCTCCGATTGGCACCTACACCCTGTTGCTCGTCTTGCTTCTGTACTTTGTCGCCATCGCCTACCCGCTCTTTTGGATGGTCATGAATTCTCTCAAGGATTCTTCCGAAATCTTCAGCGACAGCTGGAAGTTTCCGACACAGTGGCTGTTCGAGAATTACGTGACAGCCTGGGAGCAGGGAATCTCGGACTACTTTCTGAACAGTGTCATCGTCACCTCTGTCACCTGCTTTCTCACTGTTTTTCTAAGCGCTCTGGGGGCATACGGTCTCACTCAGTTCCAGTTTCGGGGCAAGAATCTTATCCTGATTATGATTCTTGGCGGACTGATGCTGTCGCCGCAGGTCAGCTTGATCCCGCTCTACAAACTCATCCAAGCCCTAGGATTATTCAATACGTACTGGGCCTTGATCATCCCCTATGTGGCGTACCGTCTTCCCTTTACGATCCTGCTGATCCGCGCTCACTTCTTGACCATCCCAAAAGAAATCGAGGAGGCGGCTTACCTCGACGGATGCAGCAGCTTCGGCGTCTTCACGCGGGTCTTTCTGCCGCTCAGCACACCCATCCTGCTCACTTCCACCCTACTCACCGCATACTTTTCCTGGAACGAATTTCTGTTCTCGATCATCTTCATCGACGACAACAAGCTAAAAACCATCCCCTCTGGATTAATGGCTTTCCGGGACATGCTGCAAACGGATTGGGGCGTTCTGCTGGCAGGTCTGACCATCTCCGCCCTTCCCATCATCCTCCTCTTTCTGTTCATGCAAAAATACTTTGTCAGAGGTCTCACGAGCGGCGGCATAAAAGGATAAAAGAAGCTAGATTCCGCATCTAGCTTCTTTCTTTTGGTATTGCCTGAGAATCTTGATTAACCGACTTTGGGGACGCCGTAGCCGAAAGCGCCGTAGTGGCCGCACGTCTTGGCTGCTGCGACAGACGCTTGCCGCAGCGCATCTTCCATATCATGCTTCTGGTGATACTGCATTAAAAACATCGCGATGAAAGAATCGCCTGCGCCAAGCGTGTCCACGACCACCGTCTCCGTTATATGCTGCCGATACAGCCTTCCTTCTTCAGAGAAAATCGCTCCCTCGGCGCCTCGGGTTACGCCGACAACTTTCGTTCCCAAGGAATGCACGCGATGGATCAATTGGTGACACTCGTCTTCCGTCAGATCACTTCCCGAGAAAAACCCATATTCGATGTAGGGGCATACCCGCTGCAAATAAGAGTCCGTCCAACGAGTCGAAAAATCAAACGAGATGGGAATCTTCTTGTGCAACCCGGGAAGCTCATGTTCCAGGTTGCTGTATATGCTTGTGTGCATCAGATCGTGCGAAGCGATGTATTCCTTATCCTGCTGGTTCAGCCGAAGCCCCATGTACGCCTGCACCCCGCCAGCGTTCGAACCCACAAACACGCGATCCCCCTCTGCATTGAGAGAAACGACCGCCTCTCCATTGGGGCCAAAGGCTTGCCTTAGCCTTGAAATATCGATGTTCTCCAAAAGCAAGGTTTGTTTCACATGCTCTGCGGCGCGATCATTACCAATGATGCCGATATAGGAGGAAACGGCAGCTTGATAGCGCTTGCCCAGCACCGCCACATTCAACGCATTGCCTCCTGGAAAGATTTCGCCGCGGTCTTTGTAGTAATCCACAACATTATCGCCAATCGCAATCAGTCTCATCGCCATTCCCCCAACAAAATCATTAGTACATCTTATAACATTATATAACAAACAGAAAATACAGTCTATTCTTAAAAGTAGCATTCCATCCAGTTGTTTGCTCGCCTGAGGAAAAAGAACAAAGAAAGAACCTAACCAAAGTTAGGTTCTCAGTCTTCCGTGATTTCGACGACAAATGGAAACGCCCTGACCTTCCCATTTTGCTTGAACTCGGCCCATATTTTATACAGACCAGGCTTCGAAAACTGTGTTTCAAATACCGGTTCATCATGATCGGAAGGGTGAACATGCAGAAAGTTTTGCGCTTTTTCATCGAGAATGACGACATGCCCCATCGCACCCAAATACGGAGTCAGATTCGACCGATCCAGTTCAAATGTCAGCGTAACAGGTTTGTTTGCCTGAAAAGAACTCATGTCCAGCTTTACGGTTTCACCCTCCACTGTTTGTATCAGCTTGCTGTCTGGCACAAGTCCACCGTGGTCAGCAGATTCGCCCGGATTTCCGACAACAAATGGAACCGGAACCACCTGATAAGCTAGCTGCTTTGGCTTGATGTCAATAAATGCTTTATAAAAGCCGTCAGGCAGAATATTGCCGATTTTAAATTCGCCCTTGCCAATCTGTTCCGGATGGACGTGGTAATACTTCTGCAGATGTTCATCCACTACGATGAAATGAAGCAGCTTTTCATGATTCACTTCAAGATCGCCAACGGGATTGCCCAGTTTATCCTTTACGAAGATCTTGATGCCATCTTGCTCTGGCTGAACATACGTGTTCACATCGCTGCTTGCAGCTCCATGCCCTTGATTTCCGGTGCCATGATCTCCTTCCCCATGCTCTTCCGTCCCATTTCCGTGGCTTCCTTCATTCGATACGCCATGATTTCCGTCCTCAGAGTGCATCTCTCCTGCAACCACTAGTTGATCTTCTGCAACGTAATTATCATAGATGGTAAATCCCCCAATTACGACCGCAATATAAAGCAGCGCTCCTACCGCCGTTTTCACCATTTCCATTCCACTCCTTTTCGTTATTTCACGTCGTTGCGATCTTGCTGTATCCCTACTATAAATCGCCACTGTGAACGCAATATGAACCACGCCAATTATGCTTCATTGCCCATTTCCTTATTTCTGTACCCTTTTGGAGACGAACCGCCTATCAAGAAGAAAGGCTGTTAGCAAGCCGACGATGCCAATGAGGGACAACGTGAGGATCGCTTCCAGGGGAACCGGCTTGCCTTCGAACTTTACATGATCGGCACGATATTCCAGTCGTTTGGCCGCCCATTTAGCAGTCAGAACATCTTCTTGCTGAGCTAAATCTTCAAGTGTTGCATCGAATGCAAATCTGTCGGGTCTGTCACGATGAATGTACGTTGGTTCCACCCCATTCCCCAGCTCCTTCGACAGCGCGGGTGGCTGCGTTCCTGTAACAAGCAATCGCTCTATGGTTGGAGCATGGTTGACCTGGTATCGGGCAATCAGGTTCAGGTGATGCTTGGTCACGATGATTCCATCGCCGTTCGAAATGGTAAACAGCTTCGTCGTCCCTAGAGGGGCATAGGTGTCAAATACCGAGGTCAGCGCACTTTCCTCCATCCCGTCATACAGAAGCACACCTACCTTTTCCTTCATGAATTGAAACGCTAGATTTACGTAATAAATCGCTTCTGTCTGATCGATATCATAAGGAACTACCTTCGGATTATTGACAAAGTGATAAGAAGGGTAGTTCATTTCCTTCGCTACTTTCATGGCCATAGTTTCGCCTACTTGCTGCGAAATGACATGGAGAACAGCATCGATTCCTGATGTGAGTCCAGCAGATGATGTAATGTTTCCATCTTGAACAAACCGTTGATCTCTGATCCAGTTGGTAGCTGGATATGCCTTTTTCACCTGGTTCACGATTCGCCAATGAATAGTTGAAGTTTTCCCTTCTAGTAATCCCGCGTCGGCAAGATTTCTTGATCCCGAACAAATGCTCAGGATCTTGGTTTTCGCATGCTTTTGGATCCACTCTCGGACTGGGCGATACTTCTCTTGATCGTCCATTGGCATGTACGGAATCACGATAAGGTCGGGACTCTTTCCCAGCAACCGATCCATTTCTTTGAATGAATAGTGCGGGACTAGATCCAGGCCTCCGGTTAATGCTGTAACTTTGTTGTCAGGTGCCACTGCATACACATTATAAGCATCTGTCATGGCGAACATTTCATAAGGGACTACAAAATCAAACACCTCCGTCATTGGATTTCCCAATACGACCGCCACTGTCGGCTTGTTCGGATGATAGGTAGGGGTATTTACACCCGATAAAGAAGGTGCCGGTGTGTCTCGTACAGATAGCCAATCGGCACGTGAATGAACAGCTCCCCATACTCCAATTCCCCCAACAAATATGAGGAAGATCGATAGGTAAAGTACGAATCGCAGCAACCATTTCTTCAATTCTTTTTCCTCCCACAGGTTTTGTGCACGGTCATCATTCTTCCCGCTATTCAAGAAGCAGTTCTTTACACTTTCGCAGTGTGCAAAGCTCGATCCCGCAAGCCTTGTTCAGGTACAATTCAATGGAACCGTACGTTTCCATAAGGCCACGATACACTTCATCCAGATATTCCCGATTCGCCATCAAAATGAGCTTCATCCGCTCGGGAGTAACCTGAAATAAAGTCATCCATCTCATCATCTTGATGACTGACTCCAAACGTGATTTGTAGTACTCATTCGTCAAGAGGTAATCCTGAACGACGCTTTCATAGGGGACTCCGGCGAGCAGCTGGATCACCGCAGAAATATATCCCGTTCGGTCTTTGCCCGCCGTACAGTGAATCAATGCAGGGAGATTTTCTTCACGGGAGACTAGGGTAATGATTTCTTTTATCTGGAAAGTGCTTTCAACTGCCATGTGATGATAATAGGCTCTGCTGAACTTTTTGAAATGTTCATCACCTGATTTCCCAAAGAAGAAGTTGAACCATTGGCGTTTACTTGCTCCCGTTTCCTGCAGATGAAGGGGAATATTGAAAACACGAAATTGTCCGTGCGACAGGATGTGAGAGTGTTTGGATTGGTGCTCGTTAGGCGTACGGAGATCGCAGATGACTTTTATTTTGTATTCAATCAGTCGTTCTAGATCATGTTCAGTTATCCGGGATATATCATCAGAACGATATAACATTCCCGTTTTCATATTCCGGCCATCTTCCGTTTTCAGACCACCGATGTCCCTAAAATTGGATAGTTTCTCAAATGGCAGGTCAACCTCTTTCCTTACTCGATACAATCGGATCCCCCCGTTTACCCTAACTTCTAAGAGAGCGTGGCCCCCATTCGTAACAGGAAAAATGTACAACTGCTTTATGAACTCTATATGAACAGCTGATCTTGAATAAATAAAAAAAGAAGATCCGGCCCACTCGTCCGGATCTTCATCGCTTCAAAACGCCATATCCCATTTCAAATCAGATGCTTATGGTTCGTACGACAAACCATAGCCATATTCGTAGAGGGCTCCTCCCTTGCCGTCCGGAATGGTGACTGGCAGCTTTCCGGTTGGTTTGCTTTTGCCAAACAGGATGTCTGCCGTTGCAGAAAAGCTGGCATTTCGAAAACCATACTGAGCGAGATAAGCATCCACTTCCGGATAAGCCATGATGTCATACGGATTGCGGATGCCGACACCGATCACGGGCTTGTCGTTGTTTTGGATCAGTTGGTTGTAAATGCTCATCAGTGCATTCTCGGGCGATCTGCCTTTGACATCGAATGTATAGGAACCAATGATCACGGCGTCAGCCTCTTCTACCTGCTTCCTTTGCTCGTCACTGAGTGCCTCGGTGGCAATTTGGATGGTCGATGTATTGGCATGGTGTTTTTTCACGGCACCTGCCAGGTTGTCGACATAGGTAGTCCCAATCACCACAATTTTTTTGTCTTCCTCGAGTTTCAGCGGCAGCACGCCGCTGTTTTTGACCATAGTAACGGAACGGGCAGCTGCTTCGGCTTCCACCTGCTTGTTCTCTGCTGAGCCGATGACTGACTTCCCTCGCTCGATTTGCCCGTCTACTCCCTCCGGATTTTCCGCTTTAAAGATCCCCCGCTTCACCTTCAGCGTCAGGATGCGTTTGACGGATTGTTCAATCCTCTCTTCACTGATCTCTCCATTTTTCACGGCTTGCAGGACACCCGTAGTCACTTCCTCCAATCCGATCGGCATCAGCACGATATCGACGCCTGCCTTCACGGCTCGAATCGCCGCATCGACCGGACCGAAATGATCGGCGATCGCCTGCATATTCATGGCATCAGTCGATACCACCCCATCGAAGCCGAGTTCGTCGCGGATCAAGCCTGTGATGACCTTTTGTGACAGCGTGGCAGGCAGCGCAATCTCTGTGCCGTCTTTTTTCGAAATCACTTTGGTGTCATCGATTTTCGGGAAGGTGACGTGTGCGGTCATGATCGCGTCCACGCCCGCCTCCATCGCTTTTTGGAAAGGATAGAGCTCTACTTTTGAGAGACGGTCTTTGTCGTGGGGGACTTCCGGCAATCCCAGATGAGAATCGACCGCTGTATCACCGTGGCCGGGAAAGTGCTTGGCGGTGGCAGCGATCCCGTTTTGCTGCAGCCCTTTGATGTAGGCGACTCCCAAGTCGCTGACCAGCTGAGGATCTCCCCCAAACGACCTGACGCCGATAACCGGGTTGTCCGGATTATTGTTCACATCCATGTCAGGAGCAAAGTTGGTGTTGATCCCAAGGGCAGCCAGTTCTCTGCCGATGACGTCTCCTACCTTGAATGCCAGCTCCTCCGAACGCGTAGCGCCCAGCGCCATGTTGCCCGGCATGTCTGTTCCCTGCTGCAATCGAGTGACGATCCCGCCCTCCTGGTCAATCGTAACCATGAGGCCGTATTTTTGAGCCGCCAGCTGATAATCATGGACCAGGCGAATCGTCTGCTCTGTGTTCACCACGTTTTCCCGGAACAAAATCACTCCGCCTACTTTGTATTTCTTGACGAGAGCCTCGATTTCCGGGAGCATGCTCGTGACGTCCTTGCCGTTCCATTTGCGGAAATCGGGCATCATCATCTGCCCCACTTTTTCTTCCAAAGTCATGCCAGAGATCGCTTTGTCGATGATTTGGTAGCGCTCCCCTTTTTGCTTGGATACCGTTACCTTCTGTTCCCCTCTGTCTTTGTAATCGAAAGCGATTCGGTCCTCGAACGTGCCGTCGGTAACGGAGATGAAGGTTCTGCCGGGATGATTGGCAAACTGCACGGTGCCCTGTTCATCGACCGAAGCCACATTCTTGTTGGATGTTTTCCATGTCAAGCCTTTGGAGGCTTTTTCAAAATGACCGTCCCGGTATACATGGAGCGCTTGCAGCTGGAGGGTGTCGCCTGTCACGCCCAATTCAGCTTCGGGAGTGTTCAGGCTGATGATCAAATCGACCACCTCTGTCTGTTCTTGTGCATCTGTTTTCAAGACGCCCTGCGAAAAAAAGGACTGGCTGAGCAGCAAAGCAAGTACGAATAGGACGACGCTGACTTTCTTTCTCCCAACTCTCATGGCTTCCTCTCCTTTATTTGATAATTGTCCCCTCTCATCGGGGGTTTAGTTGCCCTCTTGCGACCATCCATCCGACATCCATTCGACATCCACCTCATGGCCCGCTTCATCCTTTACTTCCGGATCATGGACAAACCAACCTCGGCCGTTCACCGTCTTGTCCGTGGCATAGCGAAAACGGATTTGCTTGATCCCCGATGGAAGCTCCCACGTCACCTTTTTCCAGTCGCTTTCTCCCGTTGCGGCGGGGCCGACCTCCGTCCAGTTCTCTCCATCCACGGATGCTTCCACATAGCCGTAATCCGACTCGTTTTCAATTCGGAACCAGGTATCGAATGCGATTTCCCCACCTTCCGCAAGGTCTACCTCGGCGGTTAGGGTGTTTTGCCGTTCATCGCCGACTCCCGCAAACCATGCGCCGTCCTTCCAAGGAATATCGACCGGGATCGCCAGTGCCGCCTGACGAGCGACTCCCCTCCGAACAGGATTGGTGGATACGGTATTGCGCGTCGGGTGCACGCGATTGGTGAGGACGATGCAAATGGTTTCATTATTCGGACTGACGACGATCGATGTACCGGTATATCCGGTATGCCCCATCGTTTTGCTGTCGCTCAAGGCATCCATGTACCAGCCCTGGTACAGCTCCCAGCCGAGACCATGATCATCTCCCGGGAACTGAGGGATCTGGTTTTCCGTCATCAGCTCGATCGATTCCTTGGACAGAATCCGTTTCCCGCCGTATTTTCCGCCGTTCAGCATCATCTGGGCAAAGACTGCCAAGTCGCGGGCAGAGCTGAACACTCCAGCGTGCCCCGCCACTCCGTCCAGCGACCAGGCATTCTCGTCGTGCACGTCGCCCCAGACCAACCCTCTGTTTGTCCATGGCTGGTATTCGGTAGCCGCGATCCGTTTTTTCAAGCGTTCCCCGGGATTGTACATGGTATCGGACATGTCAAGCGGCTCCGTGATGTGCTCGCGGACGTATTCATCCAAGCGTTGGCCTGTCAGCTTCTCCACTAAAGCACCCAGCGTGATCAGGTTCAAATCGCTGTAAACGTATTTGCTCCCCGAGCGGTTGACGAGAGGATGACGCAAAACGATCTGCAACCGTTCTTCCCTACTGGCTCCCATTTGATAGAGCGGTATAAACGGCTCAAAACCGGAAGTATGCGTCAGCAGCTGCCGGATGGTGACCTTTTCCTTGCCGTTTTCCGCGAAATCAGGAAGGTATTCGGCGACCGGATCGTCCAAGTCGAACCGCTCTTTTTCGTACAGCTGCATGACGGCCGTGGAGGTAAACAGCTTGCTTACCGAGGCCATATCGAAAATGGTGTCCGTTTCCATGCGAATGGGCCGATCCAACGGCGTCTTTTCATCATCGGCAAATTGCGCCGAGTAGCCGTACGCCTGTTCTTTTACGATCACCCCACGGCGTGCAACGAGTACGACGGCGCCGGGCATCACGCCCTGGTCAATCGACGCCTCGATCAGCGAATCGATCTCCTCCAGCGGCGCGGCTTGCATACCCGCTGCAGCTGGCTTCCCCGGATGGAGCTTACCGCTGGAATGCCCGGGCTCGTCCCATGGATGGGACAAGGGACGTTTGACTGGCTTGGTCTTTTTCTCCTTCTTTTCGATGGAAGGCGCTTCCCCATCCCCACGCTTTTCAGCATAAGCTGGAAAAACCATGGTTCCCCAAGCCACACTGACACAGAGACCGATAATGGCAGTTCGTTTTTTCAATGGATATCACTCCTAGCGGTAGAGCAGATACGACTTGCGCAGCTGCTGGAATGCCTTCAACCCACCTTGCCAATCTGCGATGATCTCGTCCACGGATGCCCCTTTGTCGATGGCTTTTCGGATCTTGTCCGTTCCCATCAGCTTGTCGATCCAGTTGTCGCTGCGCCAGGCAAAATCATTCGGGTACTGTTTTTTCAATTCCACCATGATGGTGAGAGCCGTGCGTATCGGGTCATACCCGTCCCGATCGGTCACGTACAGCTGCAGGCCGCCGACGTTTATCCCAGCATGCTTGGAAAAGGTGGGATTGAAATACGCTTCCCGGAAGGACACGCCAGGCAAATCCAGACGATTCATTCGATCCGCAATCTCCCACCCTTTTATGTAGGGGGCGCCGATCAGTTCAAACGGACGGGTGGTTCCACGTCCCTCAGAAAGATTGGTTCCTTCAAACAGGCAGTTGCCGGGGTACACCAGGGCGGTTTCAGGAGTAGGCATGTTTGGCGATGGCAGCACCCATGGGAGTCCTGTCTCGTCATACTGCATGTCCCGTTTCCAGCCTTTCATCTGGACGATTTCGAGATTCGCTTTTTTCCCCAACTCTTTCTCAAGGAATTGCTCATTGAACAAAACCGCCAGCTCACCCACCGTCATGCCGTGGCGCACAGGGATCGGATAGATGCCCACGAACGACTGGTAATCGGGGTCGAGCACCGGTCCCTCCACCTTTACCCCGCCGATGGGATTGGGCCTATCCAGCACGATGAATGGCTTGTCCTGCAGAGCTGCTGCTTTCATCGCGTATGCCATCGTGGAAATGTACGTGTAAAAGCGCGAACCGACATCCTGAATATCGAACAGGATGACATCCACATCACTGAATATCGGGGCGATTTCCTGCGGCGTTTTTCCGTACAGGTTATAAAACGGCAGCCCCGTTTTCGGATCTTCGTAGGTCCCAGGGGCCGATCCCGCCTGCTCCGTTCCCCGAATGCCGTGCTCAGGACCGTACACCGCCACCAGATTGATGTTTTTTTCGAGAAGTGCGTCCACATCATGTGTCAGGTCTACGGTTACCCCAGTCGGGTTGGTGATAAGCCCCACCTTTTTCCCTTTTAAAATTTGAGGATTTTCAAGCAACCGTTCGATGCCTGTCTGGACGGCATGGTTGTTCTTCTTATCTTTGGCCAAACCGAGATCGGCGCCTCCTGCCGCAGTCAGCGTACAAAGCAGTACCAAGGACGACAGGCAGCGAAGCCAGCGATTCTTCGTCATTGCACGATCACCTCCACTTGTAATCGATAGATTGCGAGGCGGATGAAAATGGTCCTCCTTTCCACAAATGTCGAATTCGTATGCTCTCGCCTATTCTGGAAGTATCTACCATCGATCATAAAGGTTTCAGCTAGATATTTCACGGGAACCATTTACTAAATTTTCTTGCAAATCAGCCACCTAAAGACCAAATCCTTAGTTCTTTGTATCTAGCAAAAAGCAGGCAATTTTCGCTGCGTTTGCTTCGGAAAATTCCTTATATCTCCTCTCATCCTCTTGTAGTACAATTAGGGAACGTATGTTTTGTGAATTGAGAAATGAGATGCTGGGAGAGGTACTCCATGTTTTGGTTTCATTGGAATGCGACATCATGTGCGCTGATTATACTTGCAGTGGCCTTGATTGTATACGCCGTGATCGCCCTTTTTAAGAAAGCTCGTAGGAAAGTAAGAAAATTTCATTTCGCCAGTCTCTTCAGTGGAAAGGCACTATTGATTGGGACGCTGCTGTTTGGAGGCAATGATGAGATGGAGGCACTTTTGCAAAGTACACCCTACTCCTTCCAACAAGCTTTGCTCTCGTCTGATTTTGAATTTGACTACAAGGACAAGCGTCTTCTTTTTGCCAAGGACGAAGCATTATCCGGCTCCATACAATTGGAAGATCAAACGGTGCGAGTCTTCGTATCGGCTCAAATCAGCGCCCCCAAACATTTGCAGACCTTTTATCAAGTGGTTACCTCGTTGACCCCAACTGCTCAAGAAGTCTCGCAAATCAGAGAGCTGGTGAATAAAAAAGCAAATCGGAAACTCAGCTTCTCACACGGGTACGTGGAGCTGAGAGGCAGCACCGTTGATTTCATGCTGGAACGACCCGTAGAAGGAATCACTTCTTCCTGATGTTTGGTATGGAAATGAATGGAGCTCGTCCTTACCCCCAGAAGCAGTAAATTCTTTGTAAATTTCATAACGCGTTACTCACAAAAGCGGATCCAGCATTATATAATCGAGGGTGTTCTATGTAATCGGTCGAAAAAATAGATCGATGATATAAAGCTAGTGAAAGTATCGCGAACTCGTTCAAATAAATAAGGAGGTACACCCAGGTGTCTGCTTCAGCAAGCAAAGAAAGCCAAGAGAGGAAAGCTGGACTTTCCCACTCGCTATGGGAAGTCCTACAAGTCTCCTTGAAGCTAGGGCTCACTTCGTTTGGCGGCCCCATGGCCCATCTCGGCTATTTTCACGAGGAATATATTCGCCGCAGAAAATGGATGGATGAACGAAGCTATGCTGACCTGGTGGCGCTCTGTCAATTCCTGCCGGGTCCTGCAAGCAGTCAAGTGGGAATCGGGATCGGAATCATGCGGGCAGGGCTCTTGGGAGGATTGGTGGCTTGGTTGGGCTTCACCCTTCCTTCGGTCCTCGCTTTGGTTCTGTTTGCTTTTTTACTGAAGGGACTGGATCTGGGAGACGCTGGCTGGATCCATGGTTTAAAGCTTGTGGCAGTAGCGATCGTCGCGCAAGCTGTGTTGGGAATGGGGCAAAAACTGACCCCTGACCGAAAACGGGTAACCATCGCCATCGCGGCAGCAGCGATCACGCTACTCTGGCAGACGGCATGGAGCCAGGTATGGATCATCCTCGCTGCTGGTGTCATCGGTTATTTCCTTTACCCGCATCCTCAACCCGCTGATTTGCCTGAACTTCGCGTCCCGGTTCGCCGGTCTGTTGCGGTGGTCAGTCTGCTTTTGTTTTTTGCCCTTTTAATCGGTCTACCCCTGCTCCGAAATGTGGCATCCTTTCATGGGCTCGCCATGTTTGACAGCTTTTACAGAGCAGGCTCTTTGGTATTTGGCGGTGGGCATGTCGTCCTGCCACTTCTAGAGAGAGAAGTCGTTCCAGCTGGGTGGTTGCCAAAAGAAGATTTTCTGGCAGGTTATGGTGCAGCCCAAGCCGTTCCCGGGCCATTGTTTACCTTTGCCGCTTATTTGGGAGCGGTCATGGATGGATGGTACGGAGCCGCCATCGCCACGATCGGTATTTTTCTTCCAGCCTTCTTACTGGTCTTGGGTACCTTGCCGTTTTGGGCTGCGCTTCGCACGAACCCAAGCATTCAAGGTGCGCTCGTGGGGGTAAATGCCGCTGTGGTTGGCATCTTGTTAGCTGCTTTGTATGCTCCTATCTGGACCAGTACCATCCATACCTCGATTGATTTTGTCCCTGCCTCCCTTTTGTTCATCTTGCTCGTTTTTTGGAAGGCGCCACCGTGGGTCGTCGTGATTGCCGGTGCGGTCGGGGGAACCGTGATCAGCTTTTGGTCGTAGAAGCACCATGGCCATGTCATGAATGGAGCGGCAGTCAGAACCTTATCCACAAGGTCCAGGCTGCCGCTCCCTTTTTGATCCGATCAATTTACATCCCTTGTCATGCCCCTCCAGTAGCGATCCCGAATATTGCGCTTCAATATTTTCCCAGCTCCGCTTTTTGGCAGCTCAGCGACGAAGGTAATTCGCTTCGGCACTTTATAATTCGCAAGCATGCCACGGGTAAAATCGATCAGCTCTTGCTCTGTGAGCGTACTTCCTGCTGCCTTCACTACCTCGGCGACGACTGCCTCTCCCCATTTGGGATCCGGCTCCCCAACCACCGCCACCTCCACGACATCCGGGTGCTGGTACAAGACGTTCTCCACCTCGGGAGAATAAATGTTTTCGCCGCCGCTGATGATCATGTCCTTCTTCCGGTCCACGATATAGAGAAAATGCTCGTCATCAAATGCCCCCATATCCCCCGTATGGTACCAGCCGTTTTTCAAGACAGCACACGTCTCTTCAGGAAGATTCCAGTAGCCTTTCATGATGTTTTCCCCCCGGGCGATCACTTCCCCCACCTGGCCAACGGGGACATCTCTTCCCTCTTCATCGACGACACGCACTTCTACTCCCAATACAGGCTTGCCCGCTGAAAGCAGTCTTCGCTCCTGCTTTTCCTCTCCTGTGAGGACATGGTATTCTGCCGTCAATTGGGTCAGCGAAGGAGAGGCCTCGGTCATTCCGTAGCCTTGCATGAGCTGAATCCCCGGGAATTCCCGCATCACGCGTTTCAAGAGCGCAAGCGGCATCGGAGCTGCACCATATGTGACACGCTCCAGTGAGCTGACGTTGTATTTTTTGAAATCCGGGTCGTTCATGACCATGTTCAGCATCGTAGGCACCAATAAGGTCGACGTCACTTTGTACTGATCGATAGCCTGCATGAATGCCTTCGCTGTGAACGACCGGACTACACAGTGAGTCCCTCCCACAATCGTGATGCTGACCATACTGGTACCGTCTGCGAGATGAAACATCGGCGCCACGTGCAAATAACGGGAATGACTGCTCACTCCAGTCAGCACCCCTGTATGGTAGAAGTTGCTGACCAAGTTTCGATGCGTCAGCATGACCCCTTTGGGCCGACCAGTCGTGCCGCCGGTATAAAACAGTCCAGCCACATCATCCTCGTGCACGTCCGGAGAATAACTCAACGGTTGTTCTTTTGCCTTTGAAATCCAAGCTTCATACGAATCCAATTGCTCATGGGTCTCATCATCATCAACAAGCACATAGTGATTCAGGGAAAGCGCATTCTCCCTCAAGAAAGGAAGCGCTTTCAAAAAATCGCGATGGACAAAGAGGGCTTTGGCTCCGGAATCGGTGAGAATATAGGCGAGCTCATCTGGCGCTAATCGGTAGTTCAGCGGCACCAGGATCGCCCCCAATGCTGTTACCCCAAACAGCAGCTCTATATAGCGAAAATCGTTCAGCATAAGTGCAGCGATGCGGTCACCTTTTTGAATGCCAGCCTGGGCCAGGGCATCTTTTAGCTTGGCTACGCGTGCTGCAAATTCGGCATACGTAAAACGATGTTCCCCGTCCACGATCGCTTCTTTCTCTGGCATGACCTTGGCATTTCTCATCAATCCGGTCGTCAAAATCATGAAAGAACCTCTCCCTGTCAGGTTTTTCACATGAGTGCAAACGCCGGATGGGCGTAACCGTACCGGCGTTTTTCCAAGATGATGATTCCTATGCTTTTTGAACTTCAAACGACGCGCTGACCTTCTTCTCCCCCGCTTCATTGACTGCTGTGGCTTGGCACTTCCAGGTGTCGCCGGTCTCCCCTACGACTTCTCCCCGAACGGTGATTCTCTCCCCCGGTCTCGTCATGGCCTGGAAGCGTACGGAAAAGTGCAGCAGCTGGTCCGGATGAAACCACGTGCCAATCGCTTGCCCGATGAACCCCATGATCATCATTCCGTGTGCGATGACACCTCCCAATCCTACTTTTTCCGCGAACGGCACCACGGTGTGAATGGGATTGAAGTCGCCGGACGCCCCAGCGTAACGCACCAATTGCGTATGCGTGATTTCCCCTTTTTCTACAAGTGGCAGCTCATATCCAACTCTCAAGTTTGCTCCTCCTTTCCATGCCGCTCAATGATCGTCGAACGACTCAGCAATACAATCTCGCCCTTCTGGTTCCGATACGTCTTTTTCACGACAAAGAAGTTCATGCCTGCCTTACTGTAGGCATTCTCGACTTCCCCTTCAGTCGTGATGACATCGCCCGGCAAGATTTTCCCCCTATACTCGTATTCCTGACCGCCGTGCAAAACTCTCGCCATGTTGAGCTCCAGCATAGATGCGAGCGACGTGTCTCCGCTCCAAAAGTCGATCACGGTCGCAAACGTCGGTGGCAAACAATCGCCATTCTCGTAGCCTGGATGCGGATCTCCCAGTGCTCGGGCAAATTCCTTGATTTTCCCCAGCTCTATGGTAAAGGTCGTCGTTTTCGTTTTGATCCCAATCTTTGACTCTACCATTCTCTTCCTCCTTCATTAGGTATAGGTCCCGCCGTTGATATGCAGGACTTGCCCGTTTACGTAATTAGAGAGGGGAGACGCGAGATAGAAAATCCCTGCTGCCGCCTCTTTGGGGTCCCCTGCACGCTTTTGCGGTATTTTCTCAATGAACATGTTCCTCACTTTTTCCGGAATGCCCACTGCTACGCCATCCACCGTCTCCCCCAGCTCTTTGGGTTGCGTGAGCCGCGTGTCAATGAATCCAAACGCAACGGCGTTGGAGTTGATGTGAAAGCCGGCCCATTCCTTGGCGACCGTCTTGGTCAGACCGACCAGCCCTGCTTTTGCAGACGAATAGTTGGCCTGCCCGACATTTCCGCTGATCCCCGCCACTGACGATACGTTCACGATTTTCCGGTGGTGGACCATTCCTTGCTCGATCTCTTTCTTGGCCGCATCCCGCATGTAGGGAGTCGCTTCCCGGATCAGCCTGAACGGGGCGATCAGATGAATGTCCAGCATGGACTGAAACTGTTCATCCGTCATTTTGTGGATGAGAGCATCAGACGTGTAGCCTGCATTGTTCACCAAAATATCCAGCCTGCCGAATTCCGAGATCGTCTCATCCATGATTCCTTTTGCAAAATCGGAAGCGGTCACATCTCCGCAAAAGACGATTGCCTCACCTCCTCTTTCCCGAATCGCTGCTGCTACTTCATTAGCCGGTCCCTCGTCGCGATCGGAGACCACCACTTTCGCATCGTGCTCTGCCATCATCAGGGCGACCTCTCGCCCCACTCCCCGGCCTGAGCCTGTAATGATTGCCACTTGATTTTCCAGCATTCCACCCATTCGCATTCTCCTTTTCGATTCGGCTGATTCGGCTCTACAGACCCAGATTCTTGGCGATGATGACTTTCATGATTTCATTGGAGCCTGCAAAAATCGGTGATACCGCAATGTCACGATAGCGCCTTGCGATCTTGTACTCTTCCATGAATCCATAGCCGCCGTGCAGCTGCATGCAGCGAGGGGCCATCCGTCTCGCCATGTCCGTGATCCACCACTTCGCCATCGAGACCTGCGTCACCACATCCTGGCCCTGCATGTGACGAACGATCAGATCGTCCACGAAGGTACGGGCCATTTGCACATCCGTCGCCATCTCTGCAATCTCGAACTGCGTGTTTTGGAACGTGCTGATAGGGCGGCCAAATGCTTTCCGCTGCTTCACATAGGAAATGGTCAGCTCAAGCATATCTTCCGCTGCGACGAGAGCCCCTGCGGCCGCGAGAATTCTCTCCTGCTGAAGCTTGTGCATGAGGTAGTAAAAGCCTTTGCCTTCCTCGCCCAAGAGCTGGGAGACGGGAACCTTGGCGTCTTCAAAGATGAGCTCAGCCGTATCTTGACTGCGCAGGCCCACTTTTTTCAGCTTTTTGCCCCGGGAAAAACCGGGGGTATCTCGTTCCACCAGAAGCAAGCTCACGCCTTTATGGGCTGGCGTCGCTTTGGGATCGGTCTTCACTGCCACGATAATCAAATCAGCGTGAATGCCGTTCGTGATGAAGGTCTTCTCCCCATTGACGATGTAATGGTCCCCTTGGCGAACAGCAGTCGTTCGAATCCCCGCTACATCCGAGCCGGCAGCAGGCTCTGTCATAGCGATCGCAGTCACGATTTCCCCACTGATGCACTTGGGTAAATATTTTCGCTTTTGTTCTTCCGTACCAAACGATTCCAGGTAGGGAACGACGATGGAGGAATGCAGGCCAGGACCGCCTAGACCTCCCCCTACCTTTCCGATCTCTTCCGCAAGCACGATGGAAAAACCGAAATCAAGACCGAGCCCTCCGTATTCCGGCGAAACCTGCGGGCATAAATATCCGTTCTCCCCCATCCTGTTCCAGTACGATCGGGGAATGAACTCATCCTCCTCCCACTTCTCAAAATGGGGCTCGACTTCCTTTTCCAAAAACTTGCGCAGGGACTCGCGGAACATGTGATGCTCCTCTGTCAAATAAGGGCGTGCGGTTTTATGGGAATCATGGGCAGCCGTCATAGACAAGCCAAACTCCTCCTCATCCATCCGTATCAATCATTCAGCGACCGGAGAAACGGGGTGAACGCTTTTCAAAGAAAGCAGTGACACCCTCTCTGAAATCTTCCGTTTCAAAGCACAGCCCTTGCGCAAACGCTTCCATTTCAAAGGTGTCGTGCAGCTGCGAAAGGATGCTCCGGTTCACCATGGCTTTGGTCAGCCCCATCGAGATTGCTGGGCCTTTCGCCAGCTTTTCAGCAATCGCCCCCACCTCAGTCAGAAAGCCCTCGTCATCGATCACCCGGTTGACCACGCCAAGCTCCAGCGCCTTGTCTGCCGTCACTCTTTCACCCGTGAACATGAGCTCTTTGGCGCGATGTGGCCCGAGCAGGCTGGTCAAGAAGTGAACAGCACCGAGGTCAGGTACCAGACCGACGTTGACGAAGCTCTGCACAAAAAAGGAGGACTTCGCTGCAACGATCATGTCGCAAGCCAGTGCCACGCTGAATCCAGCACCTGCAGCCGCTCCATTCACCGCAGCGATCACCGGCTTCTCCAGACGTAACAGGGTTCGGATCAGCTCATGGGATTGCAGCAGTTTTTTTCTTCCAGTGACCGCATCTATTTTTCTGTTCATGCCTCCGAGATCTCCACCTGCACAAAAAGCTTTCCCATCGCCAGTGAGAACCAGGACATTCACCTGATCATCCTGATCCAGCTGTGCCAGCGCCGTATGCAGCTCTCTGCGCAGCTCAGGGATCATCGCATTGCGAATGTCAGGTCGGCACATTTTGATCCAGCCGACCTTGTTTTCTACATGCACTTGCAGCTGTTCATACGCCATCGGAATCCTACCCTTCACGAGTTTTTCATCAATCTCGTCAGCCACTCCTCGGTGTGTTCACCCAGCTGCGGCGCAGGAGCTGCTTTCTCGAGGACGGAATGTTCCTCCTGATAGCAGGTGCCTGCGTAACGATGCCCCCAGCGTTCCTGAATCAATCCCCGAGCCTGAATCTGCGGGTGTCGATGCAGCTCTCCTACTTCGAGGACCGGAGTCAGACAGCAATCGACCTTTAGGGAAAATGCCGTCCATTCTGCCATGGTCTTGCTTTGAAATAACGCCTTCATATCCTGATAGACCGGATTGTCCGGATTGGGAGGAGTCATGCCTGCCGATCGCCACTGCGGCCTCTCTACAGCCTCGCAAAAATTCTCCCAGAACTTCGATTCCAAAGCTGCCAAAGCGACAAAGCGCTCGTCCTTCGTCTGATAAATTCCGTACGAGACCAAGCCTCTGGATAATTTGGCAAGCCCGTGCGGTTCACCAGTGGCGGACTCCAGCAGTACATGAGTGGTCATCAAAGACAGCACGACATCCGAGATCGCGATGTCGAGATAAGCCCCTTTTCCGGTCTTTCCCCGCTGTACCAATGCTGCCAAAATCGCTTCCGATGCTGCCAGCCCCCCTGCCATATCGGCAATCGTGAGGCTCGGCGGGATCGGCGTTCCACAGTCATCCTTCAATTGAGCCAAAGCGCCGCCGAGGGCCATGTAGTTGAGATCATGACTGCCGAGCTGATGCATCGGTCCATCTTGTCCATAGCCGGACAAGGAGCAGTAGACGATGCCCGGATTTACTTTTACCGCATCCTCATAGCTGATGCCCAGACGCCCCGTCACGCCCGGCCGGAAGCTTTCGATGACGACATCGGCTTTGCTGATGAGGTCGAGAGCGACATAGCGCTGAGACTCTTCCTTCAAATTGAGAACGATGCTTTTCTTGCTGCGACCGTTTGCGCGGAACAGATAGTTGTCCTTTTGGTCGACCATGGTAGGCTTTCGTGCCGGATCTCCCTGCGGCGTCTCCACTTTCACGATCTGGGCACCGCGATCTGCCAGGCGCAGCGTGGCATAGGGCCCAGGCAGATGCTGGGAAAAATCGACGACGAGAATGTCTGACAGCATGCCTGTTTCCCCCTCTAGTCAAGCCGCTCGATGATGGTGGCATTGGCCATTCCCATACCCTCACAGATGGCTTGCAAGCCATAGCGCTTTCCAGTGCGTTCCAGCTCGTGCAGCAGAGTCACCATGACACGCGCTCCGCTCGCACCCAAAGGATGACCGAGTGCGATTGCCCCTCCATTTGTGTTCAGCTTGCCTGGATCTGCTCCCAGGTCGGCCAGCCAGCAGAGCGGGACCGGCGCGAACGCCTCATTGACTTCGTACAGGTCCATGTCGTCTAAGGTAAGACCGGCTTTTTCCAATACTTTTTGCGTAGCCGCGATGGGGCCCGTCAGCATCAGGGTCGGATCTGAACCGACGACCGAACGGGCTACGATCCGAGCGCGAGGTTTGAGTCCCAGGCTGTCCGCCTTTTCACGCGACATCAATAGGATGGCTGCCGCTCCATCACTGATCTGGCTGGCATTTCCCGCGTGAATGACTCCATCCTCCCGAAACGAAGGCTTCAACGTCGCCAGCTTTTCGACTGTCGAGCCTTTGCGCGGGCCTTCGTCTTGGGTCATCACAGTTTCCGTCCCATCTGGCAATGTCACTGTGAGCGGCATGATCTCCCGTTCAAAACGCCCCTCTTCTTGAGCCCGAAGCGCTCGCAAGTGGCTTTCGGCAGAATATTCATCCAATTGTTCGCGAGTAAACCCCCACTTCTCCGAGATACGCTCAGCCGAAAGTCCCTGGTTGATCAGCTCATATTGGGAGGTCAGCTTTTCACTGCGCTTTGCCCCCTGGCTGGTGGAGCCCAGCGGAACGCGGCTCATGCTCTCTACCCCGCCTGCAATCACCACATCCATATCTCCACTCAAAATGGCCTGCGCGGCAAAATGCACGGCTTGTTGACTGGAGCCGCATTGTCTGTCTATCGTCGTCCCCGGTACCTCGATGGGAAAGCCCGCGATCAGGGAAGCGACACGGGCAATATCGTATGCTTGTTCCGATACTTGGGAGACGCAGCCGAGTATGACGTCCTCTACCAACGACGCCTCGATGCCCGCTCGGTTGACGACCTCTCTCAAGACTTCTGCAGCCAGCTCGTCGGGCCGCGTACCGCTCAGGAGACCGTTCCTCTTTCCGATCGGTGTGCGTACCGCTTCTACAATCACTACCTCACGTGCCATTCTCATCATCCTCCTTTGTCTTCACGACTATTTCTATGCCTTCCCATTCCTCTGTATTGCAATTTCGCTGCCAATCCAAAGAACACGAAAAGCAGGTACCTTTCAATGTCCTTATGTGGAAGCAAAACAAAAAACTGTCCGGCATCCCGGACAGATCTACAGGTTGAATTTTTTCAATTTTTCGTAAAGTACAGACCTGCTCATTCCCAAAAGACGTGCTGCTTTCACTTTGTTCCCATGCGTCTCCCGCAAGGCACGCTCAATCTCCGTCTTTTCCGCTGCCTGCACGATCGTTTTCCCGTGCAGCACAGTGGCGCGCCCTAGCAGCTCTTCCGGCAGGTCCGCAAATGAGATTTTCCCATTTTCCGCAAGTATCAAAGCTCGCTCGATCACATTTCGCAGCTGACGGATGTTCCCCGGCCATTCGTATTGGTAGAGCACTTTTTGGACGGATTCCTCGATCCCGGTGACAGACGTCTCCAATACCGGATTCAGCTGCTTGATAAAGGCATTCGCTACGAGCAGGATGTCATTTGCCCGCGCGCGCAGGGGAGGTATGGACAGCGTCATGACATGCAGACGGTAGTACAAATCTTCCCGAAATGCTTTCTGCGCGATCATCTCCTCCAGCGGGGCGTTCGTCGCAGAAATGATGCGGATGTCTGCATGGATCGGCTTCGTCCCTCCCACCCGGTAAAACTCCTTTCCCTCGATCACGCGCAACAGCTTGGCCTGCAGGTGCAGAGCCATATCCCCGATTTCGTCGAGAAACAGTGTGCCACCGTGTGCCAGCTCCAGCTTGCCCATTCGCCCCGACCGATCCGCACCCGTAAACGCTCCATTTTCATATCCAAAAAACTCAGCCTCAAGAAGATGTTCCGGTACAGAGGCGCAGTTGATCGTCACAAACGGACCTGCAGAGCGCTTGCTGGCATTATGGATGGCATGAGCAAACAGCTCTTTGCCCGTTCCACTCTCCCCTCGCAGCAGGACAGATGTATCTCGTCGTGCAGCCTTTTGAGCAGAAATGATCAACTGCTTCATCGCTTTATCTCGTGTGAGAATGTGTTCCCACTGATACGTAGCCAGATGATCTGACTTTCCTTGTGTCTTTTCCTGAAAGCGAGCCGCATATTCCCGTCGAGGTGCAGGTTCCCAGGCGTCTGTCTGCAGGATTGCTTCCAGCTGCTCTCTCAAGTCATTCTTGGACTCTACCAGTGCGTTTACGACCTTCGATTTTGTCAGTACGCCAATGATTCGCCTGTCTCTATCTATGATGATGCTGGAGCCGACCCTGCTGTTCTGAATCACTCGCTCCAGCTCCTCGAACGTGATGTGATCCAGCCTCTCCAGCGGCGTCGTCACAGCATCGGTTTTCACAAATCCCTCGATAGAAGTATGGGAAGGCAGTTTTTCCAGGATCATGCGGTATAAGGAGCTTCGCGAAAAAACACCTACCAGACGCCCCTGCTCATCACCCACGGGCAGGACGTCAAATCGCGTTTCCAGCATGACGCGAGCGGCATCCTCCAAGGTGTCTGTTGGACGAAGATAGGTGTTGATCGGTTGAATCATGTTCGGCAATGACACACAGATCCGCCTCCCGATACAAAGAAATCACTCCCCTATATCATACGACACCGCTTCGGGTATCCCTCCCCAGGCGGGGGCAGATCTATTTCAGCCATGGGCTGCAATCTGGTGCCTCAGGTGCGTGACGAGCACCTCCATGGTCACTTTGCCTAAAATCTCTTCCATGGCATTCTGCGCACGGGTCAAGATCAGCTCCAGCACGAACTGAATATTGGCACCTACCGGGCATTGCGGATTGGGCTGCTCATGGATATGAAAGAGACGGCCTTCTTCCACCACATCCACTGCACGGTAGACATCGAGCAAGGTGATGTCCTTCAATTCTTTTGCGAGTGTAGCTCCGCCTGTACCGGACCGGACATGCGCCAGCCCTGCCTTTTTCAATTGCCCCAGCACCCTACGGATAATGACCGGATTCGTATTGACGCTTCCTGCGATCCATTCCGACGTGCAGTGTGAGGACGATTCAATGGAAAGCAGCGACAGGATGTGTACAGCGACGGAAAAACGACTACTGATTTTCATAAGGGTCACCCTTTCGTTGTAATGATTATAGTTACACCTTCCATGCGAAGTCAAGTTTTCGGATCTGTCACATCTTTATTCCCTGTATTTTTTTAATCTCTACTATAATAAACTTGTTTCCCATATGATCAATAAGGGAGAGTTGTCTGTCATGATGCTGCCACAAATTGATGTTACCCCATCAACGGCCTTGCTAGACGTTCCTGTTCACATCACACTGAGCGGATTCGCTCCGCATCAGCTGATCACCCTCCATGCTACCCTGAATGACGGTTTGCCAGGTGGAGAGTTGACTGCCTCTTCTCACGCCATTTTCCAAGCAGATGATGAAGGAAGCGTCGATCTCGTATCCCAAGCCCCTCTTTTCGGGACTTATGAAGGAATTGATCCCATGGGATTGTTCTGGTCGATGCATGTACAGACTCAGCGCTTTTTCAGTCCTTATTCTCTGGATATGTTTGAATTCGCTCCTCGTTCCACTACGATTCAATTGTCCGCTGAAGTACACGACAAGGTCGTCGCGAAAGCTACCGTCACACGCATCTTCGTCTCTCCGGAGGTGTCCATTGCGAAAATTCGTGACCATGGTATCGTCGGGCTGTACTTTTCCCATTCTCATGCCGAGCCCCGACCAGCCATTCTGGTCTTGGGAGGTAGCGAGGGAGGAATCGGTTCCTGCTCGCAGTTTGCGGCTCTGTTTGCCTCTCATGGGTATCCCGCTTTGGCATTGGCATACTTTCAGTGCGATGATCTCCCGGATGATATTCGCCAAATCCCGTTGGAATACATACAAAATGCCATTCGCTGGCTGAAACAGCAGCCGCAGGTAGACTCTGAAAAGATAGTCGTATTCGGACGATCCAAAGGGGCTGAATTGGCGCTTGTCATCGGTGCGTATGATCCTGAAGTGCGCGCGGTCATTGCCTCCAGTCCCAGCTCTACGGTATGTCTTGGCTGCGACAGGGAATATTCGGGGTCGGATCTATTCTCGCCTCAGTCATCGTGGTCCTTTCGCGGGGAGCCGCTGCCTTTTGTTCATTGGACCGAAGCCCAAGCGCAGGAAGCACAAGCCCTGCTGAAGGCGGGTCAGCGAATCGATCACATCCATGCCCAAACATGGAAGGATTGTGAGTGGCTGGAGGATGCAACCATTCCCGTAGAACGAATCAATGGACCGATCATGCTTTTGTCTTCCGATGACGACCATTGGTGGCCAGCCGCAGAGCATTGTGATCGGATCGTAGCACGCTTACAGGAAAAAAACTTCTCCCATGATGTCGTTCATTTGCGCTACGAAAATACTGGGCATATGATCCGTTTCCCCTATATCCCCGCGACTCGCGTGCAGCTCAATGGCGGAACGGCCAAAAACAACGCCTATGCCAGCGAGCACTCCTGGAGAGAAGTTCTGCAATTTTTGAAAAAGGCTTTTTCGTAGGCCATTCATGCCGAAAAGCTCTGACCGGATACACCGACCAGAGCTTTTTGCTTTTATCCCCAAAAGGCTACCCCGCAGCATACGCTTCCGCTGCTACCGCTAAATAGTACGCCAGCCCAACCTGCTGGTCCTCGAGCATACGAAGGTGGAAATCGTCTTGCAGGAAAAACCGGGTCTGATTCACAAAATCCTGTTTGGTGACGGAATGCCCATGCTGATTGAGAAAGGCGAGATGCTCACGGATCCTCTCACGGATGCTCTCTTCTGTATGTTTGACACCATCTGTCAGCGCGCACGCCATATCGTTCATAAATGAAGCCGCTTCAATCGCCTGCGCATTCATCTCCGGCACATTGATGGGTGTCGTCTCGAGTTCGACTTGGTACGTTTCTCGCAGATACTCTTTTTGCTCCGACAGTGCACTCTCCCACTCCTTTTCACTTTGAAACCCTGCAAACAGTTCTTTTTTATCCATTGGTTCTCCCGCCTCCACTGCCCGTATCGTTTTCTCCAGCGTTTCCATGATCACACTCATCCTGCGCACTTTATCCTTCAGTAACGCCCTTTGCTCGGACAAGATACTGGAGCGATCTACCGGCCGGTCCAGCAGCACTTTGATTTGCTCCAGGGGAAAATCAAGTTCACGGTAGAACAAGATTTCCTGAAGCCGTTCCAATTCGGCCGTTCCGTAAAGCCGATATCCCGCCTCGCTCACTTGCTGCGGCATCAGAAGTCCGATCTTGTGGTAATGATGCAAGGCTTTGATCGTGACCTTGGACATCGAAGAAACTTCTTTTACCGTATACAGCACGCATTCTCACCTCCACAAGCCACAGGATAAAGGCTCCCCTAAGAGGAGAGTCAAGGCCTTACATAAATGCCGTAACAATAAATAATTAAAGTGTAACTAAACAAACAGCTACTCTTTTTCTGCCTCCGGGATTATAATGTACAGGTCGAATGGGGCAACCATTCGTATCGACTTCGCGTACACCTCAGGAGGCTTTCCCATGATTGACTATTTGATCAAATTTGTGTTAGGCGGTTCCATCGTAGTCTTGGCCACTTATTTCAGCAAAACGAAAAACATTTTTCTATCCGGAATTATTACGACCCTTCCTATCATTACCCTGCTGAACATGATGCTCCAGATCAAATACATGAACACACAAGAATTCCACTTGGCGCAAAGAAGCGGCATTCTCGGAGCATTCGGACTGGTTCTTTTCGTTGCTTCCTGCTACGTCTTGACCACCTGGGTACGGCCTGTGTATGCCATTCTTTTTGGGATCCTCATTCTCTTCCTGTATTTTTGGATGTACAAACAAGTTGCCGGATGATTCTCGATAGACAAGAAAAGGTAAAGCTCACTCGGATGCCGAAGTAAGCTTTACCTTTATTTTATTTGGAAAGGATGTCGAGTAAGATGGACTGCATTTTCTGCAAAATTGTCAATGGTGAACTGCCTTCGAAAAAAGTGTACGAGGATGAGCACGTCGTCGCTTTTCATGACATCAACCCCATCGCCCCTGTGCACGTATTGATGATACCGAAAAAGCACATTACCTCTCTCCTGGCGATTGAGCCTGAGGACAAGGAATTAATCGGACACCTCCACCTCTCCCTGCAAAAGGTAGCCGAAACGATGGAGGTAAAGGATCCCGGATTTCGGGTCATCACCAATATCGGCAAGCATGGCCAGCAGACCGTCTTCCATCTGCATTACCACCTGATTGGCGGAAAGCAGCTGGAGTGGACCATGTAAGCTGCCTTAGCGTGCCAAGCGTGACGTGATGTGACGTGCGATTCCTTCACCATGGAATCTGCCGTTTTCGATGAAGATGGCGTTGGCGCGATGCCCCGCTGCAATTACGCCCGCAATGTACAGACCCGGCACGTTGGTCTCCATCGTTTCCGGATGATGCTGCGGGGAACCCGTCTCCGGATCGATCTTTACTCCGAGTGATTGTAAAAAGGATCGATCCGGGCGGTACCCGATCAGCGCGAAGACATGATCGTTTTCCAGCTCCACCACTTCTTCTCCCGTTTTCACCCGGATCAAGCGCTCTTCGATGGAATCGACAACCGAGCCAAACATCATGCGAATTCGCCCTTTATTGATCAAGCTCTCAAAAACGGGCCGCGTCCATGCTTTTACTTTGTCGGACAGCTCTGTTCTCCGGCATATGACCGTTACTTCTGCTCCTGCCCGCTCCAGCTCCATCGCAGCATCTACAGCGGAGTTATTCCCCCCGACGATCGCGACAGGAAGCCCGGCATAGGGGTGCGCCTCTTTGTAAAAGGAAGAGACCTTGGGCAGATCCTCGCCTGGAACATTCAGCCGGTTTGGATTGTCGAAATAGCCCGTCGCAATAATGAGATTCTTCGTATCATATGTATGTGTCTCTCCAAAGCGATCCACTGTGGTCACGTGAAAGCCTTCGTCCGTTTTTTGCGTCTCTGTTACCGTTTCAAAGCTGTTGATCCGAAGCCCCTCTCGTTTCGCTACCAAGCGATAGTACTGGAGCGCTTCTTGGCGTGTCGGCTTTTCGTTTGGCGTCGAGAAGGGAATCCCGCCAATTTCCAAAAGCTCGGCCGTGCTGTGAAAAATCATGTACGTTGGATATCTGTAGATAGAGTGGACCAACGAACCTTTCTCTATGTTGATTGGGTTCAGCCCCGCTCTTTTGCAAGCTATCGCTGCTGCCAGCCCACAAGGACCAGCACCGACGATCAGTACGTCTTCCATAACTCTCCCGCCTCACTTCTTCTCTCTACTTTTGTTCCTGTACTATCATATCATATCCCGCAGGCTCCAAAAGAGTTCGCCCCCGTTGTCAACACTCAGATTGCTGCCAATAAATGATCAATGAAACATTGGGACTCGCTCCTTATACTGGATGTATGATGAAAAAACGACACATACATATTTCAATCGTTACACTGATCATTCTCACGTATTGTTTCACACTAGGTGTCAGTGCACCGACATCCACGGCGTCCACGAATAGCCTGCGCGATATTTCCAACAGTTATGCGCGGGAGCAGATACGGGCGCTGCAATCCTCTGGCATCGTCTCCGGAGATGAGAAAGGATACTTTCATCCAGAAAACCCTGTCACACGGGCTGAATTTGTCTCCATGCTAGACCGTACATTGGGCATCAAGCCTGTCGCCAGCAGCGTGCCATCCTTTACAGATGTGCCTAAATCCTCCTGGGCATACGGGTACGTACAAGCGGCTGTCTCTCTCGACATGGCAAATGGCACTAGCTCCACAACCTTCTCTCCGAATCGGACGATTTCCCGTCAAGAGGCAGCTACCTTCCTGGTTCGAGCAATGGGGTTGCAGGCTTCCTCTACAGCTACGCCATCTGTGAAAGATGCCAACGCCATCTCCAACTGGGCTCGTCCGGCTGTCAGCGCCGCAATCAAGAAGCAATGGCTTGTCGGATATCAGGGTTATTTCCGACCGGGTGCTGCCCTCTCCCGGGAAGAGACGGCGGTTATTTTGAAACGAATTCTGGATGAACTGAATGCAACCACTGTTTCGGCAAAGCCATTGGTCTCGCTGGGGTGGCAGTACCAGTCGACGACTCAAGAGTTTATTGCCCAAGTGCAGAAGTCGGGCATCAACACCTTGTCCCCGAGATGGTACTTCTTGCAAAAGAACGGATCGATCAGCGACTATACGGATGCCTCTCTCGTCCATTGGGCGCAGAAAAACGGAAAAGAGGTTTGGGCGCTTTTCGGCAACCAGTTTGATCCCACTACGACTCATGCCGTACTCTCTGACAAGTCGAAACGAACGGCTGTCGTCCAAAAGCTCGTCTCGTTTGTCGACAAGTACCAGCTAGACGGAATCAACGTCGACTTTGAAGGGTTCAATCCCGATGACAGAGACAACTTCACTGCCTTCATCAAAGAACTCGGCACCGCTTTGCACGCCAAAGGCGCTGTTCTCTCCGTGGATGTTCCTCCGGATACAGGCACGGATTGGAGCGAACCTTTCGACTATGAAAAATTGGCATTGCATGCTGACTACGTTGTATTGATGGCGTATGAAGAGCACTGGGTGGGGAGTCCAAAGGCGGGATCTGTCGCTTCCCTGCCATGGTTTGAAAATGTGATTAAGGGCGTTCTCGATGACGTTCCTGCGCAGAAGCTGATTGCCGGCATACCGTTGTATACCAGGGATTGGTACTCAGCTGGCGGCCAAGTCCAATCAACAGATATCAGCATTCCAGAATCGTACCAATTGATCTCTCAGTACAAGACAACCACCAAGTGGGATGAAGCGCTCGGACAATATCGCTCCACATTCACGAAGCAAGGGGTCTCCCACTCGATCTGGCTCGAAGAAAGCCGCTCCTTGGGACTGAAAGCACAGACTAGCCTGACTTGGCAAATTGGCGGACTCGCATACTGGTACATTGGCTCCGAATCCACTGACGTATGGACATCCATTGCAAATTCAATCGCACTCAAGCAAGCTAGACAAAAAATGTAAAACCGAACGATTCCTTACGAAAGGCAGCGGCCGTCTCGGGACAAAAAGTCCAGGACAGCGGCTGCCTTTTGCTATACAGCCACGCTCCCACTGTTCTGGACAATACCTACAAGCAACGTCTGTGCTAAGGGACGAGGAGAATTTTGCCCGATTTCCCTTCAGCAGATGCTGCAGCCCGAACTGCTTTTCGCACATCCTGGAGTCGAAAGCTAGCACTCGGCGTCATCAGTATACAGCTTCCATTCACAATCATGGAGATCAGCTGATGAAAAGTTTCATGCCAGACTTGAACCGATACCTGCTGGTTCCAATGCCGCAGATGAAACAATTTCACGTTTGCTTGCGTTTCCCTGCTGATCTTCGCCCAATCTACCTGCTGGCCGGATAACAGGCCCAATGTAAGGAAATGGCCTTTTGGGCATACGCAGAAAGCTAATGCTGTCCCAGCTGCGCCCCCGATGGAATCTATGGCGGCATGCGCCCCTTTTCCATTTGTCACCTCCAAAACAGTGGGAGCAAGCTGCGACTCGTTTGTCCGAATAACCGTGGATGCACCGAGCTCCAGCAGCTCTTGGGTATGTTGATCATCTCTCGTCACAGCGATTAGCCGAAATCCGATCACCTTTGCCAATTGTGCAAATAGCCGCCCGATCGCCGAGCCGCACGCATTGACCACCAAGACATCCCCTTGTCCTAGACGCAGGACCTCTGTACAAATGATCCAGGCGGTTACGGGATTGATATAGAGTTGTGCAGCCGTTTCATCATCGATTTCGTCTGGAACCGGAACGACCCAGTCTGCCGGTGCCGTCACCACTTCCTGCCAAGTCCCCTCTCCACGCAGGGGTAGAACGCGCTTCCCAATCCACTCTTGGGAAACGGCTTGCCCCACTTCTTCAACGATACCCACTCCCTCATAGCCTGGAATATCTGGCAGGGTAATTCGATGAGAATACGCTCCCGTTATCGGAATCAGGTCAGAAGGATTAATGGGACGAGCAACCATCCGAACAAGCACTTCTCCCTTCTTCGGGCTTTCTTTTAGCAAGGATGACACCTTCAGTACATCATGAGGTGTCCCGAACTCTTCGTAGGTAACGCATGTATTCATCTTCAAATCGTGTTCTCCTTCATGCATCTTCGGGCATTGGCTGCCTGAGTGGTTTTAGGCGATGTTGTATAAGCTATAGAAGTCATTACGAGTGATCTACTGGGGGAATGCTCATGGATTGGTATGACCGATTAAATGAATACTTTCCAGAATATGAGATGAAAAATGAAGGGCAAATTCAGGCGCTCATCAGGGAAAAAGACATTTACCACAAAGTCGAAACGGACAAATTTCTTTTGCTCTACGCGGAATTTCCGACGTTCATCTTCATCGATTACCTCCTGATCAATCCTGATACGCGTGGACAAGGAATCGGCACCAAAGTCATCCAAACACTCAAAAAGAGAGGAAAAGACATCATTCTGGAGGTAGAGCCCATCGATCGGAATGATGAAGATACCGTCAAACGCGTCCATTTTTATCTAAAGAATGGGTTTGTGAAAGCAGACCGCATTCAATACAGCTGGGAAGATGAAAATGGCGAGACGTATGAAATGAAAATCTATTACTGGAGCCCGCACGACCATTTACCGCAGGAGGTCGTGCTCGAGAATATGGCCAAGGCCTGTCAGGAGATTCACAACTTCCGTGCCAAGCAATACTATGGACGAAATGTGGCCAATCCGGATGAAGTGCTGCATTGGAAACATTGATGAGTGATTCAAGCTGGTCCAACACCCCTGCATAAAGAAGGGGTGTTGGTTCATTTGAACTTACCATTGTCGCGGATTTTCACTTTCACCTGAAATTCGACCTTCAGCTTTGAAAATACCTCGTCCCAATTCATTTTATCCCATTCCTCGTAGCTTACGTGATTTCTGACCGCTTTTCCAATCCCCATTCCATCTGCCTTCAGCTTTTGCATATGCGCTATCAATTTTTCCGAGGTTTGCCGTATGTACTTTTCAATTGCATGCTCGAGTTCCTTTTTTTGCGCATCGTTGCTCAGTTTCCGCTCTCCGAGATATTCCAAAACGGAGCCTTTGATCGTTATGCGCATGGTTACCCTGAACTTCTGCGGTCCTGCCAATCGCTCCACGTCGATATTCCGTTTATTGATGATCGAGCTCAGCAGCACAATTTCCTTCTCCTTCTTCTTTTCATCCGGCAATTCCATATACAATTCGCCTTGTCGAAAATCACCACGCAAGAAGGAAAAAATAACCGAATGGATAGGTTCAATTTTTCCAACGTATTTGTCTTCGTTAAATAGAGCGACTCCATCGATCCTGACATGATCCCGCAAAGAGTTTATGAGAGGAGCTACAGGGTCGATCCCGTCATCGTAGTAATCGCGACTCCAGGAGTAGATGGTTGCCTCCGGGACGGTTTGACCCTGTATTTCTTTTTCGATGAGTTTATCGATATATCGACCTGTCAGCGAGTGCTGCGGGTAGTCCTTTGATAGCAGCTCATGCGCGTTTCCGTCCACGATCGTTAATTTTACATTTGGGCCGATGGCAGGGTCGCGAACATATGTATCGATGTGCTTCCACAATCCCTCCCTCGCCAGTGCGATACCGAATAAGGTGTTGCGGACTTGCCCGCTGACGATCTGCTTATCGCTTTGCTGTGACAATTTCAAGCGCGCCTCTTTGCTGCTCTTGGATACGGTGGTAAGGATTTGCTTTTTCTTATCGACTTGGTTTTCCATGCTAGGAATGACTAAGGTTACTTGCAAGCGTTCTTCTTCCGCTCCTTCCCCTTTTATGAGGTCAAACCCTACTGAATGGGTAAATCCCAGCTTTTCAATTTGCCTTTGGTCCGTACACCCTGTGATGACACATGCAGACAAGCCAATCATGAACAGGAACCTAAACATGAAGGCGGCTCCTCCTTTTTATGAGCAAGATGATCAACAGAAGGGTTGGGAGTCCAAACGAAATTCCGATCTGTATCGTTGAAAATAACGCAGAAAACTTTTTCACATCGCTCAGCACGTCAATTTGCATAGAGACCGCAAACATCGCCGCCACAATCACAAAGGCTATTACATTTCTTTTCAGACGTGGCACGATTCGTTGGGACACTTCCAACGCAGCCCAGTAGTACATGGCCGCAGTGGAGACCATCAAATACAGCAAGAAGCCGAATAGGAGGTTCTCGATCCTTTCGATAAAGGGCAGCCGAATATACGAAAATAGGTCGAGAATCGGATACATCTGGTTGCGCAATTCCTGAAAGCTAAAAAACCCGAACGCGACGAGGGCTACCGATAGATACAGGATGAACGAGAAAAAGTTTCCTGTCAGCACCGCTCTGGTGAATTTGCGATTCTTCTCCACGTAGGGAAAAAGAAAGATGGATAGTTCATATCCTAAAAACGAGAAGTACGTAGATAGTAAGCCTTTCATAAAATCAGTGCCACCCTTGAACAGAAAAGGGGTGAACCGAGCAAACTCAAACTCTTTCAATACAAATCCCTCTAAAAGCACCAACCAGATCGTCAAATAAAAGAAGGCTGTGGATGTCTTTCCAATCACATAGATCCCTTTTAGTATGATCATCAGGACAAAAAAATCGATTAACAGCTTGAGTATGTAGCTAGGGGTGGTCGGAAATGAAATCATCTGGAGGAGCATCACGTATTCCTGAATGACCATGCAGCCGATGAAAGACCAGACCACTGCACAGGCTAGATAGACAGGAGTGAGAAGAAATTTGGGAATGGCGGACTCGAGAATTTCTAGGACAGACTTCCCATCCCCCAATCGGTAGACGAAATGGATCAAAAAAATGTTAAGACAAGAGATTCCAAAAACAAGAAACAGAGCCAGCCAGCCGTTTGTCCCGAAATACTCAGCTAGAGTGCTGGGAAGGCTTAATAGCCCAATCCCCACTTGAGTCATATAAATCAAGATGGTTATATGAAATTGGCTCAGCTTCTCTTTCATACAATCCATCCTATCTTCTCATGTTTAGTTTGGTCTCGTTTGGAGTCTTCGTCTGGGACGGTCTCTTCCTGATCGCCCAGAACGGTGCACGAATAAATACATCCCTCCAGTCTCCCGCGTTCATCGGTGCTATGGGACTTAAATAAGAGGCCCCCAAATTCGTGATGGCACACATATGAACAATCACCAGACCAAGACTCAATAGCATGCCGAAGTTGCCCAAAAGTCCAGCCATCACGATCAAACCAAAGCGTATCAAACGAATGGTCGCACTCATGATGTAACTGGGAATCACAAAGGAAGCAATCGCAGAGGAAGCGACTGCAATGATCAAAATATTGCTCGTAAGACCTGCTTGTACGGCTGCCTGCCCTATCACAATTCCACCGACGATACCGATCGTTTGGCCTACCTTCGTGGGCAACCGTGCCCCTGCTTCCCGCAACAGCTCGATCGTAACTTCCATTAACAGCGCCTCAAAAATCGGCGGGAATGGCACGCGGCTTCTCGATTCAACCAGCGTGCGCAGCAACGTTTCCGGGATCATCTCATAGTGAAAGGTAGTGACGGATACGTACAAGGCGGTAAAACCAATCGTGATGATAAATGCAGTAAACCGCAGGAGGCGCAAAGCGGTACCGAGCAGCCATCGCTGATAATAATCGTCGGGCGAAGAGAAAAACTCAAAGAAGGCTGTCGGCGCAGAAAATGCGGTCGGACTCCCCTCCACGATGCCAATGACCCTGCCTGCTACCAATTTGGACGCGATCACATCCGGGCGCTCCGAGGTCAGGAACTGGGGGAAGATGGAGTACGGGGCTTCGTCGATCATTTGGACAAGCATGTTCGTGTCTTGTATCGAATCAATCTCTACGTCTTGAATTCTGCTGATGATTTCTTCCGCATAGGCCATGTTGACGATATCCTTGATGAACAGCACGAATACATGAGTTTTCGTGATCTCCCCGACTTCTAGCCGGATGACCTTGAGATGCGAGCTCCTAAGTCTGCGACGAATGAGAGCCAGGTTTGTCCCATACGACTCTACGAAGGCTTCGTGAGGCCCCGTAATCACTGCCTCTGTCTGTGATTCCTGAACATTTCTCGACGTAGGTCCATACGCATCTGCGACATAAACCTTGTCAATCGTAAAAATAGCTACGCCGCCACTGAGAATTCCGTTCACTACGTCCTTGACGTTATCCGTTTCCACAAACTGTGACCAAGCCAATAAACCGTTGATTTCATCTGCTTTGATACTGAGGAGTGGTTGGATAATATCCATGTGAAGCTCATTCTTGCTGACTAAATTTCCGAAATAGACGACGTCCGTTTGAATCTCAGGGAAACTTCTATGATTTAAGTCGGCACAATCGGACAATTCATCGAGAGTATGCTGAAGGGTTGGTTCAATCCTGTTATCATCTCTCTCTTGCATCACTGTAGGCTCCAGCTCTATCTCCACCGAGCTGTTGGTTAGGGACTTCATCCATTTCGTAAACATCGACATCTGTCCCACCCCTTTATTTTCCATGGATACGAGTTAGTATGAATGGAATCAGCCTTTTTATTCATCGCTTCATCGGGCATGAGACAACAAACACCCTCACCTATTCAGTGAGGGTGTTTTCGATTCAGCCGAACAAAAAATCTGCACACATTGCGGATTTTTAATTGAATATCATCCATGCTCATGTTTGGCGTATCTTGCCAAGAATTGATTCATCAAAAGCGGCAGTGATATCAGAATGGGAGGATCGTCGACACGAGGCGGGTATAGCCAAACCTCTTGATGAGGCACGACGGAACTGGACGAGACCACGATAGGTTCCTTTGACCGCGTGCGCAGCGTCGAGTGAGGGAGCAAGATTTCTTTTGCCTGCATCTCCCAGTGGACGGAGGTTGCCATGAGGTAATAGGTGCCGGGCTTTACACCCGTAAAACAGAAATGCCCCAATGATGAAAGAACGGTACCATAAAGCGGGAGTCCCTCGGGAATCGGCTTGGCGAAAAGTCCGATCAGAATGAGCCCATCAAAGGGGCGATCGGCATGGACCGTACCTACTACGCGTCCCCTCCCCAGAGATGGCGCGTGCTCCATCTGCCAATCGCGAAGCTTGCGCAGCGAATGGAAATCGGCATCTGCTCCATGCACGGAATTACGAAAAACGCTGGGAGTTACTCCTACCCTTTCCGTAAATCTGGTAGAGAACGTACCCAGGCTCTGCTGTCCGATTTCCAACCCGATATCACGAATGCTCATGTTGGTGTGAAGAAGTAAGTCTTTTGCTTTTTGCAATCGCAAGGAGGATACGTAGTACAGAGGAGAAAGCCCCATCCGTTCTTTGAAGATTCGGGTAAAATGGTAAGGACTATAAGCGACATAGGAAGCCAGGCGAGCAAGAGGAAGTGGTTCATCTATATAGCGGTGAATATATTCGATCACGGCATCGATTTCTGCATACCGATCATTCTCCATAGAGGCACCTACCTTTGCGGGAAAAATGATGTTCGATAAGGGTTTGTCCATCAGATACAATCTCCCTATCCCAGAACAATCGTTCGCGTATCATTCTATCATATTTCCCATCCCCATGGAATATCCAAAGTACCCAAACAATGGAAAAAAATAAAACTGCCTTTGCTTATCCCGGTCAGCAAAGGCAGTTTTTGGCGGCTTCTTATCAGCCTACTTTTTGGAGCAGCTTTCTGCGAAGCTTGGTTAGCATATCCTCGGTCATTTTTTCCAGATCATATTGGAAAGTGAAGCCCCATTCATCTTCGGCAGCGGTGGCGTCGATGGAGTTTGGCCAGCTTTCCGCGATCGCCTGACGAATCGGATCAACCTGATAAGAGAGCTTGAACTCTGGAATGTGTTTGCGAATCGCAGCGGCTACTTGCTCTGGCTCGATGCTCATAGCCGTCACATTGAAGGCATTGCGATGCTTCAGCTTTGTGCCATCCGCTTCCATAAGCGTGATGATGGCATTCAATGCATCCGGCATGTACATCATGTCCATGTAGGTATCTTTCGCGATGTAAGAGGTGTATGCACCCTCTTGGATCGCTTTGTAATAGATCTCAACCGCGTAATCCGTCGTTCCGCCACCTGGAGGAGCCACATAGGAAATGAGGCCAGGGAAGCGTACGCCGCGGGTATCCACGCCAAACTTTTGGTAGTAGTAATCACACAGCAATTCACCCGAGACTTTGTTTACCCCGTACATGGTGGTAGGACGTTGAATCGTGTCTTGCGGCGTTCCATTTTTCGGAGTTGTAGGGCCGAATGCTCCGATTGAGCTCGGCGTGAAAAATTGGCAGTTGAGCTCACGTGCGACCTCGAGTGCATTTACCAAGCCACCCATGTTCAGGTTCCAGGCGAGCAATGGCTTTGCCTCTGCCGTCGCGGACAGCAAAGCAGCCAGATGCATGATGGTATCGACTTCATGCGTTTTTGCCAGCTCGAACATGCGATTAGCGTCCGTTACATCGAGAATCTCGAATGGTCCAGAATTGACCACCGGATCTTCATCACGCTTGCGGATATCTGTGGCAATAACCTGGTCTCCCCCGTATACTTCGCGCAGCTTCATTATGAGCTCCGAACCGATTTGTCCGAGAGCTCCGGTGACTAGGATTTTCTTCATTTTAGGATCCCCATTTCCTTCCCGACTTTTTCATAGATGCCAAGGGCGCGATCCAGCATTTCCTTTGTATGTGCTGCAGTCGGCATGTTGCGCACGCGGCCCGTCCCTTTTGCTACAGTCGGGAACACGATCGCTTTTGCGTACACACCCTCTTGGTACAGTCGCTTGCTGAATTCTTGCGTTTGTTGCTCATCCCCGATAATGCAAGGTGTAATCGGAGTTTCACTGTGGCCAATGTTAAAACCGAGCTCTTTCAGCCCTTTTTTCAGGTAATGTCCGTTATCCCACAGCTTGTCGTGCAGTTCCGTGCTGCTCTGCAGGATGTCGATCGCAGCGATCGATGCGGCTACATCCGCTGGAGTCAACGCTGTAGAGAACAGGAACGGACGGCTGCGGACTTTCAGCCAATCGATCAGCTCCTGGCGTCCGGCCACATAGCCCCCTACTACCCCGATTGCTTTCGAAAGCGTACCGATCTGGAAGTCGATTTTGTCAGACAACCCAAAGTGCTTGACCGTGCCTGCACCTTTTCCGAGTACCCCGGAGCCGTGTGCATCATCCACATAGGTCATAAGGTCGAATTCTTCAGCTACCTCGACGATTTCCGGCAGCTTGGCAATATCTCCATCCATGGAGAAGACGCCGTCTGTAATCACCATCAGTTTCTTGTATTTACCGGACTCTTTTGCTTCCTTGGCCTTCGCACGCAGATCATCGATATCCGAGTGATTCACGCGAATGATTTGAGCGCGCGACAGGCGGCAGCCATCAATGATGGAGGCATGGTTCAATTCGTCGGACAAGATCGCATCGTCTTTGTCCATCACCGCTGAGATCGCTGCCATGTTGCAGTTGAAACCGGACTGATAAGCAATCGCTGCTTCTGTGTGCTTGAACGCGGCGAGCTTCTCTTCCAGCCGCACGTGAAGCTCGAGCGTTCCGTTGATCGTACGTACGGCACCCGCGCCTACACCGTATTTTTGCGCGGCAGCTACTGCCGCATCGATCAGACGCTGGTCAGTTGCCAGGCCCAAATAGTTGTTGGAGGAAAGATTGATCAGTTCTTTACCAGAGATGGTGATGACTGGACCGTTTGCGCTTTGCAAAGGATCAATGACATTGTAGAGTCCTTTGCTTTTCAGATCTGCCAAGTTTTCATGTAAGAAAGCTTCCAATGTTTTGCTAGCCAAAACAAATCCCTCCATCATTTCGCCGTGGGTCCTGAACACCTGCGCACTATGGAAAGTAATTTCCACAAAAACAAGTGTACGTTCCATGCGGACATATTATTAGAAATAAAATCGCTTGATATCAACGTTATTTGTATCTAGGTTACCACTTTTTTCTCTATGTGTCCATATGACAAAGACATAAAAGATAACGCTTACACTGCTCGTCAAGACTCATTCATCATAATTTCTCCTTATCTCACCGTCTTAGCCATGAAAGCAGGAGGCAAATCATCCGGTTTTCCCATAAAAAAAACCACCCTCCAGCTGTTCAGCTAAAGTGCGGCGCAGGCTTACTTCTTGGCTTTTTCGGATTTCAATATCCCGGGAATGGCTTTTTCTTCACGGATGAAGCTTTCTTGGCCATACCTGTGGGAGATCAGCGAAGCAACAGGCTCTCCTTTGACAAAATGCTGCTCCACCAAGCTCGGAGCATCCTCGGGTGTCACATTCTGATACCAGATTCCTTCTGGATAGACGATCATCACGCATGCGTCTTCACAGCGGCCGTTACACCGCGTCCTCGTCGTATGGACCCGATCGTCCAATCCGGCTTCCGTAATGGCTTCGCGGATTGCCAGCGTCACCTCTTCGCCGCCATTGCGATTGCAGCTCCCCCCGTTGCACAGCAGCACATGATGTTTGGTCTGGGTCATATCCCAAGTTGCCATGAAATTCTTCCTCCTCTTTTGACAAAACGTAATGATTACGATTTATATGTACACTTTCACTATACCTTGACTCGGTACCTTTGTCTATAGTGCAATTTCTAATTCCCAGAAGGATTTGTTTCTGCTAGAATATATGTTCGTATACCATTTCATTTCGATTGGTGGTGCTAGCATGTCCGTGACCAAGCAGCGCGACGCCTTGCAGCTTTTGCAATCCATCAGTGCCTATCCATGGTACGTAGAAAAGTTCATCGAGCATAAAAAGGCCAAAAAAAATTCGCCGTCTACGCTGCTGGGCTACTTGCGCGATTTCTCCTTTTTCTTTCGCTGGATGATGACCGAGGGGCTGACTGCCGCTGCAGATATTAGAGAAATTCCTTTGTCAGATTTAAACGAATTAAAGAAGGAAACCGTCGAAAGCTACATCCTCTATCTGCAGGAATCTCATCTTTACGAACGATCAGCAGTCTTAACCAATCCGACCAAAAGCTCCAAAAAGGAATACAGCGACCGGACGATCAGCCGAAAAATCTCCAGCCTGAAGTCGTTGTTTCATTATTTATCTGCTCTCGCAGAAGACGAGCACGGCGAATCGTACTTAACCCGAAACGTACTGGCCAAGATCGAAGTGGAAACCACGGAGCTGACTCCCCTAGCCCGTGCTCACGCCATCCGGGCCAAGATCCTCATTGATGATGAGATTTACCAGTTCGTCGATTTCGTCTACAACGGGTACCTTTCCCACTGTCACACGACGAAAAAACAGCAATACCATTTGCAAAACCGGGACCGTGATACTGCCATTGTTGCCATGATCCTGTCAGGCGGCTTTCGGGTGTCGGAGATCGTCAGTTTAAATTTATCAGACATTGTCCTGGAAAAGAACCAGTTGAAGATGGTCCGTAAAGGAAAAAAAGAAGACGCGCCCTTTTTCAGTGACTGGGGAAAGGAATTCCTGGGACGCTATTTGCAAACCCGTGAAAAGTACCGGCCATCCACTCAGGAGGACGCCGTCTTTCTCGCCGTTTCCCCCGCAAATCCCCATGGGCACAGGATTGAAGTGCGCTCCGTGCAAAAGCTGGTCAAAAAATACGCGAAAGCCTTTGGCATTCCCGATCTGTCCGTACATAAGCTGCGCCATAGCTTTGCCACCCAGTTTTTGCGTCTGAATCCTGATCCGCATCAGCTTCAAGCCCAGCTGGGACATTCCAAAATCGAAACGACGATGCAGTATGCCCATGTCTTGGAGGATGCTCTGAGCAAGGCAGTCAATCGTACGACATAAGGAACCACCAACAACTACCCATACCAATGGGTAGTTTTCAGTCTAGGAATCTGAGACGCTGCGCTTCATCCGCTAAACCGGTTGCCAAAAGTTCAGCGATCAGCAGTTGGCGCAGTCCCGGGTCAAACAAGGCATCTGAACGTAGGGTCATATCCCGAAACACAGCGAGCTTCTCCCCGTAGGAAGCAGTCTGTAAATACTCCCTCAGAAGATCAGCGTCCCCGCTCCATCCCGACTCTTTTTTCTGCTCTGCGGAAGGAAGACTTCGATCAATGACTCCCAACTGATCCATTGTAGGGATCGCGGTGTGCTGCTTGCGCTCCGCTCGTATTTCTTCTATATAAGTGAAGGAATTGGTGATGTCGGGCAGAGACAGCTCCTCATAAAGTGCATCCCTTGCCGCTTGATGCGCTAGCTCCTCCTCCGGGTCAGGCGGGTGTTCCTTTTCAAAAGATTCGTGCTCCCTTGCCCATTCCTGCTTTTTGAGCTCATAGGATCGTTCATCTTTGAAGTGGTTGTAAAACAGAGGGCTGTCTTTCCGGTTCACCGCTAAAAAATCACGGAAATTGCGTGCGATCAATTGCGTGGGCTGATCAAAATCCATGGGGCTAACGCAGACAACAGGTGCGTGTTCCAGATCGGGGATGGAACCAAAATCGGTCAAAAAACCATAGTGGATGCCATCCATCCCTGTACTCCCAAAAGGTATGACGTCCACAGGTGTATTAACATAACGCATATCCACAGTGATCGGATAGAAGGCGAGGATGGAGGCAGGATCCATCCCTTCTTTTTCCCACTGCTTGCTCGCGAGGAGCACTTTGGAGAATGTCGGCGGGATCTAAATACGCCCGACTACCTTTTTTCGCGAACAAAGAAAACTTCCCTGCCTGGCGACAGAGAAGTTTTTTATGAATCAGGATGCCGGCGCAATGGGGGCTGTCTCCATTTGTGCCTGCAGCTTTTGCGTTTTTGTAATGACGCCCAGCTCGACCATTCGCGCGAGCACCACAGCTTGACGCTGCTTGGCCTTTTGCAGGTGATTCAGCGGCGAGTACGTCTCTGGTGCTTTCGGAAGGGAAGCGAGGATCGCTGCTTCTCCCAACGTCAGGTTTGAGCTGGTTTTGCCAAAATACAAAGGGGCTGCTGCGCCAATTCCGTAACGTCCATGTCCGAAATAGATGACATTCAGGTACATTTCCAGCAGTTCCTTTTTACTGTAGCGCTGCTCAAGCTGATAAGCGATCGCGATTTCCTTGGCTTTGCGCAGCACCGTCTTGTCTTGCGTCAAAAACAGGTTACGCGCAAGCTGCATGGAAATGGTGCTCGCCCCTTGCGCGTAGGAGCCTGCCTGAATATCTGTCCAAACGGCCCGTCCAAAAGCGAAAAAATCAACTCCGTGATGCTTCCAGAATCGGTGATCCTCGATGGAAACAAAGGATTTCCAAACATAGTCCGGCATATCATCGAGCTTGACGTATGCGCCAGTCGCCAGCTGCTCGACATGGTCCAGCTTGCTTTGATCAATCCATAGGTTCCCGGCCCAGGCAGCCATTGCGGGCACCGACAGAATCGCTACCAAGAGCAGCACGACTACGGCCAGAAATTGTCTTTTCCAAGTTCGCTTTGTAGTTTTTTCTATATCGGAAGACTTGATTTCAATGAGAGGTTCGGCTTTATGTGCAGCCGACGCTGTAACGTGATTCATGATGCACTCCCCCTACCTTGCTTCTGACACTCATTGTAGGGGAAGATCGATGCGACTCCCATCGAATCCACTTACAGGAACCTTACATTTCCGTAAGACGTCCCATTACGATTGCGGATGCTGTACTTTTTCTGCTTGGCGCAGCTCGATTCTTCGGATTTTGCCGGAAGTGGTTTTCGGCAGATCCTCCACGAACTCGATTTTGCGCGGATATTTGTAGGGTGCCGTCAATGTTTTCACGTGCTCCTGCAGCTCTGCTACCAGTTCGTCAGAAGGCGTGTTCCCTTTTTTCAGGATGACAAATGCTTTCACGATACTTCCGCGCTCCGGATCGGGACTCGCCACTGCTGCACACTCGGCCACTGCAGGATGCTTCACCAGTGCATCCTCTACCTCGAATGGGCCGATCGTGTATCCGCCCGAAATAATGATGTCATCCGAGCGACCTTCAAACCAGATGTAACCGTCTTCATCCATGCGCCCTTGATCTCCTGTCACGAACCAATCGCCTCGGTATGCTTTTGCTGTGCGCTCCGGATCGTCCAGATACCCTTTGAAGAGGGCTACCATGTTGCGGTCGATAGCGATGTCCCCGACTTTTCCTGTCGGCAGCTCCGTGCCTTCTTCATCGATGATGGCAATGCGCACGACAGGGGATGGCCGGCCCATCGATCCGGGCTTAGGCTCCATGCCCACGAAAGTACCCACAAGGAGCGTGCTTTCCGTCTGACCGTAGCCGTCTCTCACCGTCAGATTGAACACGCGGCGAAACGTATCGATGACCTCCCGATTGAGCGGTTCGCCTGCTGAACATGCTGAACGAAGAGCCTGCAGCTTGTATTGCTCCAAATCGGATACTTTCGCCATCAGTCTGTATTCGGTCGGAGTCGCGCACAAAACCGAAATCGGATACTTTTGCAAAATATTCAAATAAGTTTCGGCTCCGAATCTCCCTTTGTAGACAAATGCGGTCGCTCCCATTCCGAGCGTAGAGACAAAGGGGCTCCAAATCCACTTCGCCCAGCCGGGTCCAGCTGTCGCCCACACCGTTTCCCCTTCATTCACATCCAGCCATTGTGCCGCAGCTACCGCCATGTGAGCGATTGGCCATCCATGTACATGCATGACGCCTTTTGGTCCCCCAGTCGTGCCAGAAGTGTACGACAAGAAGGCAAGCTCATCGGAGCGCGTCTTGGCGCATGCGAATTCCTCTTCTTGATCTTCCAGCAAATGCGCGAGGCTGATCCATCCTTCTTTGGTTTCACCAATGGTAACGTAGTGCTTGAGTGACTCACATTGTCCACGCGTCGGCTCCACTTCACCCAGGATGCCATCAAAAGCGATGACTGCCTTGGCTTTTGCATGATTGACGCGGTATTCGATATCTTTAAAACGAAGCATCTCCGAGCCTGGCATGATCACGGCTCCTACCTTCAAGAGAGCTAGGTATACACCATATGCGATCGTTCCACGAGGGACCAGGACCAACACCTTGTCTCCCTGGGTGATCCCAATGGAGCAAAGTCCATTTGCGATCCGATTGGAGTAGCGGCGCAGCTCCTCATACGTCAGGATCTGCTCGGCTCCGTTCTCATCCAGCTCCCAGACGGCTCGCTTCTCAGGGTTTTTCGCAGCCCACTCATCTACCTGTGCAGCAAAATTATAAATCTCTGGTATGTTCAATTCCACACGACACACCTCCGCTTTTTTTAGATATACAGAATTATCAGTTCGACATTTTTGCAATTTTTCCTCTTGAAAGACGATTTCGCAAAAAATTTTTACCCGCTTATGAAACATTTGCCAACCCTATTTCTTGTAACGACCAGGTGTTTCCTGCGTCATACATTACAATAGGACAAAGGCCCCCCTGCAGAAGCAAGAGAGCCTTTTTAACACCAAATTGGCAAGATTCAATCGTTTTAGATGACACGTTTGATTTTCACGACGCGTTTTTCCCAGTTGGTGCCGTCAAACTTGGAGTAAGTAACACCTGGGCTGCCGTACGTATGCAGGATTTTACCATTGCCTGCGTAGATGGCTACGTGGGTGATGCGATCGGACGAGCTGTTGACAGACGCCTTCATGAAGAGCAGATCCCCTTTTTGCAGGTTCTTCTTGGAGACGGTTGTGCCCACAGTGGACTGCTGGCGGGAGTCTCGCGGCAAAGTGATGCCCGCTTCCTTAAAGACACGCTGGGTGAACGAAGAGCAGTCAAAAGTTTTGGTGGTGTCTTTGCTGGATCCGTATTTGTATGGGGTACCCATATACTTTTCACCGATTTTGATCACTTTGCTCGCAAGATCAGATGCTGGTGCTACGGGAGAATTGGATGAATTGTCAGAGGACTCTTCCAATACGCGTCGAGCACCCAGGAACTTCTTGCTATAATCGGAGAGCTTCTTCAGTACGACCTCGCCTTCACCTTGAGAAGAATAGACGTATTGGTCATTACCTATGTATATTCCCATGAATGTAGGGCTTCCGGATCCGTTTGAGGAGAAGAATACAAGGTCCCCTGCTTCCACTTTGCTCAGAGACGTTACTTTTGTTCCGGTTTTGTATAAACTGCTGATGGTGCTTCCAATTTTCACGCCAACCTGTTTATACGTATAAGTAGCGAGCTCCGCCGACCCAAATTGGCTCGGACCAGTTGCTTTGTACTTGTACGGTTTTCCCAGCAAGGATTTGGCGATAGAGGATACCTCTTTCGTTTGTTGCGCATAAGTCGTGGTCGCGGCTTGTGCTTGTCCAATATGACCACCCATTAACAGGGACGTACTCAGCATGACTGCTACTGTTGACTTCATGACCCAATCTCGTTTCGTCACTTTCTTTTCCTCCTTGTTATGTTGTGGCACCCGTTGTTTGGGTACAACGACAGATTACCTTAGGAGGAAACAGGAGGATAAGACCGTAAAATTTACCAATAACGAATTTGGTATCATTGGACTAGTTGGAAATCCAGAGGAAAACTGTACGGTTGCAGCCTTTTAGGGCTAATGTACCAGCATGTCCCGGAATCGCTTTCTCATACAGGCAAAAGCCGAAAAAAAGCCAACTTCTGTCACGATCAGGCAGAAGCTGGCTTTTTTCATGGTAGTCCGAATGCGCGTTTCCTAGCGAAGTCGAGCCGTAAATTCACCCCATTTTTCTTGTCCCCACAAAAAGGTCAGAACATCGCCGTCGGAAACAGGACCTACTCCTTCTGGCGTACCGGTGTAGATCACGTCCCCTTTTTCCAGCCCGAAATTCTCTGAGATGTACTGTATCAACGTCATCAGATCAAAAATGACATTGCCAATATTCCCTCGCTGAGCCTGCTCGCCGTTTTTCAACAGCGTAAAATCAGTTTTCAAGCATGCTTCCAGTCCTGGAAAAGCGTGAAACGAGGTCAATATCGCTGAATTTTTAAACCCCTTTGCCAGCAGCCAGGGATGGCCTTTCTTTTTCAGCTCACTTTGCACGTCACGCAGGGTAAAATCGATCCCAAGCGCAATTTTGTCCACGATTTGCTCCAATGCTGCCCTAGGCTCGTAAGGACGGGCAATATGAATGACCAGCTCGGTTTCATAGTGCAGCTCTCCCCGACTTCCTGGAAGCTCGATTTCCCCTCCTGCCGCTTCAATCAAAGCATGCGTCGGCTTGCTAAAAATCATGGGCTTTGTCGGCACATCATTGCCCAATTCCTCTGCGTGCAGCTTGTAATTTCGTCCCACACAATAAATGTTCCGGATCTGGTCCATCGTCTCTCTCCTTTTGCGCGAACGCCTGTCTGCCATTCTTCTTTTTTACTATATCATGGTGGATTGGCTGCGCAATAGGGTTTAGAGCTCGCCAAACTGCCCTCCTGCCCGGGGCCACAATCTGGCATTCCCACGTGCTTCGACTTCAAACACCGTATCGCATATCGCTTCGAGAGCGGACTCCAAGTCAATCGGTTCTTTTGGCGCCAAGCCAAATTCATAGCGGATCGTGGAAGCCTCGTCACCGGGCTCATATTCCACAGCGACAAATTCTTTGTGCTGATCCAGGACTTGCTTGCGGGCTAAAAGAGTGGCCTCTAGCGGAAACAATCCATCCCACTCCTGCGCCTGATATGTGGATGTCACGGAGATCCACATCGAGCCCGGGTCTTTTTCCCTTCGAAACACGACTGAATCCTCCCGGTAAAATCCGTATCCAGAGGGAAGGGATCCTTCCAGCATGAAAGGTATATCCGGGGGCAAATCTTCCGGCTTGAGAGCTTTCACCAGCCTTCCAGGAAGCAAATAGGATCCATCCAGTCGACCTGCTAGAGGCTCCCCCATCACAATGACGGTCAGGTTATCTCGTTCTCCTGTCAGTTGAACAAACATGGCGGTGCACCTCCCTTTTTCAACCAGTATGGTCCTGCACCCTTACATTTATGAATGGATCCCTTGTACATTTCCATTTGAAATGCCCTGTTTTGTCCCGTTTTTTCAAATTGGATCAAAAAACACAGGTACTTCTGGCTTACTGCGGAGCCTTTGCTCCACGTATTCCAATCTGTATCCAAATAAAAACAGGAAAGCTCCTCTAGAAAATGAGGCTCTTTCCTGTTTCCAAGTCGACGATTCAATTTTCCTTACGCCCGAACAATTGCGATGACGACCTTATCACCATCGTATACTTTCGCTTTGATTTTCACTTGAAAATCGAATGGATTCACAAACTGCAAGTCCATAAAGCCGTAAGCAACAGTCGCATCCATACCGACCGGGACGTAGCCGACTCTCTTGCTGTGGGAATGACGCTCCGTCACTGTCATTTTTGCATCAGTGACTGCATTAAACAAAGTGCTGGACACCTGGCAAATCCCTCCGCCGTAACCGTCCACCAGCTGTCCACCCACGATCACTCCGGCTTGTCGCCAGCCTTCGTCAGCGAGGTTGGAGTTACCTACTGTTTGATTATAGGAAAAGGTTTCGTGGGGATCCAACATCTCCCCATTGAGTCTTTTTGCGGCCTTCTTGATGTTATGAACGCGAGCATCCGAGCTCCCCTTCATCGTCGTATAATAAAAGCCCAAGACATCCTCTGACTTCAAGTCCATCTTGTCCACGTATTTTTCACGAATTTCCTCAGGCGAAAGCGGATTGGCCTGGTCCGTGGGAGTGTTTGCAAAGACTGGCGTAACAGGCGCTACCGCAGCAATCAACATGATAGATGCTACGACACTAAAGGCCAAAGAAGCTAGTTTTTTCATCATTGGTTCCCTCACTTATTCATAGCTGTCGACACTAGCTGCATCGTGGTCGATTTCTACTCTAACGCACCTGGAAAGCCAACATCAACCTGCAAATGTTGGACATGTATTTTTTCTTTAAAAAAACCGCCAGCGAGATGGCGGTTTCAGGGACGAAAGAACGATTTATTACTCAGTTTCGAGTGCCTGTTGAAAAGCTTTCAGAAAGTTTTCGGGTGGATGTGCGCCTGACAATGCGAGCTTGTTGTCTATGACGAAGAAAGGTACTCCCGAAATTTGCAAATCACGTGCACGTGCAAGATCCTCTGCGATTTCCTCTTGCTTTGCATCTGTCTCGATCGCCTTGCGTACCTCTCCAGCATCCAAGCCCAATTCCTCGGCAATCGCAACCAGCACCTCTGTATCTCCGATGTCTTTTCCGTCTTCAAAATACGCCTTGTAAAGGGCCTCCACCGCTTTGGTCGTTTCCGCTTCCGGAGCACACTTGATGAGCGTATGGGAGGCCAGTGTATTTGGCCAATACTCTACCCGATCAAAGTGAAACGCGAGTCCGGCAGCTTCTCCCGCACGAGCCGCATGCTGAGACATTTGCTCAAAAACAGCTCTGCCCCCTTTATTGGCAGCCATGGTCTCCCAGAAGGGCAGCCCGCTCTTCGGTGTATGGGGGTCAAGCTGGTACGTACGGTATTGGATCTGTATCGGCTCACCCTGCCATTGGCTGATCGCATCCAGCAGGTGCTTTTTGCCGATACGGCACCAAGGACAAACCGTATCCTGAAATACTTCTATCATCATCGTGGATTATCCCCTTCCTGTCTTTGCTGTTCATTTTACAGGAAGACTAACCTATATGTAAGTAAATTATTTTTTGTAAGTGAAAGTTTCACTTTTCTTGATAATGGGATTCTTTAGTATTTGAACACAATAAAAAAAGCCCTGACAGATGTCGGGCAAATCCACAAGAGAATGCGAAAGTTGGTGCGGTCGAGAGGACTTGAACCTCCACGGTGTTGCCACCACTAGAACCTGAATCTAGCGCGTCTGCCAATTCCGCCACGACCGCATGCTCAAGAAAGACAATCGTATTCGTCTGTATGGTGCGGTCAAGAGGACTTGAACCTCCACGGTGTTGCCACCACTAGAACCTGAATCTAGCGCGTCTGCCAATTCCGCCATGACCGCATATGAAGAAAAAAATGGTGCCGGCAATAGGACTTGAACCCACAACCCCCTGATTACAAGTCAGGTGCTCTACCAATTGAGCTATACCGGCACAATACTACTATTTTGGACAGCCTCTTTCTCCAATGAAACATTTGGGAGAAAATGGCGGAGCTGACGGGACTCGAACCCGCGACCTCCGGTGTGACAGACCGGCGTGAACTCCAACTTCACCACAGCTCCATGCTTTTTTGTTCCCGCCGTTTCGCGCTTTGGCTCGCGGCGACTCTTGTAATATAGCATGATTCGATTTTAAAATGCAATAGTTTTTAAAAACTTTTTGTTTCACTTATTTTTTCATAGATTTACCAAGCAAAATCCGCTAGAATTTTATCTAGATATGCAGAATTTAGTAGATTGGTGGAGACGATGACATGAAACATACTTCGAGGCTGATCACCTTCCTCGCCCTCTTCACTCTGCTGCCTACTGCTGCCCACGCCGCCTCTCCGGTGTATGTGGTGTCAGCAGGTGATACGTTGAGCAAAATCGCTCGTGAGCATCAGACCACGGTAGGCCAACTTATGCAAGTGAATCAATTGAATACAGATCGACTGGCCATTGGTCAGACACTTTCGTTGGCAGGGATTGGCAGCCCTTCTGCTGGGGCAGTCGATGCGCCGCCAGATTTGGTTGCACCTCCCAAGCAAGAGGATGCTGGCGAAAAGCCTGAACTATCCGATCACAAAGCCCGCATTACGGGTGATGTAGTGAATGTCCGCAGATCCCCTTCCCTGGAAGGTAAAATTCTCGGCAAGCTTCACTACGGAGACACCGTGGAAATCGTGGAACCAGGTGATGAATGGACGAAAATCAAGTATGAGGATGAGAAACGCGCCTATGTATCTTCTGAATACTTGAGCACCGCTGCGACTTCGGATCTCCCTGATTTCTCTGGAGATGTGGATAAAGCCAGCCTACAGCGCCTGGAGTCGGTCATTTCGCCTTTGCTGAAAACCCCTTATGTACTGGGCGGCACGACAACCAGCGGATTTGATTGCAGCGGCTTTACTTCGTATGTCTTCAATAAGCTGGGTGTCACTCTCCCTCGCACCTCCGAAGAACAATTCCAAAGCGGTAAGAAAATATCTTTGGAGGATGCTCAGCCAGGGGATCTCCTCTTTTACGATGCGCTTGGAAAAGGACGTGTATCCCATGTGGCCATTTATATGGGCAATGGCATGATTGTCCATGCCAACGGAGATGACGTACGCTTCGGAAAAGTCGAGTATATGCACAAGCTCTATCCGTTCTACGGCGTCAAACGCTACCTTGATTTTCAATAGGTAACAGTTACTACGCAGAAAAGCAGCTTACGTTTCTGTTTTTTACAGACGGCAGCTGCTTTTCTTTTTTGTTTAATGAGTCCCTTGTGCTTGTGAAGATTGGGATGATTGTGGTTGGCTTGTATTGATTTCCAAAGCGCCCAGCGCCTGTTTCATCTTGTCGAGCTGAAGCTGATAATCTCTGACGACAACGGTCAACACGCTTACCGTCTCTTTGAAGTCTGGTTCGCTGCTTACTTTGTCTATGGCTCTATGTAAATGCAGCATTTTGTTCTCCGTCTCCCGCAGGAGGTCCAGCAACTGCAGTCCGTTCACCACGTAATCACCTCATTTGTTTTTCTTACTTTCTCCTAGCAGGTTCTTCGCTATGCGCAAAAAAACGCCCAGATGGAAACTGGACGTTTTTTCAGATCGTGATTTGCTTATCGCTTGGAAGCAAGCTCCACAAACGTATCGATATCCTTGGCGATCAAAGACAGTGAGTTGCGCCAGAAATCAACCGAACGCACATCCACATCCATGATTGCAGCTACATCCGCGATGCTCATTTTACCGGTGACGGAAAGCAATTGATCATACTGCTCCACAAACGCTTCTTTCCGCTCGAGGTATACTGCGTATAATCCTTTTGCAAACAGCAGACCGAATGCGTAAGGGAAGTTGTAGTAATTGTAATCCGCACTGTAGTAATGCGGCTTGCACACCCACATATACGGGTGCAAAGCATCTGCGTCGAGGCCTTCTCCATACGCGGCTTTTTGCGACTGCAGCATCAGTTCTTTCAGCTCGTTGACGGAAAGCGAGCCATTTTCACGGCGTTCGAACAGCGCCGACTCAAACAGGAAGCGGCTGTAAATGTCGACAATGACTTGGCCGGAACCGGAAATGTCGTTCTCCAGAATGGCGAAAGCTTCTTCCGGCGTCGCTTGCGCAAGCGCTGCATTGGCGATGATGGTTTCGCACAGGATGGATGCCGTTTCCGCGATCGGCATCGGATAATCACTGTTGTAAAAGGCTTCGTTCACCAGGCAATCCCCATGATAGCCGTGACCGAGCTCATGGGCCAACGTGCTCACGTCATTGTAGCTGCCCGTATAATTCGCCATGATGCGGCTCTCTCCTACAACGTGCAGGTTGGCGCAAAAAGCCCCTCCCCTTTTGCCTTCACGGGTTTCCGCATCGATCCATCGATTGTCAAATGCACGCGCCGCGTAGTTCGCCAGCTTTTCACTGAAGCTTCCGAAATGTTTCACGATAAAATCGCGTGCTTCCTGGTAGCTGAAGCGCATGTTTGCCTCACCTACCGGAGCGAACATGTCGTAAAACGGCAGCTTGCCATTCGCATGGCCGAGCAATTTCGCTTTGGTGCTGTAGTACTTGTGGAACACGGGCAGGCTCTCGCGGATCGCTGTCAGCATGGCATCCAGCGTCTCTTTGTCCATGCGGGAGTCCCTCAAAGTCTTGTCCAGTGCATTTTCGTAGCCGCGCAGCTTGGCTACCGTAATCACTTCCCCTTTGATCCCGTTCAAGCTTGCAGCGCAGGCTTCATCGATCCTCTTGTAGGAAGCCAGCTCTGCTTCGTATGCATGTTTTCGCAGCTGGGCATCCTTTTCATACGCCAGATTGCGAACGACAGGCAGAGGCAGCTGTTTTGCCTCGCCATCGATCGTCACATCCACCAGCAATGTGGAGGTCAGCATTTCTTGCAGTTTGGTCCAGGCATTGGAGCCTGTATTCTTCATTTTGGCGAGAATGATCTCTTCTTTTTCACTGAGCATATATTTGCTCTTCTCAGACAGCTCTGTCAGCATATAACGGTGGGTTTCCAGCAGCTCGGATTGCGCGATCAATTCGTCCAGATTGCTGATCTCGCCCAGCCACTTTTGAAATTGCACGTTCGGTTCGACAAGCTCGACAGACTGATTCTGGATCCGCTCAACCAACTGCAGCGCTCTTTCATTTTTCGCGTCGACGCTTGCTGTAAGCTCCGCATAACTGTACAGGCGAGTCTGTGTTTGCAAGATGGAAGTCATCTTGGTGATGTACCCTTCGATCTTGGCAATGGGGTTTTCTTGCGTTTGCAGCTGCTCCCCGGCCCAGCTTTTTACCTGTTCCATCTCACGGCACAATTTATCCCAATCTTGTTGACATTCTGGCGAATCAAAAGATGTGTACAGAACATCCAAATCCCAGCGCATATTCACAGGCGCTAGCCCCCTTTTTCTCGATTCCATTCATTTTATGTATCAGGTATGGAGCTAAATCTTCTGCTAGTATAAAAAAAATTGGATAGAGTAAGCAAGTTTTTGGAAAGAAAAATACCCCACCGATCACGGACAGGGTATTGGACATGCATTATGCACGAACCGGCTGGGTCAAAAAGGTCAACGCAGACAAAGCGAACAGCTGGGTCGATTCCACTAGCTGGTCAATATCGACATACTCATCGGCATGGTGCGGAATGTGACGATCACCTGCCCCAGTCGTCAAGATCGGAATTCCTGCCTTATGCAAAAACGTGCCGTCAGTCGCGCCAGGAACGCCATTGTAGATTGGCTCCTTTTTGGTGATCTCCTGGTAAGAGCTTGCCACAGCCTGCACGACCTCCTCCTCCATCCCTGTCAGTGTCCAAGGACGCTCCTCGATCACTTCCAGCGTGGCCTTGAACTTGTCGTCATGGCGGCCCAGCTCTTCCAGAATCGCAGTCATCTCTCGATGGAGTTCATCATGGTCCTGGCCGGGTACCGTGCGAATATCGAGGGTCGTCATGCACTGATCCGGAACCACGTTGATCTGCGCATCTCCTTTGACTGGAGCTTGCAGAATCGTCGGCGTGATGCTCGGCCACCCAAGCATCGGATGCTGTCCCAGACGGGCCATTTCCTTGCGCTCCAGCTCCTCCAGTGCGACGATCGCTCTGGCCATCCGCGTATTCGGATTGATCCCTGTCAGCGGCATAGCCCCATGCGCCATTTTCCCATAGGTTCGCAGGATTGCGCGCATTGCTCCTTTTTGGGTGATGCACAATTGATTTTCTTCCGGCTCGCAAATAATTGCCGCATCCACGTTGTTGGCCCAGCCGCGGCGAATGAAATCTTTGATACCAATCATCATGCCTTCCTCGTCACAAGGGATGCATAAAAGAATTTTGCCCGTGAACGCCTGCTTGGAGCGTTGGATCGCCTTGACCGCGCAAATGGCTGCCGCGAGATTTCCCTTGGTATCGCAGGATCCTCTGCCGTAGATCCGGCCTTTGGAAATGCTCGCTCCAAACGGATCATAGCTCCAGGCATCCCTGTCTCCCTCGGTAACCACATCGGTGTGAGCCTCGAACAAAAGCGTTTTTCCCGGTCTGCCCGAATCGTAAATGGCAATCACGTTTGGCCGCCCAGGCACCACCTCTTCGTAAAATACCTGCATCCCCATATTGCGCAGGTAATCGGCTACAAAAAGGGCTACCCGCTCTTCATTCGCTCCTGGCAGTTCAGGACGGTACACGCTGTCGATACGCACCAGCTCCTGGGTCAGACGTACTACCTCCTGCTCATCGACAAAGGAAATTACTTGGTTCATCTGACAATCACTCCTCTGCATCCATTTGTGTGAAAGCTAGCGTGCATCGTTATTGGAAAGACTGGTGTAGGAAGGAAGTCCCCCGGCTGGTTCGGCATGCACGATGGCCGAAATGACTGCTGCAGCCAATACGTCTGCCGAGAGCGTGCCAATCAGGTCAACCGTTGCTTCTACTTCACCCGTAGCTACGGAAAAAATGGTATCTCCGTCGTTCATCGTGTGGATGGGACGAATTGTTCTTGCGAGTCCGTCATGTGCCATTTGGGCTGCTTTCTTGGCTTCGGACTTGGTCAGGATCGCATTGCTCGCCACGACAGCGATGGTCGTATTCGTGCCTGGCGGGATCGGAGAAAATGCAGATATCTTCATGACTTCAACACTGTCGATTAGTGCACCCTCCCCATCACGGGGGCCGGCCAAGATTTTGCCCGACTGCGGATCGAATACATGTCCAACCGCGTTGACAGCCACGATCGCACCGACTACCAGTCCATTATCCAGTTTGACGGATGCACAGCCCAAGCCGCTCTTCATCGCGTTTGCAAAGCCGTTCAGCTTTCCGACAGACGCTCCCGTCCCCGCCCCAACGTTCCCTTGTGCGACCGCGTCTTTGCTCGCCTTTGCGGCTGCCTCATATCCCATTTGCCGATCGGGACGAATCTTGTGGTCACCGATAGCCAAATCGAACAGGACGGCCCCCGGGACGATGGGCACGACGCCAAACATGACGTCGAGACCGACTCCTTGATCCTCCAAGTACTGCATGACTCCTGTCGCTGCGTCCAACCCGTAGGCGCTCCCTCCGGACAAGCAGATGGAATGCACCACGCTCACCATGTTCATCGGATCCAAAAGGTCCGTCTCGCGGGTGCCCGGGGCAGAACCCCGGACATCCACGCCGCACACGGACGGCCGCTCCAGCAGGATGACACTGCATCCAGTCAACGCCTCGGTATTTTGCGCATGCCCGACTTTTACGCCGGGCACGTCCGTGATTGTTCCTGTCATCGCTTAAAAATCTCCAGAAATTTTAGATTTTTGCTTCCCGGAAGAGCCCAGCTTTTTCCACGCCGCCACGACTGCCAACGTCACGATGACGGACACGATCGCTTCCGGCAAACCGCTGGTGATCGCTACTGTCGCCGCTACTCCAGCCGCCATATAACCGCGAATGACGGCCATCCCGAGGACGAGCAACGTGTTGGTCATGGAACCGACAAATCCTGCAACCCCAATCGCGACGTACTGGTTGACATTTTTCAGCCCTACGTAGGTAAAATACGCGGTCACCCCGATGAAAAGGCGAGGCAGGATCGCTACGAGCGGATCTTTAAACAAGGGAACGGTGGCGTTTAAGAAAGAAGAGACTCCAAAAATGAGACCGATGATCATGCCAACGCCCCAGCCCTCCATGATTCCGCCAATGACTGCCGGGATGTGCAAGATCGTTGCATTCCCCGCTGCCGTCGGAACCGGGATGTAGCCCAGGCGCGTGACGCCGAGCAAGATAGCGATCGCTCCCAACACACCTGCAATGACGATCCTGCGCACTGTCAAGCCTTTCTCCATGCATATTCCTCCTTTATTTCTGCTTCTCTATGGAAATCCCTCATCGGGAGACTTCCCGTGCTTACTACCAAGGTATGGCGAGCATGATGACGGAAATGACTACACTCAGCCCCACTGCCACGTAATCTTTGCCGGTCGCCGTGTAATGCGCAAATCTCGTGCGAGCCGCTCCTGGAATGTAGCACCGGGCTTCCATCGCCAAGATCAAGTCTTCCGCACGGGCCAATGCGACGTTGAAGAGGGGGATGATAATCGGAAACATGTCTTTCGTGCGCTGAACGATTCTCCACCATTCGCCCGTGCCAAAATCCGCTCCTCGGGAAGCCTGCGCTTTCATCATTTTCTCCATCTCCATCGCGAACGTCGGTACGAAGCGAATGGCGATGGTAATGATCAGCGCAAAAGCATGGACGGGAAACTTCACTTTTTGGAGCGGGCCGAGCAGTCGTTCCATGCCGTGTGTCAGCTCAGTGGTAGAGGTACTGAGCGTCAGGACACTGGACAGAAAGATGACTTCTACGAAGCGCATTGCCGATACCAGTACGAGCCGAATGCTTTCACTCGTGATTTTGACAAAGCCATATTCGAAGTAAACAGCCCCGCCGTTTGCGATCCCACCGTAAAAGAGGAGCTGTAGAATCGCGAGAACGATGATAAACGGAATGGCTGGCTTGATTCCGGAGATACCGTAGTGGATCGGGATTTTCGATACTTGGAACAGCCAGACGCACATCACGATGGCAAACACATTCCCTACATAGGTGTTGCAGATGGCGATCGCCAGAATGAGGACGACAAAAGCAGCCAGCTTAAATCGCGGGTCCAGGCGGTGTACGATGGAGCCTGTCGGTAAATACTGGCCAATGGTTATATTGCGGGTCAATTCGAATTCCGCTGACATCTTGCTCCCCTCCTTAGCGCTTGAGCAGTTTCAAGATTTCGTTCGCCGCCTCTTCCGGTAAAAATGCTTCCGGATTGATTCCATGGCCTGCTTCTCGCAGCCTGTACAGGATGTCTACGGATTCAGGCGTTCCGATATGATGCTGGCGCAGCAGTTCTTCGTTTCCAAATATTTGCCGCGGCGTACCGTCGCACACGGCCTTCCCGTTTGCCATGACATAGACCCGGTCCGCGAGTTGTGCGACCTCCTCCATGTTGTGAGAGACGAAAATCACTGTCAAATTCTCTTCGCGATTGAGATGGCGAATCCGTTCGAGCAGTTCCCTGCGCGAAACGGGATCGAGGCCAGCCGTCGGTTCGTCCAGCACCAGTACTTTTGGCTGCAGGGCGAGAACGCCTGCCAAAGCGACCTTGCGTTTTTGCCCGCCGCTCAGGGCAAACGTGGGACGATCCCGCATCTCCTGAAAAGACAGTCCCACCAGCTCCATCGCCCAATGCACGCGATTTCTCACTTCTTCCAGCGGCAGCCCCATTTTAAACGGTCCGTACGCGACATCATCCCCTACCAGCTTCTCAAACAGCTGATCTTCAGGATTTTGAAAGACGAGTCCCACCTGCCTGCGCAAGCTTTTGATATCGACTTTGGGCTCGGAAACGTCGATCCCATTGATGACCACACGACCGGACTGAGGGCGGATCAATCCATTGAGATGCTGGATCAGCGTGGATTTTCCCGAGCCTGTATGCCCGATGATGGCCATGCACTCACCTTGCGCTACCTGCAGGGTAACGCTGTCCAGAGCGCGGTGCTCGAGTGGCGTGCCTTGCATGTAAATATGGGACAAATTCTGGATATCTACCATCAGCTGTGTCATGAACCACTCGCCTCCATCGTCCTGACATGCAAACGATTGACCTCAGCGACTACTTCTTCGTTATGAATCAAGTCTCGGGTGAAGGTCGGAAATTCAGAGTGGACCAGCTGTGCGATACGGCTGGCATCTGGTACGTCGAGGTGAAGCTCGCGCAGCTTTTCCTGATAGGAGAATACCTCCCGCGGGGTACCTTGCAGCACTACTTTGCCCCCTTCCATCACAACCACCCGATCTGCTTCCGCTACTTCTGACATGTGATGGGTAACGGTCACAATCGTCATACCTTCCCGGTGCAGCCTTCGAACCACAGCCAAAATATCCTGTCTTCCATAACTGTCCAGCATACTCGTCGCTTCATCCAGAACGAGGCACTGCGGCTTCATGGCCAGGATGCCCGCGATCGCGATGCGCTGCTTTTGCCCCCCGGATAGATGATGTGGCGGGCGATGACGAAAAGCACTCATCCCGACTGCGTCCAAGGCAAAGTCAATCCGCTCCTTCATCTCTTCTGCTGAAACCCCGATATTTTCCAAGCCGAATGCCACGTCATCCTCCACAATGGTCGCCACAATCTGGTTGTCCGGGTGCTGGAAGACCATGCCCACACGGCTTCTCACTTCATGGATACGCGTTTTATCTCGGGTGTTAATGCCGTTAACCACGACATTTCCATCGCGCGGCGTGAGAATCCCATTGAGGTGTTTGGAAAGTGTCGATTTGCCGGAACCGTTGTGACCGATGATCGCCAGATACTCTCCGGGAAAGACTTCGAGGGAGACGTTCTGGAGCACGGGTATTTGCTGATCCTGGTTTACCTGGTAGGCAAACGAGACGTCCTCGACGCGAATTATAGGTTGGTTCGACATGCGCTCCCCTCACTTTGCGTGATTTTCCGTAGCGATAGAACTAACAAGCAACTCCTATGCCAAATCAGTATGTTTTAAATTTTCAGTTAATTATAGGCATATATCTGAATTCGCTTGTTTCAGAGTGTTCCAGAAGTGTTGCATGCGCAACAACACTATTTGTTGCAAACGCAACAGTGTGTTTGAATTTTTGACCCCCCCAGCATTTTCCGTTCCTCATTCACTGTTTTCGCCGTGCCCTTCCATTTTTCCTTTGTCATTGCATGCAACAAAACCGGGAGTGACTGGCAAGGAAACCTCACTCCAGTCCTCCCGCACGCCATGGATCAATGTCCGGATTCTCCCCCCTCCGCACGATCCAGCATCGCGGTCACCTCTGCTGGCGGTTTGCGTGGACGCCGCTTGGTCTTGCGCTTCTTTTTTCTCAGGACGAAAATCGCTGTCAACAGCAGACCTAGCGTGGCGAGTTGAATCGGTTGAGTCATGGAAGGAACGACCCAGCCGCTCATCCCGAGCAGATGAAATAGAACTGCCATATATAAAAGGATCGTCGCAACATTTTGCGCATTCACGATGGTTTCAGCTCCCCTCTCGTCTTGCTGTCATAAAAAACTCCTGTGGAGCCAACCGGCAGCTCCACAGGAGTCGATTTCTTGGGTGGATTTGTTTAGATCGGCAAAAGCTCAACCGTTTCCTTGCCGCTCAATTTCTCTACCATGTCCAACCAAGCCTGTGGCTTTTGCGGCAGCACTGCGTAATAGCGCTTAAGGAAGGTCACGATCAGGTCAGCTTCCAGAGTCGTTTGGTCTTCGTTGGTCGGCATGAACCCAAGGTCCAAGCCGGTTACCGCTTCTCCGTCATTTTGCCAGGATGGATGGACGTACTCGATGTTGGTGCGCTTATAGCCCAAATGGGACAATACCTCGCGGCGAACGAACGGATCCATGGGCTTGATTCCGCCAAACTCATGCTCTTCTACTCGATACGGATCGTAGATTTCAGCAAACATGCCGTACAGTTCTTTTCCGTTATCCTTTGCCAGCGCATTCAAATCCTTTTGGCGCTCTCTGGCCAGAAAACGTCCTACGCCAAGTCCCTCACGTCCCACGATGGTAAAGTCCGTCATCGCCACGTTCATGTCCGGATAGTAACGATATTCGGTAGTCCCTACCACTTCTCCTTCATGCACAGCCACAAATACGCGGATACCCGGATCTTCCAGAGGCTCTCTCCACAATTCGTAATCCAGTACTTCCTCAGGTGGAAACACTTCCTGCATCAAACGGTGCATTTTTGCAAACAGCGGGTCATCGATATGTTGAATGCGTACAAATTCCATGAATGACTCTTCCTCCTTCAAATACAGCCAGCAATGATTTCTTGCGCACGTCCGCCACTCTGGGTTCAGCTGCGTCGAAACGGGTTTTTCCATTCCATCAGCGTCGCGTAATTTCGTGATTCTTCATCTTCGAGATAGTCCGCAACGACACGGACCGGGGTACGGCCACAGCGCATGAGAAAAGTGATGACCGGATCTCTGATCTCACCAGCGACCACACGCTCCACATATTCCTCCGGTGACCACTGATCAGCATAGCGGCCGTACCCTGGCATCCTTCCTCCGCCAAGCAATCGGTCCAGTCCCCGCTGCACGACCAATTCGTACATCGCCTGCATCATCTGCTGGCCGAGGCCGAGCTTGCGATGGCTGGGACGTATGCAGATGTCTACGACGTACAGGGTATTTCCGTTCGGATCGTGGTTGCGTATATACCCATTGTCCGTAATCTCTTCCCACTTGTGCTCGGGATGAGCAGGATCAAACGCGACGAGCAGCCCGGTCATGGAGCCTGCCAGCACGCCCTCCACCTCCACGCAAATGGCCCCTTCCGGAAACAACGTGACATGATTGGTCAATTGCTCCCGATTCCACCATAGCTCTGAGGGAAAGGGCGGCGGAAAGCTCTCTGCCTGGATCCGGATGAGCTCGTCGAAGTCATCCTGCGTGTAGTTCCGTACGACGGCTGCATGCGGCTTGTCCTTTTCAAACACGAACAGTTCTTTCCGGTACATGCTCTGCCTCCTGCCGAATGACTTTATTTCCAATCGGTGTAGAGATCGACGCGGCGATCGCGCCACGTGGTGACCGACCCTTTTTCCCGCACATCATACAGCAGTTGGAGATCCAGATCTGCCGTGACCAGCATGTCGTTGTTGATTTCCCCTTCAGCCAGAATGCCTCGCGGAGGGAACGGCACATCGTTTGGCGTCAGGATCGCAGCTTGTCCGAAATTGGCGCGCATGAAATCAACGGTAGGCAGGGAACCCACGGTGCCTGTCAGTACGACGTACACCTGATTTTCGATGGTGCGCGCATGGCTGGTATAACGGACGCGGTGGAAAGCATGGCGGTCATCTGTGCAAGATGGGCAGAAAATAACGTCCGCTCCACGTGCTTTCGCAATTCGCACCCACTCAGGGAATTCAATATCATAGCAAATGATCATGGCTACTTTCCCTTTATCGGTCTCAAAAATTTGCAGGGAATCGCCTGCTCCCATGTTCCACCCTTTGACTTCCCAAGGCGTGATATGGATCTTCTTTTGCTGGCCTACACGGCCATCGGGATAAAAGAGGAAAGCCGTATTGTACAGCTTGCCGTTTTCTTCGATAATATGGGTCCCGCCAATGAGGTACATGTCGTATTTCGCTGCCAATGAGCGAAACAGCTCCACATATCGCTCGGTGAAGGAAGGCAGGGCTGTGATCGGCAGGGCGTTCCCTTGTTCGTCACCAATGGACATCAGTTGGGTCGTGAAGAGTTCAGGGAACAGCAGGAATTCGGTATCGTACTCCTGTGCGTTTCTCACGTAGTGCTCTACCTGATGGGCAAATTCATCGAAGCTATGTATGGTATGCAAATGATACTGCACAGCGGAAACACGCATTTTCATGCCGCTACACTCCTTCTTTTTTCACATGACTAAAATATAGCAAAAAGCATCCATAATGTCTCGCTTATCCGTGCACAAAAATGCCCACCTTCGGATAAGATGGGCGTCAGGCTTTGGGACTATTTCGCTGGATTCGTCATCCGCAGGACCGTTTTGTACAACAACTCGGTGCCGAGCGCGACATCATCGTGGGAGGCATACTCCTGCGGGTTATGGCTGATGCCGTCTTTGCAGCGCACAAAAATCATGCCGTAATCACACACGTAGGAGAGTGCGAGCGCATCGTGGAAAGGCCCGCTCATCAGCTCGCGCGGGTCGATTCCCATGGCTTTGCCCTCCTCGCGAATGATGTCTTTGATCCAGGCTGCACAATAACGCGGATCGCTGTTTGTATCTTCCGTTATCGTGTACTTCAGGCCGCCCTCCATCGCTGCCAGTTCGATGACCTCGCGCAATGCCTGCTCCCGCTCATTCCGGCGCTCCAAATCGATGTCCCGCAGATCGACCGTGAAACGCACACGTTCCGGTATGATATTTCGCGAGTCAGGGAACACCTCCAGGTGACCGACAGTACCGACTGTGGGGGCGGAAGGGTCCAGCTTTGCCAGCTCGTTGACAGCGATAATGACCTTGGCGGCGCCCAGCAGTGCATCCTGGCGCATACTCATGGGAACGGAGCCCGCGTGGCCAGCAAAGCCTGTCATTTCTACCGTCCACCACAGCGGGCCGGAAATGGCAGAGACGATTCCCACGGCTTCGCCGGCACGATCGAGAATGGGGCCTTGCTCAATGTGCAGCTCCAGGAAAGCACCAATGCTGCCTTCCGGATAGACGGACCCTTCCAACGCGTCCGGATCACAGCCAAAATCAATCAGGGCTTGCCTGCGGGTCACTCCGTTCTTGTCGGCCCTATCAAGCTCTCCAGGTTCGAGCCGATTCAAAATGCCGCGAGAGCCAAACAGGCCTTTTTGAAAGCGGCAGCCTTCCTCATCGCAAAATGCGATGACCTCGATGCTCTGCTCCGGCACGAGGGACTGCTCCAGCATGGTCTGCACCGCCTCCAGTGCTCCGAGCACACCGATGGCACCATCGTATTGCCCCCCGTACGGCTGGGAATCGATATGCGAGCCGACCATCAAGATGGGAGCATCCGGGTTGCGTCCATTCACCCGGCCGATCAGATTGCCAAAGTCATCGATCCGTGTCTGAAGTCCCGCTTCCTCCATCCAGCTCCGCACCAGATCCACACCCGCCCGATCCTCCGATGACAAAGCCAGTCGGCATACGCCGGTTTCCCCTAATTTCCCGATCTGTGCCAATTCCTGAATCCGTTTTTGCAGACGATCCGAATGGATAGTGAGGGTCCCCGCTTTTACGTTCAAGACTGCATGACCTCCTCGTCTTGCTTTTGATAGACAAGCTCTCCGTCAATCATGGTCAATTCCACCCGCAAATCCTTGATCTTCTCATTCGGCGTATCGAGAATGCTTCCATCCAGCACAATCAGATCCGCCAGCTTGCCCGCCTCGATGCTCCCCTTCACCCCCTCTTCAAAGCTGGCGTACGCCCCGTTCCAGGTAAACATACGGATGGCTTCCATCACGCTGACCCTCTGCTTTACCCCGACCTCTTTTCCCGTCTTGCTCAGACGGTTGACAGCCGCATGGATCCCAACGATGGGGGAGAAATTCGTAACAGGGCTGTCGGAGGCTCCAGCCGCAATGATGCCGTGGTCGATCTGATCACGTGCCGGGAACATATGCCCTGCTCTCTTCCCGATGTTCTTTACATAGGTGTCGCCGTAGTCGTAAATAAAGGCGGGATTGGGAATCGGTACGACTTGCAAGCGGGCCATCCTCTCGATCAGGTCAGGGGCAGACACACCTGCATGTTCAATGCGGTGCCGGTGATTTTCCCGCGGATGGGCGGCCAATGCGGCCTCATAGCAGTTCAGCAGCATTTCTATCGCTCTGTCGCCTTGCGCATGCGCGGTAATCTGGAAGCCCTTTGCATGTGCCTCTCCCAAAATCGTATTCAACTCGTCCTGTTCATAGTAGAGAATTCCGCAATCATCCGGTCTGCTGTCGAAAGGTTCTCTCATCGCCATCGTGGGGGCGATGCTCGCGCCATCTGTGAAAACCTTTGCCGGCCCGATACGAAAGCGTTCATCTCCCGTCCCGGTCACCATTCCCGCATCGATCATTTTGCGAACGAAATCTTCCGACTGATTCAACGCGCAAATCATGGCGTAAATCCTGACCTTCACATCCCCTGCTTGGACAGCCTTTTGCATCGCGCGATAGTTTTCCGGCCCATACCCTCCTGCGTCATGCACACTCGTAATTCCGTGAGCGACAAAATCTTCGGATGCCAGGCGAAGACCCTGCTTGTACTCCTCTTCTGTAAATGCCGCGAGCTCAAACATTTTCATATGCGCGGTCTCCACCAAAAAACCCGTCAATGCTCCGGCTGCATCCCGATCGATCCTTCCTCCCTGCGGGTCGGGAGTATCCCGGTCATACCCCGCGATCCCCATCGCCATGGTATTCGCGATCGAATGATGCGCACATGTACGCATGACGAATATCGGATGCTCCGTGGATACCTCATCCAGCTCTGCAAGAGTCGGATAACGTTTCTCGATCATGAGACTCTCATCGAAACCGCACGCTCTGACCCACTGTCCTTTCGGAGTCTTTTGCGCTTGTTCCTTGAGCGCCTCGAGCAGGTCGCTGATAGAAGTAATGGAACGAGCCTTGCAGTCCACTCCGAGCTTGTTCGTTCCATAAATCGTGATGTGCAGGTGAGCGTCGATAAAGCCGGGCAAAAGACTCTTCCCTTGCAGGTCAATGACTTTCGTTTCGGGAGTCATGTAAGGCTCCACATCTGCGTTGGTCCCTACGGCTACAATCCGGTTGCCCTTCACCGCGACCGCCTCTGCGATAGAATGATCTTGCGTCACGGTAATCACTTGCCCATTGATAAACACGGTATCTGCCATCCATTTTCCTCTCCTTTTCGGTTACAAACGTTATTTTCCGTATCGCTTGATCAAATGGTCGGAGTTCCCTCCGTATTCGCCGGCTGACGGCTGGTGGTGAGCATTGCGCGCGTCACGAGCGTCACTCCAAACATGACGATGATATTGATCAACAAGGCAACGACTCCGATGTTTAGATCCTTGATGACAGCCGGCCAGCTCGGAAACATGGTGGCGATCGTCACTTTGGAAATGGTCACGTAAGCCACCGTCAGCACGCCTGCTGTAATACCGGCAAAAGCACCGTATTTATTGATCCATGGCTGCCTGCGCAGGCTGAACAGCAAGGCGGGAAATAACTGCGTGACCAGGCTGTACCCCATCAGCAGCAGCGTCACGAGGGTATCCCCACCGCTCAGCGTAAAATAAAGCGAAATCAAAGACAGGACCGGCACCAACAGTTTGGCTATCTTGGCGATCCGTACCTCGGAAGCATCGGGGGCCATGACTTTGTAGACGTTCTTCGCAAGCAGCGTGGCCGCGGTCATGAGCAGCATCGATCCCGGCACGAGCGCAGTCAAGAGCCCTGCTGCGCCAATGATCCCGACGATCCATGGGTCAAAGGTTTTCAAGGAAAGCCGGAGCAAGGACAGGTCGCCATCAGCGCCTTTCAGCCCCGGAACTTGCAAAATCGCTGTAAAGCCTACGAAAAATACGAACAGGAGCATGATCGTATACAGCGGCAGCATCACCGTATTTTTGCGAAACACATTTTCGTTCTTCGCGGAATAGACGGAGCCAAAGGTATGTGGCCACATGTAAAAACCAAACACGGTGACAAGCACGGTGGAGATGTACCAGGAAACGCTCAGCCCTTCATCAGGAAACGTCAAGAACCCGGGATTCGCCGCGTCTACCGCTTCAAACATCGGTTGAATCCCACCGTAATAGTGAAATGGCAAATACAGTCCCATGAAGACCACGACGAAAAAGATCAGGATGTCTTTGATGGCAGCGGTCCAGGCCGATCCATGGATACCGGAAATCATGACGTAGATCGTGACGCCGATCACACCGATCCAAACCGCTACTGCGGGTGAAATGGATCCGTAGGAGGCTTCGGATACGATGATGCCGAGTCCCTTAAACTGCAGAATCAAGTAGGGGATGATTGCGATAACACCTACTGCCGCAACCAAAATGCCGAGAATGGGGCTATTGTATTTGCTGACAAAAAAATCGGATTGGGAGACAAGCCTGTGCTGTTTGGCATACCGCCAGATCGGCGGCAAGAGCCAATAGGAAATGACGTAAGCGAGAGCGATATAAGATAGGACGTAATAGGATGGCGCCCCTTTGGAGTAGGCCCAGCCACTGCCCCCGAGGAACGTAAACGTGGTGTAGATCTCTCCGGCCACAAGCAGGAAAATGAAGATGGAGCCAAAACCTCTGCCGCCTACGGTCCACTGCTCCATATTCATGTCTTTTCCTTTTTGGGCGCGGATGCCTGAATATATCGCCAGGAGAAGGACGGCAAAAATGATGATCAGCGCACTGTTCATCCGTTATGCTCCTCCTCTCTCGCAGCAGGGTCGAGACGATTCACGACTGCCATGATGACAGACGTCAGTACGACCCAAAGCACGATCCAAAACAGGACAAACGGCATCCCGAGCACGTACGGTTCGACTCGATTCACGAACGGTACGCCTCCCAGCATCCCTACGAACGGAAGTACGCCCAGCCAGTCTCTAGCTTTCATGCAAATCCCCCTGTTTTGTTCAATTTGTCCCATTGAGTCAGATGCCAGGGACATGTAATCTAAGATTATCGAAAGATTCGCTCTTTTCCTTTGTTCGATTTTCCAGAAAAACGGTCTCCCCTTTGTCCATTTCCGATAAATGAACGAAACGAGAGGAGGATTTGAATGATCACTGTGCGCGAACTCATTGCGGTCGGTGGCTTTGACGAACAAGCTATCCTCGCAGGCGATGCCTTTTTGGAAAAGGAGCTCTTAGGCGTCACTTCCTTCGACTCGCCGGACGGTCACCGCTGGCTGCGCCAAGGGGAATTTGTCCTGACGACCGGATTTCCTTTTATCTCGCAGACGGAACCGATCGAAGCAGGACTGATTCGGCTCATCGATTCCTTGGCCGATGCAGGAACCCCAGGTCTCGCGATCAAGCTGGGGCGCTATATCGAATCGCTCCCCTCCGCCGTCATAGAGCATGCCTCCCGGAAGCAAATGCCCATTCTCTCTTTTCCCATGGAAAAAGCCTGGTCGGATGTGATCGTCCCCGTCGTTCGCTATATCAATGACAAGCAGCGATCCGAGCTCGAGCATACCCACGCCATCTACGAACGGTTTCATCAGCATCTGATGGCAGGCGCCCCTGTATGTCAGCTCGCCCAGCTGCTGCATGAAACCTTGCACATGCCCGTCACCATCTACGCACCATATCATCGATGGAACTGGAAATCGCCTTCTGCAGACCCTTCCCACAGAATCGCCTGGATCGAGAGACAGTGCGGACAGCCTGCTCCCCTTTCCTTGATGAGCCAACCGCTTGTGCCGCTCGAAAATGGCTCCTACATTCGCTGGCTGCTGTGCGGACAGCAAATACAAGGGGGCATCCTGCTGGGTGATCTGCATCGCGATCTGCATAGCTGGGAAAAAGTCGCCATCGAACAAAGCGCAGCACTCCTGTCACTCGAAATGGAACGCCAGCGTACGGTGAATGAGACCTATCAGCGCTTTCGCAATGATTTTTTGCAATGGCTGGTCAGCGGGCATGCCGGTCCCCGTGACGTGCTGACTCGCAGGGCTCAGGAAGTGGGCTGGGAGCTCCATGATCACTATATCTCAGTGGTACTCACTGCTGAAGTGATCAATCAGAAGACCCTTACCTGTTGGCAGGAAAATCACGCTCTCCTCGAGATGATCAACAGGCACTTTTCCAGAACATCCGATCACATCCTCACAGGGCTCGATCGGGACAACCACGTCCTGCTGCTCGTCCCTTTTGATGATCAACTCGCTACCCGACCGGAAAGCGGCATTCTCCCTCTGTTGAAGCAGGCACTCTCACCGAACCGGGATTTTCCCGTATCGATCGGCGTCGGTCGATGCCACCTGGGATGGGAGGGCATCTCACAAAGCTATCGGGAAGCTCAGATCAGCCTGCGCACCGCATTTCACACAATCGACTCCTCACTCGCTGCGGATGACAGGCCCCCACTCCGTATCCAATCCTACCGGGAACTCGCTCTGGAACGCATCCTGTTTGCCGAGCAGCCGAACATAGAGGCCCAGCTACTCGCAGAGGAGTGCCTCAGTAAAATCGTTCAATACGATGCCGAGAAAAACGGACAATTGCTGCAAACCTTGCAAGTCTTTATTCAGATGGACGGGAATCATGCCGATGCAGCCAATCGGCTCTATGTGCACAAAAACACGATCAAATATCGGCTGCAGCTCATCCGCGAACTGACGGGGCTCCAACCCGAAAATGGGCAGGATCAACTGCTGTTTCGGATCGCCTTGACGGTCCATGCCATTGGGCGCCATGCCCGAGTCTGATATAATGGGAGAACGCAATGAGCAGGAGGAAAGATGGATGGACGATTGGCTGAACAAACCCGTAAAGACTAGAGAACGGCCGAAAAAACGAGGCATTGTTGAATATGTGGATGCTGAGTACATCGTGGTGTACTTTACGGCTCCGAGAAAAGAACGACTCATTTTTACGAGCAAAGAAGCCTTTTTGCACAAACTGGAGTTCATAGAGGAAACTCCAACGTAATGTTCGTACATAAATGAGAAGCCCTTCGTCCGATTTGGCCGAGGGCTTTTGATAGAAGCGCAAAAAAAGACTCCGCCAAAAGGGGACTGACCCCGTAATGTGAGACAAATCAAAACACCTTCAAGAGAAAACAACCATGTCGTAAGATATGGGGACAACCTTGGAGGTGTTTTTGCGTTGGCAACAAGAGTTAGTTATCCCGTAGAAATTAAAATGAAAGCAATTGAAATGCGTCTTGCAGGCGTCACCAAAAAGCAGATCATGCAAGAACTAAATATAAAAAATAAGACCCAAATTCAACAGTGGATGCGCTGGTATCGTAGTGGAGACGTTCATCGTCTTCAGCAACCTGTAGGAAAGCAATACAGTTTTGGAAGAGGGCCGATGTACGATTCTGAACTGGAACAGGTCAAAGCAGAGAATCGTTTTCTAAAACAACAACTGGACGTTCTAAAAAAGTTAGAGGAGTGGGAAAGGAGGTGTCACCAGAAGTAATCGTTCCTTGGATGGAGTCCATTCGTGGGCAAGTAAGTGTGAGCCAAGCTTGCGCGTGGCTTGGTATCCCTCGTTCTACCTACTACCGTTGGAAAGCTGCATACGGGAAAAGAAACGAGGATCTCGTTGTGGGAAAGATTCGGCAATTATGTATTCAACATAAGTTCCGTTATGGGTATAGAAAGATTACAGCTCTGATGCGAGCTGAGATGTCTATTAATCATAAACGAGTACAACGTATCATGCAGCGTGAACAACTACAATGCCGAGTGAAGGTGAAGAAGCGCAAGACAACAGGTCAACCTTCTTATGTAGCAGATCATCTCCTGCTGAGACAATTTCAAGCAAGTGCCCCAATGCAGAAATTAGTGACCGACATTACTTATTTACCTTACGGAAGTAAACTTTTATATTTATCGAGCATCATGGACTTGTACAACGGTGAGATTGTGGCATACAGTATTTCTGACAAGCAAGACACATCGTTAGTCCTCGATACGCTATATCAACTGCCAGACCAACCTGGAATGATGCTTCATAGCGATCAGGGCAGCGTGTATACGTCTCAGGCGTATCAAGCAGCAGTAAAGGGAAAAGGCATTACCATGAGCATGTCCCGTAAGGGTACGCCCGCTGATAATGCCCCATCGAGTCGTTTCATTCCACACTAAAGTCTGAAACGTTCTATCTCGATAATTTTATCTGTACGACGACGGCCATCGTTGTACAGATTGTCCAAAACTACATTCATTACTATAACTCAATTCGCATTCAAACGAAACTAAACAACCAGTCACCGATTCAATTTCGGCAACTGGCTGCTTAAATGGCTAAGGTGTTTTGATCCCTGTCCTACGGACGGGGGTCAGTCCCAAGCTTGACGGAGTTTTTTTTATCTTGCTGCACGCAGCTTACGCGTAGTGTTCTTCGCGCAGACGATTGATTTCATCGCTTTCCAGGTATTCATCATACGTCATCATTTTGTCGATGATGCCTTTTGGCGTGAATTCAATGATGCGGTTTGCGATCGTTTGAACGAATTGATGGTCATGAGAAACGAACAGCAGCGTGCCGTCGAAATCGATCAGTCCGTTGTTCAATGCGGTGATGGATTCGAGGTCCAAGTGGTTCGTCGGTTCGTCCATGATCAGCACGTTGGCGCTTGCCAGCATCATCTTGGACAGCATGCAGCGAACTTTTTCGCCCCCGGACAATACGTTCGCTTTTTTCAATGCTTCATCACCGGAGAACAGCATGCGTCCGAGGAATCCGCGAATGAATGTCTCATCCTGCTCTTTGGAATATTGACGGAGCCAATCGACCAGATTGAGATCCGAGGAGAAGTACTCGGCGTTGTCTTTCGGGAAGTACGCCTGAGAGGTCGTGACGCCCCACTCGAAGGTACCGTTGTCCGGCTGCACTTCACCCATCAGGATTTGGAAGAAAGTCGTCTTCGCCAGCTCGTTTGGTCCGACAAACGCAACTTTATCCCCTTTGTTGATCGCCAGGTGAAGCTTGTCGAACAACTTTTCGCCTTCCACCGTTTTGCTCAAGCCTTCAACTTGCAGGAGGTTTTTACCCGCTTCACGCTCTGGCTTGAAGTTGATGAACGGATATTTGCGGCTGGATGGACGGATATCCTCCAGGGTAATTTTCTCCAGCAGCTTTTTACGGGAGGTAGCCTGCTTGGATTTGGATGCATTCGCGGAGAACCGCGCGATAAACTCCTGCAGTTCCTTCATTTTTTCTTCTTTTTTCTTATTCTGGTCACGAACCATCTTCAGTGCCAATTGGCTGGACTCGTACCAGAAGTCGTAGTTACCCACATACATTTGAATCTTGCCAAAGTCAATGTCCGCGATGTGCGTGCACACTTTGTTCAGGAAGTGACGGTCATGGGATACCACAATAACGGTGTTCTCATAATCAGCCAGGAAGTTTTCCAGCCAGCGAATGGATTCGATGTCCAAGTGGTTGGTAGGCTCATCGAGCAGAAGGACATGCGGATTGCCAAACAGAGCTTGCGCCAACAGGACTCGCACTTTTTCCGTACCGGACAAGTCCTTCATCAGCTTGTCATGCAGATCGGTGCCGATGCCCAGACCGATCAACAAGCTCGCTGCATCCGCTTCCGCCATCCAGCCGTTCAGTTCCTCGAACTCCCCTTCTAGCTGGGACGCGCGGTTTCCATCGGCTTCCGAGAAGTCTTCCTTCATGTAGAGAGCCGTTTTCTCTTCCATGATTTCATACAGTCGCTTGTGACCCATGATAACAGTCTTCAAGACTTCGAAATCGTCAAACTCAAAGTGGTTTTGCTTCAGTACGGCGATCCGCTCGCCGGGTGTCACTGACACGTGCCCGCTCGTCGGTTCGATCTCTCCGGAGAGAATTTTCACAAACGTGGACTTCCCGGCACCGTTCGCGCCGATGAGGCCGTAACAGTTACCAGGGGTAAACTTAATGGATACATCTTCAAACAGTGCGCGTTTGCCGTAGCGCAGCGTCACGTTCTGAGTGCTTATCATCGTCGCAATACCTGCCTTTTTTGAATCGTTCAAACACTTATCTTATCAGAGTTGGCCTGATAATGCAAAAAACAAAGCCGCTTTTATCAATAGAAGAAAGGAAAACAGGGAAAACTAGCACCGTGTTTCCATTCCATAAAGTCAGTAGGAGGTAGGGAGAATGTCCAAGAAAAACGGGGTCAAAAATGAAATGGGCAACAAGGAAAATCCTTCCCAGACTCGATCTTCCACGACGGTAGGCAAAGAGCAGACTCGCTCCAAGCAGCGCGGCGAGTAAAATCGGACGTGACACAAGAAGAACCGGACCTGCGCACAGGCAGTCCGGTTCCTCACCTATTCCCTAAATGCTGATTCGCAGCGGAACGAGTGTCGGTGAAGGCGCGATCGCTTGCTGGGAATCCACGTAAAACGAGACATTATGCAGGGTAGCATAAACGACTTTGTTCTCTTCCAGCTGCAGCTCCAAGAATCGCTGGCGCGTCAGCTCGGCCTCGAACATTTCCTCCGTATCGAGCCGTTTCAGATCCAAGCGCACGATCGGACCTAGCAGGGAAATCCGGCGGATCTGAGCCTTCACGGACTGACCGACATGAGGAACGAGCGAGATTTCCACATCATGCGGCCGCATGTATCCGATTGTCGGGTACTCCCCGGTTTTTTGCCCCCACTGCGTCTCATATTCCGTTTCTCCGAGCTGCACCTTCCCGTCACGGAGCCGGCCGTGAAACAGATTGACACGCCCGAGAAAGCTGTAGACAAATGGGTTCGCCGGGCGATTGTAAATCTCTTCTGGTGATCCGACCTGCTCCACCTTGCCTTCGTTCATGACCACGACCTGATCAGCCAGCTCCATCGCTTCCTCCTGGTCGTGCGTGACAAACAGGATCGTCAATCCCAGCTTGCCATGCAGGTGACGCAGCCAACGCCTCAGCTCTTGTCTGACTTTCGTATCGAGCGCCCCGAACGGTTCATCGAGCAGCAAAAATTTGGGCTCTACCGCGAGCGCACGGGCTAAAGCCACACGTTGGCGCTGGCCTCCAGACAGCTGGGACGGGTAACGATGAGCGAGACCTTCCAGCTGGACCAGCTTCAGGAGAGAGTGAACCCGCTCGTGGATTTCCTGCTTGCTCGGTCGGGTCTTGCGGGAGCGGACGGTGAGGCCAAAGGCGATATTGTCAAAGATGTTCATGTGTCGAAACAGGGCGTAATGCTGAAAGACGAATCCTACACGTCTCTCCCTCACATCACGGTCTGTATTGTCTTCGCCATTGAACAGAATGCTCCCCTGCTCCGGCTGCTCGAGTCCTGCAATCAATCGCAGCAAGGTTGTTTTTCCAGAACCGGACGGGCCGAGCAATGCAACCAACTCACCCTCGGGTATTTGCAGGCTGACGTCACTCAATGCCGTAAAGTTCTTATAGGATTTGGTAATATTTACGACCTCTATGCTCATACGGCTCTCTCTCCCGATCCCTCGTAGTGGTGTTGCTCTTCCTCCGCACTGTGCTCTCGCTGTGTCTTCCATTCCACCAGGCTTTTGAGAATGAGCGTCACGAGCGCCAATACAGCGAGGAGTGTGGCCACGGCAAAGGCTGCAGCAAACTGATATTCGTTGTACAAGATTTCCACGTGCAAGGGCAGCGTATTCGTCATTCCCCGAATGTGCCCGGACACGACCGATACGGCTCCAAATTCCCCCATGGCCCTTGCATTGCACAGGATCACCCCGTACAACAGACCCCATTTGACATTGGGCAAGGTCACCCTCCAGAACGTCTTCCATCCGCTCGCACCGAGGGATACCGCCGCCTCTTCCTCGTCTTTTCCTTGCGCTTCCATGATCGGAATCAGCTCACGCGCAACGAAAGGAAAAGTGACGAAGGTCGTCGCCAGGATAATGCCTGGGACGGCAAAGATGATCTTGATGTCCGTTGTCTCCAGCCAAGGCCCCAACACTCCCTGGCTCCCGAACAGCAGGACGAAGATCAGTCCGGCAATGACGGGCGATACGGCAAAGGGAAGATCGATGAGTGTGAGCAGCACATTTTTCCCCCGAAAGGAGAATTTCGCGATGGCCCAGGCTGCCGCAATGCCGAATGTTACGTTCAGAGGCACACTGATGGCTGCCACAAGCAAGGTCAGCTTCACAGCAGACAACGTCTCAGGCTCTGTGATCGCGGCAGCGAATACTTCTGCTCCCTGCTTGAACGCTTCCGTGAAGACAGCGATGAGGGGCAGGATCAGAAACAGCGCAAGAAATAACATGGCAAGGCTGATCAACAGCCAGCGAACGTAGCGCGGCTCGGTCAAATGCTTCACGCTTGGCACCTCCTATCGTGCGGCATCAAATTTATTGATTCTCCATTGCAGGTAATTGATGATGAGCAGCATCACGAAGGAAGCCACAAGCATGACCGTCGCGATCGCGGTTGCGCCTGCATAATCGAATTGCTCCAGCTTGGTCATGATCAGCAGCGGAACAATCTCTGTCTTCAGCGGCATATTCCCCGAGATAAACACGACAGAACCGTATTCCCCCAGCGCACGAGCAAACGCCAATGCAAATCCCGTGACGACCGCTGGCATCAAGTGCGGCAGAATGACACGAATGAAGGTGCTCCACCTCGTCGCGCCAAGCGTGGCGGCCGCTTCCTCCATTTGCAGATCCCAGTCCTGCAAGACGGGCTGCACGGTACGGACGACGAACGGCAACCCGATGAACGTCAGCGCGACCCAGATGCCGAGCGGAGTGTACGCGACCTTGATGCCCCACTCCGCCAAGTACTGCCCGAGCCAGCCGTTTTCGGCATAGATCGAGGTCAGGGCAATACCTCCCACTGCAGTCGGCAAAGCGAAGGGCAAATCCACGATTCCATCAATGATGCGCTTCCCGAAGAATTCATAACGAGCAAGCACCCAGGCTACCAGCACTCCAAACACTGCATTGACGCAGGCAGCAAAAAAAGAAGACAGTATGCTCACGCGGATCGATGCCAGCACCCTGGCATCGAGGATCGTCCCGACAAACTGTTCCCAGCTCATCGTCGTCGCCTTCAAAAAAAGGACGGAAAGCGGGATGAGCACGAGCAGGCTCAGGTAAATAATCGTATAGCCCATGGTCATGCCAAATCCGGGCAGGAACCCTTTGTTACGCAATGTTTTTCTCATGGAGATAACTCCTCTGATGGGTAAAGTTATGGCTTATAGATTTGGTCGAAGATGCCTTGGTCGGAGAAATGGTCTTTCTGGGCTTTCGTCCATCCCCCGAACCATTCATCAATGGTGTATAGCTTGATTTGCGGGAAAGCTGGGGTATGGGCTTTGAGCACCTCTTGGTTTCGAGGACGGTAGTAATGTTTGGCCGCCAGCTCTTGCCCTTTTTGGCTGTACAAGAACTGCAGATAGGCATCGGCGACTTCTCTTGTCTTGTGCTTATCCGCATATTTGTCCACGATCGTAACGGGTGGCTCTGCCAAGATGCTGAGCGAAGGATTCACGATCTCAAACTTGTCTTTGCCAAGCTCGTTGACGGCGAGGTAGGCTTCGTTTTCCCAAGCGATGAGCACATCTCCAATTCCCCGCTCAACGAACGTCGTCGTAGAGCCGCGTGCGCCCGAATCGAGCACGGGAACGTTTTTAAACAGACTGGTTACGAATTCCTTCGCCTTTGCTTCATCATGGTTGTTCTTTTCCAATGCGTAGCCCCACGCAGCCAAATAGTTCCATCTAGCGCCACCTGATGTTTTCGGATTGGGTGTGATGACGGAAATGCCGGGCTTGATCAAATCATCCCAATCTTTGATCTGCTTGGGATTTCCCTTGCGTACCAGGAAGACGATCGTAGAAGTGTATGGTGAGCTGTTGTCGGGCCGTTTTTTTTGCCAATCAGCGGGGATCAAGCCCCGTTCTGCCATCGCATCGATATCATAGGCCAACGCCAGTGTCACTACATCCGCTTCCAAGCCGTCAATCACAGATCGCGATTGTTTGCCTGACCCGCCGTGCGATTGCTTGATGGTCACGGTCTGCCCGGTCTTTTGCTTCCATTCGGCAGCAAATTCATTGTTCACATCCTGATAAAACTCGCGGGTAGGATCGTAGGAAACATTCAGCAATTCAACAGCTGCTTGCGTGGATTTGCTCTCGCCTGACGCACTGGGCGTCGTGTTGGATGCCGAAGAGCACCCCCCGATCGCAACGGCTAATGCGATGAATCCGAATTGTTTCCAAAAGGCTTGGATGGGGTTGGCTTTCTTGCTCATGTAACGTTTTTCACTCCTTCTTAATTCACACTTAATTAATCGGATTACTTTGTTATCATGAATTATACCTTCCTTTTCCTACCTGTCAACCATATTTCCATCTACTTTATGCCCAAGAGGTAGGCTAAGTTCGGGGGTCATCTGCCCGTGTTGAAAAAATGGGCGTAACGCACAAAAAAGCTCTTCGCCTAACGAAGAGCTTCACTCGCTTGTACCCTGGTGCTCACCTGCAATGCATCCTGCAATTCACTGAGCTCCCTCTGCAATTGCGGAAAATCGATGATTGCCGGAATTTCCTTCTTTGCGAGCGGCGCTTTTTGTTCAGCTGATTTGGCCATGGTCTCAAATACGAGCAAAAGCTGTGAGAGCGTCGCATCCGACAAAATCGGGCAGCGTGCCGATTTCAGACAGGACTCGAGCAAATACCCCACTTGCTCGATGGAAAAAATGACAGGCCACATGTACTCCAGCTGTCTCTTATTGCTCGGGATCTCGCCAATGGCAGTTGTGTACACGATTTGTAAGTTGCTCAGATTCGTCTGCATTTTTCTTTGTTCCAGCGATTGCTTGAGATCGAGATTGGCTCGGTGTTCAGAGAATAACGTCATCAAATACTGCTGCTGGCTGCGGATCGTCTTTGCGATGAGATGGGGGAGCATGCTCGATGCCTTGCGCCTTCCAATTAACAATGTCCCTACCAAGCCAATGGCACAGCCGATGACAACATCGATGATGCGTGCCGATGCAACAAAGGACAGACTGAGATTTTGGCCCGTGCTTTCCGCGAGAAGCAGAGCGTTTGGGGTAATGAATAAGGCCGCCAAACCGTAATTGAGTACAATCGCCAGCTCCGTCAGAGCCGTCATGAACATGATTACCACCGCGATAAACAAGCCATGCGGGTGCGCTGCCAAAATAATCGTCGCTACCATGATCCCGACTACGGTTCCGATCGAACGCTGAATCGCTCGATGAAAAGTGGCGATAATGGTCGCCCCCGACATGACGGCCGCACACGACAAGGTGACCCAATACGACCGATTTAGTTCGAACGAATAGGCAAGGAGGGCAGTTGCAGCAAGAACCAGCCCAAATCGGATCGAGGTGAGAAAAACGATGGAATTTTTGTCAAAAGAACCGCCAAGCACTGTCCACAGGGATTGCCGTTTTCTTTTTTGCACCGCATCTACATCTGTTTGCGGGTCAATCAAAATACGCACAGCCTCTCGGACATTGCTTTGAAGGCGGAGAATGATTCCCTCTCCTCCTGGCCATTCCTCCACACGAATCGCCCGTTCGCTCCCTTTGCTCTTCTCATCCAGTGCGGCGGCAATCGACCGCACCGTCTTCCCGATATGCGGCGGGAGCTTGTCCCTCTTCTTTTCTGCGTACTCCAATACATCCAAAAAAATAGCGTTTGCCTGGTCGTTCAATAAAAGGAGACGCTGGTATTGCCCAGAGCTATGCCAGGATGTCTGCCCAACTGCCAGCGACTCCTCTGCTGATTTCAAAACAGCGACGAGCTTTTTCCTGCCCTCTTGTACCTCTCCGCTCCCTACCCTATCCATAAACGCCGCCAGCTCCATATACACCCGCTTCATGGCAGTCGTCTGTGGACCATGTGGATCGCGGACCCAGCCGATCATTCCCAAGAGCCATGCCAGCGCTCCCCCGCATAAGACCAGCCCGGCACGAAGAGGAGCTGCAGTCGGATCGATCGGCATTCCCGTAGCCAGGGAAAATGCGAGGACAAAAAAAATAGCCGCTGGACCTTGTATTTTGTAAGCGCCAAAAAGGAACGTGACCAGAGCGCCGATCAGACCGACGAAAATGGCAGAAGTAAGCGGGTGTGGAGCGACCAGTGTTCCCATTCCTACTGCCATCGCCAACCCGATCATGACAAAGAACAGTTTTTTTGCTCGCTGGGAATACGGGATATTGGCAACGTACAAATACGTAAAGCTCCCGATCCCTGCCAACATCCCGTAGGATAGATGATTTGCCAGAAGCCCTATCAGCACGGGAATCCCTGAGCAGATGCCAGCCGTGATCGCTTTTGACCAAGGCAGTGGATTCCTTTTCAGTTGAAACGCCTGCTGGATTGTGCGGAGGAGAGAGGGATAAAGAGGTTCCGACGCCTTGATTCGGCGCTTTTTCTCCACGCTCTTTTGCAACGTCCCATTCCCCCTCTCTCCTGTCAAAAGTTAGGACTATGGTGACTCATTCCCCGTCTTTCTATGCAACGCTGCAAACCGCTTGCTCTACTCCCCCACATGCTTCCACACGTTGATGACGAATAACAAAATTCCGATCCCTAGTACCAACGAACCAACGATCGCTCCAACCACGAACGATTCTGCGCCAGTGAAAAGCATGAGGAACAAACACCCCTGCATGACAGGCAAACCGATGTTGTGCAGCCAAAAATGCCAGGAAGCCAGCTTGTTGTCTGCTGCCTGCGGATAAGCGCGATAAATAAGTCCGATAATCGCAAGCGTGACCCACCCTGCGAGGTTCAGGTGTGCATGCACAGATGCGTATTGAAATGCTTTGGTGACCCCCATGACGATGCCCAAAATGATCGCGAGAATAAAGTAAACAGCTGCGATTTTCAAAAATTTAGAAGCCAATGTATTTCACCTCCTTTCCTTTTCACACTCTAACCATATTTCCTGAACTAGGAATGAAGTACTAAAAAAGAAAACGGTTTGTCAAATTCGACAAACCGTTTGTACAAGGCTCTTATGAGATTGTGGCATGCTCTTTGCGTTGAAACGAAAACAAATCAGCATCCGGATGATTCCCCTTGACGATCAGTTCTGTAATGATCTGCCCCCCAATCGTCGCATAAACGGTTCCGTTTCCCCCGTAACCGAGCGTAAACAAACAGCCTGGATAGTCAGTCTGCTCGCCAATTAACGGGAGACCATCATGCGTGCTTCCGAACATAGCCGACCAATAGTACTCTGCGCGGAGCGGAATATGGGGGAAGAGCTCTTGGATTTTGGCAAGCAGTTGATCTCGTTTTCCGGGCAATGAAGCATCCCGTTTTTTCGGATCCGTGGTTGCTTCATCCAGCCCCCCGACGATCATGCGACCTTCCCGGCTCGTTCGTATGAATAGATATGGCCTGGCAGTTTCCCAAATCAGACAAGCACCTGGCCATCCAAGAAATGCTTCAACGGGATTGGTAACAATCGCAGAGCTTGTGGACAATACTGCGTTTGGATTTCGTTTCATCGATTGCGTCTCGTATCCTGTGGCAAATACGGCTCTCTTACAACGGATTTTGTATCCCTTCTTCGTGAGGAGTACCATATCCCCTGATTCTTGTTTGTGATGAACGATCTGTGTGTCATTGTAGACGCGCATGCCTCTGCGCGCAGCTGTTTGAATAATCCCGTTCGCGAGTTTGTACGGGTTGATTTCCGCATCGACACCAGTCGAATAAATGGCGCCAGGCTTGGAAAAGGAAAATCGCCTTTCCACTTGCGCCTGCTCCAGATAAGTGACGGGGAACCCCTGTTTCTTCAAATTCTCATATTCCCGCTGCAACCCCTGAACATCCTCAAGCTGGCTTGCGTAGTAGAGGCAGTCCCTCCTAATGTAGTCCGGAAACACATCAATGGAATATGAGATCCTCTCCAATTCGTCGACCGCGTGCTTGCACATTTGGTAAAAACGAGTTCCTTTATCCTCTCCAAACGAATGGATGCACGCGGTCAATGATTTGTCGTTGGCATATTGCAATAGACCCGTATTGGCACTGCTGCTGCCTTCCCCGATCAGCTTTTTATCCACCAACACGAGGTCGATGTCATGCTGCATCAAATAGTAGGAGCACAGCGCCCCAGCTTCTCCACCACCGATAATGGCAACATCGCACACGATATCCTCGGTAAGCTCTGGATATCGTTTCGGGTTAGGCAAGGTCTCTGGCCAATACAGCTTTCCGGATACGATGTTCATGGTCCATGTCTCCTCTTCTGTGATCCCCCTATAGGATATCCAACGTCCAACAGCTAATCCGGAGTCCTATCGCGTCTATCTCCCGTATCGGTTATGATGAAGCTTGAGGAGTGATGATGCATGATTACGGTATATGTAAAGCGTCCGCATGAGTCGGCAGAAGCCGTAGAAGTAACAAACATGGACGAGCTGCAGGACATGGTGGGAGGAGATCACGAGGTCATTGCTGACGATCATCTCGAGGGAATCTCACTCATCGTCAACGAGGACGCACGGGGAGTCGAAGCGAATAACTTCCCGATTACCTCAGATGGTTATCTGGATTGGGTTTATGGCGTCTGTGTATTTGTAAAGGAAGATGGGCGCTCCCTTTCAGAGGAAGATCGCCTGCGCATCGATCAATTTCTGTCCGCAAAAGTATAGCGAATCCTTGTTGATCGCATAAAAAAGCCCCTGTCGCCAGCCAGTGGTCCGTGGTCAAGACCCCATTTAGTGGACAGTATGAAAAACCCCGGTCGCTAGGCCGACAGCTGACGTCTGAATTCAACAGGCGTCAGCTTTTTTAATCTTCGTTGTGGTCGACTTTGATTGTAGAATTGAATATATTCTTCAATTCGCCTTTGTGCCTCATCTACACTTCGGATATCATAGGGGTAGAGCCCTTCCGTTTTGAGATGCGAGAAGAAGCTCTCCATCGAGGCGTTATCATAACAATTGCCTCTCCGAGACATGCTGATTTGGGCGCCAACCTTCGGCAGCATGTCGTGGTAAGCGTAGGACGTGTACTGGAATCCTTGATCGCTGTGAACGATCAGTCCAGTCACGTCTTTCGTTTTTTCAAAAGCTTTCTCAAAGGTCCGCAGGACCAGTTCATTGTCGTTACGAACTCCCATGTGGTAGGCTACAATCTCGTTATTAAACAAATCCTTAATAGCAGATAGGTAGAGCCAAGTATCCGCAACACGATATTGTGTGATATCCGTTACCCATTTTTGATTCGGTGCACATGCTTTGAAATCACGTTGTAGGGCATTCTCGGCAACTCGTCTCCCTACAGACGAAACATAATGACTTCGATATTTGCGGCGAATTCGAGAACGAAGTCCCATTTCTTGCATTAGTCGAAGTACCTTCTTATGATTGACCCACACCCCGCAATCTTGCAGGAGAAATAGTTGAGTTTGTCTATATCCATATTTTCCGTCATACTTCCTATACACTGCCTGGATGAAGTCTTTTACGGGCTTGTTCCTATCCGTTACTTGTCGTTTTAGGTAAGCATAGTATCCACTTCTTGAGACTCTAAACAACTTGCAAAGTTCACTTATGGTATATTCACCAGCTACTTGTTTGATCGTTGCATACTTATGGACTGCACCTCCTGCATCCAGATTTCCAAACACTTTTTTAGCATCTTATTTTCCCTCTCTAACTTCTCCAGATATCGGTTCGAATCGATGTATACCTTACGGCGGCCACGTTGATCCAGAAGCCCAAACTCTCCGAGTTTCTTATACTTCCGCATCCAAATCTTAATTCGTCCTTCATCATGGATATGTAACTTCTCTGCTATTTCTCGATGGGAAACACCATCTAATTTCATCTGAACCGCCTGCAACTTTAGCTCTTCACAATAATGTTTAAACTTTTGGCCTTTCTTTGCTGGCATAAAAATGCACCCCCTAAAGTTTTCATCGGTAAACCGTAGGGGTTTTTCCAATGTCTACTTTAAGGGGTGCACATCACCGATTGTGACCGTGGAGGAAGGGGCTTTTCTCATTCCATTCTGCTGATGCTTATGCTTTGATCCCGCTGCTGCCAAATCCGCCAGCGCCGCGCTCTGTTTCGTCGAGTTCTTCTACGACTTCAAACTGAGCAATCGGAACAATGGCAATGACCCCCTGGGCAAGACGGTCTCCCTTTTTAATCAGATAGCTGTTGGGGTCTACCTGCTGCGCTACTTCTGTCTCTTTTTCGGCTGCATCCAGGCAGACGTTTTTGCGCTCCACGCTTGGAATGCGGATGTTGTCGACAAGGATGCACACCTCTCCCCGATAGCCTGCATCTACGGTTCCAGGAGCATTCGAGAGTCTCAGCTTCGTTTTGGCACTAATCCCGGAGCGGGGACGGACTTGCAGCTCAAATCCTTCCGGCAAAGCAAATGCCAAGCCCGTTGGCACTTTCGCAGATTGTCCCGGAGCCACGATGACATCCTCGACTGCCACCAGATCAAAGCCTGCGTCCATTGCACGTGCATATTGTGGAATGACTGCGTCCGGATGGAGTTTTTTTATCTTTACCTGAGCAACTGCACGCTCACTTGTCATGTTCATTGTCGTCTCTCCTCTTTCTCAGCTGATATCCTTTCATAGTTTACAAGATGCCCTCTCTTCCAGCAAGGCTTCAAAAGGGGGGGCTTTTTCATAGAAAGATCACAAATTCCTTTGATTCACTGCGCATTTTGCCATTCGATATGGTATAATCACGGTTGCGTCTAAAAAATTCATATACGCTAAAGAAAGGGTGGATTGTACATTGCAAGTACAAAAACCATATCGCATTTTGCTGTTTTACAAGTATACTCCGGTAGATAATTATGAGGAGTACGCAGCGGAGCATCTGCAATTTTGTAAGGAAAACGGACTCCTGGGACGGATCATCGTCGCTCCTGAAGGAATTAACGGAACGGTGTCCGGTACGATTGAGCAAACGGATGCTTACATGGAATATGTTCGAAAAGACCCGCGTTTTGCCGATATGTGGTTTAAAATAGATGAGGCCGACGAGCATGCTTTTAAAAAGATCTTCGTCCGTCCGAAAAGCGAGCTTGTGACTTGGCGTTTGGAGAACGACGTCGATCCAAACCAAAAAACAGGCGAATATCTGAATCCAAAAGAATTCTATGAAATGATGCAGCAAGACGACGTCGTGATTTTGGACGGCCGCAACTTTTATGAATACGACCTCGGTCACTTCCGTGGCGCCATTCGCCCTGAAGTCGACTCTTCCCGCGAGTTCCCTGAGTGGATCCGTGAGAACATGAGCCAATTCAAGGACAAGAAAGTTCTCACCTACTGCACTGGCGGTATTCGTTGTGAAAAACTGACAGGCGTTCTTCTCGACCAAGGCTTCGAGAATGTTTACCAGCTTCACGGTGGAATTGTCACGTACGGAAAAGACCCTGAAGTGCAAGGTCGTTTGTGGGATGGCAAATGCTACGTCTTTGACGAGCGCATCTCTGTACCGATCAACCACACCGAGGAAGATGTCGTCATCGGCCGCTGCCACTATTGCGGAAAAGTGGAAGACCGCTATGTAAACTGCGCCAATCCATTCTGCAACAAACAGCATTTCTGCTGCCCGGAATGTGAGCAAACCTACAAGCGTTCTTGCTCCGATGAATGCCGTGAGCATCCGCGCAACCGTTTTGTAGAAGCGGAAGAAAAAGCGAAGCTCCAAGCTTCTGCCAGCAACGCTTAATCCAACCAGCCAAAGCTGATTCCCCAGGGAGTCAGCTTTTTTGTATGGAGCGTACGCATTTCGTTACAATTGGCCTACTATTTAGTAAAATGGAAACGATCAAAACTGAATGAAAAGGTGGAGTACGATGGAGCTGAACCATGAATCAACAATACGCGAATGGCAGCAAGCTATGGAAATGGGAACCACCACTTCTCGAGAGCTGACTCTCTCGTTTTTAAAGCGAATTTCGCAATACGACAAGCAAGGAATCGCAGTCAATGCCATCAGTGAAATCAACCCGGACGCTCTGCATATAGCGGAAGCCCTCGACAGGGAACGGGCGGAAAAAGGAAGCCGCGGGCCGCTTCACGGCATTCCCGTTTTGATAAAGGACAACATTGCGACTCATGATCAGATGCATACGACAGCCGGTTCACTGGCACTGGCGGACTCCTATGCATCCGCAGATTCAGCGGTAGCCACTCGTCTGCGCGAAGCAGGAGCTGTCATCTTGGGGAAAACGAACCTTACCGAGTGGGCGAACTACATGTCCGACCATATGACAAACGGCTACAGCTCCCGTGGCGGACAAGTGTTGAATCCATACGGACCCGGTCAATTTGACGTGGGCGGGTCGAGCTCCGGCTCAGGCTCTGCCATCGCTTCCGGTTTTGCGGTAGTGGCAGTCGGAACCGAGACATCCGGCTCGATTCTCCATCCTTCCATTCGCAACTCGCTGGTCGGGATCAAGCCGACTGTCGGACTGATCAGCCGCCGCGGAATCATCCCCATCTCGACCAGCCAGGACACAGCGGGTCCCATGGCGCGCACCGTCGAAGATGCCGCCATCCTGCTCGGTGCACTCACCGGAGTGGACGAGCAAGATCCTGTCACCGGGAAAAGTGCTGGTCTCGCCCATTCCGACTACCTGTCACACCTGGATGCGGATGGATTGAAAGGAGCTCGGATCGGGATCATTCGCTCGCACTTTCTGGAGAAATGCGATGACGAAGAAAAAGCTCTGTATGAAGCAGCCATTGCCGAATTGAAAGCGGCCGGGGCTACGGTCATCGATTCTGTGACCATTCCCTCCGAGAATACGGAATGGGGGCCGAATGTCCTCCTCCACGAATTCAAGTCGGGCGTGAATGCTTACCTCAAAACACTCCCTGCCTCCTACCCCATCCGTACCCTTTCGGATGTGATTGCATTCAACCGGGAGCATGAGGAGCAGGCACTGCGCTTTGGGCAGGTGCTGCTGGAGCGATCCGATGCCACGAGCGGAACCCTGACAGAAGCCGCGTATTTGGAGCAGCGTATCTTTGATCTGGAAATGTCGCAGAAAAATGGAATCGATGCCGTCCTGAAGGAGCACAATCTGGATTGTATCCTGTTTCCAGGAGCGAATGGATACGGGATTGCTGCGCGGGCAGGCTATCCTTCCGTCGCTGTCCCTGCCGGCTACGCTTCATCAGGCAAGCCCTTTGGCGTGGTTTTTACCGGTACTGCTTTCACAGAGCCTGTTCTGATTCGCATCGCCTATGCATACGAGCAAGCGAGCCAGCTGCGTGTCCCACCCAACATGAGCTCGGAAGAATAAAACGGTCACGAAAAAGACGCAGCACCCGAATCGGGCACGCGTCTTTTTTGTTTCCTCCGTTTTACATGCTCGTTCCCTCTTGCTCTGCCTTGCCGAGTCGGTCCTCAAACACTTTTCCCAACTGACCGATGTCGACTTCCCACTTGTCGTCTTTGTAGTAGACAGTGGCTTTCGACTCTCCCTTCTTCCCTACGATGCGAATACTCGCTGTCCTAACTTCATAGCTGCCATCCGGCTGAAACGCTATATCGGCATCCTTCAGTTCTCCGTCCAGTACAGGCTTGATCGTCTTATTGACGACTTCTTGTGTAGCCGATGCAGCCTGGCGCCCCATCTGGATCACTTCTTCAGGACTGAATTGGAAGAAGAGGACAAGAACGACCCCAATCACCGCGAGCAAAGAAATCAGACGGACCAGGCTGCGCAGCATCCATTGAGCCAACATGACCACCACAATGATGCACAGCGCGACCGGCCAATAATCCTTTGCCAGCTGAAGCAGTTGCTCCACGTTCATCACTCCTTCTCTCCACAGTCTCGCCAACAATCAGTGGAGTTCAATCATGGGTGCGGACTGATCCTTTTCAGAAAGTAGAAAAAACCGTCGCGAATTTCGGACGGAACCCTTCACCTCTCGATTGTCTTGCCTATTTCGAGACGCTGCTCAAAAACTCCTGCTTTTTTATGCAATTCGTTGATTGTGTAAACCTTCTCCGTCTATTACAATGGGACAGGAAAAGGCTGGCTTTCCTCAGAAGGACACATACAAGGTGGTGCCTACGTGATCAAATACACCATTTGCTTTCTCAAGCGACAGTCTCGCTTTCTGATGCTCAATCGCCTCCATCCCCCGATTATGGGCTTATGGAACGGTGTCGGAGGCAAGCTGGAGCCAGATGAAGCCCCCCTCTCAGGAGTGCTCCGGGAAGTACTCGAAGAAACGGGAATTCCTCTCAAGTCTGCCGCATACAAAGGAATGGTTACCTGGGCCATCGACGGAGCATCGCATGGAGGGATGCATGCTTTTATCGCGGAAGTACCCGATGACTTCGACATAAAGACTCCAGTACTTATAGATGAGGGCATATTGGACTGGAGGGAGCTCGAATGGATCCTCCATCCAGAAAATGCCGGGGTTCCGGAGAATCTCCCGTTCTTTTTGCCGGACATGCTCGCCGGCGACGATTGCTTTCACTACCATTTCTGCTACTCAAACGGTACCATTACCTCACACGAAAAGACACCTTTGTCAGAAGCGATCCTCCAGTCTTCATAAGGATCGGCAACCCATCCACAAAGGAGGACAAGACATGATCATCCATCCTTTAGGTTCTGAATCTCAGCCCCCGATGGACCTGCTGTTGCTTGCTGACCCTTCCCGGTTATTAGTCGAAGCTTATCTCAAGCGTGGAACCTGCTACGTCGCCGCTTCCGAAGAGGCCATCATCGGTGTCTACGTTCTTTTACCCACCCGCCCAGACACGATCGAGCTCGTAAATGTAGCGGTGTCAGAGGCCCATCAGGGGAGAGGCATCGGAAAAAAACTGGTTCTGCATGCCATCCAGCAAGCGAGGCAGCTCGGATACCGAACGATTGAGATCGGGACAGGAAATTCGAGCTTGGACCAGCTCGGCCTATACCAAAAATGCGGGTTCCGCATCACAGGAGTCGATCGGGACTTTTTTCTGCGTCATTACGATGAGCCTATTTTCGAAAATGGCATTCAGGTGGTCGATATGATTCGTCTGTCTCAAGATCTCTGATCCCGCCTGAATAAAAGCCGGACCTCTTACAGGTCCGGCTTTTCCCAGTTCGCACGACTTCTACCGCTTATCGGCGTGCGGCCGCCTGTGGATACTTGCTCTCTTTTTCCTCCTGGCCTCTCGTACGGGCGAGGTACATCGCATACTCGAGCGGTCTATTGATGGCCTGCTTGTATTGCTGGAGTGCCCCCATCTCGCGAAACACTTCCCTGGCAGGCTTGGGATTGACCTCGATCAGCCACGGGCGGCCATTCACATCGATCCCGATATCCAGGCCAAATTCGACCATCCGTCCAAAATGATTTTCCAATGATTCGGCTGTCTGGTACGCCAGTTGTTCGCAATCACGGACGATTTCAGCCGTCCGCGCTTCCCCAAACCGAGGTCGCAAAAACTCAGGTACGGCAACCGCCCTTCCTCCGCCGTGCAGGTTGGAGGTTGCGCTGCGCTCTCCCCCGACCCGCATGCCGTGTCCCGTGACTCTCCAATCCCCATTTCCATCCTTTTGAATCAACAGACGCATATCCACTGCTCGGTTCGGAACGAGCTGCAACCGCAAGCCTTGCTGGACGATGTACTTCTCACTCCTCGTCCAGTTGTGCACAAAGCGATGCAGGGCCTCCAGCTGCTTTACGACAGTGGATATTTTCGCTCTTTGCTTGTTTCTTCCCAGCAGGCGATAGCCATGTTCTGTTTTTTCAATGCACAGGATATTGCGCCCCCCTGTCCCGTTCAACGGCTTTACGTACAGATAAGAATGCCTTCCCAGCATCTTTCCCAGGTTGGCCCGATTGTACAAAAGCGTCTCCGGAAGCCATCTGTGCATCCTGGCATCGCGATCTAGCACCTCGTGCACCCGCCATTTGTTCGCCAGTCGATTGTTTGCGTACAAAAAGTTACTCGTGCGCCGAAACGCCACATAATCTTTGAATGCTTGGGTAGGAGTATAACGGTAGCGGTCAAAGACGGCATCCGGTCGGTCAAAAATCCGCGCTTGCCATCTGCCGCTGCTGTCCAGGACATATCCTCGCACCTGTTTTCCCCCAGCCAGAACATCCTTTGGCGAAAAGAGAAAAACCGTGCCGCCCAGCTCTTGTCCTGCCCGCAGGAGGCGCCGGAAGTACGCTGGCTCTGCAAATTTCTTGCCTTCCCGCCAGGTCAGAATGCCGATTGTGGGTCGTTTCATCACACCACCCTCTTTCGTTTTCCTCCCTGGCAGTTTATTCACCTAACGATGCATTGGCACTTATTGCAGTCTCTTTTCCAGTTCCCGCAGATCAGCAGGTAGCCCCGCTCGAACCTCGATCGTCGCTCCCCCGAATGGATGATCAAATCGCAATGACTCTGCGTGCAGGGCCTGACGATTCACGCCATCACGCTTTCCACCATACAGGACGTCCCCCATCAGCGGATGCCCGATGTGGCTGAGATGGACGCGAATCTGATGCGTCCGCCCTGTCTCCAGTCGGCATTCGATTTGGGTGGCGCTGCGGTACCTTTGACGCACCGTGTAGTGAGTGACGGCCTTGTCCCCATTGGGAGTTACTCTTCTGCGCGTGGGATGATTGCGGTCAGATCCGATAGGCTCATTTATTTTGCCGCTGTCTTTAGCCAGCTTGCCATGGACAAACGCCACATACGTTCGTTTGATCACTCGATCCCGCAGCATCTCGTCCAGGATGGCGGACGCCCAGGGATGCTTGGCATACAGGACAACTCCTGACGTATCCTGATCAAGACGATGAACGTGCCTGACTTTTGCCTGCTGGCCCGTACGGAAAAAATGACCGGCGACCATGTGATCCAAGGTCATCAGATGCTGCGGCTCGGTCGGATGCAAAAGGACACCCGCTTCTTTTTCTACAATGAGGAGGTGATCGTCTTCGTACAAGACCTGTACAGGTTTTTCCACCGGATCGAGGCCCAATGGTTCCGGCTGACAAAGTCGAAGGCGAATCTCTTGTCCTTCTTGTCCCACGGCATGCTGCGGAACAGACTTCCCATCCAGCAGAACTTCTTTATGCTGAAATAAAAGATGGACCTGCTTGCGAGGCAGCTTCCACCCTTCTCGCAGCAGGTTCCCAATCGGAGTGGCTGCATCTGCGGCAGTCAAGTGCGCAACGAGCCACTCCCCGTCTTTTTTCATGGCTTGCATGTTTCCATTTCTCCTATTTCCTTGGCAGACTGTCTCAGGCTTGCTCCAACCCTTTGCCAACTTGGATGGCGCGATCTAGAAAATGTTCGATTTCCTCACGGTTTTTACCCAGCTTGCTCACAAAACGCACCAGCTCTTTTCCTTCTTGGAAAGCAATAAAGCTGGGGATTCCAAACACATCAAGCTTTTGGGACAGCTCTGGCAACGTATCACGATTGACAGAAATCATATCCAGCTCAGCTTGATACTTTTCTTCTACCGCTGGCATGAAGGGGTCAATCCGATGGCAATCAGGGCACCAATCGGTGAAAAATTTAACAACGACTGGTTTGGAGGATGCAATGGCTTGTTCGAAATCGGCTTCCGTTTTTACTTCTCTCATGTGAGTTCCCTCCCAAGAATGATCTGGAAATAGTGTATCATAACCGAGCTGCCCGTGTGTAATCGGAAGTGCACGATCGGCACTTGGCACTTGGATGGAATTTCCTCTATATCCTTTGTTGCTCTTTTTTGCTGGATTTCCCAGAAATGACTTCGACGCAATAGGAAACTCTATTGCATGTAAGGCCATTACCCATAGGATGGTGACAAAAATGAAAAAATTAGCTGCATTTGCTTTGGCACTCTGCGTTGTTTGCTCGGCACTCCCTGTCTCTGCTGCGACTCACGATGGCAAGAAGCATCACAAAGTGCATACGAAAGCCCACCACAAGGCTCATAAAATGCACACCAAAGCTGCGAAAAAAGGCGTTCATATCAAAGCAATGCCGAAAACAGGCATGGGTGGAGCAAGTGACTAAAGAGGGATTTTTTCCCTCTTTTCATCTTTTCTGGCGCAAATGGAGGTTTTCCATGAAATCCATTCTCTTATCCGTATTCCTCTTCTGCATGGTCATCTCCGGGTGTACCCATCATACGCAGCCGCCCGCTGCTCAGCCTTCAGCAGTGGAGGAACATTCCATCAGCCAAATAAGCGAGCCGCCCATTGTCAGTGTAAATCTCCCGCAAGTGCCATACGGTCCGGCAATTCCAGAAAAAAAACAGCTTCCTCCTCCGCTAGTTAACGGAATCACACCCAAAAAACTGCAGATTCCTGCCATTCATCTATCCACGCTTATTGAGCCTGTGGGCGTACTGCAAAATGGACAAATGGACGTACCTAAAGCTTTTGACCGCGTAGGTATCCTCGCCCCCTGGACAAAGCCGGGTATGAAAGGCAGCGCCGTGATCGCTGGGCATTTTGATCATTACACCGGTCCGGCCGTATTTTACAACCTGCGAAAACTGCAGCCAGGCGATCACATACAGGTAAGCGACGAAGCAGGAAAAGTCCTCACTTTCCAAGTGAACCGTGTGGAAAGCTTCCCGGCAAGCGAGGCACCGATTGACCAGATCTTTGAAGAGAAAGAAGGCGCCCACCTGAACCTGATTACGTGCTCAGGCAAGTTTAACAAGAAAAAGCAGGAGCATGCGCGCCGTCTGGTCGTTTTCTCGGAGCTCATCCAGTAGAGGCAAATGAGAAAAACCCAGTTCGCTCGTCCAACGAGTACTGGGTTTTGACTGTTTCTGTTTTCAAATATGTCCGCCCTGCTCTACCAGGCTTTGCACAAACGCTTCTCCCGGTCGAGACAGCGGCCTGTCCTTGCGATACGCAACGACGAGTGTCCGATACGGCTTGGAAGTGAGCTTGACATAGACCGGCGGTTCCACTGTGCCTGGCGCTAGCGTGATCATTTTTGGAGCAAACGACAACCCCATTCCCGCTGCCACCAGCGACTGCACGGTCTGGATATTGCTGCTCTCGAACACGATGCGAGGGCGGAAACCCGCCTGCTCACAGAGACGCAGCGAAATGGTGCGAAAGCCTTGTCCTTCCTTCAGCAGGATAAACGGCTGATCCGCCACTTCGGCCAGATCGACCTCCTCCCGATCTGCCAGTGGATGCTGAGGCGGAACGGCCAGGAAGATATCTTCGTTAATTGCCGGAATAATCTCCAGAGACGGATCGCTGATGGGCATCGTCAGCAGACTCACGTCAATTTTTCCTCTCACCAAAAGCTGCTCCAGATGACTCGACGTATCCTCCATCAATTGCAGCTCCACACCTGGAAATTGCTTGGTAAAGGCTGAAATGACGCGCGGAAGGACGTAGGCGCCTGTAATCGGCAGGCTGCCAACCAGCAGCTTTCCGCTCTCCCCCACTGCGTAAGCACGCATTTCTCTCTCAAGCCCCTCTGACATGTCTACCAAAGTTTGCGCCACTTGCACAAATCGCTGGCCCGCATCTGTCAGTTCGACATGTTGGGGAAGTCTGTGAAACAAGCTCACTCCGAGCAATTTTTCCAGTTTGGCAATCTGTTGGCTGAGCGAGGGCTGAGCCAGATGTAATCGGTTTGCGGCGCGTGAAAAACTGCGTTCTTCCGCAACTGCAAGCACATAGCGAACTTGTCGTAACTCCATAAAAACCTCCCGATAGGCAAAAACTATCCTTCTCATAATTATTATATCTTTGAACTATTTTCTTTGCCATGATACAACCTTGGTAAGAGTTTCGTACGAAGGAGGAATCATCATTATGACAGCCCGCACCATGTTTGAAAAGATTTGGGACAATCACGCGATTCACGAAGAAGCAGGTAAGCCTAGCCTCTTGTACATTGACCTGCATCTGGTACACGAGGTCACTTCGCCCCAAGCATTCGAGGGACTTCGTCTGGCAGGTCGCCAGGTTCGTCGCCCGGAATTGACCTTCGCAACCATGGACCACAACGTACCTACCGCTGACCGCTTTAACGTTAAGGATCCAATCTCCCGTCAGCAAATGGAAACATTGACTGAAAATTGCAAGGAGTTTGGCATCACGCTTGCTGACCTGAACAGCCCTGACCAAGGGATCGTACACGTGATCGGCCCTGAGCTCGGACTCACTCACCCGGGAAAAACGATCGTTTGCGGTGACAGCCACACCTCTACTCACGGTGCTTTCGGCGCCCTCGCATTCGGGATCGGAACAAGTGAAGTCGAGCACGTACTGGCGACGCAATGTCTCCAACAGCTCAAACCGAAAACCATGGAAGTTCGTGTAAACGGCGACTTGCCTTTCGGTGTCAGCGCAAAAGACTTAATTTTGGCGATTATCGCAAAATACGGCACTGACTTTGCTACCGGTTACGTCATCGAGTATACAGGTGCTGCCATCCGCAAGCTCACGATGGAAGAGCGCATGACCGTCTGCAACATGACCATCGAGGGTGGCGCTCGCGCAGGTCTGATCGCGCCTGACCAAACGACTTTTGATTACTTGAAAAACAAGCGCTACGTTCCACAAGGCGAGGATTTCTTGGCTGCAGTAGAAGCCTGGAAGCAGCTCTGCACAGACGAAGGCGCCAAGTACGACACGGTGGTAGAAATCGACGCGACAGAGATCGCACCGCAAGTCACTTGGGGTACCAGCCCTGGTATGGGTACCAACATCACGGCGACTGTTCCGAGTCCAGAGTCATTTGAGACAACTGCTCAGCGCAAAGCAGCGCAGGACGCACTCGCTTACATGGGGCTTACACCTGGCACTCCGATGAGTGAAATCAAAATCGATCGCGTGTTCATCGGCTCCTGTACAAACGGTCGTATCGAAGACCTGCGCAAGGCAGCTGAGGTGGCAAAAGGACGCAAGGTCTCCCCTTCCGTTCACGCGATGGTCGTGCCTGGTTCCCAAGCTGTGAAACAACTTGCAGAACAAGAAGGATTGCACCTCATTTTCCAGGAAGCCGGCTTTGACTGGCGTGAATCCGGCTGCTCGATGTGCCTCGCGATGAACCCGGATATCCTTTCAGAAGGTGAGCGTTGCGCCTCTACTTCCAACCGGAACTTTGAAGGTCGCCAGGGACGCGGCGGACGCACTCACCTGGTCAGCCCTGAAATGGCAGCTGCTGCAGCAATCGCGGGTCACTTTGTAGACGTTCGCGAATGGAAAAATGAGAACGCAAGCCAGGAGGTATTCCAATGAACCCATTTGTCATCCACACCGGTCTGGTAGCACCACTCGATCGTGTAAATGTAGATACAGACGCAATCATTCCCAAACAATTTTTGAAGCGCATTGAGCGCAGCGGCTTTGGTCAATTCCTGTTCTACGAATGGCGTTTCCAAGTCGACGGCACTCCGATCGACTCGTTCATTCTGAACACGCCTGCATACAAGGATTCTACCATTCTCCTTGCCCGCAACAACTTCGGCTGCGGCTCCTCCCGCGAGCACGCACCTTGGGCATTGACTGACTACGGATTCCGAGCTGTTATCGCACCTTCTTTTGCTGACATTTTCTACAACAACTGCTTCAAGAACGGCTTCCTGCCGATTACCCTCAGCGAAGAACAAGTGGATGAACTGTTCAAGCGCGCCTCGGAGCGTGAAAATTATCAATTGACGATCGACCTTGAGGAGCAAGTCGTCAAGGACAACGATGGTCTCTCCTATCCGTTCGAAGTGGATTCTTACCGTCGTTACTGCTTGCTGAACGGATTGGACGATATCGGAATCACCTTGCAATACGAGGACAAGATCGCTGCCTACGAGGCCAGCCGGTAATCTCCCAGCAAATGATAGAAAGAGAAGCGAAGGCAGGAAGTTTTACGTGCCTTCGCTTTTTCTTTTCATTTCTCTTATTCAAACAGTAGGTACATCAAGGCTTCGTCAAAGTACTTCTCCCCTGCTCGCAGCGCACGCTTTTCCATGCCATACACCGAAAAGCCCATTTTCTCGTAAAAGCGGATGGCTGCGGGATTCGTCGTGACGACCGCCAGCTGTACCTGATCGATATCGCCTAATCCACGCAAATAGTCCAAAGCCGCATTCATTAATCCTGCCGCAAGCCCTGAGCCCCTATGCGATTCTCTCACGTACATGGCCACAATGGCTGCTTTGTGGCGTGCCTTCGTTCCTTTATGCCGAAAGAAGCCGATTGTCCCCACGATTTCTCCATCTGAGAAAGCGCCAAAGTAACCGCTTTCCCCGGGAGTCGCAAGAGAGAGTCTCTCCTTCCACTCCGGCAGCGTCCGTTTTTTCTCATCTTCATACGTAGCACCGAAAGCATCCGGGTCTTTTTGCAGAGCCTCGAGTCTCACTGCAGAAAATGCCTCTGCATCCTCTGGCCCCAGTCGTCTGATATCCATTGCATGCTGCCCCTCTCCCTACATTTCCCACCATCATAGAGGAGACCTGTCTTTATGTAAAGAGCTGAAAATCCCATTATTTTACAAATTTTCCACATGCGCAAACGGATGGCGAGGCGATTGTTCCAGCAAGAAACGAAACGCCGGGAGCCAGCTCCCAGCGTTTTTTCCTTCTCTAGGCTGTTTCCGTACTGCCCCCTGCAAACCAAAGGCGTGAATGGCATTCTCGCGCAGCTTGAACTTTTGGATTTTACCCGATGCAGTCATAGGATACTCATCCATGAATTGAATGTACTTCGGTATTTTGAAGCGGGCAATTTTGCCGTCGCAGTAATCGAGTACGTCTTTTTCTGTCAGGGTTTCCCCGGCTTTACACGAATGCATGCCAGCACCTGCTCCCCGTACACGGGATCGGGCACGCCGACGATCTGAACGTCCAAAATGTGGGGATGAGTATACAGGAATTCCTCGACCTCGCGTGGGTAAATATTTTCTCCTCCCCGGATGATCATGTCCTTGAGTCGACCCGTAATGCGATAGTACCCTCCTCGTCCACAGTAGCCAGGTCTCCCGTATGGAGCCAGCCGTCTGCATCGATCGTCTTTGCGGTCTGCTCCGGCATGTTGTAGTACCCCTTCATGACCAGATATCCCCGGGTGCACAATTCTCCCTGTACCCCTGGTGGCAATGTCTCGCCTGTGACCGGATCGACGACCTTGGCCTCCACTCCTTCGTGGACGCGTCCTACCGTCTCTACCTTTCTCTCAATGGAGTCGGTCGGCACCGTCTGGGTGATCACCGGTGAGGATTCGGTCTGGCCGTACGCGATTGTAATGTCCCGAATGCCCATTTTATGTACGACATTCTTCATGACTTCGATGGGGCACAAGGAGCCTGCCATGATTCCTGTACGCAGAGAGCTCAGGTCTCTTTCCGCAAAGGAAGGGTGGCTGAGCTCTGCGATAAACATCGTCGGAACTCCATATAGCGCCGTGCAGCGCTCCTGCTCCACAATCATCAGGACCAGACCAGGATCAAAGGCCGTCACAGGAACCATCGTCGCCCCCGTAGCCACGCACGCCAAAGTCCCCATCACACAGCCAAAGCAATGAAAAAACGGTACCGGGATACACACTCTGTCTTCCACAGTCAGTCGTTGACACTCCGCCACCTTGATTGCATTGTTGACGATATTGCTATGCGAGAGCATGACACCTTTGGGGAAGCCCGTAGTCCCAGAGGTGTACTGCATGTTGATGACGTCATCGTAGTGCAGCGTCTGCTGCCTGGCCACACGCTCTTCCTCCGTCACCAGGCTGGCTCGACCGAGTAGATCTTGCCATAAAAACATGCCGGGCTGGCGCTCTTCGCCGATATAAATGACATTTTTCAAATGAGGGAGCCTCGCTGACTGGAGGTTACCCGGTTCGCAAGTCGCAAGCTCGGGGCAAATTTCCCGAAGCATGCCCAGGTAATCGGCGTCCCGATACGAATCTATCAAAAGTAATGTCGTGGATTCCGACTGTCTCAGCAAATATTCCAGTTCATGCGTCCGATAGCTGGTATTCACGGTCACAAGGACGCCGCCCATTTTTGCCGTTGCGTATTGAGAGATGACCCACTCCGGTACGTTTGTCGCCCAAATGGCAATATTTTCACCTTTTTGAATACCGAGCGACATGAAGCCTCTTGCAGCCTGATTGCATATTTCCTGAAACTCTGCGAACGAATACCGCAGCCCTCTTTCCTGATAGACGAGAGCCTCTTTCTGTGGATACAGACCCGTAGTCTCATCCAGCAAATCTCCAATGGTGATTTGACGCAGCATGCAAGCACCCCCAAAAAGATTCAGACTATTCTGCTTTGTATTGGAATGATTCTCCCTCTTCCAACATATTCCTTCCGAGCCCCAAAAAGAAAAGCGTCCCGCAATTGGAACGCTTACTTGTCACTTCACGACAAACTTTTGAGTAGCCTCCACCTTGTAAGGAAGGTGATTGCTGTAGTTCAGCTCGACACGCAGCTCATGCTCGCCCTTTGGCAGCTTCTTCAAAAGAAACTCTGGCTGATAAATCATGCCTTTCGCTTCCCCATCGATGTACAAATGGGCATGGCCCTGACCGAATATCGGCTGTTGGCTCATATCGCCATTCCCCCCCACAAACTGGAAGTTCTTCGTAAGCAGGGATACTTCCGCTGTGGTGCCGTCTACTTGAATGTCCATATTCAGTGATGGCTTTTCCGATCCGACAGGCTGTGTGATCGGAGCGGAGGCTGGTACGCTTTCTTCTCCCGGACGATACGAATCTGAGACGTGCAATGGATCTTTCACTAATAATACGATGCCCGCCACCAGTACGATCAGGAAGACGATTCCACCCAAAATGAGATTGCGCATACTGACGATAAAGACCTTCATGTCTCTACTCTCCCTTTCGCTAGTGCTTGTCACTTATTTGTACATGCATACGCGAAAATATAGAGAGTTAGAAGCAAAACTTTTCTAGCATTTATCGATAGTTGATAAATTGCACTTCTAAAGGCAGGTCTGACTTGCGGATGGCGTTGATGATCTGCTGCAGCTCATCTTTGCTTTTTCCAGTCACTCGGATCTGGTCGTCCTGTATTTGCGTTTTCACTTTCAGGCCTGCATCCTTGATGATGGCGTTGATTTTCTTTGCGTTGTCTTTATCGATGCCTTGGATCAGCTTGACGCGCTGGCGAACGGTACCGCCTGCTGCCGGCTCGACTTTTCCATAGTCCAGATTCTTGATCGGCACTTCCCGCTTGACGAGCTTCCCGATCAGAATATCCTTGACTTGTCCCAGCTTGAATTCGTCATCGGAGACGAGGACCAGCTCTTCTTTTTCCAGGGTGATCTTGCTTTTCGTGCCCTTGAAGTCAAAGCGGTTTTCGATTTCCTTTAATGCCGTCTGGATCGCATTGTTTACCTCAGACAGATCGACCTTTGATACGATGTCAAACGAGCTTTCTTTGCTCATGCGAAGACCCCTTTCCCCGTTTTATTTGCACCAGGCTGTCGTTAAATAGCCCGTACCAAGCCGCCATCTACCAGGAACGACTGGCCGGTCACATAGCTGTTTGCAGGTGATGCGAGGAACGTAACCATGCGGGCAAATTCATCCGGCTGACCGTAACGTCCGAGCGGTATCTTATTTTCCGATTGTGTGCGCACCTCGTCTGCATCCATGCCTTTTTTCGCGGCATCCATTTCGTCCAGCTGCTTGACACGATCCGTCGCGATGCGTCCTGGTCCGATTGTATTGATCAAGATGCCGTCTGGTCCCAGCTCGGCCGACAGCGTTTTGGCCAGGCCCAGCACTCCGGTGCGGAATGTATTGGAGAGAATCAGATTGTCCAGCGGCTGTTTGAAGGAAGACGAGGCAAAGTTGATGATGCGTCCGAATTGGTTGGCGCGCATGTGAGGCAATACTGCGCGGATCGCACGCACATAGCTGAGCAAATTCAGCTCGAATGCTTTGATCCAATGCTCGTCACTCAATTGATCAAAGGTGCCAGGCGTCGGTCCACCTGAATTGTTGATCAAAATATGTACACTGCCGAAGTGACGTACCGTTTCGTCTACGACACGCTTGATGTCTTCTTCCTTGGTCACGTCTATTGTGACTGCCAGCGGTGCCTTGCCAGTCGCTTGCTCGATATCGGCGCGAACAGATGCCAGTGCCGCCCCGTCGCGTCCGCAAATCGTCACGTTAGCCCCTTCCTGTGCGAGACAAATGGCTGTCGCTTTACCTAATCCTTTTGAAGAAGCGAGTACGATCGCCGTTTTTCCTTGCAATTGCAGATCCATGTCCATTCTCCCTTCATGACGCCTATCAGTGTTTCCTTATGGCTTTTCCTTTATTCTACAGAACTTTCAGAAGAACGAAAAGGAAAAGAGAAGGGGAATCGCACACTCCCCTTCTCTTTCATCCTTCGGCTTACATTTGAGTCGGCTGCAATTGGGCTTTTTCGGCTTTCTTCGCTTGCCGCTTGGCTTGACGAGCCAGTCTTTTAGCCAGGCGCTTTTCCTTGGCCCCTTCGAACAAAGAATACAAGACAGGCACCAAAACGAGCGTCACGATCGTATGGAAGACAAGGCCCGAGATGACCGCTGTCGCGAGCGGCGCCTCCAGATCGGACCCCTCTGCCATGGCGAGACCCATCGGAAGCATCCCCAAAATCGCAGTCAATTTGGTCATGATGACCGGACGCACACGCTCTTTGGTCCCTTGTACGATCGCCTCTGCGAGATGGATCCCGCGACCACGCAGCAGGTTGATGCGGTCGATCAGCAGGATCGCATTTGACACGACGATACCGACCAGCATGATGATCCCGATCATGGCCATCTCTCCGAATACGCGCTGCGTGAGGACAAATCCGATCACAACACCGACTAGAGCCATTGGAATCGTCAGCAAAATGATAAACGGCTGAGAAAGTCTTCCGAACTGTGCCACCATGACCACGTAAATCAGCGCGAGCACACCGGCGAATACAAAGATTCCTTGTGTCATATTGGCGCTTTGTTCCTTCAGTTTCCCTGCAATTTCGATGCTGTAGCCAGCGGGAACGGCTAGCGTAGGCAGCTTCTCATTTACCTGTCTGCCGACAGCTCCAAGATCCGTGCCCTGCATTTCTGCTGAGACTGTTACGATCCGTTCACCTTTATCATGCGTGATGACGACAGGGGATTTGCTGTACGTCCAATCTACCAATTCGGACAGCGGCACCGCAGCTCCCGTCTTGCTGCTGATCATGATGTGATGCAGCTGATCCGGATGCTTCAGCCAATTGTCTGGGAGCTTGGCGACGACGTCTACCTCGATCCCGTCTTTGGTAATGGAAGTAATCGGCTGGTCCCCGATCATCGTGCTGAGCTGCTGCAGCAGCGAACGAGGATCGACGTTCAGGCGGGACATCGCTTCCTGCTTCGGTACGAGTGTCACCTTTTCTTTTCCTTCTTTAAAGTCATTGCGGATGTTGTCGACCCCAGGGATGGTCGCGAGCATTCCTTCCACATCTGTGGCGATCTTGCGCATTTGCTCCAAGTCATCCCCGACGATATCCAGCTGGATTGGCGCGTCTGTTCCTTGCCCACCGAAGTTTGTCGAGATCGAATCGATGCCCGGAATCGCTTTTAGGCGCTCATTGATATCAGCAGTCAATGTTTCCTTGTCTCGCTGACGCTCACTTTTCGGGCGCAAGGAGATGAAAATTTCCGAGTTTTCCTTTGAAGAGAAGAAGAAAACATCGTTTACCTCAGGGATGCCACGCAGGGCCGCTTCCCCTGCAAGCGCAGCTTTTTGCGTATTTTCCAGCGTGGAGCCAGTCGGCATCTCTATCGTGGCAAACACGAGATTTTCGTTGGGGTTGATCCCTTGCCCCATCTTCATGAGAGGCGTCATCATGCCTGCTGCGACGAAGGTAGCGACCGCAACGAGCAGCGTTTTTACCCGATGGCGCAGGGCCAGCTGGAGCAGCTTGCTAAACCAGCGAACGATCACGTGCTCCTTGACCTCGCCTTCCAACGACACTTTTTTATCTTTTTGCAAAAAGCGATCGGAGAAGACAGGTACAAAGAAGAAGGCTGCAATCGTAGATGCCACGATAGCGGATGAAACGGTAAAAGCAATCGTGGCGAGAATGGGCTTGAGCCAATCCTCAAAGTCAGCGAATACTAGCGGCAAAAATACGATGATGATCGTCAATTGAGATGTGAACACAGGGGTGAGTACTTCCCTTGTCCCTTTGACAATCGCTTGTGTCAAGGGCTCTCCCTTTTCCCTGAAATGATAGATGCTCTCCAGCACGACGATGGCGGCATCGACGATCAGACCGACTGAGAGACTGAGAGAGAGCAGGCTCACCATGTCGATGTTGTAGCCGCCCAGCTTCATCGCGATAAAGGTCATGAGGGCCGATATTGGCAGGGTAGTCGCAATGACCAGCGTGACCCGCCAGTTGCGCAGGAACACAAACAGAATGATGATGGCGAGCGCCCCACCGATCATGACATCCCGGCTCAAATTGGTTACGGCGTGCTGAATATAAGAGACGGCTTCGACCATGACTTTCATTTGGTACTGTCCGTTCGCCTCTGCATTGATCTGGCGGACGACTTCTTCGACCTTGCCTTGCGTCGTGATCAGATCACTGCCTTCTGCCCGCTTCACGCTCAGGTGCACGAAGACGCTCCCGTTTGTCAGCGCTACCGAGTCTTTGACTTTTCCCCGCAAATCCTCGATGGTGGCGAGCTGGCTAAGCGGTACTGTCCCGTTAGGCGTTTCGATTGGTAGAACGGTCATTTCCTGTACCGTGCTATAGGTATCATCGACCATGACAACCGTGTCAAATCCGGAGTTTTCCAATGTTCCGACAGCTTGCTTCCAGTTGGTTTCCTGCAGCTGGGCGATGACATTCGCCGGAGTCGTCCTGTACGCGCTGAGCTTCTCCGGATTCAGCGAAACGGCTATCTGATTTTCAAAGCTGCGATCTGAGATCTCGGCTTCCTTCACACCGGGTACGGCTTCGATGCGGTCCTTGATCGTCGTCTTGGCCAGGCTGAGCATCGACTGTGGATCTGCACCGACCAAGGCATAATCGATCAGGGCATCGTCCCCGAAGTTCATTTGATTGACTTCCACGCGATCTACCGCTTTCGGGAAGCCATTGCGCAGGCGGTTCACCGCATTCTGCACGTCAGACTTTACTTTTTCACCCGTGCCTTCATTGGCTGTGATCTGAATCCTCACCGAACCTGAACCTGTCGTCGATGTGTATTCTTTGATTTCCGTAATGGACTTCAATTCCTGCTCGATCTTCTTGGTGACTTTGTCTTCCATTTCTTCTGGCGGGATCGATCCACCTGAAATGTTGACAGAGAGGACGGGGAAGTTGGTTTTTGGCACCAGCTCGACATTGAAGCTAAACAGAGAGCCTACGCCTGCGATCACCAGCAGGAAAGTGAAGAGGTAGACAATCAGCCGGCGCTTCAGCAAAGAGAGAATGATCTTGTTCATGCCGCTATTCTCCTCTCGCCTCTACTTTTTGCCCCTCTACGTAAAACGTGATGCCGGTGCGCAAGAGCTGGTCTCCTTCTTTGATTCCCGACAGGATCTCGACCTGGTCCCCTGTCATTTGACCCACCTTGACTTCCTTGCGTACGGTAAGGCCGTTTTCCACGGCCATCACATAGTGCTGGGATTGGCTCACCCCGACGCTCTCCAACGGAACGAGAAAGCCGTTGATTTTGCGTGGCACTTCGACCGATGCAGTCATGCCTCCGCGCCAGTAGCTGTCAGGATTGGGGACCGTCACCTCAACTCGGTATTTGCCCGTTTCCTTGTCCACAACCGGAGACACGAAAGTTACCGTTCCACCGCTTTTCTTGCCGTCATCCGACGCAATTTGCACCTTTGCCTTGTCTGTGAACTGACCGATCATGTCATTCGTGATATCCAAGGTTACCTTTACCTCGGACAAATCGACCAAGTGGATGATCTGCTCACCAGGTGACGCCTGCTCTCCGGATTGTTTGAAAACATCCACGATCGTTCCTGCAAATGGCGCTTCAATCTTCGCGTCATCCAACGTCTTTCTTGCGCGGTCTACCTGGCCGGTCGCTTGCTTGATCGATGCGTTGGCAACCGCTACATCCTCTGGCTGCGCCCCGCGCATGAGCTCATCCAAGGCAAGCTGCGCGTCCCTTACGGAGATCTCCGCTTGCGTCAACGCGCGTCTGCGATCGTTTATTTCGCTTTGCGAAATAGCTCCGCCAGTTAACAGCTTTTCGCCTACTGTGACATCCTGCCGGGCTTTTTCGAGCTGGCTTTGTGCGCTTTTCACCTGCAGACGCTGCTGTTCGATCGCTTGCGTCGTCGCACCTTTGAGCGTCTGAGTCTTGCGTGCAGCCGCCTCTGCGACTTGGCTTGCGGCCACTTCCACTTCTTTTTGGTAGTAGCGGGTGTCCAGCGTCGCCAGGAGCTGCCCTTGACCGATCTTGGCACCTTTGCTTACCTGGATGGCCGAAATCGTTCCGCCTGTTCCGAAAGGCAGTACGGCATCCCGTTTTGCCTCCACCATTCCTGTCACGTTCAATACCACGGGTTTTGTCGCCTTCTGTACTTTGAAGACCTCTACCACTTTCGCCTTTGCCTCTGCTTGCTGGGGAGCTTCAGGAGCAGGGCCGCATCCGGTTGCCACCAGCAACAGTGAGGCCAGCATAATCGACGCTCGTTTTTTCACCTTGATTCCTCCAAATAATTAGCAATCATTTCCTTGCATCATTGTGCCAGTTTTTCCCTCCTGCGCAAAACAGCCAACGGGAGGAATTTTTTCTCCGTCCAAAGTCGGAGGGACAATATTCCAGCAAGACATAAGTATATACGAAGAGACTAGAATCACGTTACCTTTTTTTCTCTGTTTTTACAAAAAAAGAACAAAAAAAGCAGCCAAGGCGTTCACCCTGACTGCTTTCCTATGATCGGTCCGTTCACTTACCGATTAGCTATTTGTGACCAGCTGCTCCATTTCATCCAGCAATTCCTTGAAGACGGCCAAGCCTTCGCGAATCGGCTCTGGAGAAGTCATATCGACACCTGCGTTTTTCAGCAAGTTCAGCGGATAATCGGAGCTGCCGCCCTTGAGGAAGTCGAGATAGCGGTCCACGGCTGGCTGACCTTCTTCCAGAATCTGTTTGGCGAGAGAGGTCGCGGCTGAGAAACCAGTTGCGTACTTGTAGACGTAGAAATTGCGGTAAAAATGCGGAATCCGCGCCCATTCCATATCCACTTGACTGTCGACGACCATATCTGGGCCATGGTAAGCGACATTCAGTTCACGATAGATCTCGCTAAGGGAATCTGCTGTGAGCGGCTCGCCCTTCTCTTCCTTTTCGTGAACGATTTTCTCGAATTCGGCAAACATCGTCTGGCGGAAGACGGTTCCTCTGAATTGTTCCAGGTAGTAGTTGATCAAGTACATCCGCTCTTGCTTGTCTGTGGTCGTCTCGAGCAGATGATGCATGAGCAGCGCTTCATTGAGCGTGGATGCCACTTCCGCTACGAAAATCTTGTAGTCCGCGTACGTATACGGCTGCGCGTGATTCGAATGGTAGCTATGAAGGGCATGCCCCATCTCATGCGCCAGCGTAAACATGTTGTTCACGTTGTCCTGGTAATTCATCAGCACAAATGGATGGGTCGAGTACGCTCCCCAAGAATAGGCCCCGCTCGTTTTGCCTTCGTTTTCGTAGACGTCAATCCACCCGTTTGAGAAGCCTTCCGCAAGCACGCGGCCGTATTCTTCCCCAAGTGGGTGAAGTGCTTCCTTGATGGTGGAGACTGCCTGATCGTACGGAATCTTCATATCGACTTCCGGAACAATCGGAACGTACAGGTCGTACATGTGGAGCTCATCGACCCCGAGCAGTTTTTTGCGAAGCGCGATATAGCGATGCATCAACGGCAAATGCTCATGAATGGTCGCGATCAGGTTGTCGTACACGGACAGGTCCACATTGTCTGCAAACAGTGCTGCATACAGGGCTGAAGGATACTTGCGTGTGCGAGCGTAGAAGACATCCCCTTTAATGGCAGAAGTCAATGAGGCGGCAATCGTGTTGCGGAATTTGCCGTAGGTCTCATAGAGCGCGTCGAAGGCTTCTTTTCGAACACGTCTGTCCTTGCTTTCCATAAATTGCGTGTAGCGTCCTTTCGTCAGCTCCACTTCTTCCCCATTTTCATCTGTGATCATCGGGAATTTCATATCGGCATTGGCCAGCATCCCGTAGATTTTACTCGGCGAAGATGCCAGTTCACTCATATTAGCCAGGAGTGCTTCTTCCTCCGAGGAAAGCGTATGCGGCTTGAAGCGCATGATTTCTTCGAGCAAAATGCGGTAGTGGTCAAGTCCCGAGACTTCCTGAATCCACTTCTCCATCACTTCCGTAGAGATGGCCAAAATTTCAGGCTGTATGTAAGAAATGGCTCCGTATGCTTGCGTGCTCAAGCTCGTTGCCCGGTCGGTCAAGCCTTGGTACGTACTGTTGGCATTGTCCTCATCACGACGCATACGGGCGTACACATACACCTGGTCCAGTGTCGCAAGTAGCTCATCCTGCAGTTTCAGGGCTGCCAGCAACTCTTCGCCAGACTGACCGAGCTTGCCTTTCATGCCCGCGATTTGATCGGCTAGCTGCTTGGCCTTTTGCACATCTTTTTCCCAATCAGAATCGCTCGGGTAAATATCTTCTAGACGCCACTTGTATTCGGCAGGGACATCGCTGCGTTTGGGCAGTGTTTTGCTTTTGTTCACCGTGATCACTCCCTCATAGTTTGCTGGCTGGTGAAATCATCCATATGATTATCCTATCTTATTATGCCATCTTGTTCAAATTGTACAGAACGGTAATAGCCGAGAAAATTTTCACAAAAAAAAGCTGACTGCTCCTGCCTGGAAAAGTCAGCTTCTGCCTACGCCTGTATAGTCAAAGCCCGCATCCTTTAATGATTGGGAAGGCCATGCATTCCTTCCGTCCAGCAGCAAAGGCACCGCCATATCCGACTTGATTGCCTCCCAGTCCAGATGGATACATTCCTTCCACTCTGTGATCAATAGGGCGGCATGGGCACCTTTAAACGCCTCGGCAGGATTGCCTACATACTCCACTTGAGGGAACAGCGGTCGCACTACCTGTGCTGCGATCGGGTCGTAGGCAGCTACTGTTGCCCCTGCGTTTTGCAGGGCCTCCAGGATCTTCAGCGAGGGGGCTTCGCGTATATCATCGGTTTCAGGCTTGAAGGCCAGACCCAGCACCGCGATTTTCTTACCCGCCACATTCCCCTGGCGTTTGTGCAGCTGCTCCAAAAACCAGATCGGCTGGGTCGCATTCACTTCGCGGACTTTCTCCAGAATGGACATGGAGATCCCGTTTTGATGGGCAAGCTGCAGCAAGGCAATCGTATCCTTTGGAAAACAAGAGCCACCGTAGCCTACGCCTGCTCGTAAAAATTCGGGTCCGATCCGACTGTCCAGCCCCATCCCCAGTGCGACCGTCACAATATCTGTCCCAAGTGCGCCGCTCAATCTGGCCAGTTCATTCATAAACGAGATTCGGGTCGCGAGGAAGGCGTTCGACGCATATTTGATCAGCTCAGCGTTGGCCCTGGTCGTTGCTACCCGCGGGGCGTTCACCCCCTGGTACAGCTGTTCCATCGTCTCGGCTGCCGCTTCGTGAGCGGTCCCAATCACGATTCGGGAAGGGTGCAATGCATCTTCCAGCGCGTTTCCCTCCCGTAAAAATTCCGGGTTGGAAACGACGTGCAGTCCGTCTAGCTCACGCAGTTTCTCCGCGATCCGATCTCCCGTTCCCACTGGCACGGTGCTCTTTATGACCACGACTCGCTTCCGGGGAGCACTGCGGTGCAGAGCCTCCACATCAGAAGCTGCGGCATAGACATACGACAAATCTGCGGTTCCGTCTGCAGACTCCGGTGTTCCCACACAGACAAATAAAATTTCGGCTTCCCGCGCATCCGCTATGTTCGTCGTAAACTCCAGGTTCCCTCGCTTCAATACGAGCGCCAGTGCTTCCTCGAGTCCTGGCTCATATATGGGTGATTTTCCTTTTTGCAGCTGGACGATTTTGGCCTCTACGAGATCAATCCCAAGGACATCATGGCCGTTCATCGCAAGCGAGACGGCCGTTGTCAGTCCAACGTATCCGGTACCGATAACGGCAACCCTCATTCTTTCACCCCATCATTTTTTCATCACGCGCAAGTACAGTTCCTCCAGTATTGCGCGCTGCTTGTCGATGTTATGATTTTGTTCCACCTTTGCCCTTGCACGCGCTGCCACCTCTGGCCATTCATGCCGCGATTCCAGGACGTGGTCGATCATTCGCGCCATTTTTGTGGGAGAGCGCTCCGGCACCAAATATCCGGTCACCTTGTGCTCGACCAGCTCGGGGATTCCAGAATGATACGTGGAAATCACGGGACGTCCAGAGGCCATGGCCTCCATCAAGACGTTGGGAATGCCCTCCTGATCCCCATTGCGAGCCGTCTTGCACGCAATCGCGAACAGATGGCACCGAGCCAGCTCACGCTGAACTTCTTTATGCGGCAGTGCGCCTTTGAGCACGACCTGCTTCCCAAGCTTGTATTTTTTGATCAATCGCCGCAGCTTCCCCTTTTCCTCCCCTTCTCCCACGATGATGAGCTTGGCGTGAGGATGGTTTTTCCGTACACTGACGAACGCCTTCACGAGGGTATCCATGCCTTTTTTCTCGGTCAATCTGCCGACGCTGAGAATGCGATACTCCTCGTTGGATACAGGCTGGGCAGGCTGCATGGGAAACTTCCGCAAATCAATCCCTGAGCGTATGAGCGTGATCTTTTTCGATGGACAGCCCAGCCGCACCAACCGCTTTTTCATGTGATTGCTGACGACTGTAAACGCTTTTCCCTTTCGGAACAGCCGCCTCAGCGCCCTGCGATAGCCAGGATTCCCTTTGACACGCTTGGTGGCGTCAAAGCCGTGAAAGGACGTGATGAGCGGCAATTTGGTTCGCCTCGCATAGGGTAGCAGTTCCAGGCCAGCGGGTCCGAAACGAGCGTGCAAGCATTTTACTTTTTTTCTCCTCAACCATGTGGAGAGGCCGGCCATACGCTTGCGCACATAGACCGGCGAGTAAGGGAACTGTTTGCGATTGAAAGGACGCTGCCTGCACAGGACGAGCGGCTTCACCCGTTGATGCCCAAGCAGCTGCTCATAGATGAATGTTTCGCTTCTCGGAAGGAATTTTCTTCGATAGACGAGAACCCGATGCATGCAGCTAGCCTCCAGTGTTTTGAGAATTATCCCTTGGCTTGTGCGCGCATATCTATTAACTGCAAGCGAAGACCTTCTTCGAGAGGGACTTGTGGCCGATAACCGAGTCGCGTCTGCGCCAGCTGAATATCTGCACATGTGCGGAGGGAGTCACCTGCTGGACCAAGCTGGAACGACAAATTAGGTGTCAGGTTCAAAAGCCCGCTCATAATGGAGAGCACGTCGAGAAGCTTGATTTCCCTGTCGCCACCCACATTGAAGATTTCTCCTGGGGACGCATGCCTTGCCGCAAGAATATTAGCCTCGACAGCATCTGCCACGTACGTGAAATCTCTCGACTGCTGTCCATCTCCATAGATCACGACTGGATCGCCCTTCATCATTTGCCGGAAGAATCGATGGAATGCCATATCCGGACGCTGTCTGGGACCATAGACGGTAAAATACCTCAACATGGTGACGGGGAGACCATACGCTTTTGCATACACCAAACAGATTTGCTCCATCGCCTCTTTGGTCACCCCATATGGGGAAACAGGACGAAGCGGAGAGGATTCATCTGTGAGAGTCCCTTGCATGGTTCCGTAGACCGATGAGGAAGAGGAGACTACGATGACCGGTGGTTTTTGCCGCGCGAGGCACGCTTCCAGCAGCATCTGCGTCGCCAGGATATTGTGATTGACGTAATCAGCAAAAGCCTTGCCCCAGCTGTTTCGTACACCGGGAAGCGCAGCCAGATGGTAGACGGTGTCTACTCCATCCAGCCACTCCTTCCATCTTTGGGATTGCAGCATCGTCGAATGAAACGTAAAGGCGGGGTGATTTCCGATTTCGGCCAAATTGCGAAGCTTTGCTGCAACGTCGTAATTATCGAGAAACCCATCCACCCCTACGACCGTGACTCCATCTCTCAACAGCCGCTGAGTCAAATGGGATCCAATAAAACCGGCACAACCGGTGACAAGCGCTTTTGTCATCGCCGTCGCCGCCTCACTTTCTTCAGCCGTTTGACGACCAAATATCCGTTTTTGTATCCAAATACGGCTCTGTACTTATTGCCCCAGCGCTTTAAAAAGTATTTAAAGGTCTTTCTCCGCAGGTAGTTGCGCCTGCGCTTCATCTTGCCATCCGTCAGCTGTCCGCGATGCTTGGTGCGGTTATACAGCTTTTTATTGATGAATCTCACGCGATAGCGTTCAATCAGGCGCAAGATGATGCGCCTGTCTTCCATGATCCGCCCCTCGTATTTGTCGGACGTATCCCAACCGCCGACCTCTCGTAAGGCAGCCACTCGATAGCAGCGCGGTGCCACCATCCAGCGGTTGTATTTCAGGAACTGATATTTGTTGCGAAAATGCTTGTGTTTGACGAGGAACGGGTTGTGATATTTGCCCCGCCTCACTCGCCAGATTTTCACATTTCCGTAGTACAAGGACGTGCTCGGTTTGCTTTTTTGAATATACCGCTTCAGCACAGCCAACGTCTTTTTCGGTAACCAATCGTCCGAGTCTAGCTGTACGAGGTACGGTGTGTCCACCATCGTCAACGCTTGGTTCATCACTTTGGAAATGCCAGAATTTTTCTCCATCCGATAGTATGTGATGTTGGGGTGGAACAGATATTTATCCACCTTACCCCTCGTTCTGTCCGTCGAGGCATCGTCCATGATCAACAGCTTCCAGTCTTTGCAGGTCTGCTTGATGACGCTTCTGATCGCTTTTCGGATAAACTTGGCTCGATTGTACGTAGGGATCACAACGGTGAAGGTCGGATTCATGGCTCCTCCCTCTTGTTAGCTGGTATGCGGATCGAGGATTTGTCACTCAAAATGAAGACGCCGCTGCTGTCAGTTGAGTTCACGGATAACTGTGAAGAGCGGCCGAACACACTGTCTGTCACTTTCCATGCCACATCTTGCAAGGTGCTATTTTCGAGGAGAATGCTGTTTTCGATATGAACACAATTTTCTAGTTGGACGCCGTTCTGTATGGAGACAAAGGGCCCCAGTCGACAGTTCTTGATCTGGCAGCCGTCTCCAATCAAGACCGGCCCCACGATCTCACAGTTTTCTACGATAGAATCCTTCCCAATCTGATGGCGATCTCCCAAATCGTTCGTCAGCATCCATCGATTGGCCTCCAGCCAGCGTTCTATCGTCCCCACATCCGAATACTTCCCACTTGTAACAGCATGGGCAATGTGAAAACCACGATGAATCATAGACTGGATTGCGTCCGTGATCTCATACTCACCACGGGCAGATGGCTGAAGTGTAGCAATCGACTCAAAAATGGGTTTGGTAAACAGGTAAGCGCCAATTACCGCCAGATTGCTTTTCGGCAATGGAGGTTTTTCCTCCACGGAGACCAGACGCCCATCCTGTACTTCGGCGATCCCATAATCCTGTGGTCTATCCACTTCACTTAGCATCACAACGCCGTCGGATGTTGCAGTCGAAAACGCACGCGTAAGCCCGTGCAGCGAATCCATCAACAAGTTGTCACCGAGTAACAAAATAAACGGTTCGTCATGCAAGAACGGTTGCGCTAATTGGACGGCATGGGCGATTCCCAGTGGATCCTTCTGCTCAATAAACGTAATGGTAGCCCCGAATTGACTACCATCGCCTACCAGAGGTGGAATTTGCACTTGGGAAGGGTGAATGACGATCCCGATGTCATAGACACCCACTTCTCGAAGTTTGCGGATGCAATAGTGTAAAACCGGATGATTGGCCACAGGGAGGAGGGTTTTGGGCTGCGAATAGGAGAACGGGTGCAGTCGCGTACCCCGTCCAGCACACAAGATTAACCCTTTCAAAAGTATCACTCCCCAAAGGTGCTCTGCGATACTTATAACGTATGCGTCTCTTGCTTGCAGGACAGGGCAGGCGTCCAACGTGGTGAAAGAAAGGGCGGCAACCTAGCGTGAATGGCTGTCTTTTAGCCAGTTTTACGAAGCGGTTTATCGGCTGGAGACGAGGAAGTTTGTTTCTTGCAGACTTTCTCAAAGACTTCCAGATACCCTTGTGCCGTCGCGTACCATGAAAACTGCTTGGCTCTCATCAATGCATTTTTTCCCATTTCAGCTCGAATCTCCGGTATCCCCCAAAGAATCTCCCAAATGACAGGTAGTTCTTTTCCCCAATCTTTCGGCGGTATTAAAAATCCGCTTGCATGATGGGTGACGACCTCGCCGATTCCGCCCCGAGGCGTCGTGATAACAGGCTTTCCGGAAGCCATCGCTTCCAGATTGACGCGGCAGAATGCTTCCTGCCATACCGATGGAGTGGCTACGATGTCACCCAGCTGATAGTACAGCGGCATCTGTGCGCTCGGAACAAATTTGACAAATTTGACCTTGTCGCCCAGCGGCTTCGCCAGCTTTTTCAATTCCTTCACATACGGATTCAGCCGGTTGCTGCCATAGCCCGTACCTCCGACAATCACGAGCCGTGCCAGCGGGTCCTTTTCGCTGACCTCCCGAAATGCCTTCAGCAATACGTGCACCCCTTTGGCACGCATCAGCCTCCCGGCGTAAAACAGGACCCGGTCCTCTGGCTGAAGGCCGAGTTGTTTGCGCATCTTACGCATTGAGAAATGGATTTTTGCCACTTGATACGGGCTGACGTCCACACCCAGATGAACGGCGTGGATTTTATGAGCGGGGATCTTACAGGCTTTCATAAAATGACGACGCAGGAATTCACTATTGGTAAAAAAACCTGAGGCGAGACGTACTACCTTCTTCATCTTTTCTTTGCTGATCATGCCATTGGAAGCATAGACATGAGAGTGCATGTTGACGAAAACCGGGATCTTGGGAAAATGCCGCTTCAGGGCAAGCACATAGGTCGGTCGGTTTTCCACCATGATGACATCCGGCTTTCTCTTGCGAATGTGTTTGATGATTCGACGCAAATAGGGCGTAGGCCCCTTGTAAGGAAAGCGGATGAATTCCCGGTTATCCACCACCGCTGATTTCGGGTACGTCGCGCAGGTTCTTGTATAAATGGTGACCTGATGCTCCGGCTCGATCATCTTGGTCACTTCATCGATATCGTGCTCAACAGAGCTGCCTTTGACGGGTGGAACGGAGAATGGCCCCGGGCTAATGATGGCGATCTTCATTTCGCTCGTTTTCCCACTCCTTTTTCAGGGCAAGAACCACCTGATATAAGTATTGAAGCTCTTTGGTTTGTGCCTCTTCCAGCGCTTTGAACCGTTTTTCCCAGGAGACGAGCTGTTCCTTTACAGCGGTAATTTCCAGCTCTAGCTTTTCCACTTGATCACGAAGGACAGATTCTTTTTGGGTAAGTATGATTTCAATCGGTTGCTCAGTCTGCGGCAGCGAAGTTTGTTCGGCAGCAATTTCGATTCTCGTCTCTGCAGGCGTATCGTTCGCTGGCACCAATCCCTTATCCGTCGGTTTTACAATGGATATCCGTTCAACTGCCTCATCCACTACATAGTTGCCAGAGAATACGCCTGGCATTACCCAATGAGGCAAATCCCACTTCTTCTTTTTATCCACAAGCCATTCCCTCCAACTCTGTTGCCCCTGCAGAGCAACGCGCATTTATGGTATAGGTTATGACGGAGACGCGAAATGGGTACGTATCCCCTAAGAAGGCAATGAAAAAACCGCTTGATTGAATTCAATCAAAGCGGTTGTCGGTTGTCTCTCGATATGGATTGTCGGCGAAAATTCATGCTGTAGTGTCTGGCCTCTTCCACGCTGGTGATTTGCTGCTTCTGCCATTCGAGCAAAATCCGATCGATGTAGCGAATATGCAGCTTCCCGACGGTGGCAGCTTCGCGCAAGGCGGTCAATACCAACTCTTCTGAATACCCGTCCGGTCCGGTCCACATATGGATGCTTTCCAGCTCAAACGGAGAAAGCGGGCGACCGAATGCCTGTTCAAACCGTCCGTAGATTGCCACGGGCTCTTCATCCAGGGAGACGGCTGCTTGCCGGAACGGTTCGTTGATCGATTCCATCAAATGCGGATCCGTTTGCTGCTCTCGCCAGGTTTGGTACAGCTTCCGATACAAAGGCGTCAAATTGTATTGCTCATGCCGCATCCCGGTTTGGGGGTCGATAAATTCGTCAATGCTAATCCAATCTTCCTTCAGCAGCTTTTGCAGCGATTGAATCAGTCTCATGCTCGACATGGACATCCGCTCCTCCAGCTCCGTTAAAGTCGGGAAACGGTTCCCCTCCTGTTGAAATGAGAGCAGGTGGATGAGCAGCATCATCTCGTCATCCGAGAGCGACATTCGCTTGTACATTTTCAAGAGCAGGTTGGAGACGGATGTTGCACCTTCTTGCAACAGTTGCAATATTTGAGAATCCATAAAGCTTTTTTCACCTCTGTGTAGGAATGACAAGGGAGTGCAGAAACTCTAACATCGTGTCACAACAATAGGAACACCCTGCTGCCCTTCAGCAACAGGGTGTAATCTTATGCTTAGAAAACTATGGGTAGAGACGGTACAGCATGCGAGGGAACGGAATGGTCTCCCGTACATGGTCCAGACCGCAAATCCACGCAATGGTACGCTCCAGCCCCAGCCCAAAGCCGGAGTGAGGAACCGTGCCGTATTTGCGAAGATCCAAATACCAGCGATAAGCGTCTTCGGAAAGCTCATGCTCGGCAAAGCGTTTTTCCAGCAGCTCAGGATCGTCAATGCGTTGGCTTCCCCCGATGATCTCCCCGTATCCTTCCGGCGCGATCAGGTCAGCACAGAGCACGACTTCCGGACGTTCAGGATGCGGCTTCATATAGAAAGCCTTGATCTCTGTCGGATAGTTCGTGATGAAGACCGGCTTGTCGAAGTGCTCGGCAATGGTTGTTTCATCCGGAGCCCCAAAATCATCGCCCCACTTGATGTCGCTTCCTTTTTCCTGGAGCAGCTTGATCGCATCGTCGTAGCTGATGCGAGGGAACGCGCCGGTCACGTTTTGCAGCTTGGTTGTATCGCGTTCCAGCGTTTTCAGTTCCAGTTGGCAGTTTTTCAAAACAGATTGAACCACATGGGACACAAATGCTTCCTGAATGCGCAGGTTTTCTTCGTGATCCACGAACGCCATCTCCGGCTCGATCATCCAAAACTCAATCAAGTGGCGACGGGTTTTCGACTTCTCTGCGCGGAAGGTCGGTCCAAACGAGTATACCCGGCCCAGTGCCATTGCCGCTGCTTCCATATACAGCTGTCCGGATTGGGACAGATACGCATCTTCATCAAAATACTTCGTGTGGAACAGGTTCGTTGTTCCTTCTGCGGAAGTCGGAGTCAAAATCGGTGGATCGACTTTGTAAAAACCGTTTTGTTGGAAAAACTCGTACATGGCGCGAATCACTTCGGATCGAACAGCCATAACTGCACGCTGACGTGGCGTGCGCAGCCACAAATGGCGGTGATCCATCAAAAAGTCAACGCCATGCTCTTTCAAGGAAATCGGATAGTTTTCTGCGATCTGAATGATTTCCACACCCGTCACTGTCAATTCATATCCGCTCGGTGCACGGTCATCAGCCCGTACCACACCTGTTATGTAAAGAGAACTTTCTTGTGTCAGTTTCGATGCTTTTTCCCAAACATCTTCCGCTACTTCTGCTTTTACGACAACGCCTTGGATGAATCCGGAGCCATCACGCAATTGCAGAAACTGGATTTTCCCGCTGCCGCGCTTGTTATACAGCCAGCAGCCCATACGTACTTCTTGTCCAACATGCTGCCCTACTTGGGCAATCGTCGTCAACATCGGATCATTTCCCTCCATTTACCGTCCCAGACAATAGCAGACTAGGTATACCTAACAATTATACTATCGGGGTCTGGCAAATTCAATGAAAGACTCCTGTCGTACAGTTTACCATAATAACATTATGAAAACAAAAAGAAACACCTTCCTGCTCATGGCAGAAAGGCATTTTCGTATGATCAGTCATTTGATTCTTCCGCCAGATCCATATCGTTTTGAACCAGCTCTGCCGTCCCTTCCGTGCTATCTTCTCCCCAGTCGATGTCCTCCTGCTCAGCGGCTTCTGGCGAATCGGTCCAATATGCATCTTCTTCCATGTCTTCTTCTTCAGCGTCAGCCGCCGTCCCTTTTTCGCCAAGCGCAATCCACTGTAGAATTCCGTTTGCCTCCGCTGTATCCTCCAGGCGAAAAACCGTGATGATGGCGGATGCTTTCATCGCCTTTTTGAGGGAGGCTCCCATTCCTGACTGATTGGTCATCGCCACGATGCAATAATTTTCATCTGCAAAAGGTACCGGAAGTCTAACCTTTACATCGACAGTCCTTTGGTTTTCCTCCATGCGATAGTGGGTGAAGCCAAACAGTTGCTGAGTAATCCCCAGTCGTCTGTTGGTTACAATCGGCTGGAACGTGAGCTTATCAGGTGAAATGCTTCTGTCCGTTAGATGGGAATCATGAATCGCCCCGGGAGCCACTTTTTCTGAAGTCACAATCCCGTCCGCGAGCTTCTCCTGTGTGATCGCACGATTGGCGATATGTTTTGTCTCGACTGCTTGCGGAGCCAATTTTGCGGCTGTAATGCTGTTTTCCGCCAAATGTTTACTGGTCAGGCTCTCCAGAACAACGTGATCACCTGTCACCACTTGCAGATCGAGCTTGTTGCCATCTATGATCCGATCCACCAATTTGTCACGCGTCACGCTGTTGTCCTGCAATTTTTCCTTGGTGATGGACTTGGGCTGCAGGTGCTCATTGTGCACGGATAGACTAGCCAGATGCTGAGCTGTCACTGCCTTTTCCGCCAGCTTTTCCCCGGTCACAGAGCCTTTTGCCAGATGACGGGTTTTTACTGCGTCTCCCGCCAGCTTTTGGGACGTTATGGCCGAGTCAGCCAGTTTTGTCGTGACGATGCTTAGCTCCGTGATTTTATCGGTTGAGACAGATTCCGGAGCGAGTTTGGAGGTCGTGACCACGTGATCGGAAAGATGCAGCGTTTGCACAGCGTACTCGCGCAAATGAGAAGGGCCGATGAGCCGATCCGTCAAATGTTGCTCTTCGATGGATTTCCTCGCCAGCTTTTCATGCGTGATCGCTCCGTCTGCCACGTGTTTCATCTCAACGGACTCTTCCAGCAAATGGTGGCTCCATACGCTCCTGTTTGCCAGCTTTTCGTTGGTAACCGATCTGTCGGCGAGCTTGGATGAAGTCACCTGTTGATCCCCGATCTTCTTGGTTGTGACGACATTATCCTGAAGATGTGTGGTCTGGATGCTTGACGTTTGCAGATGCACACTGCTGATGGATTCCCGTGCTACTTTTTCAGAGGTGACACTGGAATGATCCAAATGTTCCGTCAGGACTGCATACGGGCTGATCTTGTCGCTTGTCACGGCCTCAGGGTGCAAATGCTGGCTAAAGATCGTTTGGAAGCCGATGTGGACATCCGTTACCGATCCCGGGGCGAGATTGCTTTCATCGATGGCTTGCTCCGCAATATGGTGATGGAGAATCACGCCTTCCCGAATGTGATGTGATTCGACTGCTTCATCATCGATTTTCACCGACGTCACAGCTGCATCCCGAAGTTTTTCAGTTGTGACAGCCCCATCTTCCAATTTGACCGAATTGATTGCGTAATTGGCCAAGTGCCTTGCTTGAATTTCGCCAACCTTGATCTTAGCGGAGGTAATGGACTGATCCTGTACCAGCTCCGTCGTGATCGCCTGCTCTTGAATATGTTTGCTCTGGATGGCTCCCTCGGCAAACTTCACGGAGTCGATCACTTTGTCTGCCAATTTGTCAGCAGTGATACTGTTGTTGAGCAGCTTATGACCCGAGATCGAGCGGTCCTGAATCATTTCGCTGTTGATGACGCCTCTTCCAATGTGCTCACTCTGAACGGCGAGAGGAGCGATTTTATTGGACGTGACGCTTTGATCCGCAAGCTTGCTGCTATCCACGGCATAATCCTTCAGCAGAGAAGTGTCCACGGTTCCCGGTTTTACTTTGGAAGCATCAATCGCACGGTTGGCGATTTTTTCACTGGTAACGGACTGATCCGTCAAATCGTCCGTGTACACAAAGGATCTGACCCGGTCATCGTTGCGTTCTTTTATCACCTTCGTAAAGGTTGTTTGATTGGAGGAAACACTCTGCTTGGGGATTTTGGGCATGGGGGGAGGAGTTTGGCTGCTCTTGGATACGTTGGGTGCAGGCTGTTGCGGAGCATTGCGTTCTACATCGAGCAGCTCTGCCTCCAAAGCGCTGAGCCAATCCACGTCTGGATTCGTCTGCAGAAGTGGAATCTCCGTTTCAGAGGGACTTTGCTTGAACGTCTTCCCTAAATTTTTGTTTAGCTTTCTCCGATTTACGTTTGCCATAGAAGTCTCCTTGCCTCCTGAAGTCTATCCCGTATCTTTTGTAGGTTATTCAACAAAATAGGCGTTGGGTACCCAAGAGAAAAAAAGTTTCCACATGGAGCAGCACATACCAGCGAAAGATGCGCCTCTTATCCGTTATTCTGAGAGAATAGTGTGGCATTCTAGGGGAAAGTCATGGAACTAATGCTGCGCCTAACAAAAAACCCGCCGGCGATTAGGCCAAGCGGGTTTTTGCTTATACAGCTACATGTTCCTTCGATTGGTTCTGTGCGAGCAATGCGCGGAATTCATCCCCTTGCAGAACTTCCGAATCGAGCAAGGTTTGCAGGCTGTTCTTGAACACATTATCGCATTTGCCGAGAATCTCATGCGTTCTTTCCAGCAGGTTTTCCAAGAGATGCTCAACCTCGTCATGGATGCGTGTTTTATCTACATACTGCAGATGGACGATACCCAAACGGGACATCCCGCTCTGCACAATTTCCTGCGCCATACCCAGTGCTTGCTCGAAGTCATTCTTGGAGCCCGTACTGCGGCCGCCGTAGTAGATCTCTTCTGCCACGGCACCGCCAAGGCTTACCATGATCTGCTTTTCCATCGCGTCCTTCGTATACAAGTAGCGGTCTTCCATCGGATTTTGACGTACGTAACCCAACGCCTGACCACGCGGGCTCAAGGTGACCTGAGACACCGAGCCGGGACGCACCATTTCACTTACGATCGCGTGTCCCAATTCATGCAGCGCAACCCGCTTTTTCTCTTCCGCAGACGCTTCACGGTCTACCTTCTCGCCAAGCATCACCTTGTCTACCGCATAGGCAAAGTGTCGGGCCTCTATCTTGCTGCTATTGTCACGCATCGCGTAAATGGCTGCTTCGTTGGCCACGCTCTCCAGCTGTGCTCCGGAAAAACCGAACGTCTCCTGCGCGACTTTTTCCAAGACAACATCCGCACCCAGTGGCTTGTTCGCCGTATGAATCGTCAAAATCTGCTCACGGGCAGGCTTGTCCGGCAAATCCACATTGATGTGTCGGTCAAAACGCCCCGGACGCAGCAACGCTGCATCCAGCATGTCTTTGCGGTTGGTAGCAGCCATCACGAGAACACGAGGCTTGTCGCTTGTAGCGACCCCGTCCATTTCTGTCAGCAGCTGATTCAACGTCTGATCGTACTCTTTTTGCTGTTGGCCGTCGCGTTTCCCCCCGATGACATCGATCTCATCGATGAAGATGATCGCGCTGTCCTGACCGTTTTTTTCAGCCATGCCTTTGACTTCTTTGAACATCTCGCGAATGCGCTGTGCACCTACCCCTACGTACATCTCCACAAACTGCGAGCCAGAGGCGGCAATAAAAGCAGAGTTGGTGTAGTTGGCAGCTGCCTTTGCCATCAAGGTCTTACCCGTCCCCGGAGGCCCAGTCAACAAGACCCCTTTAATCGGGCGAATGCCGTATTGCTCGATCTTGTCCTTGTACACCAGAAAGTCCAGCGCTTCTTTCAGTTCTTTTTTGGCGCGCTCCTGGCCGCCGATGTCCGCAAACTGAATATCGCTTTTGGGAACAACGTGTTTGCTCTGTTTCCGTTTGCTTCCGAGAGCAAAGTTGTTACCCTGACCGCCCTGCTGACGCGAGATGAGGAAAAAAATAGCCCCGATCACGAGTGCAAACAGGACAAATGGAGTGATGTTCACCCCTAAAAAAAGCAGAAAGATCAAGATCCCGGGGACGATTCCGATCAGTAACTCTTTACCCACGAGCCGTCACCTCATCTTCCATGGTTCGGGGAACGATCGTGTAGAAATCCTCCGTTCCCTTTTTCAAATAAACGTAAATGTTGTTGTCATCCATCAAGGCCGATGCCGCATCAAGCTGATGCTCCTTTTTCCACTGTCCGACCAGCTGAGGAATTCGGCTGTACTGATGCAGCTCCATCGCCTCCGTGAAAACAAACTGGCCGTTGGTCCAAATGTTTTTCAAATCAGCTGACTGGTTGTCTACAGAAATGACGACCTGCTTGCCCTCCGACAGCTTCGAAGTCATCTCCAGCAGCTCACGATATTCCTGCGGGAACGCTTCAGGCTTTGTGACTTTCAAATCTATTTCAATACGGTCTTTACCTACATCCAAATGCGCCAATGACGCCGATTGCAACTGTCCAATTTCTGTACGGATCGGTTCCTCGATCTCAATCTTCTGATACAGGAACCATCCTCCGAACAGGAGAGCGAGTGTCGCTACCAAGGACATTCCAATTGTTCCCTTTTTCAATTGCACAGCTTCTCCCCCCTGCAAGTACGTTCTAATCTCTCTCTTCAACGCAATCAGTATATCACATGAGTATATCATTTTTTTATACAGTTCTTGGTTGTCCTGCCATGTGCGATGGAAAATGGGATCAAAAAAAGACCTTTCCCACAGGAAAGGTCTGATCCAAACATCCCTCATCACGATGTCGGGGACAATACATACGAAGCAAGCAAAGCGCCGCTAAATAGGTCATAGTGCAGATAATGGAACCGTCCATCCTTATCCTGCAGCGTGACTTCCCAAAATCGCTGCTCATTTTCTATGCCAGGCACGATATGGGTGATCGTTGCTTGCGGAAAGCCTTTCAGTACAGCAGCTTCCACGTTTTTACGCGGTACCGCAATATCCATTCGGTCGAAGGCAGCAGTCTTGTCCGTCAGCCAAGCCACCACTGGCGTTCCCGCATTGTTCTTCCCCAGAACGACAGCGTAGCTTTGTTTCCCTCTGTATTCATCGATCGAATCAACCTGGCTGATCGTCGTGCGTTCCTGAACCCACTGCATGACCTGGTCATCAAAGCTGCTTCGTTCCCCGACGACAGAAGAGGTCAGATGGTAGGTAAAGCCCGCTCCTACAAGCAGCAATGCGGCGATTACCCCCGCGATTAATCTTACAGCCACAGTTCAATAACTCCTTTTTCTTCATGAGGTTACAGGCGGAATCGCAGTTCGTCGCGCTTCTCCCCTGTACCCGTCTTCATTTGCAACTCCATATCCATCTGCCGGATGTCCCCCGTGGCAGGCTCATACCAAAGCTGATACGTCACCCCTATTCCCTTGGCCAACTCTGGCGTCAGCTCCTCGATGGAAAAAGAAGGGCCTAGCCAAAGGGCGAGCAAGGACGTGACTTCGCTCGCAGGCATAGACAGCCGAAATCCCCTCCAGCCTTGACCGCTCGGGTCTTGTACAGGCTGAGGACTCACGGAATGCAGGACGCTTTTAATCAAGTTCGCATGCTCATGCGGAGTGTATAGCGCGTACGGCAGAGAGGTATGTTGCTGCGTTTGCCCGTCTATTACTACGTTTACTTTCTGTTCGGCGTTACGGGATATTTCCAATCTGTGTCCTGCGATTTCACCGGACAACTCAAAGCTCTCATTCTGATATTTGCCATTCAAAGCTTGATTCTGCATATAAACGACGAATGTCCGCTCTTGTTCTTTTGTTAGCTGGTCCAAAAGTTCAGGCAGTGTAACCGAAGGAATTCCTGCATTTGATCCATGCTCCATGACTCGTCCCCCTCTCATGTCGCCCTGTGTCCCCATTGACCCTAAAGCGATGCCAATGAAGAATAGACTGAGAAAGATGGGAACGAGCCACCAAAGCAGCTTGGGCCGGACATACATGTCCACATCCCCCTGTCCCGGTTTTTGTCTAAGCCTATGCTATACGGGAAGGTTTTAGAACGGGACGGAAATGTTGCTAATCATAGCATGGCTCTGTGCGGTCATACTACATGTACACCCCGAGGAGGTGAGCGCGTGAAGAGCTCTGGGCAAACGACATCTCCTGACGTTCTAGGGTTTTTGTTACAGGAATACCGCGTCTCCTGGGCATCCTTGTCTTCACCACTGCGTAACTCGTCACACACACCCACCCTTCATTTTCGTCATCATCCCCTGACCGAGTTGTGGCGAAAATGAACACGGCATGTTGATGTTGTTGTACCCAATTTCCCCTACCTACACCTTACTCTTTTTACTCCTGTCCACACCTGACAGGAGCCTTTTACCGTTTCAATGTCTGGAACACGCGGTTTGCTTCAAAAATCGCGCGCTCCTCATCGATGGTGAGCAGCTTATGATTGCGCATCAAGTACTTGCCCGCTACGATCGTGTCTTTTACATCGCGGCCATTCGCAGCGTACACCACATGCGAGATCGGCTCATGCGCGGGATGAAAATGCGCCTGATGGCTATCCAAAACGACGAGGTCAGCTTTTTTGCCCACTTCGATCGTCCCGAGGGTATCTGCTTGGAACACGCCTTCTGCACCGTAGCGCGTCGCCATACGCAGCGCTTCCTCCGCGGGTACAGCCACCGGATCGTTGTTTACGCCTTTATGCAGGATTGCGGCCAGCTTCAATTCTTCAAACAGGTTCAAGTTGTTGTTGCTTGCCGAGCTGTCCGTACCGAGTGATACGCTTACGCCTTTCGCCAGCATTTTCGGCACCGGTGCCACTCCGCTGGCCAGCTTCAGGTTGCTTACGACGTTATGGGAGACTTTCACTTGGTATTTTGCCAAAATGTCAATCTCTTCATCCGTCAAATGCACAGCATGCGCCACCAGCGTAGGACGGTTGAACATCCCCAGCTTTTCCAAATGAGCTACAGGGCGCAGACCGTAATCCCGTTCGTTTTGGCCCACTTCCCAAGCTGTTTCCGACATGTGAATGTGCAAAGGCAGGGAAAGCTCGTCTGCCTTTTCGATGATTTGCGTGATAAACTGCGGATCGCACGTATAAGGAGCATGCGGAGCCATCATGACCGTGATTCGGCCATCAGCCTGATTGTGCCATTCCTTGGCAAATGCAGTCGCATCCTTCAGCTTCGCTTGTCGTTCTTCCTCCGAGCACAGACCGATCATCCCGCGGCACAGACGTGCGCGCATTCCTGCTGCATCAACCGCCTTGGCCACCTCATCCATGTGATCGTACATGTCCACAAATGTAGTGGTACCTGTCCGAATCATCTCGATCAGGGAAAGCTGTGTGCCCCATTTCACGTGATTCGCGGTAAACTGGGCTTCCAGCGGCCACATTTTGTCCTCCAGCCATTGCTGCAAAGGCAAATCATCCGCATAACCGCGCAAGAGTGACATCCCGGCATGTCCGTGTGTATTGATCAGACCTGGAAGGAGATAATCCCCTTTTTGGTCAATCACTTCGTCGTAGCCTGCTTCGGAAAGATCCTCAGGGGTTGGGCCCACATACGTAATGGTGTCCCCTTCAAAAGCGACAGCTCCATCGTGAATGACTTCGTTGCTGTCGTTTACGGTAATCACAGTGGCATGGATCAGGATCGTTTTCTTCATGAATACACTCCGTTCTTTTACGTTAAGTAATAAGCCAAGCTCTGCAGATTGGATGTCACATCTGCGTAATGGATTCGGACATCTTTGCCGGCACGAATCGTGGTCGGTGCGAAGTTCAGTATCCCTTTAATACCCGCTTCAGTCAACTGATCACATACGGATTGCGCTGCTGGTGCGGGAACCGTGATGATCGCCAGCTTGATCTGCAAGTCGGCGATGGTCTCTGCCAGCTCTTCCAAAGGCTGGATCGGTATCCCTGCAACCTGTTTTCCCAGCTTTCCGGGATCACAGTCAAAAATAGCCGCAATCCGCATGTTATCCTTCAAATAAGCGTTGTAATTACTGATCGCATGCCCCAAGTGCCCGGCGCCAACCAGTACGACCCGAATTTCGTCGGTGAGTTTGAGAATCTGGCGAATTTTCTCCACCAGGTAATTGACATCGTAGCCAATCCCTTTTTTGCCAAAATCCCCGAACGTGGCTAGGTCTTTTCGAATTTGTGCCGGGTTGACGTCCAAATTTTTGCCCATCTGCCCCGAGGAGACAGTAGCCACTCCCACTTGCTGCAAATAGCTGAGGTAGCGCAGATAAATCGGCAAACGGCGGACGACCGCTTCCGAAATCTTTTCGTGTTTGGCCACGTTCGGTCTCCTCCTTATTTCTTTTGCTTCAATATCCGATAGTCTTTTCCATTTGACAAAATCGTGATGCTTCCATCGTGGCTCGTCATGTACGTTTCGGCCCACGATTCGCCGAGTCGCTCCAGCACTTCGGAATGACTCTCCCTTCGATCATCCCGCAGCTTGCCCGTTTGGATAATAGCCACCTGCGGATCTACCTGCGTCAGAAAAGGCTGGGAAGAGCCTTGATTGCTTCCTTGGTCCCCCACCTGCAGCACTTCTGCATTCAACTGATCGGCGTGGCGTTCCAGCAGGCGCTCTTCCGCTTTTTCATTGATCCCGCTGGTAAACAAAAAACGCAGTTTGCCATGCTGTAATCGAAAGACGAGGGAATTGTTTTGCGGCGATAAAAAAAGGGGTTCTTCAGGCAGCAAAACCTGCATGCTCACTTCGTCCCCCAGCTTCCATTCCCCTTGGTTTGCGACGGCAATCCGCTTCTGGGAAGGACGGAGAGGAATGGCACGCATGATCGTCTGCTCCATCAGCTTGGGTACGACCACTGTGTCCACCAAAAATTGCGAAGTCAGCTGGGCATAGCCTCCAGCGTACTCCGGCTGATCGTTTGTGATCACGACAAAGTCCAGCCTCGTCAATTTTCGTTCAGACAATCGTTCAAACAAAACGGGCCAATCCTCTGCGCTTCCCGTATCGATCAGCATCGTCTTGCCACCGGGTAAGCGGACTAACGTGCTTTCGCCATGTGGAAGTGCAAAATAAGTCATGACAAGTCCGAGAAAGTCTTGCTCGCTCTCACTGGCATAAGGATCCTCCACCTTCACGGCAGTCTGTGACCGGTGATCGAGTGAGTAAGCCAAGAGAAAGGCAGCACAAATCCCCAGCAGTAACCATTGCCATTTTGTTTTCCATCCCATCTATTTTATCACCTAAATCCGTGGGAGACTATTGCTTTCATTTTATGAGTCAAGCAGGGACGGCATACCGAGGAATGCCTCGATCCGCTCGCGCAATTCCGGCCACGGACCACTCTCTACGCGGTAAGGCGGCAGCGATTGCAGGAAGGAACGCCCGTATCTGGATTCCACGACCCGTGTGTCAAACACGATGACAACCCCGCGATCGAGATGATGGCGGATCAACCTCCCGACCCCTTGCTTGAACAAGATGACGGCCTGCGGCAATGCCATCGACATGAAAGCATTTTTCCCCTCCGTCTTGAGCAGCTCAGCACGTCCTTGGTAAACAGGATGATTGGGAGGGGTAAACGGCAACCGCACGATCACCAGAGAGCTCAAGGCTTCCCCGGGGATGTCCACTCCTTCCCAAAAGCTGCTGGTACCGAGCAGCACGCTTCTCTCGATGGTTTGAAACAACCCTACCAGCTTGCTTCGGTTGTTGCTGTCGATGCCGTGTCCCAGAAGGGTATACGACTCATCGGAATTCGCAAAGCGTTCCTTCATAGCCTGATAAACGAGGCGCAGCATCGAATGCGATGTGAACAGGATCAATGTCCTGCCTTTGGAAGCCGTCACGACATCGATGCAGCCTTGCACCACTGCTTCCAGATACGTATGCTCGTTTTCCTTTCCTGGGGCCGGGAAATCTGCAGGAATCAGCAGCAGCCCTTGCTCTTCGTAGGCAAACGGAGACGGCAGAGACAAGGTACGGACGCGCGATGGCGGCAATTCCTCCAATCCGAAGCGGCTCATGACGTAGGAAAAGCTGTTTTTCACCGTCAACGTGGCGGAAGTGAGGATCAGACTCTGCTTTTGGGCAAAGAGCGGTTCAGACAAGGAATCGGACACTTTTAGCAATGCGGCTGATAGATGGACATGCTTGCGTGCCGTCCTCGACTCCACTTCCATCCAGTACACGTATTGGGGGTCTTGTTCGAGCAAGAAGAAATAGAGCAGCTCGACAACCTTCTGCCATTCATTCAATAGTCCGAAAAGGTCCGTTCGCAGGCTTCGGATGGAGAATGGCGGTTTCTCTTCACTCGGAATCCCTTGCACGAGCTGCTCCAGTGCTTCGGCAAAAGCAGTCATGCTATCGATCAGCTTGCGCGTCGTTTTCTTGATCCGCTCCTGTTTGCCTGTAAAGGATTCCACACGATAGCGGACGGTCTCTCTACCTGCATCCATTGTCTCTTCCGCCCGACCCGAAGCCCATGCGTACAACAGCTGTGTCCACTGCTGTGCTTTGTCTCTCAATTGGGGATGCAGCTGCTTGAGCTTTTCCATTTGCTCTGAAACGAAGCTCTGCGGCGCCCCAAGCCAGCTTTCCCATTCCTCAGCAAGGCGGGAGATAGCCCCTCCTGCGTCGACGGAAGCCCGATCGAACAAGAACAACAGCTGTGACGTGGAAAATTGCTTGCCCATGTGCTGGGTTGCCGCATCCTCGAGATGGTGGGCCTCATCGATGATCGCCACCTGATAGGGCGGTAAAATCCTGTTTTCTGCTTGCAAATCGCTCATGAGCAAGGCGTGGTTGACGATCAGGACATCAGCATCTTTCGCCCGATCTTTGGCCTGAAAGTAGTAACAGCGACTGAACCATGGACATGCCCTGTTCAAGCAGGAGCCTGTGTCGCTCTTGACCTGCTGCCAAAAGAGCTGGCCCGTGGGCGGCATGCTCAGCTCTTCCACATCCCCCGTCTGGGTCTGCGTCAGCCACGTCAGCATCTGACCTTTGACCAACCGCATTTCCTGGCTGCTTCCTTCCACCGGCTCCTCCAGCGCCTGCTCGAATTTCCGCAGACACAGGTAGTTGCCTCGTCCTTTTAGCGTGGACGCACTGAAATCGAATGGCAGCGTTTGCTGTAAGGTCAAGATTTCTTTATGAAACAATTGTTCTTGCAGTTGAATGGTGTTGGTACTGACGATCAGCTGCTGCTGATTTTGCTTGGCCCAAATGATTCCTGGAAGCAGATAGCCGAGTGATTTCCCCGTTCCCGTCCCCGCTTCGATGAGCAAGTGTGTACCGTCCTGCATGGCCTCAAACACGGCATGCATCATGGCTTCCTGCGCCTCTCTGCGTTGATAGCCAGACACGTGCTGCGGCATGGTTCCCTGTTCGCCCAGGACCCCCTCCAGCATCTCTGGGAAGGGAGCAAGAGAGCTCTCAGCGTTCGCAGGTCGCTGAAATGAAACGGTCCCTTTTTCTTCCCGCTTGCGAAGAGCGAGCTGCCGGTATATATCCCACATTCCTGAAGGCTCATTCGGACCACTTTCCTCATCCAACAGCGGGATTGCAGCCATCTTATCCATTTCCACAAAGCGCAAGAGGGCATCTATATCCGAACGAAAGGAGGATACCAGCATTTGCAATCTCTGAATCGTCACCAGCGGCAGGTTTTCCAAAATGTCCATCAGATGAAGAAACAGTTGAGCCGTGGCCATTGCGTCGCTGTCCGCCTGATGGGGGTTTTCATGCTCGATTTCCAAATCAGAAGCCAATTCGCCGAGTCGATAGCTGTTCTGAGTAGGCATCAGCAAGCGTGAAAGCTCGACCGTATCCAGTACATAGCCGTCAAACGCATAATAGCCCTGACTCAGCAGGGCTTCTTGCAAAAATTGGAGATCAAAGCTCGCGTTATGGGCAACGAATGCCCTTCCATCCAGCAATCTCAGAAGCCGTGGAAAGACTTCCTCGAGGGAGGGCGCCTCTGCTACCATTTCGTCCGTGATCCCCGTTAATTGTGTAATAAAAGGCGGGATGGCCTGTCCGGGATTCACCAAGGTGGAGAAGCTGTCAGTCACCTGTCCATCATCGATGGCGACTGCTCCGATCTGGATAATGCTGTCCCCTTGGCGCGGATGGCTTCCCGTTGTTTCAAAGTCTACAACCAGTAATCGATTCAAACGTTTGTCACCTCGTAACCTGGGCGGATCCTTGCATCCGCTCCCCCCTCACACTTCGGCAACGGCGAGGGTTTTTCCTGCTTTTTCATCACAGTTCGGGCTGAAGCAGTTCTTTCACAGAAGTCTGTTCCCCTAGTTTGCTTGCGCACAGCTGCATATAGATCGGCACTTCCCGGAGCTGGCTGATGTGCGGCAGAGTACGTTGAAAGTACTGCTCCGCCATTCGCCAGTTTTCCTCGACTACAGCCAGACGCCCCAAATGAAAATAGCCAAGCGAACGGACATACGGTTCCTGATCTTCCGTGAACTCTTTGGCCATGCGTTTGGCCGCAGCATACTCGCCCATCTTTTCATAGGCGGAGATCATCCCCGATTGGCCGAGGCGATTCTCTCTATTTTTCTCCAGCATTTGCCGGAAAGCTCGGACCGCCTCATCGATCTTCCCGTCAAAGAGCTGCATCCAGCCGTAGCTAAAAGTAAAATCATCCTGATCGGGGGCAAGGCTGATGGCCTTCTTCATCAAGGTCAATGCGCGCTTCGTCCCTGCGATCAACCACGTGTTCCAGGCGAGTCCATGCCAAGCCCAGCCTTCGCGGGGCAGCCTTTCCGTCAAGAAGTGGTAGCAGATCTGGGCACGATGATAATTGCCTACCGACTCGTACAAGCTTGCCATTTCCTGCAAGGTATCGGTATCCAGGTCTCGGGTCGGCAATTGTATGGGAGAAGGCGGTGCAAGCTCAGCGGACTCATCCATCGACTGCAGCAGCTGCGCTGCCCGAAGCCATAGCATTTGGGATTCCCAGTCATCCTCATCCTTTTGCAGGCACTTCTCGATTTCATCCAGCGCTTCCTGGGCATCGCCGTCCTTGAGGTAGCACAAGGCCAGATTATAGCGAGCTTCTTCTTGATCCGTCTTTATCTCGAGTGAAGATTTGAAGGCTTGCGCCGCCTCGAGCCACTGCTGTTCTTCGGCCAGTATGCACCCGATCGCATTGAAACTGCTCGCTACGACCGTAGGAGAGCTCGCGGAACGGCTTAATAGACGAAATTCCCGAAAAGCATGCTCCTGCTCCTCGCAGAACAACAAGCTGTACGCGTAGTACAATCGGCCGCTCTCCCAATCCGGGGCATGCTGCATCAGTTCCTCAAAGCATTTTTTTGCATCTTGAAACATGCGCAGATGATAAAAGCCCTCTCCTCGACGGAACACGGGATCATACGGATTGGCTTCTTTCAGCTCACTTGTGCTTTCTTTCCCTTTTTTGAGTGGAGCTGAAGCCACCTCGCTTTGCGACGAGTCCTTGTCCGAAGTTTCGTTTGTCACGGCTACCTGAGTATGCTTGTCATCCACCGGAAGCTGACCTTCCATTTGCTTGATCCGCCGAATGGCAATGGACAGTCGTTCTTCAAACTGCAGCCAGAGGTCGACGACAGTATCGCTAACTTGACGCAAATAGAACAATTGATCGGCAAGCTGCAGCCTCTCCTGCTCTGTCGCATCCGACCATTTTTCTTCGATCGTTTCCGCTTTTGAACGCAGCGTTTGGAACCAATCTTCTATTTTCACGCGAAAGCCACCCCCTATGAGGCGTGAGTACTTTCATTGTCTCACAAGGCGGGTGGCTCTATGCAGATAACGGCCGGGTTATAGAATGGTCGCGTGAATTTCTTCCCCGAGCATTTCTTTGATTTGATTCTTTTCGTCCATGATAGCCACGCGGGGTTTATAGGTGCGAGCTTCTTCGTCCGTCATCATGGCATAGGCGATAATGATCACGATATCCCCTTCCTGCACAAGACGGGCAGCCGCCCCGTTCAAGCAGATGACCCCGCTGCCAGGTGCACCTTCGATGACGTACGTCTCCAGCCTGGCTCCATTGTTGTTGTTGACGATTTGCACTTTCTCATTTGGCAAAATATCCAACGCATCCAGGATGTTTTTATCAATGGTAATACTGCCGACGTAATTCAAATTCGCTTCTGTTACGGTAGCGCGGTGGATCTTTGCCTTCATCATTGTGCGCAGCACAGCTCATTCCTCCCAAGTCTCACAAAATCTCAGATGCTGGTGATCAAGTTATCAATCAGGCGCGTCTTTCCAAAACGGACCGCCAATGCCACGATGATCGATTCTCCCGGTGTGGGCTGCTCGACTGGGACCAAGTCAGGGTATCGAAGCACCTCGACATATTCAATAGCCGCCAGCGGCATTTCCGAGATCATGGCGATCATGCGCTCCTGGATGTCACGCAGCGCCACACCTTCGTAGAGCCAAGCCTCCGCTTGCTTCAAACTTCGAGACAGCACGAGAGCCTCCTCGCGCTCTTCCGGAGTCAAATACACATTCCGGGAGCTCATCGCAAGCCCATCCGCTTCCCGAACGATCGGGCATGGGACGATTTGTACAGGCATGGACAAGTCAGCGACCATTTGCGATACCACTGCTACCTGCTGAGCATCCTTCTGTCCAAAAAAGGCGTAATCCGGTTGAACAATCTGGAAAAGCTTTGTCACCACTGTCGCAACGCCATCAAAATGACCGGGGCGGGATTTCCCGCAGAGCAGCTCCGTTACATGGGAAACAGATACGTTGGTTAGCATCGGTTTTGGGTACATCTCACTCACTTCTGGAGTAAAGAGGAAATCCACACCTGCCGATCTTGCCAGCTCTCGGTCGCGCTCGATATCACGCGGATAACGCTCAAAGTCTTCATTGGGACCAAATTGCAGCGGATTGACAAAAATGCTCATGACAACCACATCGCAATTCTCTTTCGCTGCACGCGCGAGGCTCAGATGTCCCTCGTGCAGGTACCCCATCGTCGGCACCATGCCAATGGTTTTCCCCTGGCGTCTTGCTTCTTTTATATGAACGCGCATTTCTGCAATGGTTGAAATTTGCTCTAAGGTCTGGATCATGAGTGGGCAACTCCTTCGCCGTACAGCTGTTTAATCGTATCTTCCGAAGCGTGAAACACATGCTCCGGAGCCGGAAAGCGCCGTTCCTCGACATCTTTCACATAACCTGCTACCGCCTCGCGGATCGCACTTCCGATGTCCGTATAGCGTTTTACAAATTTCGGTGTAATTTGGGAAGCATAGCCCACTACATCATGGAAGACGAGGACTTGTCCATCGCATGTCACCCCAGCGCCAATGCCAATGACTGGGATCTCCAGTTTTTTCGCGATCATTCCCGTGACTTCCTGTGGCACGCATTCCAGGACAATGGCAAATGCCCCTGCTTCCTGCAGTGCCAAAGCATCCTCTAACAGTCGCTCCGCTTGTGCCAGATCGCGTCCTTGCACTTTATACCCGCCGAGCTGGTGGACAGACTGCGGGGTCAAGCCGATGTGGCCGACGACCGGGATTCCCGCTTGCACACAGCGTGTCACGAGGGGTGCCAGTTCTTTTCCGCCTTCCATTTTGACGGCCTTTGCAGAACCTTCCTGCATCAGGCGCCCCGCATTTTTGATGGCTTCTTCCAGCGTGCCGTGATAGCTGAGAAAAGGCAAATCTGTCACGACGAACGCTTTTTTAGCCGCACGGGTAACGGCTTTCGTATGGTGGATCATATCCTCCATCGTAACGGGAATCGTCGAGTCATACCCTAGGACGACCATCCCGAGCGAATCCCCTACCAATATCATGTCCACTCCCGCTTCCTCCACCAATTTGGCGGATGGGAAGTCATAGGCGGTCATCATCGTAATGGGGATACCCGCTTCTTTCTTTTTTCGAATGTCGGATGTGGTAATCGGTCTGCCATTTGCCATTCTTTTCACCTCTGTACGCACCTAACCTGTGGGCAAATGGAATCAAAAAACCTTCTCGCCGGGATGCGGGAGAAGGTTGTCCATGCCAAAGAGACATCATACGTCGATGCGGAATCCTTCTGTCTCGGTCCTCACAGGCTCTGAGCAGATTCTTGTCCATACGTGATTCATTTAGCTATTCGCAATAAGACTAAAAAATACTCCCGGAGTACCGTTCACGATGTGATACAGCCTCCACTTTATGGAGTATAGCAGAAGATTTACGGATTTGCACGATAATTGACGTCGGCTGAATACACTTTATGAATAGCGCCATACTGATCTTCCACCAGTAATACACCTTCATCATCCAGCGCAACGGCTCGTCCTTCGAGCTTCTGGGAGATCGTCTGGACGTTCACCCACCGCCCGATTGTGTACGAATGGGCTTCCCACTCTGCTTTGATCCGTTCAAATCCGTGCTGCAGGAAATAATCGTACTCTTCCTCAAAATGACGGCAAAATTGCTGAATGAAGCGCACTCGTTTCACAGGTTCGCCAGCCTCAATCCGCAGCGATGTCGCGATCTCAGCCAGCTCTTGGGGGAAGTCACCCTCCACACTGTTTGCATTCAGGCCGATTCCAATGACCAAATAGTTGACTCGGTCTGATTCAGCATTCAATTCCGTCAGAATCCCGCACACTTTCTTATCGCCAATAAAAATATCGTTGGGCCATTTGATTTTAACAGGCAGCCCCGTTTCTTCCCTGATTGTCCGTGCCACACTGACTGCTGTCAAGAGAGTCATCTGAGGCGTCTTGGGCAAAGGAATGGCTGGGCGTACGATCAAGCTCATCCAGATACCTGTCCCTTTCGGCGAATGCCACTGACGGCCCAGACGCCCCTTTCCGCCAGTCTGCTGCTCCGCCAACACCAGGGTCCCTTCTTCTGCTCCTCGTGCAGCCGCTTCATGGGCGAGGGGTTGGGTGGAGATCACCTCATCATGTGCCAAGACATGCTGGCCGATTCGTTTTGTTTGCAAACCGGCAGTTATTTCTGCAGCAGACAAGCGATCCGGAGCAACCAGCAGTCGATAGCCCGATTTGCGCACTGCTTCAAACTCATAGCCGTCTTTGCGCAGCTCCTCAATATGCTTCCATACGGCTGTCCGCGAGCAGCCGCAGGTCTGGCTCAATTCTTCACCGGAAATGAATTCTCCCGGATGATCGTGAAACGCCTGTAGGATGACCTGCTTAATATTCATTCCGTGCAACCTCTTTCTTCGCAGCCTCGATCAAGGCTTCCTGAGTGTTCGGCAAACCATGCAAGGCTGTTTGGGTCAACAAGTGATTGAGAACACGCCATATCCATTCTCCCGGCTTTTTTTGCAATGCCACCTGCAAATCAAGTCCGGTCACAGCAAGCTCTTTCACTGTTTTCACCGGCATTTTCTCGAAAGCCTCTTGGACCTTCTCCATGAAGGTTTCTCTCTGGTCCTTCCACCAGATGGCCTTTAGGATGCGAGCCAGCTCGCAGCTCGTCTCCCATCCCACATCGAGCAAAATCGGCCCCCAAATCAGTTCGCTTGGGGAATCCCACTGCGGTTTGATGCTATGCAGCAGGCGTACAAATGTCGATATTTCTTCCGTCTCGCGCTTGGACATCCGTACCTGTTGGCAAACCTTGCGAGAGGCTTCCTCGCCAAGCTCAGCTGCATACAGCAGCAAGGACCATTTCTGCGTCACCTGGTTGAGATGGACGAGCCTCCACGCCTGCTTGCTTGCCCGTTCGAACAGCCGTTCCAACAGTGGCGCATGCGTAAATAGCTTTGTCTTTGTCAACAACTCACAGCCCTGCTGCGGCGATGCGCTATCCAGCATTTTATTCAGCTCTTCCCTTACCCTCTCCACGGCAATATGCGACAAATAGGGAGCGGTCGCTTTCATCGCTGCGAGTGTCTTCGTCTCGATCGCAAATCCGAGCTGCGCGGCAAATCGGACAGCTCGCAGCAATCGAAGGGCATCCTCTTGAAATCTTTCTTCGGGTATCCCTACCGCCCGGACGAGTTGCTGCGCCAAATCTTCTCGCCCATTGAATGGATCCTGCAGTTCATTCTTGAGATCCATAGCCATGGCATTCATCGTAAAGTCTCGCCGCTGAAGGTCCAGATTGAGCTCATCGACAAACTGCACATCGCTCGGACGGCGATAATCCTCATACTTTCCTTCTGTCCGGTACGTCGTCACCTCAAAAAAATGTCCGTTCATTTTCACAGAAACCGTCCCGTGCTTGAGTCCAGTCGGAACATGGTCGGGAAAGAGACGAATCACGTCGCCAGGATGGGCATTCGTACATATATCTATATCGTGCACGGGTCTTCCGAGCAGCCAATCGCGGACGCAGCCACCCACGAAATAGGCTTCAAAGCCATGTGCCTCCAGTGTTTGCAGTATCGTGACCGCCAGTTCTTTTCTCATGTTCTCTCCCTCCATTTCCGTCCGTCCGCCTACAAAAGGAGGAATTTCTGATGAAATTTTTGTATGGGTTGTTTATTTTCATTTCAAAAATCCATCAGATGACGAAAAGCAGTGTGCACCGCTAACCGAGGATTTTTGCATAGAGTGCTTCGTATTGAGATGCGATTGTTTCATGACAAAACGTTTCACAGGAGCGTTGGATGCTGTTTCGCGAAAAGTTGTCGTACAGCTCTTGGTCGCGCAGGAGTCGAATGGTTTCCTTGGCCATCCCCTCGACATCTCCGATCGGTCGCAGGTAGCCCGTCACTCCGTCCAGGACGACTTCCGGTATTCCACCCGCCGTGGAAGCAACGACAGGGACACCGCAAGCCATCGCTTCCAGCGCAACCAGACCAAAGCTTTCCTTTTCGGATGGCAAGAGCATGACATCTGCCAGTGACAGCACTTCTGCTACATCCTCTTGCTTGCCTAAGAAACAGACATCCCCTGTCAGGTCCTTCTCGGCGATCATCTTGCGGACCAGACCCATCTCCGGCCCTTCGCCGATTAAAATGAGGCGGGAAGGCATCTCCTCCCGTACCTTGGCAAAGATCTCGATCACATCCGGCACCCGCTTTACAGGGCGAAAGTTGGAAATGTGCATGAGAATCTTCTCGCCTTTCGGGGCGAACTTTTTCTTCAGCTCACGGACATCTTTCGGATAATAACGTCTTTTATCCACAAAATTGTACACCGGTACAATTTCCTTTTCGACATGGAGCAATTCGTTGGTTTGGCGGATCAGATCCTTGGAAACTGCCGTCACAAGATCGCTTCGCTCAATCCCAAACCGGATCATATCACTGAGATTGGAGTCGTAGCCTAGCACGGTGATGTCTGTCCCGTGCAGGGTCGTCATGATCTTGAGGTGATCGCCCACCATCTGCTTCGCCAGAAAGGCGCACAGAGCATGGGGCACCGCATAATGGACGTGCAAAAGATCCAGCTTTTCGTTTTGCGCGACCTGCGCCATGCGATTGGCCAGTGTCAGGTCGTACGGCGCGTATTTAAAGACATCGTAGTGGTTTACTTCTACTTCATGGTAAAAGATATTTGGATGAAAAGCGCCCAGGCGAAACGGCATTCCCGAGGTGATAAAATGCACCTGGTGGCCTCTCTCCGCCAGCAATTTGCCTAATTCCGTGGCAACGACGCCTGATCCGCCTAATGACGGATAACAAGTGATCCCGATATTCATTTCAGGGTGCTCACTCCTTCTTACAGGTTGGCCAATACATAAGGCGTGGCACTCATAAAACCTTCTGCATAGGTGACGCCAGCTTGCTGGCCAAATAGACGTTCGCGGTATTCGACACTATCCAGATACCCGTTAGTAAGCGGTGTGGAGACATTGCCTTCTTCCATTTCAAACTGGCTCCGATAACACCGCAGGGCCTCCATTTTTTCCTGAAAAACGGAGGTGATGTCGACAACGACCTGCGGTGTTACCGTCGTATTAATAAAGTAGGAAAGAAATCGACTAGGGCGGAAAGCTGGGTGTGCCTCATCTGGCTGATACTTGCGAATTCCGGAAGAAAAGATTGCTTCGCGGACAATACGGCTGACACTTTCATGGTCAGGATGGCGATCTTGATAGTAAGGCGCCAAAACGATTTGCGGACGGGTCCGTCGAATGAGGTCTACGATCCGGCTGATCGCCTCTTCCTTGACTGCCTCCAATCCTCGATCTGGCAGGCCAAAATTGAAACGCTCGGCAACGCCCATCACTTTGTCTGCTGCCGCTGCTTCACTCTGGCGACGCTCTACATTCCCATTCGATGACAGCTCCGCGTAGGTCAGATCCAAAATCCCTACGCGTTTTCCCTGTTTGGCTGCCAAAATCAGGCTGCCGGCCGCACCAATTTCCACATCATCCGGGTGCGCGCCGATCGCCAAAATATCGAGTGAACTCATTGCTCATTCTCCTTATGTACCACATCGCGCCAATCGAGCTCTCCACGTTCTAGCGCCTTCAACAGAATCTCTGCGGTACCGAGATTGGTTGCAAACGGAATTTTGTGGACATCGCACAGGCGAAGCAGCGCTGTAATGTCTGGCTCATGCGGCTGTGATGTCAATGGATCGCGCAAGAAGATGATCAAATCCATTTCATTGCGGGCAATCATCGCACCGATCTGCTGATCTCCGCCGAGTGGTCCAGAAAGAACTCGACTGACGGTCAGCGAAGTCGCTTCCATGATTCGAAGTCCTGTCGTACCTGTGGCAAAAAGGACATGCTCTGACAAGATCGTTTCATATGCCATCGCCAGCTGGACAATCTCTTCTTTTTTCCGATCGTGAGCGATTAAAGCAATTTTCACGCAAACCTCTCCCTTATGTTCAATCGGATACCTCAATGTTAAACGATCGTTTAATCAATCAAATGCTCCAACCCATAAATCAGGCTGCTCATGTTCACGACTGCTTTTACAGCCATATTGACACCAGGCATAAAAGACTCCCGATTAATCGAATCATGGCGGATGGACAGGGTCTGCCCCACCGCTCCGAAGAGCACCTCCTGGTGGGCAACCATTCCGGGGAGTCGCACACTGTGGATACGGAAGCCTTCGTAATCTGCTCCGCGCGCACCTGGGATGGTCTCTTTTTCATCTGGATGCCCTTGCTTCAGATCTTCACGAACAGCCGCAATCATCTCAGCAGTCTTGAGTGCCGTCCCACTCGGTGCATCCAGCTTGCGGTCGTGGTGAAGCTCGATAATTTCCACATGCGGCATGTATTTCGCGGCCATGGCGGCAAACTTCATACACAGAATCGCACCAATTGCAAAGTTCGGGGCAATGATAGCCCCCAGACCTGCTTCCTTATACTTATCTGTCATCTCCTGCAGTTGTTCAGGCGTGAGTCCAGTCGTACCGACGACAGGGCGCACTCCGTAGTCCAGACAAATCTCCATGTGGCGGTAAACACTGTGGGGAGTGGTGAAATCCACGAGGACGTCCGGCTTCATCTCTGCCATTTGCACGCGGATGGACTCGTCATCCCCTCTGGTATCCAGGTTTCCTGTGTAGATGAGATTGGCATCCTCTCCCAGCATTTTTACGACTTCTTGTCCCATTCGGCCTTTTGCTCCGGCTACTGCCACCCGGATCTGCTTTTCCATCATCATTGATTCTCCTCTATTCTCGTCCAGCGATCTTTATCGCGCGTGTTGAATTTGTGCATAATACGATCAAAGGCTTCCTGCAAATCAATCCCGAGGGAATTGGCAAAACAAATCACGATAAAGAGCACATCTCCCAGCTCTTCCTCTACTGTTTTTTCTCCCTCATCGGTTTTCTTTGGTTTCTCGCCATAGAAGTGATTAATCTCTCTGGCAAGTTCACCTACCTCTTCCGTCATCCTTGCCATCATGGAAAGCGGGGAAAAGTAGCCCTCTTTGAATTGCGATATGTATTTGTCCACTTCCTGCTGCATTTCCTGCATGGTTTTTTGCCGTTCCATCGGCTCACTCCTTTACCTAAGCATGCTTCCGGCTTTCACTTATCGTAACCGAAAAGGCTTCGTTTGCCAAATCTCAATACTTCCGCTTTCCAGCATATGGACAATCAAATAATTGTTCTATTATAATGGCAATCGTATGGTCGAAGGTAACCTGCGATTTACCTGCATTACAGGTCAGTCGGGATCGCAACAACCACCGATTGGCGAACAGGAGGACTTTATGAATGTACGTCTCAAGAGCATCATTGCCATCATCATCGGTTCTGCAATCATGGGATTTGGCATCAATTCGTTCAACATTCCCAATCACCTTGCCGAAGGTGGAATCACGGGTATCAGCATTCTGATCAAGCTGCTGTTCCCGGGCGTGGACCAAGGGGTTGTCTTTTTGGTATTGAACGTTCCTCTCTTTATTCTTGGGTGGAAAATCCTCGGACGAACGTCCTTTTTTTATACCATTCTGGGAACGGTATCGCTCTCCGTTTTTCTATCGGTGTTTGACAATGTCCTGCCGCTCCCGATGAATGATCGCCTGCTGGCTTCCCTCTATGCCGGGGTGGCCGTCGGTGTCGGACTCGGTATCATTTTCCGTTTCGGAGGCACGACTGGCGGAGTCGATATCATCGCCCGCCTGCTCCAAAAATACATGGGTGTCAGCATGGGTCGCACACTCTTTTTGGGCGACATCCTGGTCATTGGCGCATCGCTGTTTTATCTCAATCTGGAGAGCGCCATGTACACGCTCGTCGTCGTTTTCATCGCTGCCCGCGTAATCGATTTCTTCCAAGATGGCGCCTACGCTGGAAAAGCCCTCACGATCATCTCGGAACAAACGGAAGAGATCTGCAAACAAATTCTCGAGCTGGGCCGCGGGGTGACCTTGCTTTCCGGGAAAGGAGCCTTTTCTGGCGCTGACAAGCAAGTCATCTATGTCGTAGTCAGCAGAAATGAAGTGATGCGCTTCAAAAATATCGTCCAGGAAGTAGACCCGCATGCCTTTGTGATTGTAAACGATGTGCATGAAGTATTGGGCGAAGGCTTCACCCTCGACGAAAACAAGCAGCCGATTCACCACTAGCAGACCCCCTTACTCCCAATGAAAAAAGACGCTGGCAGCCCGCATGAGCTCCGCGTCTTTTTTCATTGGTTTCTCCTATCCACACAGCTTTAGGCAGAACGGATCTGGCCATCGTACTTTTTCCAGGCTACATACGACAAAGCCATCAACAACGCAATTCCCACAGAAAAGATGATCACCATCGGAGAATCCGGCCGCATCATCAGCAGAGCAAACGTACTTTTCTCCTCTCCTACAAACGCTGTTTGCACCGAGGCATTCAGGTCGCGCAATGTTTCCCTGACCAATTGCCAATCGATCTGGGAATTTCGCAATTCTTTGGAAATGGCATTGTAGGAGGCCGAGATCGATGACATCTGGTTTTCCGGGAGCTGAATGCTCATCGCCGGCTTGATCGCCAGATACAAACGATAATTTTCTTCAAATTGCTCTTGGAACTGTGTAAAATTGCGTTCAACCGCAGATTGCTGCAAATTTTGCACCTGTGTAACAAAGAAAGGATAGTAGCTTCTCCACATCGGCTGGTGCACGTGGGTCAGTGCGTCAATGGCGACTCGCACCTGTGTTGCATGCCACAATAGCTGCTGTTCACTCACATTGGTAGAGGCAAAGCTCTGTTTCGCCGCGAGGATGGACTGCGTCACAGCATTGAGACTCTCAATCCGAATGGGGATCGGCAAATGCTGATTCGGGAACTGCTCAGCCAGCTGAACAATCCGCTTTTGCGCATTCTCGATGTCCCCTTTTTTTACATTCGTCAAAAGCTCATGTGCGACCTGGTCCAGGGCAGCCAGCTGTTTTTCTTCGATCGGCTGATCCAGCTTGGAATACAGATTATGAATCGGCCATGACAGGAACAAGCCAATCGCCAAGAAAAATAACAAGTAGCGGATGTTTTTCTTCAACGCAAAAAACCTCCTTTCCCTTGTACAGACTATGGAAAGGAGGACAAGATTAGACCTTGTTTATCGTATACTTATTATTTATAAACCAGATGACGGATATGGAAATTAAGCTGAGGAGCACGGTAAACAAGCCGACAAACCCTTCGTATGGATCGAGTACACTTGGCAGCCAAGGATGGATGTCCATTACGTAATCGAGAAAGTCGTTATTCAGGGTCCACAATGCCGCAATTCCTACTGGTAGCAGACTCAACTTGTAAAATCTTGCGTACAGGACAGATTCTACTGCCATACCTGAATGCGAGATGATCAACATTACGTCTGTCCAACGCACTTCATTCCCCATCATCCACCCAGCCAAGATAATGCAGACCGCCCAAACACCATATTTAAAATTGGTTATGCCAGCCAAAGCTTCCAGTACAGGAATGTGGCGTCCCAACAAATAGGTAAGAAGAACCAGTGTGAAAAGTCCGCTACCTGTCGGGCTATCCGGAACAAAAGGGGTTAAGAACACCGGTGTCTCCGCTAATTGATTGCCATACCAGATAAATCCGTATATGGTCCCCAAGAAGTTGATCACAAACAGTGTCCATAGAAACCATCTTTTCCCCAACGAATGCCTGAACCACTCCCATATCCAGATCATGATTATCGTCTCCCGCTGTGTACGCCGCTAAAGAAAAAGCTGACCTTTTCGTCAGCCAGCTTTTTCCCTATTAGCTTATTTCAAGCTTGCCATGTATTCAGCCAGCTTTTTGATTTCCGCCTCATCCTTGATCATACCGCCTGGCATTGCAGGTGGTTTACCATTATGGATGATGTCGGCAATCTGTGTGGCATCATATTTGCTACCGATTTTTTGAAGGTTAGGACCCATGCCGCCTTCCATATTCTTACCGTGGCAACCCATGCAGCTTGATTGCGCTTTCCATACAGCGTCCGCAGTGAAGCTGGTGTCAGCAGGTGCAGGAGCAGTCGCGCTGGATCCACCGCCTCCACCGTGTTCTCCACCCGTTTTGCTGGATGGATGGCTGAGAGAATGCTCATGGTCCGCTGCCCAAGTCAGGTAGAATATGCCTACCAGTGCGGTCAGCATCAAGCCAGTCGCAACTGGGCGTTTGCTCGGACGGCGTTCTTTGCTGGTATCCAGCCAAGGAGCCAGCATCAATCCGCCGAAAGCAATACCTGGAATGATGATGGTACCCAAGACTACCCAGTCACCAGACGCCCAAGGATATTTCAGCATTTGGTACAGGAACAGGAAGTACCAGTCAGGCAGCGGAACGAATGAAGTATCGTTCGGGTTGGCTTTGTCAGTCAACGGCGACGGATGAGAAACCGTCAGCACGAGGAAAGCAACCAAGCAAACCGCTGCCACCATCCACTCTTTCAACAGGAAGTTCGGCCAGAAGGCTTCTGTCTTTCCTGGGAAGTCAGAGTAGGATGGAGAAATGTTTGGGATGCGCTTCGCCGATACCCGTGAGTCTCCGACGAAGGTAGCATCTTTGTCTTGTTTCGCCATGCTATTTCCTCCTTAGTGATCGAAGACTGTTTATAGTGGTCCGGAGATACCTTGAGCGCGAATCATAACAAAGTGTGCTCCGAGCAGGCCAAGCAGTGCACCTGGCAAGAAGAACACGTGGATGGCGAAGAAACGGGAAAGCGTTTGTGCCCCTACGATGTCTCCACCAGTCAACAGCATTTTGACATAAGGGCCAATGAACGGAACGGAGTTTGCGATCTCCAGACCTACTTTGGTTGCAAAGTAAGCGGTGTTATCCCATGGCAGCAGATATCCTGTGAACCCGAGACCGAGCATCACGAAGAAAATCAGCATACCGACTACCCAGTTCAGTTCGCGAGGCTTTTTGTATGCACCCGTAAAGAATACACGCAACGTATGTAGGAACATCATCACAATGACTAAGCTGGCTCCCCAGTGATGCATGCCGCGTACGATTACCCCGAAAGCCACTTCATTCTGCAGGTAATTGACAGATTCCCAAGCATTGATGATGTCTGGCACATAGTACATCGTGAGGAACATACCAGACAAGATTTGAATAACGGTAATAAAGAACGTTAGGCCCCCAAAGCAGTAAACGAAAGCGGAAAAATGATGCGCCGGGTTCACGTGCTCAGGTACTTCATGGTCGGCCAAATCACGCCACATCGGAGTAATGTTCAGGCGCTCATCGACCCAATCATACATTTTCTGTAACATCTTAGCCTGTCACCCCCGGACGAGGATTTCCTTTTACTTTCCCCAGATACAGCTTTCCATCTTTTACTTCCGTCTCGTACTCATCGAGGGATACTGTCGGAGGTGTTCCCAAGATGTGTTCACCGTTAATGGTATAACGGCCCATGTGGCACGGACAGAAATACTGATTTGGATGTTCAGGACTCGTATTCCAGTCTACTGTACAACCCAAATGCTTACAGATCGGGGACAGAGCGAGGATCTCACCCTTGTCGTTTTTGGTTACCCATGCAGACAGCGTAGATTCTGATTCATACCAACCGTCCTTGGTATGTACCTTAAATTCAACACGCTTCGGCTCGGCACTAAACTCATCCGGACTGCCGACTGCCACTTTATCTCCACCTGCATGTCCTTGTAGCAAGGGGTCAACCGCAAAGCGAATCATTGGAGTGATCATACCCGCTGCAAGGAACCCGCCAGTTCCCATCAGAGCGTAGTTCAAGAATGTACGTCTGGACATTTCGCGTTTGTCGCCCATCTCTTTTTTTCCCTCCTTATCCTGTAAAATAGCGCAACGATGGCGTTTTCACACACATACACTAGGTCAATCCCAATCATAGCTAACGCCTTTTGAGATGTCAAGAATGTCCAGTGGACATGTCTGACCCCAATCCCCGCTAGTGAAGTGATTGTTGCCATTTTGTCAAAATTTACACCTTGTCCCTCCCGTTTTCCTGTAGTATTACCGGAAAACGCTTTCTCTATTGCGCACTTCTTGCCTGCCAATGGCGAATTATTTCCTTATACAAGATATCGACCGTCACTTCGAAGCGCAAGGATGATTCGAGGTCTTCATCCCCGACGGACAGATTCAGGACATGCCCATGCTCTTCTTCCACTGCCCGAACGCGATCATTGCGAAAATGCAGCAGGACCTTGTAGGCGAATCCATTCGGGGTTTGCTGGGCATGCTGTTCTTCAGCAAAATGATAGCTTACCGGAAATAAAAGAACCCTTCCTTTGAGCTTTTGCTCGATGCCTGCCGCTACATTCAGCAAATAGTTCATCCGCAGGACATGCTCATTCACGCCAAGTCCATCACGATACAAATAAATAGGGAGAAGTGCGGTGTCTACAAAACTCCGCAGCTCCTCCCAGTTTTCGATTTCACTCACATTCCACTGCATAAGTCGTCTCCTCTTCCATACGTAGATTCTGGAAACTAGCGTACCACGAATCTGCGGAGACTGGCAATTGCTTGCCTGACCGGTTCTATTAGGCTTGCTCGTACGCCATGATTTCCTTTAATTCATCCGTCAGGCGCAAGAACACTTCTTTGTTTTTGGCTGCCAGAGCTTCGTCAATTTCCTGGTACAATGTACGCTTTCGATACTGGCGCATCTGCTCGTCTATCACCATTTCAGAGAGCAAACCGGATACCATTTGATTGTTTGTTCCGTACGCGTTGGAATAGAAATTTGGCCACTCCATACCCATCCCTCACTTCAATAAAATAGTCGTTTCCGTAAAGCCATTGTATTTGCGAAGCCAGGTCTGGCTGGCATACGTGGCAGTGTACAGCCACTGACCGTTGTCATCTTGGCCCACTCGCAGCAATCCGAGGTGAACCATCATTTTGCATACGCGATTCACGAGGATATCTGCGGGGGAATCATAGTAAAACTCTTTGATCCAGGGAAGCAGCGTGTCCATGAGCGTCTGCTGGCTGACCCATCCGCCTGAGGCGATCAACGGAATCAGCTGAACCAGCATCGGCAAATTCGGAATCGCGCGCTTGTACAGGCGCATCCAAAAACGAATCAAGTCGTGATAATGCTGATCCTCGTAAGAGTGCTGCAGCCGTTCGTACCCTGCTTCGGTGAGCGCTACCTTTGCTCCAGACTCTTCAATCCATCTATGGTAGTAGCAGAAGTCATAGAGTAAGGAGAACCTGTCCGGGTACAAATCAAAATGCAGCCCGTAGCCAAAACGCCATTTCTGCGGCTGCAGCGTTTCTTCCTTTACGTGAAGGAATTGAAACAGCTGATGCTGATGGCGCTTGTACATCCCTCCTTCAGCCGTAAGTGGAACCGGTTCTTGCTGAAGGAATTGTAAAAATTGCATGATATCGTCGCAAAGGGCAGTACCCTCGTCCCGATAGGCGTCTGGTCCATTTGCGTGCAATTCATACTCCGTTCGCCATTTTTCCAGCCAGCCATGCAGGTACGGCTCCCGTATGTCCAAAGGAATCTGGTACTGCCCCACCGTCTTGCTCTTGGCAGGAAAGATCCATCCACGCTTCATGGCTGCCGCGATATACCTTCTTGCTTCCTCTTGCCTCTTCTCCTTGCTGCTCTCCAGTACGATGCCTGCCTTGGCCAGCAAATCCTCCAGAGACATGACGGTCCGCTTATCGAGGAGAAGCAGCAAGAAGAAATGCGTTTCTTCCTTCGACAGTTGCTCGACTTCTTGTGTGATTGTCTGCCTGTGCCGAAGACTCGACAGCAGCGACGTGATCAGTTCGTTTTTGGAATGAGGGTTGCATTCGCATCCGTAATGGTTGGCAATTTGATGGAGCTGCCGGATATCGGTATACACCAAAATCTCAGCTAAGTTCATCTTGCATCCCTTCTTTACGACTTACTTGTATCCCTCATTCTTGCCAATATGCGGAAATATAAACAGGAAGCCACCTAAAGTGACTTCCTGTTTTTCTTACGTTATTCGCTTATTCCTCTTCTGCTTGCTCATCCCACAGATCGTGCAGCTGCTGGTATTCCTTGGCTTCGTCGTATCGTCCTGCCTGTGTCAAAAGGGCAATCAAACGGCGAATTTGATCGAGATCAAAACCAGACAAAGCCACGTATTGCTTCAGAGAGTCGATCGCTTTTTCTGTTTGACCGAGGGAAAGCTGAATGTCGGCTGCCAAAGGATATGCTGCCACATACTCTTCATCCAGTGCCTGCAGATTGCTCACCAGCTCCACCGCTTCGTCCAGACGCCCTAGATGGAAAGCCATCATTGCGCTGCCGTAGAGGACTTCTGGGGAGTGGTCGAGCAGCAGAGCCTGACGGAAAACCTGATAGGCTTGTTCGAATTGACCGTTTTGTGCGAGCGAGCGCCCTTTGATCATCAACAGGGACAGACTTTCCTCCCCAGCCTGCTCCAGGACCTTCATGGCTTTGTCATCTTCCCCAATGCGGAAGTAGAGATTTCCCAGAGCCGCGAGCAAATCCTGGTTATCCGGCTCCTTTTGGCGAGCTTGCTCCAAGTACTTGACCGCTACCTCATCCAAGTCTTGTAGAGAGTACAGGTCCGCCAAGAGCAGATCCAGCTGAATGCTTTCAAATCCTGATTCCTTGCACTCGTAGAGCAAATGCTGTGCCGTCTCGAAATCGCTTGAATCGAGTGCGATTTCCGCCAGCAGCATCTGGCATTCACGACGGAGAGAAGGCTCCATTCCCGGGTTTTTCTCCATCACTTCAGCAAGCAGGTCCCCTGCCTCCTCCAGATGCCCCAAGCGGTACCATACCTCTGCCAAATACATCATGACTTCGGGAAGGTCCCGCCCGTGCTCTTGAACTTTTTGCAGAGCGGTTAAGCCGAGCTCCACTTCATCGTTCTCGATTCGCTTGACCGCTTCGTCTATGACATAGAGCCATTTTTTAGGCATTGCTAATCACCTCATATGTAAGTTGCGCGGGCTGTATCACCCGATGTATAGCCACAAAAGACCGTCCGAGGACGGTCTTTTTCTTTCACTACGATCATATACCATTATGCCCGAGTAAGCCAGCTCATTGTAATTACTGTTATGAGAATACCAAAAACACTGAGCACGATGCTGTAATTGGGTTTGGTCAAATCGCTTGACGTGGGTTTTCCTTCGAGCGGTACGATCGATGCCGTAGCACCCGCGAGAGGCTCTTCCTGTCCTGCAGGCGTCTGCGCTTCAACCACGTAGGTACCGTCGTCCGATTGCATGGAGGAGGAGATCACCTGCGCCTTAGGTGTGTTCATCGCCATCACTTCACCGTTGATCACGAGCGAATTCGCTTGTTCTGTAGAACTCGTGTTCAGGTACAAGGTGAAAGTGAACAGCATCAGTAGAATCACAGCTACACTGGCACTCATGCGACGCATTCTCGCTGTCACGCTAAAAATTTTGCGACCAATAGGAATGGCCCACTTCTCTTCAGAGAGAATACGTGCCATGACAGCGTCAACGATCGAGCGGGATGGCGTCACGGAATGATACTCTTCCTTATCCATGTTCATCCACTCGCTGCTGTCCGTCCACATTTCATAATCTGCACGGCAGGCATAACAGGTAGCCATGTGATTGTCTACACGTCGCTGCGTCACTTCTGGTAGCAGATTTTCGGCGTATTCAGGTAACATCTCCTGAACTTCTTCACATCTCATCATCGATTCATCCCTTCAGCTTCATCCAAATGAGGGTCCAGGATGTAGGTTTCCAACTGTCCTCTGATACTTTGCCTTGCCCGGAACAGCAGCGACTTCACGGAGCTGACGGTCAGATCCAAAATAGTCGCTATCTCCGTATAGTCCATCTGCTCGTACTCACGAAGAATCAGAGCAGAACGTTGTTTTTCCGGCAGGCTGTTGATTGCTTGTCGCACCATCAGCTCACGCTCATTGCGCAGCAACACCTGTTCCGGCAGAGATTTGGCTGATGCGACTGGAACCTGCAGCGTATCATCCAAATACACATCCGAATTTCGGCTTTTGCGCAGCTCGCTGAGCACCGAGTTACGGGCAATCGTATAGAGCCAGGTAGAAAAAGTAGCCTCTACATCTCGGAAAGAATGAATGCTTTTATACGCCTTGTAAAACGTCTCCTGACAGATATCCTCTGCGATATGTTCCAAATGTGCCTGACGCAATAAATGTGTGACAAAGGAGAGGATCTTTTTCTCGTATCGACGAATCAGTTCAGCATAGCATTCCAGATTACCTTCTTTAATCTCTCGGATAAGCTGGGAATCGGTCATGATCAGAGTTACCTCCTTGCGATTCCGATCCCCAAGCGGCCTTTTGCATAATTAGACTGCTGGGGATGTAAAAAGTTGCGCGTGCCTACGATTCTTTTTCTCGCTGCACGGCTCGAATCCTTCACGAAAAAACCCCCATTTATGGGGTTAAATGACAAATGTGTAGGGCTTGGTGTCGAATAGACACCTTCCCATGCCTACAGAACTACTAAACCGCGTATCTCGATAAATCCACTTACCGTTCGACATAACAGAAGTTGGAAGTTGCTTTTCACTAAAATTGAGAATAGTGGAAACATCACACTTTGTCAACCAGTTTTCCTTTTTTAGGAAGACAATGTCTGCATCTGCCCCAGGTATTAAGGCACCTTTTTTCGGATAGAGCCCGACTGCTTTGGCGACATTTGTCGAAGCCAATCGAACCAATAAGCAAAGCAGCTCTTCTTCCTGGCACCATCTGCGCCGATAATCAATCTGTACGTCTTCCAGCGGTGCGATGAAAGGCATGGATCGAAACCAATGTCGATGCATCAATCTCAATGCCCTGTCAGTCGCTTCTTTCTTGAGACGGAAAATATGATGATAGGGATCAACTATATCAGGCTCCAGCTGTGCTGTCGATTCAGATAGGACGGTACGGACCTTCCAATACTTTGTCACATCGAGCCAAGCGAGCCTAAGCTCTTCTCTTTCTTCCTTGGCTGAAGTGCCAACCGGTACATGTAAATGAAGAATCGTCTTATTTGACGTATGGAGTTGCGAAATCGTTTCCCAATTTATGTTGGAAATTTCATCCGGTTTGTGCAAGGTGACATGCAGAGCGTGATAGCCGCGCTTGGTCCATTTGACCAGCTCTTTTTCATTCCACTGCGTCACGTCCAACCCAACATGCCACACGTAATCAATCATGCTGTTAAAATGAGGAGTCTGTTGATATTTCACCTGCTTCAGATTCATCCAGGCATCGGGATAAAACGTATCGACGAAGCTTGTACACCCCATCTGGATCATGCTTCGAATGCTCTCTATATAGGTCCTGCGATCCCTGATGCGGTACACGGGCAGCCTGGGCATACCAATAAATCCCGGCATCACATACATCCCGGTCGCGTCTATTTCCACTGGAGCAGGAGCCAAAGAAGACTTGATCATGCTGTCCTTGGCTATCCGAGTAATCTTCCCATCCACTATCCAAATATCTGCTTCTCTGATTTCGTGTCCTGTTACGACCGACCCGCCGCGAATGACCCATTCCTGCTGTGACATGCTCGTCCTCCTCCCGATCCCCACACATCGAGATGCCGATTTGTACGAGCATATGCGCGAATTAGGTAAAAAGTACAAAAAAAAAGACCACCGTTGATTGTAAGCGCATTCAAACGGTGGTAGCACGATTGTGCTTTTTATATTGGATAGGAGTGGAGAGAAACCATACTGTATTTTTATAATAAACGGAATGTAAGCGCTTGTCAAATCATTTTTGCTAAAAAATAGGACCTTCTGAAAGATTTTTTTACTGTGAAGATTCATTCGATCTTTGTCCACTCCGCTGCCCATTAAAAAACCCGCACTTGGGAATGCGGGTCTTTTGTCACCTTTGTTTATTGGCTGATGTTTTCCAAGAGCTGCCCAAAACCCGGGAAAGACACATTGATCGCTTCATCATTCTCGATGGAAGTCTCCCCTGCGGCAGCAAGTCCGGCGATTGCCATAGCCATCCCGATCCGGTGATCTCCCATACTGTCGATGACAGCTCCTGTGAGGACAGACTCCCCTTCGATGATCATGCCGTCGTCTGTCGGAGTCACTTTCGCACCGAATTTGGACAGTTGGCTGACTACTGTAGCGATCCTGTCGGTTTCCTTTACCTTCAGCTCTTCCGCGTCGCGAATTACCGTACGACCTTTTGCCTGCGTCGCCATTACGGCAATGACGGGGATCTCATCGATCAGGCGCGGGATGATATCGCCAGCGATCTCGATTCCCTGGAGCTGAGAGTGCTTCACGAGAAGATCCGCTACCGGTTCTTCGTTTACCACTCGCTCGTTTAGCAGCTCCAGATCTCCTCCCATCGCTTGTACCACATCGATGATTCCGGTACGGCTAGGGTTGATGCCTACATTCTCAATCAGAAGAGAGCTGCCTGGCACCATCATGACTGCTGCGATCAGGAATGCCGCGGAGGAAATGTCACCCGGCACTTGAATGGCGCGTCCCTTCAAAGCTTGTCCACCCTCCACCGAGACCGTCAAGCCATCACGAACGACGTTCACACCAAATGCCTGGAGCATCCGCTCCGTATGATCGCGGGACAAATGAGGCTCTGTCACGCTCGTTACCCCTTTTGCCTGCAAGCCGGCTAGCAGGATGGCCGATTTGACCTGGGCACTGGCAACCGGTGAGGTATAGGAAATGCCGTGAAGGTCTCCTCCGCGGATGGCCAGCGGCGTGAATTCTCCATCCTTGCGACCGTCGATCTTCGCCCCCATTTGGCGCAGGGGACCGATTACCCGGCGCATCGGGCGTTTCGCAATCGACTCGTCGCCTTCCATTACCACATGAAACGGCTGAGTGGACATGATCCCCGCCATCAAGCGGATCGTCGTACCGGAATTGCCCACATCAAGGCGCTCGGAAGGTTCTTGCAAGCCGTACCAGCCTTTTCCTTGGACGGTTACCTTGTCGCCTTGCTGTTCGATCTCAATCCCCATGCGACGGAAGCAGCTGATCGTACTCAGGCAGTCTGCGCCTGGCAAAAATCCTTCGATGGTCGTCGTTCCTTCCGCCAAAGATCCAAACATAACCGCTCGGTGAGAAATTGACTTATCCCCTGGAACTTTGACCGTTCCTTTGATTTGATTGGCTTGTTTTACGCGAAGCACAGTTCCACTCCCCTTTTTCTTCTAGCAGTCATGCTGTGAAGCGTCTTCGTTGTAAAGTCCGATTGCAGCAAAAAACTACACGCGTTTATATACATTGTATTCGAAATAACGAAGCAACTCTTCCCCTTTTTCCATCTCCGCCTGAGTCTGGAAGGTGATCCGCAGTGCCCCGTAGATGTCTTCGCGAGTCTCCCTGATCTGCAGGTTGATAATATTGATCTGTCTCGCGCCGAGCAATGTCGTAATCCGTCCGATTTCCCCAGGATGGTCAGGAATGTCGATATACAAATCGTACAGCGGAGGCAGTGCCCCTGCCTTGCGCTCCGGCAGTCCATCACGAAAATCGCGAGCTGTCTGGAAAAAGTGCTCAATGCGGTCTGCATCTCCCGTTTCGACAAGCTCCATGACGTCATCGAGTGCTTTCGACCAGTCTTTGGCGATCTTCAGGATGTGATCTCGATTTTGGAGCAAGACATCGCGCCACATTCGCGGATTACTGGAGGCGATGCGGGTAATATCTCGAAAACCGCCAGCAGCCAAGCGCGCATGCCAAGCATTTTCATCGTCATAGCCTGCGACCAGGTTGACGAGTGCGGAGGCAAGCACATGCGGAAAGTGACTCACCGCCCCAACGACCTGATCATGAGTTTCCGGATCCATCTGAACGACCTTTGCTCTCGTCAGGGTGAGAAGGTCAGCCAATCGATTGACCAAATGCTCGGGCGTGTCTGCATTTGGCGTGAGGACGTAATAGGCGTTCTCCAGCAGTCGATCCGATGCAGCAGTTACTCCGGACTTGTGGGACCCAGCCATCGGATGTCCACCGATGAAAGTAACGTGTGGCGGAATCACCTTGATAGCTTGGCGGACGATCTCGGATTTGGTGCTGCCTACATCCGTCACGATGACATCCGGCTGCAGATCCAGCCCAGACAAGGTGCGCAGCGTGACAAAAATCTGCTCCACAGGTGCTGCCAAAAAGATAATGTTAGCCTCTCTTACCGCTGTCTGCAAATCTGTCGTACCTGCATGGATGACACCTAAATTCAATGCTTTATCCAGGCAATCCTGCCTGACATCGTAGCCGACGACCCGGATTTCTGGGTCTCGGCGCATGGACAAGGCGATAGAACCGCCGATCAGTCCGACGCCGATAATTGCGATGGTGGTCTTTTTCATTTCAACTTCCGATCCTTCCTTGCCTATGTGTAGACAAAGATGCCGGGGGTGGCCCGGCATCCTCTCTTTTGAACCTGTAGGTATATACGCAAGAACCGCTAGAGTTCCTTTATTTCAATGCGCCTGTGACAATGTCCTTCAATACGGAAAGCACTTTTTCATTTTGCTCCGGCGTACCGATCGTAATTCGTTGGTAGCCCGGATGTCCCAGGGCGTTACCGGAACGAATGATGATGCCTTGGCTCAGGAGCTTTTTGAATACCTCGTCCGAATCGCGATTCAGATTGACGAGAATGAAGTTCGTCTGGGATGGATAGTAATCCAGGCCCCATTCATCGAATGCATCGGTGAATTGCTTCATCCCTTCGCGGTTGCGCTCCCGGCAAGCTTTCACGAACTCTTGATCGTGGAGAGCAGCACGAGCAGCTACCTGACCCAGCGTACCGGTATTGAATGGCTCACGCACATGCTCCAGCTGGGAAACGAGCTCCTCGGAAGCGATTCCGTAGCCTACGCGCAGCGTCGCCAGTCCGTAAATTTTAGAGAACGTGCGCAGGATGATGAGGTTCGGGTGATCTGCCAGCATCGGCACCGTTTGCGGATACTCTGGATCCACCACGTACTCGTAGTACGCTTCGTCCAATACGACGAGGACGTTTTGCGGAACTTTTTTCAGGAAAGCTTCCAGCTCTGTCGCCGTCACGATCGTACCAGATGGATTGTTCGGGTTGCATACCCACACGACGCGTGTCTGCTCATTAATCGCGGCCGCCATCGCTTCGAGATCGTGCACACCGTTCTTCAGCGGTACTTCAATCAGCTCAGCACCTTCAATAATCGCATTGGAGCGGTATTGAGAAAACGTCGGGGTAGCCATTACCGTGTTGGTGCCCTCGCTCAAATACGCACGGGAGATCATCAACAGATTTTCATCCGATCCGTTTCCAAAGATCAACTGAGCCGGCTTCACACCGAGAACCTCTGCCAGATCCCAACGCAGCTTGAGGCTAGCTCCGTCTGGATAGATCGCCAAATTGTCCAGCTGGGCAGCAATTGCTTCCTTTGCTTTTGGCGAAGATCCATATGGATTTTCGTTGGACGCCAGCTTGATTACTTCCGTCAAACCATATTCCCTTTTGACGTCATCAATAGGTTTCCCGGGTTGATATACCGGTGCGTTCAGTATGCGCTGCTTCGGTTGCATCCACGATTCACTCCAGTCAGTTTTTTTTTCATTATTGTAGCGCACTCGCCAACTGATGTACAAACGTTTTTATTTTTTCGACAGCCTCGGCAGACTGCTCGGGATCTTTCAATTGCTCGACATGCCGCTCGACTTCCAGCACAATCGCACTGCCGACAATGACACCGTCCGTATGCGGGGCTACTGCTCTCACCTGCTCCGGAGTAGATATGCCAAAGCCTACAGCCGTCGGAACCTTGGTGCTTGCTTTTACGCGATCCAAAAAGTCAGCCAAGTCCTCTCGCAGGCTCGCTCGAGCTCCCGTCACCCCTAGCGATGAGACGCAGTAGAGAAAACCGGTCGCTTGCTCCCCGATCATTTGGATCCGTGAATCAGATGTCGGCGCCACCAGCGAAATGACATGAATGCCATACTTTTTGGCAGCGTCAACCGCAGGGCCATTTTCCTCAATCGGCAAATCCGGAATGACCACACCGTCAGCCCCATACTTGGCGAGATCTGCGAAAAACCGTTCGACGCCATATTGCAGTATCGGATTGAAATAGGAGAACAAGACCAACGAGGCTTCCATCCCTGACTCGCGCAGTCTGCCGACAAGCTGCAGGGCATCGGAAATGGATACGCCATTTTCCAGAGCGCGCTCAGAAGCACGCTGGATAGTCGGACCGTCTGCAAGCGGGTCGGAGTATGGGATGCCGAGCTCCAGGAGGTCTGCGCCCGCTTCTACCAGAGCGTGTGCGAGCTGGTACGTGGCCTCCAAAGTAGGGTCTCCCACTGTGATGAATGGAATAAAACGTTTGCGACTGCGGTCCTCAAACAAGCGATCGATACGATTCACGGCTGCCGTCATTAGCGCTCGCCTCCTTTTTCGCTCTCCAGCGCATCCTGGATGGTTAACACATCTTTGTCGCCACGGCCGGACAGGCAGATGACGAGAATCTCGTCTTTAGACATTTGCGGTGCACGCTTCACAGCCTCTGCGATCGCATGGGCGCTCTCCAGCGCAGGAATAATGCCTTCTGTCCGGCAAAGAATTTGGACGGCCTCCAGTGCTTCTGCATCGGTCACGGACGTGTAGGTCACTCGCCCGCTATCCTTTAAATACGCATGCTCAGGCCCTACACCCGGATAATCCAGTCCCGCAGAGATCGAGTGAGCTTCCTGCACTTGTCCATTCTCATCCTGCAGCAAATACGTCAGGGATCCGTGAATCACCCCTGGTCTGCCAAGGCTCAGAGTGGCTGCGTGCTTGTCTGTATCCACGCCTTGTCCAGCTGCTTCGACCCCGCGCAATGCGACGGTGTCATCCTGAATGAAAGGATAGAACATCCCGATCGCATTGCTGCCCCCGCCTACGCAGGCGATGACTTCATCTGGCAGCTTGCCGAGCATTTGCAGGATTTGCGCGCGGGTTTCTTCCCCGATGATTTTTTGGAACTCACGAACGATGTATGGATACGGATGAGGGCCGACGACAGAGCCGATGACGTAAAACGTCTCCTCTACGTTGGAAACCCAGTACCGGATCGCTTCGTTGGTTGCATCCTTCAGCGTGCGGGATCCGGAAACAGCCGGAATGACCTCCGCCCCAAGCAGCTTCATGCGGAACACATTCAGAGATTGTCTGCGGATGTCTTCTTCCCCCATGAATACTTTGCAGGAAAGTCCCAATTTGGCAGCCACGGTTGCGCTAGCCACTCCGTGCTGACCCGCTCCCGTCTCCGCGATGATCGACTTTTTGCCCATCCGCTTCGCCAGCAGACCTTGGCCTAGCGCATTGTTTAATTTGTGGGCGCCAGTGTGGTTCAAGTCCTCCCGCTTGAGGTAGATCCGCGCTCCACCCAGCTCGTCGGTCAGTCTCTGTGCATAGGTAAGCGGTGTAGGACGGCCCGCATATTCACTCAGCAAATGATTCAGTTCCTGGCAAAAGGCCGGATCCTTCGTCGCTTCCTCAAATGCCGCTTCCAGCTCGGTCAATGCATTCATCAGTGTTTCCGGAACGAATTTTCCTCCGAACGCTCCAAAGCGCCCCTTTTCATCAGGCACGATTCGCGTAGTTGTCGTTGCTTCCTTCATGCGCCTTCACCCTCTCCACCAATGTTTTGATTTTCTCCGGATCTTTTTCTCCGTCTGTCTCTACTCCACTCGATACATCAATGACTCTTGCCTGGTAGCGATTGACCAGCTCTTCTGCATTCCCCGCATTGATTCCGCCGGCGATGATGCACGCTTTATCCTTGCACGCCACCTGCAAGCGAGGGATGTGCTCCCATGAAAAGCGTTTTCCCGTTCCACCCGCCTGGCTCGGATCATACGTATCAAACAGAAACGCGTCGACTGCATCTGCGTACCGCTCGATCTCCTCAGCAGCATCCTCTTCTCCGCCTACAGCAAGGGCTTTCCAGATATGCAGCCCGTACCGCTCTCTGACCTCACGACAATACTCGGGTGATTCCTGACCGTGAAGCTGAATGACAGCAAGAGGCACCTGCCCCAGGATCTCGTCCAACTCCGCGATCGTTGGGTTCACGAACACGCCGACTGCCGGAGGGTGACCGGGAACTGCGGAAAGAACAGAGCTTGCCGCTGGAGCATCGACCTGCCGCTTGCTTGGCGCAAACACAAAGCCGACGTAATCCACCGCGAGCTCTTTTAACAGCAATAAGGTTTCTGCCCGTTTAATTCCACAAATTTTGATCCGAGTCATCTGCTCACCCCCGAATTGGCACCTGCAGCAACTCCCACCAAGGATACTACGGCCTGCGTCACATCGGCCTGCCGCATGAAATGCTCGCCCACGAGGACAGCTCTTGCACCGGCGCGGCCGACATTTTCAATATCCGCTGGAAGGGATATGCCACTCTCGCTCACTACCGTGATGGAGGATGGGATGTCTGCGATGACTTCATGGGTAACCCGAAGATCCGTTTGGAATGTATTCAGGTTTCGGTTGTTGATGCCCAGCAGCTCCGGCGTAATGGATTGAAACACCATCTCGCACTCTTTTCTGTCGTGCACTTCCACGAGGACATCCATGCCAAGCTCTCCGGCAGTTTGGTGCAAATGGCGCAGCTGCTGGCCATCGAGTATCGCCGCAATGAGCAGAATCGCATCTGCCCCTGCAGTCCGCGCCTCGACGACTTGCAGCTCATCGATGAGAAAGTCCTTGCGAAGCAGCGGGCGTATGACGGACTCATGAATCATGCGTAAATACGAAAGGCTCCCTTGGAAAAAAGACTCATCCGTCAGCACGGACATACATTCAGCACGTGCCGCTTCATAGGCTTTTGCAATGGCTACCGGATCAAAATCCGGGCGAATCAGGCCTTTCGACGGCGATGCTTTTTTCACCTCAGCAATGACGCTGACTGGACGCACACTCGTCTCCAAGGCTTGGCGAAATCCACGGGGCTTCTCTACCCCTTTTGCTGTGGCCAATAAGGAGGACATCGAAGTTTCTCTATATAGTCGGCTTACTTCTTCCCGTTTTCTCTCAACGATTTTACGAAGCATGAATCATTCCTCCTGCAATTTGACGGACATGCTCTAGCTTTCTCATGACGAGTCCGTCATCGATCAGTTCCGCTGCACGGATCACTCCGGCTTCAATCGAGCTTACCCGATCAGCAAGATACAGGATCGCTCCCGCATTCAGCAGGACGATATCCCTGGCCGCTCCGCGCTTGCCTGCAAAGACATCGTGGATGATCGCCGCATTTTCTGCTGCATCACCGCCGCGCAATGCATCTTTTTCATGCCGGTTTAACCCGAATTGCTCCGGCTCAATTTGATAGGCTTTGATTTCTCCGTCACGCAGCTCAGCGATATGACTCACACCAGTCACGGTCAATTCATCCAAGCCATCCTCGCCAGCCACGACCAACGCTCGGGATACGTTCAGTTGGCCGAGGACGGAGGCGACTGTTGGGAGGAGCTTGGCATCGTAGACGCCCATCAGCTGATGACTCGCATTGGCCGGATTCGTCAATGGGCCGAGCAGATTGAATACGGTCCGTACCGCCAGCTCTTTGCGCGGTCCTGCCGCATGCTTCATGGCTTGATGATACAGCGGTGCAAACAGGAAGCAAAGGTTGGTCACTCTCAAGCAATCCGCTGCATCCTTTGGCGATAAAGTAACGGGTACCCCTAATGCTTCCAGCACATCGGCACTGCCGCTTTTGCTCGATACGGCGCGATTGCCATGCTTGGCGATACGGACACCGTCGCTCGCCGCTACAAAGGCACTGGCCGTCGAGATGTTGAAGGTATTGCTGCCGTCTCCGCCAGTTCCGCATGTATCCACCAAGCCTGGCAGCTCGATCGGAAATGTCGTCGCGCGGGCTCTCATGGCACGTGCAAAGCCGATGATCTCATCCACTTGCTCTCCTTTTAAGCGAAGACTGGCCAGAAACGCGCCGATCTGAGCGGGAGTCGCCTTTCCGTCCATGATCTCTCCCATCGCCTCTTCGGCTACGGCTGCATCCAGATGGTTGCCTTGCAGGATTTGCTCCAATGCCTGTGTTAGCATGTCAATTCCTCCTTGCGTGAGAAGAGCTGTTCCGCTTTTTCCAGAGCAGTGATCATGGCAGCGGCTTTGTTGATGGTCTCCTGATACTCATTCGCCGGGATGGAATCTGCGACGATTCCCGCACCCGCCTGTACATGCGCGTATCCGTCCTGGAAGAACAGCGTGCGAATCGTGATGCAGCTGTCGAGCGAGCCATCGAAGGAAATGTACCCGATCGCACCGGCATACAAATGGCGAGCATCCGGCTCCAGCTCAGCGATGATCTCCATGGCACGAAGCTTTGGGGATCCCGATACGGTTCCAGCCGGAAATGCGGAGAGCAGTGCGTCGAAGGCATGCAGTCCTTCGCGGAGTTTACCAGTGACATGAGAGACCATGTGCATAACGTGTGAGTAGTTTTCGATCACCAGTGCTTCTTCTACTTTCACACTGCCGTAGGAGGAGACTTTTCCTACATCGTTGCGCCCGAGATCGAGCAGCATGTAATGCTCGGCTCGTTCCTTGTCGTCCGCGAGCAGGTCAGCGGCGAGCAGCTCGTCTTCCTGTGGCGTCGCGCCACGTCTTCGAGTGCCAGCGATCGGGCGCATCTCCACTTTTTCATCTTCTACCCGTACCAGCAGCTCGGGTGAAGTCCCCACGATGGTTTCCCCCTCATATTCCAGGTAGTACATGTACGGGGAGGGATTCAGGGTGCGCAGCAGTCGGTACACGGCAAAGGGATCAACTTCTGTCTTCACGGAGAAACGCTGCGAGAGAACCACCTGGAAGATATCACCTGCTGCGATGTATTCTTTTGCAGTCTGGACCATGCCTTCATATTGCTCTTGCGTCATGTTGGGCTCTACGGAGAGCGGCGCCGGCTCATGAGCCGCTACCTGAATTCGGCGGTTTTCCTGGTAGGGGGCGCTCACTTTGGCTGCAAGCTCTTCCAGCCGTTCACAGACTTGCTCGTATTTTCGGGCAATGTCAGTCAGCGTGTCGCCTTCCTGCACATGCACATTGACGATCAACTGGATTTCCTGCTTCAGATGATCAAAGGCGATCATCTCATCGACGAACAAGAAGCGCATATCCGGTACGCGGAGCGGCTCTACCCGATGCGCAGGCAGGTTCTCAAAATAACGGAGGGTATTATATCCGAAAAATCCTACCGCTCCGCCACTCAGGCGAGGGAATCGGGGCAGCTTTGGACTTTTGAAGCGATCTGCTTGTTCCCGCAGAAAATTGACAGGATTTCCTTGATGGACCGAGCGTTCACCGTTGCGATGAATCACTGTGATGTCTTCACCTTTTGCTTCGACAATTTGAAAGGGATTCATGCCGATAAACGAAAATCGCGCCCATCTCGCTCCGCCTTCCACGCTTTCCAGAAGGAACGAGTCGCTTGTCCGCAGTTTTTGATACAGGCGAATCGGCGTTTCATGATCAGCCAGTAAAGTCATACTTACAGGAATAAGGGAATACGAAGCCGATAGGGATTGTACCTCGGCCAGGGAGGGGTAATTCATGGACTCTCATCTCCTTTTGGGGGAAAGAAAAGAACGGTGCTAGCCCGCGCTCTTCCCTGCCCGCTGTCTAGAGCGAGAGGTAGGGGGAGAAATGCTATGCAAGTAACGGCAGGAGCCGGTACTTGGTGACCACTCGGGCCACGAACTTATTTTATGAAAAACAAAAATTGGTTTTTCATAAAAAAAACCAGTGCGAGCACTGGATTGGGCGTACAACTATACCCAGCCTGCTCTTCTCTCCTCAACCTAACTCATCTCAACTCTGCTCTACTTGCTCTGCTCTCAGCCGGTAATACTCTAAGACCGGTAAAAATACTCTGGAATTCATATGCATATCGCTTATCAATTCCTGCTCGGTAAACGAGGCGCTCTCGTTTCACTTATCGTAAAAGAGAGCGCCCATAATGTCAACTACCGATTTGTCAGATCAGGACGAAGCTTGACTGCATCCCGCAGGAAAACGTGCTGAATCTCTTTCGCCGTTTTGCCTGTATTGACATGCATCATCACTCGCACACAGAGCGGCAAACCGCCTGGTACCGGAATTTCCCGTGCGCACATGAGGGGAACGTACTGCCAGCCATCGCCATCAAGCAAACGTGCTGCCTGTGCAGGGAACGTCGAATTGAGATCTTCCGTCGTCGTAATGATGACGCTCGCAATGTCTTCTGGTATGATGTCATTTCGGCTGACCATTTCTTCCAGCAGCCATTTTGTCGAGGAGACGATTTCTTCTCGTGTGTCCGCCTCCACTGTAATTGCTCCTCTGATTCCACGCATGCCCATTACTTTGCCTCCACTTCTTCTCTCATCACTTTCAATATGATCTCTTCGTCGATGTCTTTCACTACTTCGACTTGACCTATCGCTCGCGGCAATACCAAAGCGAGCTTGCCGCCAACCGTTTTCTTATCACGCTTCATCGCTTCCAGGACAGCCTCAGGTGTGAGATCCCCTGGCCACTCCGTAGGGAGGTGGTAGAGACGCAGCACACGCTTTGTCCGCTCGTATACTCCCTGATCCGCCATTCCGATTCGCTCCGCTACCTTTGCAGCGAGGCACATGCCGATGGAGATTGCCTCCCCGTGGTTCAAGACAGAATAAGCGCTCAATGCCTCGAACGCATGTCCAAAAGTATGTCCGAGGTTGAGCAGTGCCCGTTTTCCTTGCTCGGTTTCATCCTCGGAGACGATTGCTGCTTTGACAGCACATCCCCGATGGATGGCTTTTGCCAACAATTCTGAATCCAGCTCCCATAGACGGTCGGCGTGTTCCTCCAACCAATCCACAAAGGCTTCATCCGAGATCAAGCCGTGCTTGACCACCTCTGCGAAACCTGCAGCCACTTCCCTTTTCGGGAGAGAGTGAAGTGCAGACGTATCATAAATAACGACACGCGGCTGATGAAAGGCACCGATCAGATTTTTCCCCAACGGATGGTTGATCGCGACCTTGCCGCCGACAGAGCTGTCGTGTGCGAGCAGCGTCGTAGGAAGCTGGACAAAATCAATCCCGCGCATATACGTAGCTGCTACAAAACCAGCTAAATCTCCGACAACGCCGCCACCCAGTGCCAAAACCGCCGATTTGCGATCCAGCCCTGCCTGGATGGCCTCCGTCATGATGCGCTCATAAACGGCCAGACTCTTGGATTGTTCCCCGGCAGCGATCACGCTCGCCGATGCTCGGTAGCCAGCCTGTGCCAAAGCATCCAGCAGCGGCTGCAAGTAATGACTGGCCACATGTTCATCGGTCACTATCAACAATTGGCTCTTGGAGGAGACTCCTGCTTGCTGCAGAAGCTTCGGTGCTTGCTGCAGCAAACCTTCCCCAATCACGATGGGATATGAACGTTCTCCCAATTCTACAGTCAGGGTCTCGTGTTTCATTAGAATTTCTCCGTGTATTCACGGTATTGGCGTACATTCTCCAGCATGTCATCCATCGAATCAGACGGGAACTTCTCGCACATGGCATTTGCGATCTCCCATGCTACGACAGCCTCTGCGACAACGCTCGCTGCAGGGACCGCACAGCTGTCAGAGCGTTCAATGCTAGCCGAGAACGCTTCTCTCGAGTCGATGTCCACACTCATCAGCGGCTTGTACAAAGTCGGAATCGGCTTCATCACACCACGAACAACTACCGGCATTCCTGTCGTCATTCCGCCTTCCAGACCGCCTGCACGATTGGATTTACGGCTGTAGCCTGACTCTTCGCTCCAGACGATTTCATCGTGAACTTGAGAACCTGCCAGACCAGCCGCTTCAAACCCAATGCCGATCTCTACGCCTTTGAAGGCTTGGATGCTCATGATTGCCTGTGCCAAACGTCCGTCGAGCTTGCGATCCCATTGGACATGAGAACCGAGACCGATCGGTACTCCTTCCACGATGACCTCTACGATGCCCCCCAGAGAATCCCCGTCTTCCTTGGCTTTATCGATAGCAGCCATCATGCGTTGTTCCGCTTCTTTATCCAAGCAACGAACCGGTGACTCTTCCGTACGAGCAATCAGTTCATCGAGGGTTACGTTTTCACGCTTTGCCACCACTTCGTTAATTTGCAGGACTTGCCCACCCAGACGAATCCCGAACGCTCCGAGCAACTGACGAGCGACAGCCCCCACTGCTACACGGATCGCTGTCTCGCGTGCACTGGAACGTTCCAGAATATTTCGCATATCGCGTTGATGATATTTGATCGCACCGTTCAGATCCGCATGACCAGGACGCGGGCGAGATACGCGGCGTTTTTCCTCTGCCCCTTCTACTGGCTCCGCACTCATGATTCCTTGCCAATGCGCCCAATCTTTATTTTCCACGACCAGTGTAATCGGGGCTCCCGTCGTATAGCCATGGCGTACGCCAGAGAGGATTTTCACCTGGTCCTTTTCAATTTGCATCCTTCTTCCACGACCGTGTCCCTTTTGGCGTCGTGCCAATTGCTCGTTAATGGCCTCAACGGAAATGGGCAAATTGCTCGGTACACCTTCAATGATCGCCGTCAACTGCGGTCCGTGAGATTCTCCTGCTGTCAAGTAACGCATGTTCTCGCTTCCTCCATCCTCCAGGCAGCACTATCCCCAGTTCCTTATACTCTCTCAGATCGGGACGCTGTCCTTTATCACTTTTAAGCGCTATAATATCATACCTATTACGTCGTGGAAATACTAAAGTCACAAACGGATTGATTTCCTGGCCATTTACAGGAAAAACGCCCCTCCGCCATGGAGAAGCGCTGCATGTCGTCGTGACGCTGATTCAAAAATGATCAACGATTAAAAAGGGATTGGAACCCAGCGGTTGGCGGGAGTGATCCACTCGGAGCAGATCATCCAGCTGCGTCTTATCTGCCCCAAAATTTGCCCGCACTCTTGAAGTGTGATGAGACCTCGGCGATATGCTTCAATGACCTTGTGTTTATCCATCTGCTGCCCCCTGAAAGAACTGAACATTGGTATTTCTATTCTTGGGAAAAAAGGGCAGAGATATACCCAATAGCAAGGAATCATCCCATTTTTCGATAAAAGAAAGTATCTTCTGTCTCCAGCTGATATTGCTGCGGCTGGAAAATTTGCTCCGTACTTCCTACGAACAGCACCCCGCCCGGTTTCAGAGCGTGGCTGAATTTATGGTACAGCTCATGCTTTGCCTCTTCCGTAAAATAAATCATGACATTTCGGCAAATGATGAGATCAAACTGCGAGTCGAACGTATCGGCGAGCAGGTTGTGTTTTTTAAACGTAACCCGGTTTTTCACTTCATCGGAAATACGGTAGCTAAGCGTATCTTTTGTAAAATACTTGCCGATCAGATCTTTCGGACAGTCCTGCAAGGAACGGTCGGTATAGACCCCCTGCTTGGCTTTGGAGATCGCCCCTTCATCGATATCGGAAGCGAGCACACTTGCCTCCAGACGCTTTCGCAGCAAAATGAGAGAAAGCGTGTACGGCTCTTCCCCGGTCGAGCAAGCGGCACTCCAGCATTTGATTCGAGGTGATTGCTTCGCTAAACGAGGCAGGATCTTGTTCTCCAGGACCTCCCACCTGCCAGGATTGCGGAAAAATTCGGATACGTTTATGGTCATTCGATCCAAGAACTCGTAAAAGAGCTCTTTGTCCTTCGAAATAGCCTCGAAATATTGAGTAAACGATGAGTATCCCCGCTTGACGCGCAGCGAAGACAATCTGCGCTTCATTTGTGCTTCCTTGTAAAGGGCAAGGTCAATTCCGGTCATTTTTTTTACGTTTGCGATAAATTGAAGAAAGTCCTTATCTTCCATTGGAATCTACTCCCTTTCACAGCTTGACCTCTTCTTGATTCGCTAATTTTCGTCAAATTCCTATCTTGCTTTTACGGGGATTATGACGAAAAAATGAAAAAAACCCCGTAACCGGGGTTTTTGAAGGGTGCTTCTTAGATCCAGCGTTGGATCGTTTTTTCGAAAGAAAGAACTTCGTCAGCGGAGAACCAGAGACCGATTTCACGCTCAGCGCTTTCTGGAGAATCGGAACCGTGGATGATGTTCATGCCAACGGAAGTAGCGAAATCGCCGCGGATGGTTCCGGAAGCTGCGTCTACTGGGTTTGTTTTGCCCATCATCGCGCGAGCAGTTGTGATCACGTTGTTACCTTGCCATACCATAGCGAATACCGGACCGGAAGTGATGAAGTCTACCAGTTCACCGAAGAAAGGACGCTCTTTGTGTTCTGCATAATGCTCTTCAGCCAGTTCGCGGCTAACGGTCATCAGCTTCGCGCCTACCAGTTGATATCCTTTTTTCTCAAAACGGGAAACGATTTCCCCGATCAGGTTACGTTGTACGCCGTCTGGTTTTACCATAAGGAATGTTTTTTCCATTGTAAGTATGCCTCCATTAGAGCTATGTATTGGTGTATCCCACACCAACGAAAATTTTATCAAAAGAAAAGGGGTCAAGCAACAGTCACACGGTTAAAAAACCATTAAAATTTGCGTTCTACGATAAAATCAGCGATTCCCGTCAAAGAAGTCTTCGCTTGATTGTTCGGCAGATCGGCCAAAATCGCATGTGCACGGGCAATATATCGTTCCGCCAGCTTCTGCGAGAAGGCGATCCCTTCATCGGAACGGACGAGTTGAATCGCCTCATCGACATGATCCCAGAATGTCTGCTCTTGAATCCAGCTCTGGAAACGGTCACGGGAGCGTCCGAAGTGGGCGGTGTAAAGCGCTGGCAGCGTGATGTTTCCATGGACAAGATCGCTTCCCGCAGGCTTGCCGAGCTGCTTCTCCGTTCCCGTGAAGTCGAGGATATCATCCGTGATCTGGAATGCCATGCCTACGTTGTACCCATACCAGTACATTTTCCGAATGAGTTCTTCGCTCGCTCCGCTCGCCACTGCCCCAAGCTGGCAGCTAATCGCGATCAAGAGCGCCGTCTTGCGTTTGATCCGTCGCAAATAGGTGCGGAAATTTTGATTCCAGTTGTTCAAGTCTTTTACTTGTTCAATTTCACCCTTGCACAGCTCTACCATGGCATTTGAAAGAATCTGATGCAGCTTGGGGATGGGAAGCTCAGCAGCGATTGCCAATGCCCGCGCAAAAATGTAATCCCCTGCATACATCGCCACTTTGTTGTCCCATTTCATCCGAACGGTATCCTTGCCGCGGCGCTTATCGGCATCATCGATTACATCGTCATGGACGAGGGATGCCATATGGATGAGCTCGAGTGGAACTGCCACATGCTTGAGTCGCTTGACATCATACTCCCCCCATTTTCCCCCGAGCAGAACGAAAACAGGACGAATCCGTTTTCCCCCTGCCTTCAGAAGATGCGTGGAGGATTGGTTCAGCTCACGCATGTCTGTATCAATCGACTTTTCCAGTTCATCTTCAATGTACTGGACGTCCTTTTTCATCTTGAAGTAAATATCGACTAGGTTCATCCGTTCCACCTATCTCGTCAACGTAGTATTGGTCTGCCGCCCACCAGCCTGCCAGATGTCGACGGTTGCTGGCGCCGGTAGAAGTCCCAGCTCCGCGGCGCATCGGTAGTAATACTCGAGTCCAATCCGCTGCTCGTCGCCGAAATCATGCTGCAAGCCTTGAAAGTACCGGGTCCATTCTTCCTTGTCCCCACCATAATGCGTGGAGACGTAATCGATGAGAGGCCCGGGGTTTTTTCTCGTCATTTCTTTGCTCGTCAGGAAGGAGGCATGCACCTCTTCCAATAGTGCGCTGTGCTCGGCCAAAACTTGCTTGCGCACAGCCCAGATCGCAAACGTCATGGAATAGCCGGTGAACCTGTGCCACAACTCTCCCAGATCGTAGACGTGGAGGTCTCCCTTCTTTCTCATGGCCAAAATCGCATCGTCACCAATCAGCAGAGCCGCTTCAGCATCCAGAAGCATTCTGTCTAAAACGGGCTCCTGTGTAACGTATGAAATCTCATAATCGTAAAACTTACGAAGAATGATCTTCAGCAGGTTGACCGTGGTTGCGGACGTATTGGTCAACGCAATCTTTGTCCCGTTCAGCTGCTCGATCGGCTTTTTGCTGAATAAGAAAAGGGAGCCTACTCTCCCCTTGGCGCTGACGGACAGATCCGAAAGCGCTACGTACTGGGAGGCATGCTCTGCATAGCTAAAGGAAGAAATCGGTCCCAAATCGATCTCACCACGGGACATGGCCAGATTCAATGTGGCCGGAACCTGGCGGATGAAATCGATACGGTCCTCAAAACGCTCCTGATCAAAATAAAAATAGACCGGAAGTACATTCGTATACAGGATCTGTCCAATTCGCAAAGGCTTTTGCATGCGAATTATTCCCCCCAACGCCGAAACAGCGAGTGTGGTACATCGATTGCATCCAAAGCTTTTCCTACAACAAAATGGATCAGATCGTCCATCGTTTGCGGCTTTTGATAATAACCAGGCATCGCTGGCACGATCTTGACTCCCAGTCGACTCAGCTTGAGCATATTTTCCAGATGGATGGCACTGAGCGGCGTTTCACGAGGGACTAGGACGAGCCGTCGCCCTTCTTTAATCATCACGTCCGCCACCCGCTCCAACAGGTTGCCGGAAGCCCCGTGAGCGATACCGGAGACAGTCCCCATCGAGCACGGAACCACAATCATGCCGTCACAGCGATAGGAACCGCTCGCGGCTGGGCAATTAAAATCACGCAATCCCCAGTAGTGCAGTTCTCCAGGTAAATCCTGCTGCAATTTTTCCTGAAGAAATGCAGGACGGTTGTCTGTCTCCCAATCGAGCTCGTCGTGAAAGACCTGCCAGCCTGCCTCCGTAATCATCAAATGAACGATATGCCCGGCTCTAAGCAGCTCCTGCACCAGCCGAACGCCATAAATCGCTCCACTCGCTCCCGTAATTCCGACTGCCCATTTTTGCCCACTCATGAGATCACCAGATCGATCATGGTAAACGCAAACATGACAACACTCAAAATTCCATTCATATTAAAAAAGGCGACATCCAGTTTGGACAAGTCCGTCGGTTTTACCAGGGTGTGCTCATAAATCAATATCGCCCCGGAGATCAGTACGCCAAGCAGGAACCAGATGGACAAATCCGCCACGACGTACAAAGACATGAGGCCGACGAACGTAAGGATGTGACATACGCGTGCGACCATCAAGGCATTGGCCACTCCAAAGCGGCTCGGCATGGAGAACAGGCCTTCCTTTCGATCAAACTCGCTATCCTGGCACGCATAAATGATATCAAACCCTGCCGTCCAAAACAGGACAGAAGCGAACAAGAGAAGTCCAATTCCATCCACTTGCCCTGTGGTTGCTACCCATCCGCCCAAAGGACCAAAGCCGATTGCGACCCCGAGAATGAAGTGGCACAGCCACGTAAAGCGTTTGGTATAGGAGTACAGTACCAGAACGAATACGGCGAGCGGCAGCAGCTTCACTGCGAGATCATTTAATTGGAACGCGGCGATGAAAAGTACAGCGAAGGAAACGACGATAAACAAGATGACTTCCACAATCGAAATCAATCCTGCTGGAATCGCCCGATTCGCTGTCCGCGGGTTTTTCGCATCGATATATCGGTCAATGACCCGATTCAATGACATGGCTGCACTGCGGGCACCTACCATTGCTACGGTGACCCAAAAGATTTCCATCCAGGTAGGCCAAGTCTTCTCAATTACAATATTACCCAAAACAGCACCCATGAAAGCAAAGGGCAATGCAAAAAGGGAATGTTCAAACTTGATCATTTCCAAAATAATTTTCAATTTACGAAGACTCATTATAATACACTTCCTATCCACTGAAGAAATACCAGAAGCAGCCTACCCGATCTTCGATGTGAGAGAATCGTATGCTGGGCGGGTGCTTATGATACGTTATGGTTTGGTACCGATATGCAGGGCAGATACGCCCCCCATGAACAGTTTGACTTGCACAGGATCCAGACCGGCCTCCTGAAACATGCGAGCGAGCTCGCGGCTATCCGGGAAATTGGTCAGCGACTTTGGCAGCCATGCATACTGTTCGTATTTGTTTACCGTCCATTTCGCTACCAACGGCAAAATATTATAGAAGTAGAAGTAAAAGAGCTTGCGATAAGGAATAAAAGGAGGCTTGGACACTTCAAGTGACACGACCTTCCCTCCCGGCTTTACCACGCGAGCCATTTCATTCAGCACGGTTTGAATATCCGGGACATTTCGCAGAGCAAAACCAATCGTGGCAAAATCAAAGGTATTGTCCTCGTAAGGAAGCTTCATCGCATCGCCATTCACGAGATCGACGATATGCCCGACACCTTTTTGAGATACCTTGTACGCCCCTACATCCAGCATGTTTTGGCTGAAATCCAGTCCGACCACACTTCCGTCTTTTCCGACTGCCTCAGCGAGTGCGATCGTCCAATCAGCTGTTCCGCATGCCACATCCAACGCTTTCTGCCCGGGCTTGATGTTCATTTGCTTCATGGTGTAATTTCGCCAAGCTACATGGCTGCCAAAGCTGATGACATTATTCATCTTGTCGTATTCATCCGCGATGCTCTCGAATACGGAATGAACGTATTGTGCCTTTTCATTCATCTGGGTCTGGTTCACTTGGATTACATCTCCTCAATAACCCGTTTCAGGCGGTTAATCCGATGGGAATAACGGGCTGTCATCGTTGCGAGCATGTTTCGCGTCTCTACCGGGTGCAGCGTACGGACCATCTGCTCGCACAATCCGATCATTTCCATCGCTTTTAACTCAATGCCTGACATCACCTGCGCGAGCGTAGTCCCAGGTTTTTGCAGCAAAAAACGGGCAAAACCAAATGGAACTTGTTCTTGCCATTTCAGCTGCTCCCATTCCCCGATGACGCTCTCTACCTTCGCCGTCTCTTTCATCAGGTTGGTCCAAAAACGCCGCTGCTCTTCCGAATCTGCGTACGCTTCCACAACAGCTACGTACAGACCCGTGTCGATCGTATTGCGCAGGTCCCAATACTCTTCTGCGGATGGGAGCCTTGCATCTTTTCCTGCCAGGTACAGCCTCATCTTCGCTTCATTTACGCGCTGTACCGCTGCAGACAGTACTTGGATCGCTTGAATTTCACTGGCTTCTGCCAGGAGAGCGTAATAGCGGGCACTGTAATAATCCCCCGCCAGCACGGTCAATTGTCGATTCCGCTCTGCTGCCAGTGTCCGTTCATAGTCGTTCTTTACGTATTCATGAATGTCCAAACCCAATTGGACAAGTCCCGTTGCCGTGCAGAGTGTTACAGAACGTTCCGTGGTCATCCCTTGTTCCTTCAAAAAGAGGTACAAGAGTGCCAGGCGATTTTCCGCCATGGAAGGAACGTCTACGTAATATTCTACATACGCGTGGGTGCTTCTCTTGTAGATCTGCTCGATGATCAGTCGAACTTCTTCTACATAGGGGGTATGTTCTTTGCTCATGCGTCCTCCTCCACAAGCTGTGCACAACCTGATGATGTCTGATGTTTTCCGCACACTGTCGGTCTATCTGTATTGCCCGGTCAAATGGCCGTCCTTACTATCATACCATACTTCTATCATCAGGGACTAATTCTCTCATAAAAATACGGATCGATTCGTACCGGGAACGAACCTTTTACATAACGGTCCACATCCTGAAGATCCGCGATCGGTTTGCTTACGGCCGACTCTTTCGCACGACTCGAATCGATCGCAACCAGCAGTCTTTGCTCTCTCGGCTCATCCGTCTCCTCCAGCATGCGGAAGTATACTTGTTTGACATTATCGGTATTGGTAAACAGCTCGTGTGTCAAGCTGTAAAAATCACGATAAACGCGAGTAAGCTCCACTGTTTCTTTCGGTTTCACCGCCAGATCGACATATACCGACGAGTTCTCCCATTTTATACGCTTAATATTATAATGTGTCTCCACGGTTGTAAACAAATCCAGCGCATTTTGCTCGCTCAAGTGGATGGGGCGGGAAGCTTGAAACGTTGGAACATCCGTTTGATTCCAGCCTGCATTCGGGACAAGTGACAGCATCAGGGCTAAAAAGGCAGAAACGGCGATGGCGGCAAACAGTCTACGTGGCACAGACATCCCTCCTCTCCACCATTGTACAAACAAAAAAAGCAGGCTATGCCTGCTTTTGCGCAAAAGGTACTCCCTATTCGGTCGTATCGATCGTCCCATGCTGGGAGTAGATCACTGCTTTTCCCCGCACCTTAATCGCTGAAGTGTGCTCGGTGAATTGAAAGATCATGACTTCGCCTTTATCGAGCTTCTCCGTATGATGAAAGCGGGTATCGGAGCCTCTGGTAAGACCGATCACATGGACGCCGTTCTCTTTTGCCTTTACTACGAAATAGTCCTGATTGAAAACCGTTGGTTGAGACAATTGCTATTCCTCCTTGCCAATGCGTTATGTGTCATTGACTACTATGATGTCCGGTCAGATTGCAATCTGTTCATGATTTTTTCCACATAGCGCTGTGTTTCTTGTGGCAGTTGGTCGTATCTTTCCTCTAGCTCCGTGTCGCTGTCAATGCCCAGGCGGCTTATCCGTCCAGGTCCTGCATTGTACGCGGCGAGAGCTACTTTTACATTGCCGTCATAGCGGTCGAGCAAGCTTTTCAGGTACTTGGTGCCGCCTGCCAGATTCTCATCCGGATTGTAGGCATTTCGTACGTTCATCGCCCGGGCGGTAGGATCCATCAGCTGCATCAAGCCCTTTGCCCCCGCACGAGATACTGCGTTGGGATTAAAATTGGACTCTGCTCGAACCACTTCTCGCACGAGATTTTTATCGACGCCGATGGATCTTGCCATGCGATCGATTTTTTCAAGAACCTCGGTGGTAGAATGCGCAGCTCGTCCACTCGTCGAACCGTTTGTCACATTCGAATCATCCAGATGCCGGTCAACGCTTTGCTGTGGAAAATGCCACTCCGGGGATCCGTCCAGCTCAGCGATAATTTCTTCGGCAGAAATCACTCGTTGACCTGCTGCCAGCTCGGCTTGCAGCACGTCAGAAAACATTCCTTCATCCACGGCAGGAAGAGCAGCCTGAGCCGTACTGGCACCATAAGAAGTGGTTAGCTGGTTCAGATATGGCTGAAGCGATACGGGTACATTCATGGCTACTAACAACCTTTCCTCGCTTGTCTCTCCCTTATTATAGAAAAGAAAGAACAGGAAGCCAATAGCGAAAATGGAATCATATTGAAGACACAAAAAAAGGAGCCTGATACATTCAGGCTCCTGACTTTAAGATGCAGATGGTCGGAATGCAGGGATTCGAACCCTGGACCTCACCCACCCCAAGGGTGCGCGCTACCGGGCTGCGCCACATCCCGACGTACATCTAGACTATACAATAATTTACCTGTAGCGTCAATAGTATTTCCGTTTTTTTCATCCCGATTACGGACGGATCAGACTGAAAACCTCGGCTCTTGCCGCCGCATCTTTCTCGAACATGCCGCGTACGGCGGAGGTAACGGTTTTGGAGCCTGGCTTCTTCACTCCGCGCATGGTCATGCACATGTGCTCAGCCTCTACGACCACCACAACACCATGAGGGTCCAGCTTGCGAACGATGGCATCTGCTACAGTCGACGTGATTCTTTCTTGCAATTGCGGACGGCGGGCCACCGTATCCACAGCACGAGCCAGTTTGCTCAAGCCGACTACACGGCCTCCCCTTGGCACATAGGCCACATGGGCTTTTCCAAAGAATGGCACGAGATGGTGCTCACACATGGAGTAGAATGGAATATCTTTGACGAGGACCATTTCCTCATGATCTTCACTAAATACGGTTTCAAAATAAACTTCTTCGTTTATGTGCATGCCTTCGAATACTTCGGCGTACATTTTTGCAACTCGTTTAGGGGTATCCAGCAATCCTTCACGGTCAGGATTTTCACCGACTGCCTCCAGGATCATTCGCACGGCCTGTTGTATTTTATCTAAATCGACGTTCATTTTCGGTACCTCCTACTTAGGGACTCTTCTCTTCACTTTGATGATGAGATCTGAGACAAACAAGCCCATCTTATCATATTGCATGAAAAAAAACAAAAACATCTGACACTCTATTGTATGTAAAGTCTTTATAGGCAGAAAAAAATCCACATCTAAAATGTGGATTTTTTTATGTAAGTGATTCGATCACGAATGTGACGATTACTTGATGGAATCTTTGAGTTGTTTACCTGGTTTAAACGCAGGTACTTTGCTGGAAGCGATTTCGATCTCTTCTCCAGTTTGAGGGTTACGACCTTTACGAGCCGCACGCTCACGAACTTCGAAGTTACCAAAGCCGATCAGTTGGACTTTGTCACCTGTTTTCAATGCGTCAGCGATAGCGTCGAGGACTGCATCAACTGCTTTGGTAGCATCTTTCTTGGTGAGTTCTGTGGTTTCAGCCACTTTTGCAATCAGTTCTGTTTTGTTCATTTTGTTCACCTCCCCTCAAAGAACACAAGTCCCTATTACTATTTTTCTTAACCGAAACGAATGGTTTTATACACGTATTGGTTGTTTTTACCGTTCTGACAAGCTTATAGTAATACACCGATTTCTTAAATTCAAGCCCTTCCTGTCGAAATAAAGCGAAATACAAGAAAAAAAGGCATCCCGTCATGTCGGATGCCTTCGCTCCCCTTTTGTTTTATAGGACTTTACTCCTGATTCTTAAAGTATGATCGCAATCAGTCCGCCCGAGCCTTCATTGATAATTCGTCCCAATGTTTCCTGCAATTTGTAGCGGGCATTGTCCGGCATCATCGTGATTTTCGCCTGGATTCCTTCGCGTACGATGGAGTGGAGCGAGCGTCCGAAGATATCCGAGTTCCAGATGGAGAGCGGATCCTTGTCGAAATCCTGCATCAAGTAACGGACAAGCTCTTCGCTCTGTTTTTCGGTTCCGATGATTGGGGCAAATTCAGATTCGACATCCACGCGGATCATGTGGATGGACGGCGCTGTTGCTTTCAGTCTTACACCAAAGCGAGGGCCCTGGCGAATCAGTTCAGGTTCGTCCAAGGTCATCTCATGCAACGACGGAGCCGCTATCCCGTAGCCTGTACTCCGCACCATGTGCAGAGCTTCCGCTACTTGATCATACTCCCGTTTGGCATGAGAGAACTCCTGCATGATTTTCAGCAAGTGATCCTTGCCGTTTATTTCGACTCCTACGATCTCCATCAGGATGCGATCATACAACTCATCTGGAGCGTAGAGATCGATCTCTGCAATACCTTGGCCCATGTGCATTCCTGCGAGCGAGGCACGCTCTACGAAGTCATAGTCATTGAAAAAGCCGACGACACGGTCCACGTCGCGTAACCGGCGGATATCCTGCACGGTTTCACGTACGGCTTCTTCATAGTTCTGACGCAGCCAGTGCCCATTCTCCAGCACCATGACCCAGCTAGGCAGATTTACGTTTACTTCATGGACCGGGAACTCAAACAGCACTTCTCTCATGAGAAGCAGGATTTCTTGTTCCGACATGTGATCCACGGAGAGAGCTACGACAGGAACATCGTATTTTTCTTGCAGTTGCACACGCAGGTTTTGCGCTTCATCTGAACGCGGTCTCGTGGAGTTGACTACGATGACGAATGGCTTCCCTACTTCCTTGAGTTCGCTCACCACTCGCTCCTCGGCATCGATGTATCCCACTCGCGGTATTTCCGCGATACTGCCGTCCGTCGTGACCACGATCCCGATGGTAGAGTGCTCCTGAATGACTTTGCGCGTCCCGACTTCCGCAGCTTCCTCGAATGGGACCGGCTCCTCATACCATGGGGTGTTCACCATCCGTGGTCCATTGTCATCCTCAAATCCTTTTGCACCCTGAACCGTATAGCCAACGCAGTCAACGAGGCGGACGTTGATGCTGAGCCCTTCGGTTACATGTACATTGACGGCCTGGTTAGGAACAAATTTTGGCTCTGTCGTCATGATCGTTCGGCCAGAAGCACTTTGCGGCAATTCATCCGTGGCACGGATTCGCTCTGCTTCTGATTGAATATTCGGGATGACGACCTGCTCCATAAACCGCTTGATAAAGGTCGATTTTCCCGTACGTACAGGCCCTACCACTCCCAGGTAGATATCTCCGCCCGTCCGTTCGGCAATGTCTTTAAAGATGTCGACTCGTTCCACCATCGATGACCTCCTTCTATTTGTCTATTTTTACACTATGACCGTTTTTCCGAATTATCCCTGACCGCCAGTATTTTCCCGGGAATCTCGTACTAGTTTTGTGGACAGTACAAATATATGTATTTTTGGGATAACTAGAACAAAAAAAACGACCCTACATCGAGTCGTTTTTTTATATGCGTTACAGTTTCAGCAGCCGAGGCTCTCCATCCACTAGTTCATAAGGAAAGGATTTTGCTGGCACGAACATGGATTCACGGGAGAACACATAGCGCGGATCTGTTTTTTTCGGCACTGTCGCTTTTGTATCCCGCAGAATCTGAGCAATGTCTGCCGCGTAATCAATCCCCACTTCCCCCTTCTCGTTCATCACGAGAGGAAGCAAGGCATTCCCAAAGGTGGAAGGCACTTGCCATGTTTTCACGCCTATTTCCTCATGATCGATGGAAAAATAGCCATTGCCCAGGTCATCCTTCACAGGCAGCTTGTTAAAATAATTGCGATAGCGATCTACCGCACTCTGTACGTCCGCTACTGTGCTGACCGCTCCCAGATTCACAAGCTTGACGGTAGGCTTTGTCTCCACATCGATCAGCACGTATTTGAACATTCCGCCTTTCTCAAAGGCGTTGCCAGGAACATCCGGCATGTACTTCGGAATCATTTTGCGAAAATCGATTTCGTATTTCTCAAAGATCGGAGTGTCCATCTGCTTGGTCACAATCGGCAGGACAGCCGTGTCATGTTGAAATTGCTCAATTGCTTTTTGTGTTGCTTCCACATAAAACGTGCTAGGTACTTGATTTTCCGCTTTTCGCTCATCCGGATACAAACAACCGGACAAGAGTGCGGAAACGACGGCCAAGCTCATGATCAGCTTGAACGATTTGCGCCATGATTGCCACATTCTGTATGTACACCTCAACCTTTACTCTTCGTTTTCCTCGCGTTGCTGCCGCTCCAGAGCTGCCTGAACGACAGATTTCAAGCGGTTTTCGGGGATTCGGACGACACAATCCTTCTGCGTCGACTTCGCCTGACACCCGAGGCGAATGCCTTGTGCCAAATCTTTTTCAGGCATCTTTCTTCGTTCCAGATCGGAGGGTGGTGATAATTCTCCACTCTCCAGCACAACACGGCACATGAGGCAGGAAGCGTGGCCACCACAGCGTTGGGGAATGACTACCCGCGCTGCTGCCGCTGCACTGACGAGCGTCTGTCCCGCCCTTGACTTGATGCTTTTTCCACTAGGTACAAACGTTACTTTTCCCATTCCTGACGTCTCCTGTTAGTACGGTCGGTGAGCGAGCTTCACAGGTCCATCTTGAACGATCTGAATCTGGCAGCCAAGCCGAAATCCTTCTGTTCTCTCTGCTTTCCGCAGGCGCAGCTTTTCTTCCTTGGTCGGCTCATTCAAATATTCAGCGCCCTCCATGACAAGAGTACGACATTGGGCGCATACCCCGCGCTCACACGCATGTCCCCAAACAACCTTGTGCTTTTTGGCAATGGTGACGACCGTCTGATTCAATTCGACAGGTACGTCGAATTCTCCTGATCGGGTCAATAGCGTCAATTGAGACATCCTTTTCTCTCCTCACACAAAAATGACAATAAGGATCATGACAAATACCGCTATCAGCAATAAAAAAGCGCACGTTTTGACTATAAAACGCAACAGGGCATTGTTCATTTTCCTTGCAAAAATCATTAGCAGGTTGCAGACGAACATCAGGCCAATCGCAAGCAAAGAGATGTTCATCTTGGTCATAGGATCGATATACATCGGGAAAAACAGCATCCTTTGCATTTTTTGCTTCATTATACCATACTTCGCCTATGTCCGTCTGACGGTTGCGAACCTCCATCTGGACATTCGCATAGACTATCGTGATGAATTCGCCCATAGGAGGGAGAGCAAATGAGCAACAAAGTGAGCAACAACCGAAAATGGCGCAATCCCTACGCACTTATTCCCAGCAAAAAGCTGAGCGAGCAAGTGACAGATGCATCCCTGGCTGTCACTCCGAAGAAAGTGGTGCCTGCGGTCGATCTGCGGACGTCTGTTTCCAAAATGCGCAACAACATAAAAGGCATCAGCAGCACGATTCGCCAAGTCGAAGAGACGATGGATACCCTGTACGGAGCAATGGAGATTTTTGAGAACTTTGGAAAGCGATCTGAGGAAAAAGCGGAGCCCGTTGCTGCTACAGAGAAGCCGGCTCGCCGAAGAAAGGGAGCTTCCGAAGCCTCCAGAATGGTCGAAGAATCTCCAGAGCCGGAATCGGCCCCCACAACCAACAGCAATCCATTGGGGAATATCGACTTGGGTCAGCTGCTTGGTCTTCTTCAATCCCCTCTTGTTCAGAATCTGCTGAGTCAAACGGTCGGCGGCAACAATTCCAAGCAACGAAAAAAAGAGGGATGAGATCCCTCTTTTTTTCTTGGTTCTGTAGGTCAGCCATGTCCCTGTAGAGCCATGATTGTTCCTAGTGTTACTGTATGACGGTTTTCCCATCAGGTAACAGGCATAATCGCCCATTTCTCTTATTTTAGGAGCTTTTTCAAACTAGACATATCATGAATATTAATTTCTTGGTTGTAAAACATCTCGACAATCTTGTCTTCCTTCTCGGCAGTCAGTTGCTTGCCCGAGAGCGTAGCTAACGTTTTGATGATTTGACGAAGCTTTTCCTCATCCTCAAAATCGCTCTTTTTCACCTGGCCTGCCAAGGAACGCAGCTTCGCTTCATCGATATTGGTCCCTTTGCCTTTCAAACGATCCAAAAAGCCACCGGAAAATGGATTATTCATGAATGGATCTCCTCCTGCTACAAAGTTTACACCCTATGGTATGTGCAGGAGCCTAAAAGTGTGAGGCAAAAGCCTACGCATGATCCGGATTCAAGTACTCCATTTCGTAAGTCTTCAGTCTACCCATCAATTGCTCGACGCCTTGACGCGGATCTTTGTCTTCAAACAAAATGCCGTACAATACATTGGCGATCGGCATTTCCACATCTTCACGCTTTGCAATTACGTTGGCAGCCTGTGTGGTTCGTACTCCCTCGACAACCATGCCGATTTCAGCGAGAACTTCTTCCAGCTTTTTTCCTTGGCCAAGCAGATAGCCTGCACGCCAGTTGCGGCTGTGCTTGCTCGTGCACGTCGCCACGAGGTCGCCGATCCCCGCCAGACCCGAGAAGGTCGGTGGCATCGCTCCCAGCTTGAGACCCAATCGGGTGATTTCTGCTAGCCCGCGTGTCAGCAACGCAGCTTTGGCATTGTCGCCAAAACCGAGACCATCCGACATCCCCGCTCCAAGCGCAATGATATTTTTCAATGCCCCTGCGATTTCAGCACCGACCAAATCCGGATTGGTATACACGCGGAAATTTCGGTTCATGAGCAAATCCTGCGAACGCAGCATGCTGTCTTCCGATTCGGAAGCCACGACTACCGTAGTCGGCTGACGCTGCACGACTTCCTCGGCATGGCTCGGGCCCGAGAGCACCGCAAGTCTGGTCGCAATCGCCCCCGGCAATTCCTCGTGGATGACCTCAGACATACGCTTGAGGCTCTCCAGCTCAAAGCCTTTTACGGCATGAATCAACAGGACATCCTGCGTAAGCAGCGGCGCAAGTTCGCGGCACATTTGGCGCATCGCATGCGAAGGTACAGCCAGCAGCACTACCGGTTTTCCCGATACCGCTTCCTGTAAATCCGAAGTCGCAGCAATTTTGGCGGACAGCTTGGCATCCGGCAAATACTTTTCGTTCATGTGATTCGTATTAATGTTCTCAGCCTGTTTGGCATTTCGCACCCAGAGCGTGACGGAATGTCCGTTATCTGCCAAAACCGAAGCGAGTGCAGTTCCCCAACTGCCTGCGCCAATGACGGCAACATTTTGAATCAATCGATCTCCCTCCACTTCCAACCGCTCGCTCTCATAAAAGTTTCACGTCCGAAAGCTAGCTTAGATTACGGTGTGATTTGTCTCCCAGCTTTCTTTCCGTCCCTGCTATAAGATTTCGGATATTTTTATAATGGCGAACGTAGGCAAAGACGGCCAGAATCAAACTTGTCCAGAAAAAGGATATAGGCTTATCCAACAAATAGACAGCAATCGGCAAAACGGTAACCAGCGCCAGTGAGCCAAGTGAAACGAAACGTGTCACTGCGATCAGGACGACTGCAACTACGGCACCGATGAGAAAAGCCACGGGAGAGAAGCCCAAAGCTACACCGAGAGTGGTGGCAATGCCTTTTCCCCCGCGAAATCCGAAAAAGATCGGCCAGTTGTGCCCTGCAATGGCAAACAGTCCAGATACCGCATAGGCCAGAGGATCCCCTGTAATGAGGTGAGTGATCCCCATTGCGGCGAGACCCTTCAGCGCATCCAGAATCAATACGGCGATTCCCGGACCTTTCCCCAGCACGCGCAACGTGTTCGTAGCACCCGCATTTCCACTCCCGTGAGAACGGATGTCGATTCCTGCTACTTTTTTGGCGATGAGATAACTAAAACTGATCGAGCCGATTAGATAACTGATCACCCAGGATAATAACACCATGACGGTTTCCTCTCCCTACGTTTTCTTCCTCGTCCAAATACGTACAGGCGTGCCTTCAAAAACGAACGCCTCACGTATCTTGTTCTCTATGTACCGTTCATAGGAAAAATGCATCAGTTCCGGATCATTCACAAACAAAATGAATGTAGGCGGTTTGACTGTCGCCTGTGTCGCATAATTGATTTTGAGACGCTTCCCTCTGTCAGATGGCGGAGGTGTGCGAATGGTCGCATCCGTAACCAAATCGTTGAGCACAGATGTCGGCACGCGCATGGCATGCGCCTGGGCGATCTCATTCACTTTCGGCAAAAGCGTATGAACACGCTGCTTGGACTTGGCCGACACGTACAGAATCGGTGCATAATCGAGATACTTGAACTCTTCGCGGATCAGCTCTGTGAAGCGCTGCATGGTTTTATCGTCCTTTTCGACCGCATCCCACTTGTTGACCACGATCATGACCCCACGGCCAGCCTCATGTGCGTAACCCGCAATTTTCTTGTCCTGCTCGATGATGCCTTCTTCCCCGTTGATGACCACGAGCACCACATCGGAATCCTCGATGGCACGCATGGCACGCATCACGCTGTATTTCTCTGTACTTTCGTATACTTTTCCGCGCTTGCGCATCCCTGCCGTATCGACGAGGATGTAGCTTTGGCCATCGCGCTCGAACGGTGTATCAATCGCGTCACGGGTCGTACCCGCCACGTCGCTGACGATTACGCGTTCTTCTCCCAGAATCGCATTGGTCAGAGAAGATTTACCGACATTCGGGCGTCCGATGATCGAAACGCGGATGACGTCTTCCCTGTATTCATCTTCATCTTTCTGAGGGAAATGCAGAACCACTTCTTCCAGCATGTCTCCCAGACCTAATCCGTGCGAGCCGGAAATCGGGAACGGCTCTCCCAAGCCCAGCGAGTAGAAATCGTAAATATCTGCACGCATTTCCGGGTTGTCCGCCTTGTTCACGGCTAGCACGACTGGTTTCCCAGTACGGTTCAGCATGCGAGCGAGCTCCACATCCGCATCCGTCACTCCAGTACGGCTATCCGCGATCATGATGATCACATCCGCTTCATCAATAGCCAATTCAGCCTGGTAACGCATTTGCGTGAGAATTTCGTCGGTCTCCCCGAACTCAATTCCACCTGTATCGATGACATGAAAGGTATGGGTTAACCATTCCCCTTTTCCGTACAATCGGTCACGGGTAACTCCCGGCATGTCTTCTACGATGGCGATGCGCTCGCCGATCAGTCGGTTAAAAATTGTGGACTTGCCCACGTTGGGTCTCCCCACAATAGCTACCACTGGCAATCCCATAATCAACAACACACTCTCTCATTAACTTTTTGAACGCATAAGAGATTCGTCACCTACATGATTTCCATTCCTATACGCGTAAAAACCTGCTAAAACAGCTGCCGCTCATTACTGGATGGGCTTGGCAAGGTTTTCTCATTTGCTAATCATACCATAGACTACTTATGCCGAACAATGATCAGGGTATCCTCCCTCACCTCATGCACCATCGCGTCTAAAATCTTTTCCAGCGTGAATGCCGTTTGCTGCATCTTTTCTTTATTCGGCTCGATAAAGATCGGCGCTCCCCCTGCGATGTTTTCCTTGCTCAAGGTGATCACGGCCAAAATCTGATTGGACATGATCTACACCTCCTGCTTGGCTGTTTGAGTCTTTTGGGGCATCCGGAAAACGCTCTCCAGTATAGGCACAGCAGAGATGACGGATAGTGCCCGCTCCTGGTCTTTCACCTGCGGCAAGAGAAAAACGCCCAAACGGCCTGTATGCAGATCCCGTTTCACGAGCGGAGTCAGTGAAGGCTCTCCCGTATCCGTAAATACCCCCAGCTGTGTCGCTACATCATGCAAGATAGCCTGGCGTTGGCCCGGATGAGCAATCGTGACCGTCGCATTCGCATCTTTTGGCACGAGTATGTACCCCATCCCCTGCTCGCGAATCACTTTTTGCGATTCCTCAAGGCCCACATTCATGATGTAAATATCCCCTACGTACAAATCTTTCCCTTCCACGCGCACAGGCGCCGGTTTTACATCCACGATCAGTTTTAACGTCTTTCCTGACTTGAGCTTGGCGGAAAGCGTGAGTGCGATCAGCCCTGCAATGATTCCCCCCCACCAATGGAAGAAGATCATCGAAGTCGTGGTCACCAGCGATGTGAACATCACGAGATAGTTCCGTCCTTCAAAAACCATGGCAATTCCTTCGATATACGGGCCTCCGCGCGGAACGAGCTCCTGTTTGTCGATCTCATTTAGAGTCGTGCGTTCCATGTTTCGCACATCGCGGAACTGCTGGGCTGCGACTGTCAGGAAGGTCACTGCCGTATAATTTTCCTTGAGCAGTGCAGGAATGGCTAACGCCCCTAATGCTGAAGCAATCACTCCGAGCGAGATGTGAATGATCTTCCCATGTGGATAGGTTGGATATTGCCGGTAGTCCGTCCGCAGCAAGTTAATTCTGCAAAGGATGCCGAAAATGAATCCAAGCATGAGAGGAAACACATATTCATTGGCCAGCAACACTTTAAACAAAGGGGCATCACCACTTTCGTTCATTGGGATCAGATGACACGTTTTTCCTCCATCTGAGGATGCGAAGGACCGTGAACCGAACGAAACTTGTGAGGCTCCACAAAGATATTGAGCTCCAGAGCAGATCTTGGGAATAATCGTTTCCGAAAATGCAGCTGCCGGACAGCTTCCAAAAGAAGAGCGAATGGAGCGCGTCTGCCAAGGGTAGTGCCAGCAAGACTTGAAAAAGCTGCGCGACATGGTGACGACTCATTGCCAAGACAGAGAGAATCGCAGCTGTCGGCATAATCACCCGTTCATCCCAGAGGAGCAGTACGGGATCGGTGAAAAAGAGCCATTGCATCCAAAACAGCAGTATGGCAGTCGCGCAAGCTCCCAGCACGTAAAGCCTACGCCTCACTCTCGGGAGTCGGGAATACAACCAGGCACTTGCAAGCAGCGGCAGTATCGTACCGCTCAGGCTGACTTCGATCGGTGCAAAGTACATCTTCCAGCTGACAAAGGTACAAATGAGAAAAGCGCAAATGACAGCAAGCATCCGTCTCGGTGATATCCCCATTTCCTGCAGCTGCGCATCCATGCTTCCCATCCATACCAGACATAGCAAGCTCCATTGGGAAAGCATTGCGATGGTTCCCTCGTTCATGTTCATCTCCTCAAGATGTGGCGGTCTCCCCAAAGTATGCCTCAAGTACCAGCCTTTCATGAGTCGATCCTCGTTTACTTCCCCCTCTGTGCCCATTCCTCTAATGCGATTCCACGCAGCCGCGCTCGCTCTGCCGTCGCCCCTGTAATGAAGAGTGATTGCTCCCGAAGGTCAGCAATCTTGTGCGCCCCAAGAGCCGTCATCGCCACACGCAATTGATGCTGCCATCCGTCCACCGCACGCAGACAATCATCGAGCGGTTGAGACTGCACGCATCGAAGCATGGCACCCGCAATGCCCACAGCGGATGCTCCCATCGCCAATGCCTTGGCCACATCCAGACCGTGACGGATGCCGCCAGTCGCTACGTAGGCTACGTCAGAAGTCCTGACGCACGATGCTTCTAGCAAACTTTCCACCGTCGTCAATCCCCATTCCTCAAACATTGTTAGAGGTGACGACCTGCGCAAGTTTTCCACCTTTGCAAAATTGGTTCCGCCTCGTCCTCCTACATCGATCAGCGAGACTCCTGCCTGGATCAGCTCCAGCACCGTATTTCTCGCCATTCCGAAACCGACTTCTTTTACCATGACGGGTACATCCACCTGCTCGGAAATCGACTGGATACGGTCCACATATCCGCGAAAATCCCGGTCTCCTTCCGGCATCAGCAATTCCTGCATCACATTCAAATGGATTTGCAGCCCGTCCGCTTCAAGCATGTCCACTGCTGCTTTTGCCTGATCCACCGTTGCTTCCGCCCCGACGTTGGCAAATAAAATTCCCCGTGGGTTCTCCACCCTGACCACGCGATAGCTCTCGCTGACACTCGGGTCCTTCAGAGCCGCCATCTGTGATCCCACTGCCATCGCAAGACCTTTCTCACGAGCGATTACGGCCAGCTTGCGATTGGTTTCCGTCGTCTGCTTTGCCCCTCCTGTCATGGCATTGATGAGTATCGGTGAGGACAGGTGAAACTTCCCCATTTCCGTTTGCAGGGAGACGTGATGAAAAGATGTATTCGGCAAGCTGTTCGGCAAGAAGCTTACATCATCAAATCCGTTTACTCCAAATTGATTGGTTGTAAGAGCATGCTTGATATGCTCGATTTTCCGTACAGAGCGATCCAAAAATCGTCCCTCCATTTTTCGGGATAGATAAAGAAAAAGGGATACGCATAGTGCGCATCCCCTGTCTATCTTTGCTTACTTGAACTTGTCTTTCAGGTCTGCAAACAGTTCGCCCAACGTCACGCCCATTGGTTGGTTGTTTTCTTGTTGGAACTGTTGTTGTTCTTTTTTGCTTGCTCGCTCTGCCTGTTCTTCGCGATCTTCTTCTACGGCACGGATGCTAAGGCTGATGCGCTGTTCTTGCGGTACGACATCCAGGACTTTCACTTGGACCTCTTGACCTTCTTTCAGGACCTCACCTGGAGTGTTCACGCGACGATTGGCGATTTGGGAGATATGGACCAAACCTTCAATGCCAGGAGCTACTTCTACGAATGCTCCAAAGGAAACCAAACGTTTCACGGTACCTTTTACAACAGAGCCAGCTTTGAATTCGTCCGCTACTTTTGCCCAAGGACCTGCTTGTGTTTCCTTGATGCTCAGACCGATGCGCTCGTTCTCTTTGTCTACCTTGAGAACTTTTACGGTCACTTTGTCGCCTTCTTTGACTACGTCGGATGGTTTGTCTACGCGGTTCCAAGCCAGCTCGGAAACGTGAACCAATCCATCGACTCCTCCGATGTCAACGAATACGCCGAAGTCAGTCATGCGTTGTACAGTACCTTCCAGCACTTGACCTGGCTGGATTTTTTCCAAAATGGATTGTTTTTGATTTTTGGCTTCGTCTTCCAGAACCGCTTTGTGCGAAAGAATCACTTTGTTCTTCTCTTTATCCATCTCCACTACCTTCAGGGTCAGCGATTTGCCTTTGTAATCAGAGAAATCTTCTACAAAGTGACGCTCAACCATAGAAGCTGGGATGAATCCGCGAACGCCTACATCTACAACCAGGCCGCCTTTGACTACTTCCTTGACGACTGCTTCGATGATTTCGCCCGCTTGCATTTTTTGCTCCAGGTCTTCCCAAGAAGATTCCATCGCTACCGCTTTCTTGGATACCACGAGCTCTTCCTTCTCATCGTTCAGCTTGATTACCTTCACTTCAAAGGTGTCGCCTACTGCTACTACATCGGAAACTTTTTCAACATGCAGTGGAGAAAGTTCGCTGATCGGAATGAGTCCATCGTATTTGTAACCTACATCCACCAATGCTTGCTTGTCTTCTACTTTTGTGACAGTCGCTTTGACAACGTCACCTACGGAAACAGTAGCTGCATCTGTTAGACTTACGTTTGTTTCTTCCATCATCCAAAAGACCTCCTTCATACGATCCGTCCCAAGCCATCTATGTAGACGTTACGATTTAGCACGTTACATGAAGCGGGAGCATGTATATTTTTAACTGCCGCCCGAAAGCTAGCAGTTCCTACTGATGAAGCCAGTATGTTCCAGCAGAATTAGTATTCTACCCTTTGGTAATTCTATACCGTCTGCTCAAGAACGATGGTGATCACGGAGCGCCTTGATGTGCGTCATGATCAAATTGGTTGTTTCCTTTAACGTATCCCCACTCGATTTGGCCTCACGCAGTGCGGTGAGATCAATGGGTTTGCCGTATACGATCTTGATCGGACGGAACATTCGGTACGGGCCAATAATCGCGACAGGAATCACCTGCGCCTGCGATTTGAGCGCGAACATTGCCACACCCGGCATTCCCTCTCCTACTTCTCCGGTCTTGCTGCGCGTTCCTTCTGGGAAAATTCCTAAGATTTTTCCTTCTTCCAGCACTTTCAGCGTCGTTCGGATCGCAGCTCGATCACCCGCTCCGCGTTTGACCGGAAATGCACCGAACTTTGTGATAAGAAAACCAATGACCGGAATGCGGAAAAGCTCTTCCTTCGCCATGAAGTGCACCATTCGCTCAATTCCCGAGCCGAGAAGCGGCGGATCCCAAAGCGAGATGTGGTTGGCACAAAGAATGACTGGGCCTTCCTTAGGTATATGTTCACGCCCGATCACTTGCCATCGATAGACAAGCGAAAAAATAATCCGAAAAAATCCTCGAAACGTACGATAATAACTCACTGGGTAGACTCTCCCATTCGCTCGCAAATTTGCAAGATTTTCTCTACAACCTGATCAATGGAAATCCCTGTCGTATCCACCAAAACAGCATCTTCCGCTTGGCGCAGGGGAGCCACTTCCCTGTTCATGTCGCGATAGTCCCGCTCTTCTATTTCTTTTTCCAGGTCAGCCAGCTGTGCTTGGCTTCCTTTTGCGAGCAATTCTTTCCATCTTCTTTCTGCACGCTCCCGAATGGAAGCAGTAAGGAAAATTTTGACTTCGGCATCTGGCAGTACATGTGTGCCGATGTCTCGACCATCCATGACGACGTTGCCTTGCTTTGCCAAATTCCTCTGCAGCACCAGCATCTGTTCACGAACGGAACCGTAACTTGCCACGATGGAAGCGTACTGACTTACTTCGGGGGTACGAATCCATGCAGTCACATCGGTATCATTCCAGTACACATGCTGCTGTCCAGCTTTGCGAACCAAGCGGATCTCGTTGTTTTGTAATAGTTCGGAAACAGCTTGTTCATCGTCTATGGAAAGTTGATTATGGTGTACAGCCCATGCCAACGCACGATACATAGAACCCGTATCGATATACACGTATTCAAGCTGACTTGCAACCTTCCCTGCGACAGTACTTTTTCCTGCTCCCGCTGGTCCATCAATGGCAATGTTCATTTACATCCTCACCTGCTATGTACAGTAGTTCTGAAAGGGAATAGAAACAAGAAAAGCTTCTGTCGAAGCCCCTCAAATCCGTGTGTCTGTTTCTATGTTATCTATAATAGTACCATAGTATGGAAGCATGCGCAAACCCTCATGGGAGCCTAGAAACTCCTTCCAGCCGCTCTGTTTCAATGAGCAAAGCACGTGCAGGCACGTACTGGATGAGCATTTCTCCAATGGTGAGCATAACGGCACAAACTACAATTCCGATCATGATGCCTCTTTCCATGCGGTTAGCGAAACGTCGAAAGCGCTCGTTGTACTGGCTCGTCATCGGGGTCTCATCCTTCTGTCAGGTGTCATTCAGCTACGCCTTTTTTGCGAAGCTCCAGCTGTCTTTCATAACATGCCCGCACTACCTTTGCCCGATCCTGCTCACTGATTTGTACAAACTTGCCGGAGATCCACTGGTGCAATCCCTTTTTCTCCGCCGGCTTTTGCCTGACGACCTCCAACAACGCGTACGCGTGCTGGACTGGCCCTGTCTTATTCGGCATGGAAATCCATATGTGCACCTGATCCTTTTCTTGAAGACGGTAGCTTTCTTCACAGGTGAAAGACAATCCACCGCCGCTGATGTCCACCGTTCTCGCCAAGAAGTGATAGCGACGGATTGGATCGTCCAGTTTGACAGCAATGTCCAAGGATGAATCAATTCGCAAATAATTGCGTCTCTGTGTCCGTTGAATGCTTTCCTTTGATGGTAATTGCAAAAACAATACCGGGATGTGGTCTCTCTGTCTGCCTACGATGGAGGAATGAAACTCGTACCGGGAGCCGTCTTCTCCCACGTACCACACCTCGCACTCCTCGCCTGCTTGAAACAAGCCCGTCCGGCCCGTCTCTTCATTCGTAGGCAATTCGATGGAAGCGACCTCGTCTTTGATGTCCACGACACGACTCTTGTACGTATGAAGACGTGGATCTTCAGAGGAACCCGCAAAAGTAAGCTTAATGGTCTGACCAATTCGTGGTAGTAGCATATGAAAAATGTTCCTCCTTTATCCCCTCTCACATTTCCATTATATACCCTGATTTGTCCATACGGCAAACAGGGAAAGCCTCCATTCGAGGCCTTCCCCTGCTTTTGACACCGATTTACCGTTCTGTCTTTTCGCCCTGTCCCGTGTCCATTTTTACGACTTCTTCCTCTTCCCCCGTCAAAGCATTGATATAGATCATATACGCGTTTCCTTCAAAGCTCCCCGCCATTTCCCATGCCAGCACTTCTTTTCCGTCGTTCTTCCCTTCAATCAAGGCCAGTCGCTCGCTTGTCACCTTCACGCTCGGGTTCACTTTTTTGCGTGCTTCTTCCTTCGTCAGACGGGGCTTGGACAACATGCGCTTCTTGTGATTGAACAAGTACTCCGTAGAGTTAAATGCAGTGACTTCACCATTGTCGAGTGCTACTTCGACCGACACTGAATCTGGATAAATACGGACGCCATCCTGCATGGGGGCGAACGTGAATACAGCGCTGCGCTCGTAGCTGTCTGTTTCCGTTACCTCCATCCCATCGTAGCCGTGGTCTTTCAAGAATTTGCGCCCATGTTCTTCAGCCTGCTTCATATCCAGCTTCTCTTCCCCGACCTGGCGTTCATTCATCATCCAAACGACTTTCCCACCCCGTTTGGTTACATCCAGATTGATTGCCTGCTTTTTGTCGGGGGACAGAACCCGCACACTATATGCGGAATACTCCTGGCCTTTTCCATTTTCATCGACCTCGACGTGAGCGCCCTTCGCTTTGTCTCCCAAAAAATCGAGAGCTGCCCTCTGCGCTTCCTCCTTGGAGGTATTTTTCCCGTCAATTCCTTTGATTCGCTGCTGCTTCTTTTTATCCAAGCTTTGAATGCCCACTCCCCAATCGAGGTCCGGGTATTCCTGCACTTTCTTTTCAATCGTTTGGAAGCCGTCCACAATGGTGTTGTCTGACTTTTTGTCATCGGAAGCTAGTGCGCTCTCCACGTCCATCCAACGCAGCTGCTTGTCGAGGACATTCGTTTGCACCTTGCGCAGCTCATCTTGAATTTCCGCAGAATGCTTGTGCAGACTTTTGAGCGTTCCGTACTCCTTTTCCGTCAAAGGCTCCTTGCTCAGGTCCCTCACGGCAACACGGTAGGAGAAATCCGCTACGCGGGACAGCATTTCCTCCGTCTTATTAAATGGCATCAACGTGAGTGGCAACTGCCCCACATCGGCCTGCGCTGCATACGCGAGCCGCCACACGCTGGTCAATGTAGGAGTCATTTGCCGACGAGAATTGACCACCAATGCCTTTCCTAATTCGTCATGCAGCTTGTCTACGTGATACGTCAGGTCGTGAAACGCGCGTTGATACGAGTTTTCCGCCTTGATCAACACCGAATTTTTCTCGTTATGCTCCTGGTACCCCCACATCCCCGCTCCCACCAATGCAACCAGGGCTACGGGAAACAAGATTCGTGCTGTAGCTCCGTATACCATTTGTTTTCTTCCTCCTTTCAGCAGTTAACACATTAGCGGCAAATAAGCTTTCCAATCTCCTTGACTTGAGGCCTGCTCCAAATCCTTGGGATGTGGCTGTGGCCGGATTGAAATAGTAGGTACAGCCACGTCGGCTATCGATACAGCGGTGCTTCTTTCCTCGGCCGAGATTACCGTATGCTCCGCGAAGCCTGTCGCAATCAGGACCAAAAGAACACCTGCCAACCAGATCGTTCGTACGGCTGAATCCTCCTTGGCATGTAATGAAATCTTTGCATAGTGTTAGTGGAGGAAGTATGGATTATGCATAGGATTACGGGAGAGCCTAGTAAGCAGAAAAAAGACCGATGCAGTTTTGCATCGGCCTTTGAGGACACAGGTTATCCTTGTCCGCTTCATTCCTACGATTCATCAATACTGAAGTGCTTGTCGTTGTCACATAAGCATTGCTTAAAGCCAGTTTCTACCTGCCCTCCCGGTTCTCGACGACCGCGCAGGGTAAATTTTTCTCCACAAATGTTGCAGCGAATGGTCACTTTTGCTCGTTGGGTTTTGAACACGTCTCGTCTCCTCCTCCCACCTATTGTGGACGGGAAGATAACTTTTTAGAACCGAAATCATGCGCTCTTTGCACCTTTTTCAATCCTTGCCACCAGAGAATCAGCATGAAGGGCACAATAACCACGAGCCAGTTTTGGATCGACAGGAAGATTGCATTGTATAGGGCATGAAGAGCGATCGGCAAAGCTACGGATACCCACAGGAAGATTCGCTCTTTGCGAACTCCTTTGGAGAACTTCGCCAAACCCAGGTAATACCCCATCCACACTGCAAACAAAGCGTGGCTCGACACAGGCAGCAAGGCGCGCCAAAAGGCAATATCCAGGCCATTGATAATCAAATAGAACAGATTTTCCAAGGTGGCAAACCCGAGTGAGACTGCCACTGCATAAACGATCCCATCGTAGGGCTCATCAAATTCTACATGTTTATACGCCGTAAAATAAATGACCATCCATTTAAAGAACTCTTCAACAAATGCGGACTGGAATACTTCCGCGACAATGCCGTCCCGCCAGTTCCATTCAGTCTGCATGATGTACTGGATCACCATGATGGGGATCACCAGCAGCACCCCAAAGATAAATGACCGGATCACCATCGAAATCGGCTCCGGCTCCAAACTGTCACGCAGGTAAAAATAGCTCAAGATGGCAATGCCGGGGGCAACTGCCGCTCCGATCATAGCAATCATCTGTGTATTGCTCCTTTACACAAGGCTGATATTCATCGTACCATGAATACTGGTTGATGAAAACCCGCTACAGGAGAGAGATCATGTTGAAAAAAATATTGGTATTAAATACAGGCGGTACCATCGCCATGTCCGTGGATGCCTCTGAAGGTGTAAAGCCTCTGGACGATCAAGCCGTCAACAAAATTGTTCCCTTCCTTGAACGCTATGCCGATATCACCATGAAAAATGTCTTGAATTTACCAAGCCCACACATGACACCTGTCATCATGAACCAATTGCGTCAGCACATAGAAGAAGAGCTGGCTGCGCATTCATACGACGGTGTAGTCATCACGCACGGAACCGATACCTTGGAGGAAACCGCATACTTCCTAGACTTGACGCTCTCCCTCTCTGTTCCTGTGGTCGTGACAGGAGCCATGCGCAGCAGCAATGAGCTTGGGGCGGATGGTCCTGTCAATCTGATTTCCTCCGTCCGGGCAGCTGCAGAACCGGAAAGTGCCAACAAAGGGGTCATCGTCGTGTTCAACGATGAAATCCACGCTGCCTGCCATGTCACCAAGACGCATACCAGCAACGTAGCAACGTTCCAATCGCCCCAATACGGTCCGATCGGCACCATCGCCAAGAAGCAGGTGCATTATCATCATGCACCGATAATCCGTGAGCACTATGTCATCTCCCATGCCGACGCAAACGTGCCGTTGATCAAGGCCGTGGCGGGGATGGATCCATCGTGGCTGCAATTTTTGCTGGAACAGCCGATCGACGGTTTGGTCATCGAAGCATTCGGACTCGGCAACCTGCCTCCTGCAATCCTCCCTACGCTGAAACAGCTCTTAGCTAAGGGAGTGCCCATCGTCCTCGTCTCTCGCTGCTACAACGGGCAAGTCCAAGACGTGTACGATTATGAAGGCGGCGGCCGTCAGCTAAAAGATCTGGGCGTCATTTTCTCAAACGGCCTGAACGGTCAAAAAGCTCGCTTGAAGCTGATCGTCACCTTGCAGCAAACACGAGACTTCAAGCAATTGCAGCACTTGTTCGATCAATAAGAAACAGTCATAAAGAAACCCCTCCTTGCACTCGACAAGGAGGGGTTTTTGACTTGCGTGTATGTGGAGAACGGATGGGAATGCTTACACCCAACCGCGGAAGCGAGATGCTTCAGCCATTTTACGCGCACCCACCATGTAGGCGGACAGTCGCATGTCTACGCGGCGAGTTTGGGACAAGGAGTAAACATTCTCAAACGAACGCACCATGACTTGTTCCAATTTTGCTTCCACTTCTTCTTCTGTCCAGTAGTAGCCTTGGTTGTTTTGCACCCACTCGAAGTAAGATACAGTCACACCGCCGGCACTAGCCAGTACGTCCGGAACCAACAGAATGCCACGTTCCGTAAGAATTTTGGTCGCTTCCAGAGTTGTTGGACCGTTTGCTGCTTCGACTACGATTTGAGCCTTGATATTGTGAGCGTTTGCAGCAGTGATTTGGTTTTCAATTGCTGCAGGCACCAAAATGTCGCAATCCAGTTCAAACAGCTCTTTGTTTGTGATTGTGTTGTTGAACAGTTTGGTAACCGTTCCAAACGAGTCACGACGGTCGAGCAAATAATCGATATCCAAACCGTTCGGATCGTGCAGTGCACCGTATGCATCGGAAATTCCGACTACTTTGGCACCAGCATCGTGCATGAATTTCGCGAGGTAGCTACCTGCATTACCAAAGCCTTGGATGACCACGCGAGCACCTTTTACGTCGATGTTGCGGCGTTTTGCTGCTTCGCGGATGCAGATGGTCACACCTTTTGCCGTAGCTGTTTCACGGCCATGGGAACCACCCAAAGCGATTGGTTTACCCGTAATGAAACCAGGCGAGTCAAATTCACGGATACGGCTATATTCGTCCATCATCCATGCCATGATTTGTGAGTTCGTAAAGACGTCCGGAGCCGGAATGTCTTTTGTTGGTCCCACAAGCTGGCTGATTGCGCGAACGTAACCGCGGCTCAGTCTTTCCAGTTCACGGAAGGACATTTCACGCGGGTCGCAAATGATACCGCCTTTACCGCCACCGTATGGCAGATCGACGATACCTGCTTTGAGGCTCATCCAGATAGAAAGTGCTTTAACTTCATCCTCAGTAACTTCCGGGTGGAAACGAATGCCCCCCTTGGTCGGACCTACTGCATCGTTGTGCTGTGCACGATAGCCCGTAAACACCTTTACTTCGCCGTTATCCATGCGAACCGGAATGCGTACGGTCAAAACGCGTAGCGGCTCCTTCAAGAGTTCAAACATCGATTCTTGGTAACCTAGTTTCTCCAGTGCTTCCTTGATCACCACTTGAGTGGATTCCAGCAAGTTCATGCTCTCTTGCTTTCCAGTCCCTTGGGTGCTTTCGGTTACCACGTCTTGATTACCCATTACTTACCACCTCAAAAATGTTATCGGTAAACGCAGCCTTTAGTATACATGTTTGTCCCCTGTCTGAGAAGGTATAAAAAAACCTTTTTTCCATTTCGAAAGCGTTTTCTTCATCTCATCGGTATAATCATACAATTTCTTACCAATCGACAAAAACGTTGATATGAGTAGTCTGAATTTGCTGTACAAAAGGCAAAACATGATCGGAGTCGTACTTATAGCCTCCCCAAACGAGTCCATTTCATTACCAATTCGCAAGAGATGTGTCATAATGAGAAGCGTAATTATGGAAGTTTATTCATGGGGGTGTTTTTATGAAAAAACACGGCATTTTATTTATTTTTGCCCATCCGGATGATGAAACGTTCACATCAGGCATCACCATTTCCAAATATCACCATGAGCAATCCGCAAGCTGCTACCTTGTCACTGCCACTCGGGGTCAAGCAGGAAAACCGGGAAATCCCCCTATCTGTTCTCTTGAAGAGCTGCCGCGGGTCCGTGAACAGGAGCTCAGAGACGCTTCATCGATTCTGGGTGTATCCGCACTGGAAATCTGGGATTACGAGGACAAGAACCTGAGCTTTGTCCCCCTAGAAGAGCTGATCATCAACATTCATGAGGTCATCTCGCGCCTGCGTCCTGAGGTTGTCGTGACATTCGCTCCACATGGCATTTCCGGACATCCGGATCACAAGTCGATCTCGAATGCAACCACGCAAGCCATACACCGATTGCCTGAAAATTCGAGTGTCCGAAAGCTCTATTATGCGACTCGTGCCTCGTCCGGCACACTGACTGCCCCGCCTCCCTACACGGATTCGTACGACACCATAACCACGATTATCGATGCCCCTGCATTCAAGGAACAGGTGGCTTCTGCGCTGCGTGCCCATCGTACCCAGCACTTATCGGTAGATCGCGTGTTTCCAGGCGTGACCTCAGGAGATGCGGCGAATGTACCACCCCGCAATCACTTCATTCTCGCGTGGACGAACCTTCCAAATGTGAATGTAGAGGACAAAGAGAGCGACCTGCTTGCAGGTTTGAGGGTCTAGTCCCTGGCAAACAGACAGCAAAAGCACCTAGTTAGGTACTAGGTGCTTTTTTATAGACCCAGGCATCCCATCACTTAAAATGCCTGCATATTTCTTTAACTGCATCGTCTTCCACGACAACTTTACCGTATTCCTCCAACACGTAAATCGTGGTTGGCGTCGCTTCCCCGTACTCAGAGAGGATCGCAATCAGTTTATGGTAGCGCTCCTGGTCCAGCTCCACTTCTTCCAGCACCAAGTGATACTTGCCTTGGTAAAAATAAGCGGAACCTCCATTAGTCAACAGAGCATTTATTCGATGAGCAGCTTCGACCATATGCTCAAAATCACGGAAGGCGTAGATGATGAGGTCGCTCTCTTCAAGCGTAACTTCGAGTTCGTATACTTCTTCGTCATCGTACTCCTCTTCTTCTTTTCCGTCCTTTGAGCCGGTTTTGCCGCGAGTCACGATCACGACCATCCCCTGAGCTGGCAAGGCGAACACTTCAACGGCAACAGGCCCTGACACTTCGAAACCTAACTCATGATAAGCCTGTTCCATCATGTCGTTGAACAGTTCATGTACTTTAGGAATGTCACGCCACATGTCTTCTTTCTCTATCCCGCGCTCTGACAGGTCGTCAAACGTTAAAAAGATTCGTATTTTATCTTGACCAAGGCGTTCAACACGCATGACTGTCCCTCCTCGCCATCCAGTCGTACTACAAAATATGATTGTAAGCCTGTAAGAGTTCTCCGCATTTTCCGACGAATACCAGACAGCATTCATCCATTTTTTAAACGCAAAGGAAAATCCGAGGTAGTCCTATCATATCACATTTGTCATCTGGAACATAGCCACGCGACACCCACCGCGATACTGGGGCACATTAGCGCGCGCTGTCGATTTAGGCGAGAGAAAAGCAGACTTTGTTGGCAGCTGTCAGTTTTTGCGCTTTCCCAGGAAAAGCAAGCTCCGGTTTGCCGCTCCGCGGACGAATACCGCCACCGTCACTATCGCTGTGGGCAGAGGCATTTTAACGAATTGTATGGCCAAAAGAAAGAGGGCAAACAAACACATCGTGGCGTGCATCCAGGCATGCTCCACATGAAACGATCGAAGGTACCCATACTGATACAGGTGAAAATGGATCAAGCCAAACAAAATTCCAGATGCAAGCAAAAAAAAGAGCAGAGAGAGAAAGAGTTCAGCCGGTGAGAACAGGAGCATCGACAGCCACTCGCCTATCGTTTCGATGTGGACCGTTCTCGAAGGAAACACATGGAATGCTCCACTTCCCAGGATCCAGGCAAGCGCTCCTACCAGCAGGCTTCTTCCCATGACGACCATTGGAAACGTTCCTCCTGCGAGTCGTTCTTCCTCCCCATACTATTGAACCCTGCTAGTTCGGGTTCCTGGGCCAAAAGAAAAACGCCGTCTAGCGGCGCTCTGACTGATCTTGTTCACGTAAGCGTTTTTGAATCCAGATGGCGGCCAGCGCTCCATCTCCCATGGCTATGGCCACTTGCTGCGAATGCAAGGTAATGTCCCCTACAGCCCAGAGATTAGGATGGTCTGTTTCTTTAGTCCGCGGATTGGTGAGGACATGTCCTTTTTCATTGAGCTGTACAGAAAAGGGTTCTAAAAGGCTTGTCTGCACCTTCGCACCGGGAAACGATAAAAATGCCCGGTTCACCTCCAGACGGTCCCCAGAAGCCAGGATGAGACCGCGCAGCCTGCCCTCTACATGCAGCAGCTGGTCCACAGTCTGGTCCACAAGCGAATACCCTTTTCGGGAGATTTCTTCCCTTATCTCGGGTTCCACAGGGCTCTTTGCGTGATTGACAAGGAAGATCTTCGAGGTATAAAACGAAAGCTCATCAGCCATCTCCATTGCTTGCGGAAACGCACCGATCACTGCCGTGTTTTGCTCAACAGATTCGAAGCCGTCACAGTCCGGGCAAAGAAAGGTGGAGGTTCCCAGACATTCCTGAATCCCGGGAATCGTGGGAAAAGGATCGCGAATGCCTGTCGCAAGGACGAGCGTCCGTGTTTGCAGCGGAGCATGTCCGTCTTTCGTATGTACGAAAAAGCTATGATCGGGATTTCCTTCCAGACGAGTCACTTCGTCCTCAATAAGGATCGCGCCGTATTTTACAGCCTGCTCCCTGCCGATCTTGCGCAAGCCTTCTCCACTGATCCCATCCGGGAACCCCAGTACATTGCGGTAAGCTTTCGCCACAGTCGACCTGCCCCCTGGAATGTCCACAACTGCAACACGGCGCAAGCTTCTCGCCAGCTGGATGGCTGTCTGCAAGCCGCCAATCCCTCCACCCACGATGATCGTATCGTATCTCACAAACACTCTCCATCCGTCGTCTGCCATTTTCCCATAGCATTACCCGGAAAACGCCAGACGATTACTTGGAGATTGGCACCATCACGACTGTTCCTGCTGTCAGTTGGGCTTCGAGGGACATTCCATTGTAATTAGCAATTCGCGCCACACTGGAGTTGTTGCCGTAGTATTTGCGGGATAGCATATAGAGCGTCTCCCCCTTTTGCACCACATGCTTGACTGCCTTTGGCTTTTCTGACGCCTTAGCTATTGGGGCTTCCGCCTTTCTCGCATCGGTCACAGGCTTGCTTACAGAAGTCGTTTTCCCGGTCGCTTCCTTTATTCCCGCTTGCTTGGGGGGCGCAGAGCCCACAATCTGCACAGCCGATGGAGCAGCTGCTGTAGAAGGAGCAGCTTCAGCCGATGGCTTTGTCGTTGGCGGCTCCGTTACGGAAGGAGCCGGCTGTGCTGGTTGCCTGGCAGCTGCTGGGAGAGCGGCAGTAGTCTGTTCCGAAGCAGGTGCACCCTGCACATCCGTCGGCTTCTCGGCATTTACCACTGGGGTGCCTTCCGCAGCGGAGGGGTGAGTCATTTTCGCCTGGTACAATTCGATACCAATCAATCCGAAAAACAGGGCACCGAACAGAACCAAGCCAGATTGTAATAGCTTTTTCAGCGAAACCGGGCTTCTTGTTTGCTTTTTTCGGGAGCCACGAGGCGGCAATCCTGTCGGTTCGATAGTCACTGTTCCTCCCCCTTTCCTTTCTTTAGCGTGTACTGAAGGTAAAAAGCCAGCAGCAAATCAATCGCAATATGCGCGAAAATCGAAGGCCAAAGCGTCCCCTCCCGCTGAAACAGCCAGCCTAATAATAGACTGGTAAGGAAGACGCTGATAAACAGGAGCGGCTTTTTCAGATAGCGGACGTGAATCACTGTGAAAATGACACTCGTCCAAACGTTTCCAACGAATGACTGGACGACACCGCGGAACAGCCATTCTTCCCCGACTCCAACCGAAATGCATACGAGCGTCGTCATCCATGGGGATAGATTGCCAAAGACCATTTCATTCACGGATCCATCATCCTGCCAGCTGCTCGGCAGATAACGGTCCATCGCAATACTGGCGAGCACAATCAAAAGGGCAACACCTGCCGCCATTCCGATGCCGTGCCAGCCTGGCGGGACAAACAGTTCTCTTGTTCCGTTTACTCCATGAAAAAAGAAACTGCTACCTGCAGCAATCGCCAGTACCAAGCCTTGTGTCAGCCAGAGATTTAACCGTAGATTAGCTTCATCCATCTCTTGCCCACTGTCCTTCACTGGTATTTTCCTCCTTTAGTTTTTCGGCAAAAGATACTCCAACGCCTGCCTCAAATCCCAAGAGTTTTCGAGATTCTTTCCATGCGCAACTGAGGATTTCCCCTCGTAAGCTTGTTTCTCCAAGCCGCAGCGCGAGCAGCAGTACAAGGAATACGCAGTCTGATCTTCGCCGAAATAGCGATTCAGCTTCTTGCGCAAGCAATCATCCGTTCCTTCTACATAAGACAGCATTTCGAACAGCTTTTGTTTCTTCAACCGTTTGCGCTTTTCCGTCTGTTCCCAAATTCTCCTCACATGATCCTGCATTTCCTCTGTCGTCGCTGCCACTTCTGCGGATAATCCTGCTTGTTCAGTGTAAAACGTAAGAAGCTGAACCATTTCTTCTGTCAGGTCGACTGCCGCCAAAGCTTCACTCCCGGGTTTGTCCTTCGCCGTTTGGGCCCATTGGTAAAATTGCATGACCTGCAATTGCGTCGGGTATTCTTTCTCCACCATGTGCTGGTGAATCTGCAAGTCCTCGCTTACGTGAAAGAGAACGGCATATCCCGGTCCTCCATCTCGGCCGACACGTCCGATTTCCTGGGCGTACGCCTCCATGCTGGCAGGCATCTGATAATGGATCACGTAACGAATATTGGGCTTGTCAATCCCCATGCCAAATGCATTGGTCGCGATGATCACATCCAGTTCGTCTGCCAAAAACTGCGATTGTATGAGGACCCTCTCCATGCTCTCCATCCCGCCATGATAGCCGTGAATCCTTTTGCTACCCTCCAGCTGATACGAGGCAACGAGGACTTCGACTGCTTGGCGTGTGCTGCAATAAACGATACCCGGACCCTCCAGCTCGTCCATCATTCTCAGCACTTGCTCCCTGCGCTCGCCCTCGTCTGGCGCAGCAATCAGATCTAGGGCGATGTTTGCCCGATTGAGCGCCTGTACGATCATGTCGCTGGATTCGATCTGGAAGAGCTTCCCGATTTCATGGCGGACATCCGCAGTAGCTGTTGCAGTGACCGCAAGCACGGTCGGATTTCCCAATTGCCGGATCGCGTCCGGAAGCCGTAAATAATCCGTGCGAAAATCGTGACCCCATTGGGAAATACAATGCGCTTCATCAATCGCAACCAGCGAAACTCCCACGCGTTTTAGCACTGCTTGAACGTAGGGCTGCTGGAGTTTTTCGGGAGACACATACAAGAGCTTGTACGCTCCATTCGCAAGCTCTCGCAGCACATCCCGCGATTCACTGTAATCCTGGGAGCTATTCAGATAGGTCGCAGGGATTTTTCTGCGCGTGCGCAGTTGCTGTACTTGATCCATCATGAGCGAAATGAGCGGCGATACCACTACCGTGATTCCCGGCAAAAGCAAGGCAGGCAGCTGGTACGTGATGGATTTCCCGCCGCCCGTCGCGAGAATCGCCAGCACATTCCTTCCTTCCATTACACGCGAGATGATGTCTTCCTGGCCTGGTCGAAACGAGCTATGACCAAAATGAGCCTGCAAATTATCCAGCAGCTGCTCATTCATCCGCCGCACCTCCTTGTCTGCGCGCCAACGCCAGACGAATTTGCAAATAGGAGACACCTGTCCCCAGCTGATCCTTGATCAAGCGCAGCCTGCTCGTCTGCAGCGCTTCACTCACTCGCATAATTTGCGCTCCCAGCTGTGGATCCAGATACGAGCGACAGTCCCACTCCGGGCATCGGAGTGCAATTTCTGCCAGATGATCCTCGACTGTACTCACCTTGACATTTCTTGACTTGGCAATCTGCTCGACGCCCCATCCTTTCTGGATCAACGCATAGGTGCGTGCCGCGCTCTCCGTTAAGCGTGTATCCAGCCTGTCTGCTTGACTGACAAGACGAGAAAGATAAGGAAAGTGCGCTTTCTCACCCTCCAGCCGCTGAACCGACTGAGCGAGACCGTAGCGAAATTTCAGGAGCAGATGGGCTGCGAGCTCGTTTTGCTGCATCGCTAGCTGGCTCAAGGTTTTTCCCACTTGAGCTGCACCAGACAGCTGTCTGACCAAAAGTGCTTGGACTTCCGCTGGAAAAGGGCTCCAGAGATGATAAAGCTCTTCTCTCAGGAAGCGTTTCCACTGGTCTCGATCGGAAGAGCCTGCAACTTGCGCTTTTACCCACTGCTGGATTTTTTTATCTGACACGACTGGCAAAAATCCCATATCTTCTGCGAGAATCTGGGAAATGGTTTGCACGAGCAAATGCAGACGCTGCCAAAACAGCTCCATTCTCGCAGCCATGGTGGAATCCGTGAACGGAGCTAGCCAAAGATCGAGCTGAAATTGAGTTCTCCATTCCCTCGCCTGATCTCTTCCTTTTTCGGTTACGAGAAATGACGGTTTTCCGTTTGCAGCCGTCACTTCCAGATGCTCAATGAGGGCACCCTGCAACAAAGTTGAAACAATTTTATCCCAATCCTCTTTTGAAAAACGGGGAAACATCCGATAATACGGATAAAGGTGGTACAAATGTATATCTTGCAGAGTCTGGTTTGCCCTCCTGCCTCGCAGAATGTAGTAAGCTGCCTGGAGCGTTCGCTCATTGGCAAGAGGAATCAAGGCGTTTAAGGCGACAGCGCAATAGAAATCCTGTGCCGTAATGCTCCGATTGTTCATTGGTACTCCTTTAACTGATCTATCTATTATTCATTGGCAGCAATTTTCATTTGGGGGAGTTTTATGACAAAACGATTGAAAAAATCAGAATTTATGATGGCTTATATGATCATCATATCACTTGCTTGCTCGGTTGGTGGATTTTTTTTCGGCGCCCATTACATGAAATCACAGATCGAATCCGAGCGCGCAGCGGCACTGGAAACACAGCAAAAAGAAGCCGCCAAAGACAAGCTGTTAAAAGAGCAAAAGCTCTATAACGAGCAAGACTTCATCCGTTTTTACTACGCTCTTTACGCACCGCTGCTCGAATTGAAGGAAGCTCATTTTGACCTGATGGCGAAATGGCCTTCCCTGGAAAAAGGTGAACAGTCCGATTCGCTGAAGCAACTGACAAAGACGGCTGAGCAAACCTTGAAAGCCTTGGAAAAGGAAGTCCCTCTTCCCACTTCTCCCATGCTGGTGCAAGCACACGCGAATTTTACGAACAGCGTACGGGCTTATTTGGATAGTATGGAGCAGGTTCGATCCGATCAGAATAGTAATGCCCTCACCCCAGCTGCCATCACCACTCGCTTGACTCTTTCCCAAAACAGCTGGCTGACGGCGCAAGAAATGATGTATCACGCCATTGCAGCCTGGGAATCGGCATACGTAGTGAAGCAGCCATTGCCGAAATCATTGCCACAGACGGTGAGCACCGCTCAATGGAAGCAATATCCCTTCCATTACCGTACATTTTTGGCGGCTGCGGTCATGTCTGCTAATAAGCAATGGAAAAGCTACAATCCGGAAGACGTGACTGCAAGGATCGATAAATTGGTCGGCACCAATGAAGCCCAATCATTGGGGATCCAAGACGTTGGCAGTGCTGTCCGTCTGTTGAACGCTACAGATGCCATTCATCCGGGTGACTTTAAGCAAATGAGCGGCAGTCTCTACTCCAAGTTGCAAGCTCCCGAAATCCCGCTTTACAAGTAGTCGTACATTTTTAGACTGATTCAATCTTGAAATCTTTTGAGCAAGAGCATACAATGGTCTATGATAGTGGACGTACCACTTCGTAATGGGAGGTGAAACCACGATGACAACATGGGTAGATAAAGATACTTGCATTGCTTGCGGCGCCTGTGGAGCAACTGCTCCTGACGTATTTGACTACGACGATGAAGGCTTGGCCTTCAACAAGCTGGACGACAATGCAAACAGCGTTGAAATCCCGGATATCCTTCAAGACGACGTTCGCGACGCCGCAGAAGGATGCCCAACTGATTCTATCAAAGTGGAATAGTCATTCCATTTACATGGAAAGAAAACCTCTCTGCACCCCGTGCACGAGAGGTTTTTCAGTTTCTTCACAATCAATAGTGAACGGATGATCAGCATTTTTCCGTTTCCACTTTTCTTCTTTTTCGATACAATAAAAGTGCCTGAAAACCCGAACATTAAAATCCCCTTTTCCCACTTTTTGTGAGATGAATATCTTAACGTTCGTATTTTGGTCATTTCAAGTCGTTTGGCCCTTTTGAATTAACCTTTATTTACGAACGATAAACATTTTTTTAAAAGCAATGTTCTCTTTTTCCGTTTTTTGTGCTTGACGTTACCCTTTTTGCCGTGATATCGTAAGTACAAATCTTACGAGACACATAATCAAACAGCGATGACGAAGAAACGCTGTGTAAACGGAAACCCTCAGAGAGCCGATGGTAGCTGCGAATCGGCGGTTCCCCACACAGATAAGCACTTCCGAGCTGTTGCGTCGAATATCTTGATTCAGTAGGCGCGAACGGTAGATCCGTTATCTCTTTAGGTCACGTACCTAGCAAGGCTCTTCTTTGAGAAAAGAAGGGTAAATGAGGGTGGCACCGCGAAGCAAAGCCTCTCGTCCCTCACTGTTCTGTAATAGGAGCAGTGTGGGAACGGGAGGTTTTTTATATGCTTTCTTCACTTGACCACGCTGATGCGTCTAAGTGTGAAAGTCCTACATCGCATTCATATTTAGGAGGAGAGAGAACATGTTTACTGACAAACAGATCTTGCGAATTCCAGGTCCTACGCCTATCCCACCTCGCGTGCAACAAGCGATGAACCAACCGATGATGGGACACCGCAGCGGAAAATTCTCTGCATTGTTTGCTCGCACGGCTGAGCGTTTGAAACCTTACTTCGGAACTCAGCAAGACGTGTACATTATCGCAGGCAGCGGAACCAGCGCTCTGGAAATGGGCGTTGTCAATACACTTCAACCTGGTGATGAAGCAGCTATTCTCGTCAGCGGCAATTTCGGCGAAAGATTTGCAAAAATTTGTGAGCGTTACGGCGTGGTCGCCCACCGTCTCGAGGTTCCTTGGGGCGAAGCGGTAACACCAGAGAAGCTGGACGCATTCCTGAAGGAAAAGCCACAGGTAAAAGCTGTGTTTGCGACTTACTGCGAGACATCGACTGGCGTGCAAAACCCGATTGCTGAACTGGCTCAAGTCATCCGCAAGCAGTCTGATGCCCTGTTCATCGTGGATGCCGTGAGCTGCCTGGGCGCTGTTCCATGCGAAATGGATGCCTGGGGTGTAGACATCGTCGTGACCGGTTCCCAAAAGGCTTTCATGCTCCCTACCGGCCTTGCTTTCCTGGCAGCCAGCGAGCGTGCCTGGAGCGTGATCGATAACAACAAGTCCCTTGCGTTTTACCTGGATCTCAAAGCGTACCGCAAAAGCATGAAGGACCAAACAACGCCATATACTCCAGCTGTATCGCTGATTTTCGGCCTCGCCGAAGTCCTCGACATCTTGGAGGAAGAAGGCCTGGATGCCATCGTGAAGCGCCACGAGCTGATGCGTGACATGACTCGCGCCGCGATGAGAGCCCTGAACATCAAGCTGATGGCTGAAGATGCCTACGCAGCAACTACCGTTACTTCCTGCGACCCGCAAGGCGCTTTCGACGCAGAGGCCATGCGCAAAGCATTGACCAAGCACTACAACATTTCGATTGCTGGCGGACAGCAGCACCTCAAAGGGAAAATCTTCCGCATTGGCCACATGGGATACTGCGAGCCGCTCGATGTTCTGCAAGTGATCGCTGCCATCGAAATGTCGCTCCACAAAATTGGCGCTCCAGTAGAACTGGGTGCCGGTGTAAAAGCTGCTCAGGAGGTGCTCATCGCACATGCATAAAGTACTGATTACAGACCCGCTTAGCGAATTCGGAATTCAACAATTGCTGGACGCTCCAGATGTAGAAGTCGTCCGCAAAACGGACCTCTCCCCTACCGATCTGCTCGTAGAGATTGCCGATTACGACGCGCTGCTCGTGCGCAGCCAAACACAAGTGACTGCGGAAGTTCTGGCTGCAGGCAAGAAGCTGAAAGCAGTGGGACGTGCCGGTGTTGGCGTAGACAATATCGATATCAATGCAGCGACACAAGCGGGGATCCCTGTCATCAACGCTCCAGACGGGAATACCATCTCCACTGCGGAGCATTCCTTTGCCATGCTGATGGCCGTCGCCCGCAATATCCCGCAAGCTCACAAGAAGCTCGTGGATGGCACCTGGGATCGCAAAAGCTTCCAAGGTGTCGAGCTGAACAACAAGGTCCTCGGCATTCTCGGTATGGGCCGTATCGGCTCTGAAGTAGCCAAACGTGCAAAAGCATTCGGTATGACCGTCATGGGCTTCGACCCGTTCCTGACCGAAGAGCGCGCGCAAAAAATGGGTGTCACCAATGCAACTGTAGATGAGATCTGCCGCAGCGCTGATTTCATTACCGTGCACACACCATTGACCAAGGAAACTCGCCACATCATCAGCTCCCGCGAGTTTGCGAAAATGAAGGACGGCGTTCGGATCATCAACTGCGCCCGCGGTGGAATTATCGACGAGAAGGCCCTGTACGAAGCAATCACAACAGGAAAGGTAGCAGGTGCCGCTCTCGACGTATACGAAGTCGAACCGCCAGTAGACAATCCACTGGTCGGTCATCCAAGAGTCGTTACGGCTCCTCACCTGGGTGCATCTACCATCGAGGCGCAAGAAAACGTGGCGGTAGACGTATCTGAGGAAATCCTCAAGGTATTGCGCGGCCAACCGTTCAAAAACGCGGTAAACCTGCCTTCCATCCCTGCTCACGTGATGGAAAAGGTGCAGCCATACTTCACTCTCGGTGAAAAATTGGGTCACTTCCTGGCTCAGGTGACCGTTGGATCGATTTCCGAGGTGGAAATCAAGTACAGCGGCGAATTGACAGATGTCGATACATCGCCTCTGACTCGGACTGTATTGAAAGGTGTTCTCTCCTTCCGCCTCGGCGAAGAAGTGAACTTCGTCAACGCTCCTTTGCTGGCAAAAGTTCGCGACATTACCGTTACCGAGCAAAAAGCTGCTCAGAACAAGGGCTTTACGAATTTGCTGACCGTCACTTTGAAAACAACGCAAGAAACGCGTTCCGTAGCGGGTACCAGATTGAACGGATATGGCGCACGCATCGTGAAAATTGATGATTATGCCATTGACGTTGCTCCGGAAGGCTACCTGCTCTACATTCACCACAACGACCGTCCAGGGGTAATCGGGCGCGTCGGCTCCATCCTCGGGGAAAACAGCGTGAACATCGCTACGATGCAGGTGGGTCGCCGTGACGTTGGTGGAGATGCGATCATGATGCTGTCCGTCGATAAACCGTTGACGGCTGAGCTGCTGGACACGATGGGCGATTTGGCAGAAGTGAAAAGCGTCACGCAAATCGAGCTGTAAGATTGCTATTCATACCAGCGCGAAAAGACCCGGCCTAAAAACCGGGTCTTTTCCTTTACCCTTTTTTTCCTTATGGATATAATAGGACAAGACAACTTTGCAGCTTTGCATGAGAAAGGAGCTTACTATGACGAACCAGGCGTTATTCGCCATCGGCATCTTTTTAGTAACCTACGCATTCATTATCAGTGAAAAACTCCACCGCACCATTGTGGCGATGTCCGGCGGAATCCTCATGGTCCTGTTTGGGATCGTATCCCAGGAGCAAGCGATCCATCACATTGATTTCAACACCCTGGGATTGCTCATCGGAATGATGATCCTGGTCGCGGTTACCGCTCAGACTGGAGTTTTCAAGTATGTCGCCATCCGTGCGGCGAAGGCAGCCAAGGGGCAACCGATCCGCATCCTGGTCTACCTCAGTATTATTACTGCAGTCGCGTCCGCATTTCTGGACAATGTGACGACTGTATTGTTGATTGTGCCTGTCACCTTCAGCATCGCACGGCAGCTGCAATTGAACCCGATCCCTTTCTTGATTAGTGAGATTATTGCATCAAATGCGGGCGGGACCGCCACCTTGATTGGGGATCCTCCCAACATCATGATCGGCAGCGCGGTGCCTGAGCTGGACTTCATGGCCTTTATGGTGAATCTGGCTCCTGTCGTTATTGTGATTATGGCAGTGACGATCCTCTGTTTCGTTCTCATTTACCGCAAGCAGCTGGTAACTTCACCAGAGCTGAGCGCCAAGATCATGCAGCTGAATGAGCGGGATGAGATCACGGATACCGTTTTGCTGAAAAAGTCGCTGACCGTCATGGCCTTGACCATCATCGGGTTTATGCTGCACGGTGCCCTTCATCTGGAATCCGCGACCATCGCACTTACTGGCGCATTCCTCTTGCTCTTGTTAACCGGCGAGCATTACTTGGAAGATGCCATCAGCAAGGTCGAATGGAATACCATCTTCTTCTTTATCGGGTTGTTCGTTCTGGTATCTGGCCTGGTTGAAACCGGTGTCATCGCCAAGCTGGCAGGCGAAGCGATCAAGCTGACGGGTGGAGATCCGTTGCATACCTCTCTCCTCATCCTATGGCTGAGTGCGATTGCATCGGCATTTGTCGATAATATCCCATTCGTCGCCACCATGATCCCTATGATCAAAGAAATGGGAGCTCTCGGTATCACCAATCTGGAGCCGCTATGGTGGAGCCTCGCGCTCGGGGCATGTCTGGGTGGTAACGGTACGCTGATCGGCGCCAGTGCAAACGTCATCGTTGCCGGTCTGGCTTCCAAGGAAGGCTTCAATATCAGCTTTATGGGCTTCCTGAAAGTCGCTTTTCCATTGATGATCATCTCCATCATCATCTCTCATCTGTACGTGTACCTACGATATTTTATCTGGTAAGGAGGAATGCGAATGCTGCACTACACATTTGACGAAGGCTTGATCGACATAAAAGAGATCGTCAATCCAGCTGATACGGCCTATCAGATTGTGGTCAAATCCGAAGACATGCGCAAGCGCCTGAAGCAAGTCCGCTCGTACTTCGATGAAAACAAAGATTATACGGATGTCCTGTTTTACTCCCACGAAGACGGAAGCTATGAAGTCATCGTGCGGAAAGACATGATTCCCGCTTTTTTAATGCATGCTTTTCGTTTCCAATGCCTGAAATCGCTTCAGTGGAACTAGCGCTGCCAGAATCGAAAAAGACTCCGCCGATACACTTCGGTGGAGTCTTCTTCGTTACTGTTTTATTCCAGGATCGAAAGGATGTCTCTGACATCATCGAGAATGTAATCCGCTTTCACTTCTTCAAACTTGGCGCGAGCCTCTTGCCCGGACAAGCCAGTGAGGGTGGCAGCGAATTTACAGCCGATCGAACGTGCAGCCAGGAAGTCTGCCGGGGAGTCCCCTACGATCAGCACTTCTTCCCCGTTCGCGATCGGCAGGGAGAAGCTGAAGACTTCACTGTTTGGCGCAGACAAGCCGAGCAAGCCTTTTACGTAGGAGAATGGATGAGGCTTGGACATCGGCGCAAAGTCTGGATACTCCTCTTCCGCTTCCAGTACGTGAGAGGCGGTTACCACACGATTCGGATCAAACCATTCGAGTACGTTCATTTCTGTCAGCGGAACATGCGTTTCGATGGTTGGACGTCCGGTTCCAATTCCCAGCGTGTAGCCTTTTTCTTTCAGAGTCCGGAACAGATCGATCATCTCCGCGGGAGGGACGATTGGAATTTCGTCGGTCAGGAAGCCTTTTTTACCCGTTTGCATGGTTTCGCGGCCGATGGAAGCTGCTACCCGCTCATCACCGAGGTACCATTCCTGGAATGTTTCTTGACAGAGCTGCCACAAATCACTGTTGCGGGAGAACATTTCTGTATCGACCCGACAACGTTCTTTGGCGACTTGGTTCAGGTACAGCAGCATTTCAGCCTTTTGCGCGGTGCCTTTGGCAAAATCAGGTGTGAAAGAAGCGTAATCTACTGTGAAGTCAGCCGCATGGGAAGCGCCCCACTCTCTCAGCTTTGCAAGCTCTTCACGTCCAATTTGCCCGCTGAGCAGACTGGTGACCTCTGATCCCAGCTGCGGCTCCAAAGCCTCCGCCAGACGTATCAGTTGATACGAGAAAGCTAGGAACACCATGTCCCAGTTGGAATTGATTCCGCGTGCTTTGATCAGATTCAAAGCTTCATCTTTTGCAAACACCTCTTCACGCACCCGGCGAATGTCAGACTCTACCGGTGCGGGCGTAAAAGAATCAGCTTTCAGACCCAGGTACTGCGGGCTGTACAGCATTTCCCAGACAGTCAAGGCAGATGCATCAAAGTAGCGCTCTTCACTGAGCATAACCCCGTCAACGTCAAAAAGAATGGTCTTGATCATCTCTCTCTACACTCCTGTTTGTTTTCGTATGCAGCGACAACGCAATGGTGAATGTCGTTCCCTCTCCCACTTTGCTCTGCACACTGATTGTCCCGCCGTGCGCTTCGACGAGGTTCTTGGCAATGGCCAGACCGAGACCTGTGCCTCCTACCCGACCGCGCGTCCGGGCTTTGTCGGCTTTGTAAAAGCGTTCAAAAACAAACGGCAGATCTTCCTGAGGGATACCGCTGCCCGTATCGCTGATTTCAAGCAGCAGCGTCTTGTCGCCACGAGCTCGAATAGTCACGCTTCCTTTGCTTGGCGTATGCCGTAGAGCATTGTCAATGAGATTGGTCAACACTTGTTCCATACGATCAGGATCAATGTTTACCGTACTGTGAGAGGTTGACATCTCCAGAAGCAGATTGATATCCCGCTCCCTCGCCAAATTCGTAAACTTGCGCTGTATTCGTTCCATATACGGACGCAGCTCAAGCGTTTCCCGGAACAGCTCCACATGTCCCGCTTCCATCCTCGCCAGACTCAGCAGCTCATTGACGAGCTTGGTCATCCGGACAGATTCATCATAAATGATTTGAGCCAGTTCTTTATGCTCTTCTGGAGTTGCGACAATATCGTCGACGATCGCCTCGCTGTACCCCTGCAGCATGGAGAGAGGCGTTCGAAGTTCATGGGAGACATTCGCTACGAAATCGTTGCGCATCTTATCCAGCTTGCGTTCCTGCGTCATGTCGCGCAAAGCGGCAACTGCGCCGCGAATTTGCTCCCGGTCGTTTACGGGCACCATGACAAGGGTCCAGATTCTTCCCTGCAGCGGGATGTCTTCCGTCACTTCCTGTCCGGTCTGCACGACCTGCTGATAGATATCATACAGCGGCACTTGCTCATCCGAATACTGGAATTTCCAATCTCGCAAAAACCGCTCTGCCGGTGGATTCGTCAGGGCAATCTTGCCTTCCGCATCCAGCATCACGACACCATCCACCATACTGCGCAGGACAATCGCCAGCTGTTCTTTCTCTTTGGACAAAGCATCCACCAGTTGATTGAGCCGAGTTGCCATCGTGTTGAAAGATGCTGCCAGCTCCCCGAGCTCGTCGGTTGTGCGAATCGGAATCTCGGCATGAAAGTCCCCTTCTGCAATCCGGTGGGCGGTTTCCTTCATCTGGCGTAACGGGATCGTAATTCTCGAGGAGAGGAAGAATGCAAATACCGTAGTGGATACAAATGCGATCACACCGACGACGAAAATCAGAAACCGGACTTCATTCACCGTATCATCAAAATCTTCGATCGCCTGATACATGACGACTGACCCCTGCTTCCCAGCCGAATATTCCATGGGCACTGCCACCGCGATTATCTGCACGCTTGTATTCGGGTTCTTTTGATCGCCAGTACCTACCGGCAAGTAAAGACGCTCTGGAGCAGGGTGCTTACCGGCTAATGCATCCTGGACCCTTAGCTCTGGTGATTCCAGCAGTACATTGACCGGTATGTCCGGAAGACCTTTTCCCTCACTCTTTCCCATCACGTTCTTTCTTTCGTCCAAGACGATCATTCCCGTATGATGCACGACTCCAAAGGTAGCCGCCATCTCCAATGCGCCCTCGCTATTCTCGCTGGCAGACAACCCGCTGGACAAGCCCTCTGCCAACTCCTGCAGATTTTTCGTCTGCCTGTTCGAGTAGAAGCTGTCGAAGGATTGGACTATGAGCAAGCTAAAAATCGTCAGGACCAGCGCAAACAAGGCGATAATCGTCATCCATAGCTTTCCTACTACGCTGCGAAAAAAGACGTCCACTTATTTAGGCACCTCTAGTTTGTAGCCGACGCCCCACACAGTCGCAATCATGTTTGCAGCCTGAGGGGAAACGCGGTTTAATTTTTCGCGCAAACGCTTGATGTGTGTATCTACCGTACGCAAATCGCCGAAAAACTCGTAATGCCATACATCCTTGAGCAGCTCCTCACGCGTGAACACTTTATCGGGTGAGAGTGCCAGGTAATGCAGCAGTTCGTATTCTTTTGGCGTCAGGCTCACTTCTTGCCCGCTAGCGATGACTTTATGCGCATCGTGATCGATCGTCAATTCAGGGAAAACGAGCACCGAGTGACTGTTGAAGGTCTCGGTTTTTAAATAAGCGGTAGCCGAAGAGCGACGCAGGATCGCTTTCACACGATACATCACTTCGCGCGGACTGAACGGTTTCACGACATAGTCATCTACCCCGGCTTCAAATCCATGCACGCGATTGGTCTCTTCCCCTTTTGCTGTCAGCATGACAATCGGGGTAGCTTTGAATTCGCGGATGCGTTGACAGACTTCGATACCATCCATGCCTGGAAGCATTAAGTCGAGCAAAATGATGTCGTAATCGCTGCCTACGGCCATTTCGACTGCCTGTTCTCCATTATCCGCCTCATCGATCAGGAAGTTTTCTCTTTCCAAATACATTTTCAGCAGACGGCGGATGCGTTCTTCATCATCCACTACCAGGATCCGTGCCATTTTCTCCATGCTCAACACCTCTTAGCCCTTTGATTTCTTATAACCGATGGAAGATAGTCCAAAAAGCTGGTCGTAAAACCAGCTTTTTACGGATTCATTACACACCTGCGTATGAGTGCAAACCGGCAATCACCAGATTGACTACGACAAGTGTAATCAAGATGATAACAAAGCCAATGACGGACATCCAAGCTGACTTGGCGCCAACCCACCCGCGCGAGAGACGCAAGTGCAAGTAGGCACTGTAGAACAGCCAGACGATGAGTGCCCATACCTCTTTCGGGTCCCAGCCCCAGAAGCGGCCCCATGCTTCCTGTGCCCAGATCATGGCAAAAATCAGTGCACCCAGTGTGAATACGGGATAGCCGATACTGATTGCACGATAGCTGATTTCATCCAAAAGCTCGGGCTCAATTCCCTCGACGGAAGGCTGAATGACGGCTCCCAGACGTTTGCGGAAGATCAGCCGCAATACTCCGTACAGCACGACTCCCGCGACCACGGACCACAGCATGGTGTTTAGCTTGCGGGCTGCGTCCTTTCCTTCCATCCAAGTCGGAGCGGTAAACAGCGGATTCATCGGTCCTTGCTGGATGACAGTGGCATCCGCTGGAGCGACGATGGCAGGCATCGTGTACTCCACCTGCGGCTTTTCCATTTGCCCCATCGCATTTTGCATTTCCTTATTCATTTGAAATACTGTTTTTTGATCCATACGGGCAAATGTCGATTCCATTCCGATGAATCCTACGAGCATCAACACGACAGCGAGCACGACTTCGAGCCACTTTGTGCTTTTCGTGGATACGACTTGGGGCACCGTGCGGATCAGATACATCAAGCCAGCGGCGAAGCCTACTGCCAAAATCCCTTCTCCCAGCGCCGCCGTCGTCACATGAATATGCAGCCAATAGCTTTGCAGGGACGGAATCAGCGGAGTTACGTCTTTCGGGAACACATAGGAGTAAGCCAGCATGATGACTCCCAGTGGCAATACGAATGCCCCGATCACGGTCAGCTTGTATATCCTGTAAATAATGAGATAGGCAAGAATAATACAGAAGTCCAGGAATGCCATGAACTCAAACATGTTACTGGTCGGGCTGTGTCCTCCGCCGATCCAGCGAGTCACTACGTATCCTGTCTGAGCGATAAAGCCAATCACCGCCAACCAGTAGGCGATTCGTCCATAACGTGTTTCATGTTGCTTGGGGTCGCGCCCCGCCCAGTTCTTCCCCGTCATAGCAACGACGAATACAATGGACGAGAGCACGTAGAGCAGAAACGCAATATCCAATAACCAGTCACTCAATTGGATGAACTGCACGTCTTGTGTCCCTCCTTGAAGCTTTTTACGCCTTTGTTTTTTCTTCGATGGTCAATGGCAGCTTCGTCTGTTCGATGAGGCCATCCACTTCTCTGCGCAAGCCAAACCAGTTTTTGTTGGTATGTCCTGCCAGAAGTACGTTGTCTTCCTGGAACTGGACCCAAATGCGTCGATGCTGCCAGAAGAAGCCCATCACGACCCCGATCATGAAAATGAACGAGCCGAAGTAAATTAACGGGACAGCTTTATCCATCCGCACATTCAATCCTGTGATATCGATCAAGTCAGGTTTTCGGATGACCAATGCGTACTGAGGATCTGATTTTTGAGTGATGATGGAGCCTTGCAGATACACCATTTTCTCATTGATCTTCCCGTTGTCGCCCAAGATCTCGAGGGCGACCATCGGATTTTTCGGCAAATTGGTCTTCGTAGCCGGCTTCCCGTCTGTGCCCATCATAAAATCCGGGAAGTAGTCCAGCGTGCGGACCTTGACCCCACTGCCGAGGTCCTGCTCCTTGACAGGATTGTACAGATCGACCTTGATTTGACCGAGTAGCTTGTTTCCATTCTTCTGGTCTACCAGGTCAAAGTTCAGAGCACCCAGCTGCATTTCCTGAACTCCTGATTGATACAAGTACAGGCTCTCGTGTACCATGGGATGGTTTACCACGATCGGCCCGTTTTTGACTTCTACCAATTCCGGCTTTGCACCAGGCAAGTCCGCATTTTTGTTCAGGTACAAGATGGCATCTGTCTGAAAGCTTTTCGGAATGACTCCGCCTTTTAAATCAAGCTTCTCCGGCATTTCTTCCTCGGACCAGTACTCCGTATGGTACGAAACGTTTTTGACGTAATACGGGGTGTCCGGAATCGCTACGGTCTGCCCTTCCCGCACCCAAACGTATTCATCCAGGAAGAAGCCCGGTAAACTGCGCATCAGCACACCGATCAGGAAAAGAATCAATCCGATATGGTTGATATACGGCCCCCAGCGGCTAAACCGCCCCTTTTCCGCCATCAAGGCGCGATCCGTGGTGAAGATGCGATAACCTTTCTTTCGTAGGACCTGCGCCGCATTCACCAGCAGCTCATCCTGAGTCGCATTCTCCGGCATCGGCCCTTCTGCATACAGCTTTTGTCCCTTCAAAAAGGACTTATGCTGATTGAGTCTCGGCTTTTTCAGCGCTTTGTACAGGGGAATGACGCGGTCCAGGCTGCAGATCACAAGAGAAGTGCCGAGCATGACCAGCAGTGTCACAAACCACCAGGAAGAATACAGGTTGTGTAGGCCCAATTCGTAATAGATGGTACCCAGCTTGCCGTACGTCTCCGTGTAAAAACGGGCCACGTCGGCTTCAGTCGGGACCGGTACAGGTATGTACTGCTGCTGCGGGAAAACGGTTCCTACTGCAGAGGCGACCAAAATCACCACAATGATACCGATTGCAATTTTGACCGAAGAAAACCAGTTCCAGACGCGATCGATGATTTTATTCGTGTACGTCTGGGAACGGCGCGCCATCCCTTCGTAGCGCATGTCAGGGAATTGTGTCTGCTCCTCCAAAACAATGTCTAGCGGCTTACCGCAAGATTCGCAGAGCAGCGTCCCGATGGGATTGGTATGTCCACATTCACATTTTCGCTGATCCATTTTGATCCTCACTTACGGCAAGATTTTCGACACTTTTTGCGTGATCATCGCTTCGTTTAATTGTCCGATAAAGATTTCTTCTACATCTCCATCCGGAGAGATGAAAAAGGTAGTCGGAATAGGTCCGATGCGATACAGCTTTGTAATTTGGGATTCACTGTCCAGCAAAATAGGGAAATTGACCCCAAATTGTTTGACAAACGGATCAACAGCTACTGGAGATTCGCCAATATTGACCCCTACCACGACCAGTCCTTTATCTTTGAACTGATTGTACTGCTGCTGCAGGGCAGGCAATTCCTTTTTACAGGGCTCGCACCAGGTTCCCCAGAAGTTGAGGACGACTCCTTTGCCCTTCAGATCACTCAATGCCATTTCCGGACCGTTCAACTGCAGCAGGCTGAAATTCGGTGCAGCTTTCCCTACTTTGACTGCGTTCGGATCCTTCACAAAGCTTGAATAGAGAGCAAAGACAAGCGCCACGAGCAGAAGACCCAAAACGGCGACTCGAATGTATGTACGATTGCTTTTGTTCATTTGCCCTAACTCCCATCTACTGCTAATAGAATTGCATGGTTTTTCCTTTCTATTATAGCGTTCCTAGTTTTTGCGGCAGCGTATAACTTATGAACAGATTTTGAACGAATCTAACGGGTTCGCGGTCTGCTCTTTCGATTTTGCACGAGCCCCTGCCTCAGCTTCTCTACTTCCCCGCTCGTCAGCGGTCGGAACTGCCCCGGCTGCAAACCTTCCAGTGTCAAAAACCCGAGCCGAATTCGTTCCAGGGTGATGACCGGGTGGCCGATGGCATCACACATACGCCGAACCTGCCTGTTTCGCCCTTCATGTATGGTCAATTCCACCAAGGATTTATCTCTACCAGGGGCCGTCTTCAGCAGCCTCGCTTCCCCCGGGGATGTCATCCCGTCCTCAAGCTGGATCCCTGTGGCCAGCCGCTTCACCTTGTCTTGACTCGGCACTCCTCTCACCCAAGCTCGATACACCTTGTCGATCTCATAGCTCGGATGCGCTAACCGATTGGCGAGCTCGCCGTCATTGGTCAATAAAAGCAGGCCGGAGGTGTCGTAGTCCAGACGTCCTACCGGATACACCCGCTCCTTGATTCCTTTCAGCAGGTCTGTAACAACGCGTCGTCCACGCGGATCTGTAACACTTGTAATGACCCCGGTAGGCTTGTACAGCATCAGGTAGACATGCTGCTCGATCCGTATCGGCCGACCATGCACCGTAATCCGGTCTACTTGCGGGTCTACCCTCGTACCCAATTCTCGCACCACAATGCCGTTTACCTGAACGTTTCCTTGAATGATCAATTCTTCACAATGGCGACGAGAGGCGACTCCTGCGTGTGCTAGTACTTTTTGTAAACGTTCCATCCTTGGTTCACCTCTACAACATCATACCCATTCTTATCAGTGTGGACAAGAAAAAGGGAAAAACTTCCCCGCCCTGAGGAAGTTTTTCGGAGTATGGCTATGCGATACTTACGAGAATACGTAGGTGACGATCAGCAAGGAAAAAATCACGCCTGCCAAATCGGACCACAGGCCCACCTTTAACGCATAGGAGGAATTGCGAATGCCCACCGCTCCAAAATAGACGGTTAAGACGTACAGCGTCGTGTCCGTACTCCCCTGCATGGTTGCTGCGAGTCTTCCGAGAAATGAATCCGGCCCGTACTGCGCGATCAAATCTGTCGCAATGGCCAGTGATCCGGTCCCGGTCAAAGGCCGCAGCAGTGCGAGCGGAACCAGCTCCTCCGGAAAGTGCAGAAAATCAAGGGCTGGCCTGATCATTTTGAGCAGCAGCTCGAGAGCACCCGATTCCCTGAACATCGTTACGGCTACCATCATGGCTATCAAATGGGGCAGGATCCGGATGGTCGTGGTCAATCCGCCTTTTGCTCCATCCACAAAGGTCTCATATACTGGGACTTGCTTTCGCCAACCATAGAGCAGCACAAAGGCGATTGTAATGGGGATGGCCCATAGAGAAATCAGGGATACCCATTGGTACATGCGGCTCCCCCCCTATCTGTGACGTCTTGAGTGTCGGTAACGGTACCAGCGGTCGATAAGCAGTGCAACAATCGTCGCTCCAAAGGAAGAAAGCAAGGTCGTACCGACGATTTCCACCGGATTGACGGAGCCGTATTGCATCCGGATCGCGATCATCGTCGTCGGTATGATCGTGATGCTCGCCGTATTGATGGCCAGCAGCGTGCACATGGCTGGTGATGCAACCTGTTTGTTCGCGTTGAGTTTTTGCAGTTCCTCCATCGCCTTCAGTCCCATCGGGGTCGCCGCATTCCCCAGCCCCAGCAGATTGGCACTCATGTTGGACAGGATGTACCCAATCGCGGGATGACCTTTCGGCACATCGGGAAAAAGCAGCGAAATGATGGGGGACAAGGCTCGTGCCAGCAGTTCCAGCAATCCTGATTTTTCCGCAATCCGCATGAGCCCCATCCAAAACGCGAGTATGCTCAGGAGACCGAAGCAGACAGTCACCCCTGTCTTGGCCCCCTCAAAGGCCGCCTGATTGATGACTTCCATGCGACCGTTGATGGCTGCCACCACAATGCTGATGACGATCAGGGCTAGCCAGATGATATTAAGCACTCCACAGCCCTCCCGCCACGATCTCCCAGAAGTTATGCCAGAACGAGCGTCCAGCTGCCTCGGGTTTGGCAGAAGTAGGGGAATCTACGTTGACCAACAGCGGAACCTGGCCGATCATGTTGTCTTTCAGGTAGATCTGCATAAATCCGACCAGCTTACCGTTCATTTTTCCATTGATGATGGACTCTCCCAAAACGATGCGCTTGTGGACATCCTCTGCTTCGGATGGCTGCAGCGGATAGCGAAACGCATTCATCGCAACCAAATGCGTTCCTGCCTCCATGGTGACGGGCGTATCCGGCTTCACATTCTCCTTTTGGCTGACGAGTTCCTTTATCGGGAAATGGGCAAAACCCCAGTCCAATAGCTTTGCAGAATCGTTCCAGTCGTCGGAGGCATTCAAGGTAATCGTCGCCAATTGCCGTCCGTCCCGAGTGGCCGAAGAAGCCAGGCAGCGCTTGGCAAGCTTGGTATAGCCTGTTTTTACACCATCTGCCCCGTTGTATAAATGGAGCATTTTGTTTTTATTCAGGAGGCGTCTGTCCCACTGCTCTCCTTCCCACGAGATGTCTTTTACCTTGGTCGACACAATCTGCCGGAAGACCGGATTGCGCAGCGCATAGGCGGAAAGTTTGGCCATGTCCTCAGCAGTGGAATAATGCATGTTGCTGTCATCGAGACCATGCGGATTGGTGAAATTGGTGTGATTCATTCCGATCATGGCGGCTTTTTCATTCATCATGTATACAAACCCTGGCAACGATCCACCGATGTGCGTGGCAATGGTAACGGCCGCATCATTTCCGGACCGCAGCATCAGACCGTACAGAAGTTCTTCCAGGGTCAGCTTTTCGTTTCGCTTCAAGTAAATGGAGGAGCCTTCCACTCCGACCGCTTCTGGCGGCACGGTGACCACCGTGTCTAATTTCCCACTTTCGATCGCCACGATCGCCGTCATCGTCTTGGTCAGACTGGCAATCCTCATTTTTTTCGTGCCATTTTTGGCATACAGGATCCGTCCACTCGCCACATCGATCAGAGCCGCACTCTCCGCTGACAATCCTGGCGGCGAAGCAGCTGCCTGGACATCAGGAGCCGACACCAGCAGGACCTGTATAAAAAGAAAAACGACGAGCACGCCGGACAGTAATTTTCGCACTTTCATAAACGGCCTCCCCATTACAAAGTACAACGATGCACAGGTTTGTACCATGTATATGGGGACGAGTCGTCTGATAGTACGAAAAACTGTCCAAAAGCGCCTAGTCGTTTGCAGGCTCTTCTGCTTTACCGAACAACGCGGAGGCTTCCATCCGCGCCTCTTCGATATCCAAATTGACGGGTGGTTCCGGCAAATCTGCCAGCTCCCTTAGTCCAAAATGTTCCAAGAAATCTTTCGTCGTGGCATACAAAATCGGGCGGCCAATCCCTTCGGCGCGTCCAGCTTCACGGATCAACTGCTTGGTTAGCAGGGTATTGAGCGCTTTCTCACATTTCACCCCGCGAATTTCCTCGATCTCCGAACGGGTCAGCGGCTGCTTGTACGCGATGATCGCGAGTGTTTCCAACGCCGCCTGAGAGAGCGTGGATTGGCTGGGTGAGCTCGCCAGGCGTTCAAAATAAGGAACGTGCTCGGGAAGAGTCGTCAGCTGATAAGCGCGCGCGACCTCCACGATCTGAATTCCCCTGCCTGCCCGGCGAAAATCTGCTTTCATGTCTTCAATCAAGTCGATGACTTCTTCTTCGGATACCTCGGTGATTTCACTGATTTCCTTGGCATCGATGCCTTCATCGCCCGAAATGAACAACAAGCCCTCGATAACGCCTTTCAGCTTGTCATAGTCCATCCTCAGGGACTCCTTTCGTTGTGTTCTCACAAATCATGATGTCCTGAAACAATTGATTCTGGATACACGTGATCTCCTTTGCCTTCATCAGCTCCAAGAGGGCGAGAAAGCTCGTCACGATCTCGGAACGAGTCGCTCCTCTCGAAAAAAGCTGGGAAAAGCGCACCATTCCTCCCCCTACCCGTACAAGCTGGCGAATTTCATGCATCCTGTCTTTAATCGATACCTCATCACGGGATACCTTTGTGATCGGCTGCTTGTCATTGACCTTTTTCACCAGCTTTTCCAGCGCAGAGATTAGATCGTAGAGAGTCACGTCTTTGACCGTGTTCTCTTCCTCTTTCACATACGGTGACAGATTTTCGGCAGGGCGGGTATACACCTGGTTACGCCCGATTTCCATTTCCCGCAGTCGCTCTGCAAGCATTTTATAGCGCTTATATTCCAAAAGGCGCTGCACCAGCTCTTCCCTTGGGTCAATCTCTTCAATGTCCATATCGAGGTGCTGTTGAAAGACGTGCTCCTCTTTTTTGGGCAGCAGCATCTTGCTTTTGATCGAGAGGAGACTCGCCGCCATGACGACAAACTCGCTTGCCACGTCCAGTTGGAGCTGCTGCATCGTATCGATCGTCGCCAAATACTGCTCGGTTATTTCCGCGATGGGGATGTCGTAAATATCCACTTCGGCCTTGTCGATCAGATGGAGCAACAGGTCGAGCGGCCCCTCAAAGGAATCCAGTTTGATGCTGTAAGCCACAGGTAGTCCCTCGTTTCCTTTATACGAACAGTGTAACGATTTTTATTGCAATTTCTTGTACCCACATGATAATAAAGCCCATCGGAATACCAAAAATGGTAGCGCTGACTCCCGGAATAAAGATGAGCAAGAGCAAAATCCACGGACCGTAGAGCTCCAGATTGTAAAAGAATCGGTCCCAGCGTCGTGGAGAAAGGAAGCGCAAAATCTTGTATCCGTCTAACGGAGCGATAGGCAATAGGTTAAACACAAACAAAGCAGTGTTGATAATCACACAATACCTCAGTGTCAATTCAATGGCATCCGCCCATTTTTCACTCATTCCATCCAGTACGCCTGCGTGGCCGACTACGATATACACGATCGCAAACAAGATCGAAAGCACCAAATTGATCAGCGGCCCTGCTGCGGATACGTACACGATCCCCAACCGCTTGTTCCCGCGAAAATGCAGCGGATTGATCGGCACCGGTTTCGCCCACCCAAACGGTCCAAACAAAATCAGGATCAAGCCGAACGGATCAATATGGGGAATCGGATTTATCGTCAATCGTCCTTCATCCTTGGCCGTGTTGTCACCCAGCTTCCAGGCGACAAAAGCATGTGCCCATTCATGCAGGGAGAAAGCGATGACGAACGCGATCATGCGGAACGGCACCGTCTTCCAATCAAAATGAAAAAGATCCATTGGTTCCTCCTCAAAAAAATCGTCTAATTTCTAGGATACCAGCAGTTGGATATGCTTACAAGCCTTCTCGCTCGCGGTTCTGATTCCAAACAAAAACACTGACGAATGGAATCGTCAGTGTTTGGAAGAATGCTCTCTTATTCAGCGGTTACTTTCACAGTACCCATTTTGTCGCCTTGCTTGATTGCATCTACATGCTCCATGCCGGAAGTGATTTTTCCGAATACGGTATGTACGCCGTCCAGATGAGGGAAAGAATCGTAGCAGATGAAGAATTGGCTTCCGCCTGTGTCTTTACCGGCATGCGCCATGGAAAGAGCGCCGCGCAGATGCTTGTGCGGGTTGCCTTTCGTTTCACATTTGATGGTATATCCAGGGCCGCCAGTTCCTGTTCCGTAAGGGCAGCCGCCTTGTGCTACAAACCCAGGGATGACACGGTGGAAAGACAGACCGTTGTAAAAGCCTTCGTTTGCCAGTTTCTCAAAGTTGGCTACCGTACCAGGAGCTTCCCCTTCGAACAGCTCCAGCTCGATAACATTCCCGTTTTCCATGGTGATTTGTGCTTTTTTCATTATGTAAGCCTCCAGACCTCGTAAAGTTAACGTACCCATTTTACCATGCGTAAGAAGCGTCGTCCAACTTATACCTGACTTCGGTACATTTCTTCGGCTCGGAAGTCACCATCGTCGAGAAAAACGGTCCCTGCCTGCTCCTTTGCAAGCTTTTTCACATAGGCTGCCCGCTCTGCGAGTCCCTCGACATTGACATATTTTCCCCCGATGAGGCGGACGCCTGCCATGGACATGGAGAGAACAGCCCCGTCGCCCATACGCCGTTTCTCATAAATATCCGCAAAGTAGGGAGAAAACGCATCCATCAGGAAGGAAACGAGCTCCTGCGCACAATCGGCCTGCGTGATGATAATAAAATCATCTCCGCCGATATGTCCCACAAAGTCGGTCGTGCTTCCGAAGCGTTTGACGGCTTCCTTCAACAAATTTGCCGTCCTGACGATGATTTGATCACCTACTTCAAACCCATACCGATCGTTAAACCATTTGAAGCGATCCAGGTCGCAATAGATGACGAGCTGCGACTCGCGCTGTTTGATTCGCTTGTTCAGCTCCCGCTCAATCTGAACGTTTCCCGGAAGGCCCGTCAACGGATTCGCGGAGGTCGCCATCTCCAGCTTGATCGAGGCCATCTTGTCAAGCAGGCTTTGGACCGTCACGATACCGATGTACTCATTCTCTTCGCCAATGATGATCACGACGTCATACAGATGGTAGGCGTCCCGCGCCATCGCCCGCCGTGCTACCTCATCCAGCCTGTCGTCCTTGAAGGCTTTGAGCGGGTTGGCATTCATGATCTGGGAGATGGAGCGCTCGTAATAGAGGGCGATGCCGTATTGTCCCCCCAATATTTGATAGAGCTGAAATCGCATGATCAGCCCGATCGGCTCTCCCTCCTCCAGCACGACAATGCTCTCAATCCGCTGGTTTTGCTCGAAGATTTCGTGTACGCGACGCACTTTTGCATGCTTTTCCACACAAATCGTCTTTGCGAGGATCTCGGACATCGCCGGTGTAAAAAGAAGCGGCTCTCCTTGCTCGCTCTCTCGCTTTTCTTGCATGAAGCGCAAAAAGTTCATCGCTTGCCCCGAGACCTGCGTCATCCCCTTGTCTGGCTTGCCCAGAAAATAGCCTTGTCCGTAAGTGACTCCTACCTCCATAAGCGTCTCCAGCTCCCGCTGCGTCTCGATACCTTCCGCGATGATTTTACAGCCGACTTTGTCTGCAAACTGAACAAATGTCTCCAGCAGGGCTTGCTTGATGGGATCTACATCCACATTCCGTATCAGGGACATGTCCAGCTTGATGAAATCCGGATAAATTTCCGTAATGGACTCCAAACTCGAATACCCCGCTCCTGCATCGTCGACCGCGATCAAATAGCCTTTTTTTCGGTATTCCTCAATGATTTTGCGAAAGACGGCATAATTCGAAATGGCGTGGCGTTCCGTTATTTCAAACACAATATTGTGCGGATTCAAACCGTATTGCTCAAACAGGGAAAAGACTTCCCCGCGCAAAAGAAAAGGATCATCAATGGCTCGCGGGTCCAAATTGATGAATAGCTTCTGCTGCGGCTTTAGATACCGGAGCTGCTCCAGAGCTCTCTTTCGGCAAATGTGCTCCAGCCGAAAAACCGTATCCGTCTCCTCTGCGTAATTGAACAGCATGGACGGCGATGCAAACGGACTATCGATCGGCCCACGTGCCAAGGCTTCCCATCCCAAGGTCTCCCCATCAGGCAAGTGAATGATCGGCATGAAGTGCATCTGTATATTTTCTTCCGTTAGCAGTTTGTGGAATTGGGTAACATTCGTATATTTTTCGGAAGTAATCCCGTATTTCGCCATATGGACGGCATGTTTTACGGAGGTGTACATTTCTTTGACGATGTCTTGACCCGGAAGATTGGCATACCCGATATGGACACGCAGCTCCTCCCGATTGACAAAGCTCACCTGCCGATTGAGCTGTTTTTCTGCCTGCTCCTGAAAATGGATGGACAACATCCGGCAGTCTTCCTCATTTACACTGCCGCCAAAAGATACATAAATGGCGAAATCATCGCCCCACAGCTTTTGGATCGCAAGGATTCTCCCTCTGATTTCAAAAACATGGCGAGAAACCGCTGGCAGGATCCGCTCGAAAATATGGAGGACACGCTTGGCGATCACATCCCCATAGCGGTTCTCCACTTCCGTCAGTTTGACGATATCTACATAAAACATGACAACACTGCGCCCTTTTTCTACTTCCTGGCTGATGATGGACTTCATCCATTGCCGTTTATCCAATGAAAACAAGGGGGTGCGTCGAAATCCTTGCATGAGCGTTGACCACATGGTGAATCTTTCCTCCTCGCCATTTTTCATTATGGCAGTCCCTCGTTAATATTTTGTAAAAGGGATGTGGAGGATTCATAAAAAATGGCTCTATCGAACTAAAAAACCTCCCCGATCATTCAGGGAGGTTTGCATGATTCAAGATTACCGCTGCAATTGGGCACGCTTGGGCAAAAGATCATGGCTGACTACATCTGCGATGCTCTCGCGTTTGACGACCAGCTCGGATTCTCCATCTTTTACAAAAACCACGGCAGGACGTGCAATTCGATTGTAGTTGTTGGACATGGAATAGCCGTAGGCACCTGTGCTCGGGACAGCCAAAATGTCGCCTGCTGCGGTACCGGGAAGCCTTACGTCCCAGATCAGCATATCGCCAGATTCGCAGCATTTACCCGCAATCGATACGACTTCTGTTGCAGGCTCGTTCATCTTGTTGGCGACAGCCGCCTCATATTCCGCTTGGTACAAGGCTGGTCTCAGATTATCGGTCATACCGCCGTCAACTGCGATGTATTTGCGGATATTGGGAATTTCCTTGCTGGAGCCGATTCGGTACAGGGTAGTACCTGCGTCCCCAACGATACTGCGTCCTGGCTCGATCCACAGCTCAGGAAGGGGAATTTCACGCGCGTTCAGCTCGTCCCTTACAGCTTCCGTGATTGCCTTGATGTAGGCTTCCGCTGGCTGCGGGGTATCCCCTTCTACATAGCGGATACCAAAACCGCCCCCGACATTTAACACTTCCGGCAAAAATCCGAAACCGTCTTTGGCTTCGCCCAGCAGTTCAGCCAGTTTTTTCACGGCGACCAGGAAGCCCTCGGTTTCGAAAATTTGCGAACCGATGTGACTGTGAACCCCCAGCAAATGAAGATGATTGCTTTCATGGGAAAACTTCATCGCTTCCAATGCTTGCCCGTGTTTTACGTCAAATCCAAATTTTGAATCGACCTGACCAGTTGAAATGTATTCATGCGTATGTGCTTCTACACCTGGAGTGACACGCAGCAGAACCGATACCTTTTCCCCGCGTTCAGCTGCCAGCTGATCCAATAGGTGCAGCTCATAAAAATTATCCACGACAAAACAGCCAATCTTGGCATCGAGCGCCATCACGATTTCATCCAAGGATTTGTTGTTGCCATGGAAGTGAATTCGTTCTACCGGAAATCCCGCTTGCATCGCTGTGTACAGCTCTCCACCAGACACGACATCGAGAGACAAGCCTTCCTCTTCTACCAATTTGCACATCGCCATCGTACAGAAAGCCTTGCTAGCATAGGCTACCTGGAAAGCAAAGCCGGATTTGCGAAACGCCTCTACAAAATCGCGGCATTTGCTGCGAATCTGTGCTTCATCGTATACGTAGAGTGGTGTTCCGTATTGGGCAGCGAGCTGTGTCGTATCACAACCGCCAATTTCCAAATTGCCCTGCTCGTTTACTCGACTTGTCCCGTGTAAAAACATGTGTCTTTCCTCCCCAATCTTTAGGCGCCGAATCATTTGTGTAGATTGACCTATAGAGAAAGGCAACCGACCAAAAGTCAGTTGCCGAACATACCAAGCACCGTAAGGCTTCCCATCAAATTTACTACATGGACGTTCATTTGACAATGGGTGTTCACTGACGTTTTCAGAATATTACTGCCTAGAACTATTTTGTGACCGGACGATGCTCGGACGATTATTTTTGCTCGGTACCGCCATCCGGATCAGGATGTCTTTGAACCCCTTGTAGTTAAACGGAATGAACGGCCACAAGTAGGGCGTGTCCAGCGAGCGCGTAGCGGCTAAGCCGATCAATACCACAGTAAAGCCGATCATGAGACCAGGCGTCGAGAAAAAGCCCACCATCAGAATTAAAAAGAGGCGAACCAACCGGTTGGCGAGACTCAATTCATAGCTCGGTGTCGCAAACATCCCAACGGCAGCAACCGCTAAATAGAGGATGACCTCCGGCGCGAACAACCCGACCTTGATCGCCACATCCCCCACCAGAATCGCTGCCAGCAGGCCCATTGCCACGGACAGAGGGGTGGGTGTATGAATGGCAGCCATGCGCATCAAATCGATTCCGACCTCTGCCATTATGAACTGCGCCAGAAGCGGAATGCTTCCTTTATTTTTGATCCCTATGAAGTGAAGAGAATCTGGAATCATGGACGGGTGCATGACCAGGAGCAGCCAGAGCGGCAGGATGAATAGAGAGGCGAATATGCCGAAAAAGCGAACCCAGCGCAGGTAGGCACCGACCACCGGTGTTTGCCGGTACTCCTCTGCGTGCTGGACATGGTGAAAAAAAGTCGCTGGCGTAATCATGACACTGGGGGAGTTGTCGACGTAAATGAGGACGTGCCCCTCCAGCAAATGCACGGCTGCCACATCGGGCCGCTCCGTGTATCGCACCATGGGAAACGGATTGAAAGTCTTCCCGATAATGAATTCCTCCACCGTCTTTTCCGCCATCGGAATCCCGTCAATCTGGATATTTTGCAGACGTTCCTTCAGCGTGTCCACCAGCTTCGGATTCGCCACGTCTTGCAAATAAGCGACGGCCACATCCGTCTTGGTCCGTTCACCGATCTGCATGATCTCAAAGCGGAGCCTCTCATCGCGAACCCGCCTGCGCGTCAGCACCGTATTCATTACGATCGCTTCGGTAAAGCCGTCATGTGCTCCCCGTACAATTCGCTCGGTATCCGGCTCCTGGGGTGTGCGCACCGGCAGCGTTTTCGTATCCATGATGATGGCATCGGGAGAATGATCGATGATCAGCCCGACCTGTCCGACGAGCAGCTTGTCCATAAACTCGTCGGTCTTGCTGACTTTTGCGAGCTGATAAAACGGAATGTACTTGTAAAACAAGTGATCAAATAAATTGCCCTGTACTTCTCGGCTGCGCAGATCATTCAGATCACGCATGATTTCGGTAATGAGGTGGCTGTCCGCAAACCCATTTATGTAATACATGACGACCTTGGTGCTTCCAATGAAGAACTCGTGAGCGCCAATGTCAAAGCTCGTGCCGACGCCGAGCCGGTCGTTTAAGTACTCTTTGTTTTCGTCGACGCGGTCAGAGAGAGGACGGCGCTTTTCCGTTACTTGCGTCATGTGCTTCGCTCCTTTTCAATATCCATTGAACGGCTATTCTGGTGATCGGGCACCCGTTTTGCAGACTGTCTTTCCCGTCCATTTTTCCGATATCGCCGATGCCAATCACATTTTTCACCTGAAGCGCATTCAGGATATCCACGGTATCACCGTAGATGCGATGTTTCAGTCCTTCGTCGGCATAGCCGTACTTGTCGACCGCTTCCTCTACGATTTGCCCATGGTTGTCGACCGAAAAGGCAACCTTTGCCCCTTGCACGAATCGCGTGTTGGAAGCAACCGCAATGGCACCGATCACCTCAATATCCGGATGCTTGACCACGTACTCGATGGCCCGCTCTCCCCTTCCTCTCCCAAAATCTCCATTATCATCAAACATGACGAAGACAGGATCATGCGGAGCCATTTTAATCAGCTCTACCATCTGGCTGCCACGAAGCGGCGTCGGATTTCCGGCAGACAGAGAAATGCAGCGTCCTCCCAATTCTTTGGCGACCGTCTCGACTACCTTTTGCGCGACATGGTCTCCGTCTGTCACCAGGATTACTTTTCTTCGCTGACGTTCCATCTTCGTTCACCGCCCTTGACTGCGTACCTGCTAGCTAGCCTTTCGGTTTAAAAACGAGAGAGGCCAAGAATCCAAATGCGATTGCCGCTGATATCCCTGCGCTCGTCACTTCAAATATCCCAGTCGCGACACCGATCAACCCATGCTGCTCTGCCTCGCCGATCGCCCCATGATACAAAGAGTGCCCGAAGCTCGTAATCGGCACTGTCGCTCCTGCTCCAGCAAAGTCAATAAACTTGTCGTATACCCCTATGAAATCGAGTACAACCCCCGTCACGACAAGGGTACTCATGACATGCGCAGGAGTCAGCTTGCCTACATCCATGAGAAGTTGGCCCACTACACAAACAAGACCGCCCACGACAAACGCAATCACGTATTCCATCATTGTCCTCCTTCTAGTGCGACTGCATGCGCGATACACGGAATGGAATTGCCCTGCTGATAGCTCACGGGACTGAGCAGCGCTCCCGTCGCGCACACCAAAACCTTTTTCAGCAAGCCCTTCTGCAGCTGATCCATGATGTAGCTGTAAGTGACCACTGCGCTGCTCCCACAGCCGCTCGCCCCTGCAAATACATCTTGATCAGGGGTAAAGATCATCAAACCGCAATCATTGTACACTTGATCCATTTGATACCCATCGCGCAGCATGAGTTCCTTCACGATCGGATAGCCGACCGATGCCAGGTCGCCAGTCACGATCAAGTCATACGTCTGCGGAGAGCGTCCCGTGTCTTTGAAATGCGTTTGCAGAGTGGATACAGCGGCAGGCGCCATCGCCGATCCCATATCAAAAGGGTCTGTGATGCCCATATCTACTACTTTGCCGATGGTTGCATAGGTGATGCGCGGACCATTGCCACCAATACCGACTAAGCCTGCGCCAGCCCCTGTAACGGTCCATTGGGCTGTAGGCGGTTTTTGCCCACCGTATTCCGTGGGGTAGCGGTATTGACGCTCTGCTGTCGCGTTATGGCTGCTGCAGGCCGCTATCGCCTTGCTTGCATACCCCGCGTTGACTAGCGCTGCCGCAGTAGAGAGGGTCAACATGGAAGTCGAGCAAGCTCCATACATCCCGAGCAGGGGTATCGCCAGCTTTTCAGCCGTAAAGTTGGTCGTAATATTTTGATTGAGCAGATCCCCGGCTAGAATCACATCCACATCCTGCTCGGTGATACCCGACTTTTGCAAGACCGTCGAAATGGCATCCTCCATCAGCTGCCGCTCTGCATCCTCCCACGTTTTTTGACCGGCGTACATGTCATCGTGGATTTTGTCAAACAATGCGGCCAAGGGACCTTCACCTTCTTTGGGACCAACGGACACGGCTGAGGCTTGCAAACGCACATCTTGCGAAAAATGCCAAGTCTGCCGATTGATCTGGGACACTTGCTTCTTGCTATCCACGTTGTTCCCTCCCTCAGAAGATCATTTTGAACAGCGTCTTGATGATACCGGCGATAAACGCAGCCACTACCCCAAAAACAATGACGGAGCCGGCCAGTTTGAACATATTTCCGCCTACGCCAAGAACCATGCCCTCACTGCGATGCTCGATGGCCGCAGAAGCGATGGAGTTGGCAAAACCGGTTACCGGAACAGCTGACCCCGCCCCTGCATATTGTCCGATGTTGTCATAGACACCCAGCCCCGTCAGCAAGACGGATATGAAAATCAGTGTCGCGACTGTCGGATTGCTCGCCGTCTTTTCCGTGAAACCGAAAAAATGAATATACATGTTTTGCAAGATCTGTCCAAGCAAACAAATACTTCCCCCCACCCAAAAAGCGCGAATGGAGTTGAGCAGGACATTGCGCTTCGGCTGGTATTTGGAAGCTTCCTGCTTATACATCTGTTTCGTCATCTGCATGGACCCGATGGGTTTCGATTTTGCCTTGGTCGCCATTCTTCCACTCCTTTTGTCTACGGATTCAATGCCCATGAGAAAGCCGTACCTATATCCTTCCTTTTTCAAAAGTTGCCTATGAATAGAGGTATTTACCAGTTCACAGGTGCAGGAACCACTGAAGGATGGATCCCGTCACCTTGCCGAATACCACTGCCATCAGCAAATAGAGCAGATTGCCATCCATGTTCAGGCGCTTGGCCAAAATCGGGAACACATTGAGCACCTCGGTTAGTCCTGCTGCCAAGGTCCCCACAAAGATACCGGCCAAAAGTCCGTAAATGGAGGTAACAAGAAACGGCAAATGAACTCCCCACGCGAAAAAATCAATGAGGGTAAAAAAGAGGGCCCCCGAGACCAAGGACCATTCAAATGCCCGAATGAAGCGATGCGAATTGGTCAATTGGGTCAAACGCGGAATGATATCCAGCACGGTGATGAACGCTACCAATCCGCTCCCGACAGCCAACCCGCCTCCGAGACCAATGAGCACCAGACAAAACGCAGTCCAGAGAGTCATGTCTTATTCCGCTGATTTTCCTTATTTTCGTGCTGGATGTAGTATTGATCGAGACTTTGCTGGTACATAAACAGTTCGACTTCCAGCGGGCTCGGCTCCTCATTGATTTTTTTCTTGAAAATGTGATTAAAAAACAGGATCATCCCCATGCCGATGCCGATTGAATAGGGAATCTGAAGCCACAACGGCTGTTTGCTCTCCTGACCGGTAATCAAAAAAAAGATGCGCTGATGGACCTGCATCATGCTCACATCCGTGTGAAAGTTCATGATCGCCAGCCCAGAACCAACGAACAGCAAAACCCAAACGAACGCCACCAGAACGAGATTGGCCTTTTTGCGTGGATTGAGGACTTCGACAATAATTTGCGGGGAGCCTTGGATATCCAGCTCCGCTTCCGGATAGGCCGATCGAAGGCGCTGGATCACTTGCATGATATCGATGATGATGAGATTCCCGTCCTCAGGCTTCACTCGGTAGATGGGCATTCTCTTAATGGCATCCTCCCGTTCTCCATTCCAGTAAATCTGGCAGACATCGCCCATCGTAATAAGGGCATCCGGCTTCACGGCTAATCGTTTGCGCAGGCGCAAAAACATCGGTTCGATCAAAAAAACCCCTCCTTTTTGCTCCTTCTCCTGTATTCGCTAGTATGTGCCCCTCCCCAAATGCCATACCCCAGCGATTTTTGTGGCATGGACAGACAAAAAGACACCAAAGCAGCCGGCTCTGGTGTCTTTCATTCATTCAAAGCATGAACGCTAATGTTCAATTTGCTCCTTGATCGTTAGCAGGATACGCTTTTCCAGACGCGAGACCTGGACCTGCGAAATCCCTAGACGCTCTGCTACCTCAGACTGTGTCTGATCCTTGTAATAGCGCAGGTAGACGATGAGCTGCTCACGCTCGCTCAGCCTGCTGATGGCGTCCTTCAAGGCAATTTTCTCAAACCACTTGTTCACACCTTCATCCGCTATCTGCAGAATTCGCCCTTATCGCGAGAAGTTCCTATACTTTCTAGAGAATAGGAACTTCGGAATAGGAACTTCGATATCAAAGGGCGAATTCCAGCACACTGGCGGCCGTTACTAGTGGATCCCGGCGTGATTCCCACTGCTTCTGCCACTTCTGCGATCGTGGGGGCACGGCCGAATTGCTTGTACAATTCATCCTTTGATCGCCGCACCTTATTCGCTGTTTCTTTTAACGATCGACTGACCTTAACCGTACCGTCATCGCGCAAAAAGCGTTGAATTTCTCCGATGATCATTGGCACCGCATAGGTCGAAAATCTCACATCGTACGAAAGATCGAACTTGTCAACGGCCTTGAGCAAGCCAATGCAACCGATCTGAAACAAATCATCCGCTTCATACCCGCGGTTGATAAAGCGCTGGACGACGGACCAGACCAGTCTGATATTGCTATTCACGAGAAGCTCACGTGCATCCGTATCGCCAGCTTGGCTCTTGGCTATCAAATCTTTCACTTGGTCATTGGTCAGAAATGGTTGACTCGCATTTTTGATATCGGCACCCATTGGCACTACCCCTAATTTTGCAATGCTTTGGCAAACGACAGGCGTTTGGTCAGGCGAACGGTCGTCCCTTTTCCGACGACGGTGGCCACTTCCAAAGAATCCATGAAATTCTCCATAATGGTGAAGCCCATTCCGGAACGTTCCAATTCTGGTTTTGTCGTATAAAGTGGCTGCATCGCCTGTTCCACATCATCGATCCCTTTTCCGTTGTCTTCTACCATGAGATCGATCGTTCCATCTTCTATTTGCACGGAGATATGTACCACACCCTCTGGATTTTCGTCATATCCGTGAATAATAGCATTCGTCACAGCCTCGGAAATCACTGTCTTGATCTCTTCCAGTTCGTCCATCGTAATATCGAGCTGTGAGATAAACGAGGCCACTGCCACACGAGCGAATGCTTCATTTTGGCTCAAAGCTGCAAACGACACGGACATAAAGTTGCGTTGTGCCATCGATTACGCCACCCCCAGAACAAGCAGAGCATCTGCTTCGTTTTCACGAAACTTGATCACTTTGAATAAGCCGGACATCTCAAAGATCCGATAGATCGTCGGATTAATGGAGGTGACATACATGTCCCCCGAACGTGCGGATATCTGCTTATACCTGCCCAAAATGACTCCGATGCCTGAACTGTCCATAAACGTCAAATCAGCCAAACTCAATACAATATGGCGAATATCGGGGGCGCGCAAAATCTCATCTACTTTTCCTCGCAGCTCTTCTGCTGTATGATGATCCAGCTCTCCCTGCAAACGGATAACCAATACATCCTGTCTGGTTTCCATCACGATGCGCAAACTCATGGCTGACACACTCCTTCATCCCGTAATGAAACTCTCTTTTCTTCCTCTGCTAAACCAATTCCTGCCAGTCGACAAAAGAACAAAAAAATCGAGTAGCCGCCGTATGTCTTTCGAGGCAACTCGATTCTTTTCGCGTTCTAAGGTGTCACTAGTAGCCGATGAATACGTTCTTGGTCGTCCGCTTAAGAATCTCCCACATGCCTGCTTTTGCCACTGCTTGCTCCGGATACAAATCGATCCGGTTCACTTCTTTCCCATCTTTGGTCCGAATGAAGATATGACCAATGACCTGTTCCTTGCTGACGGGGGCGTTTACACGCTGATTGAGAACGACCTCCCGCGTATAGTGATCCGCTGATTCTCCTTTCTTCATCAGCATGCTGACAGAGTGAGGAGTCACCGCATTGATCTGCGGCTGCTGACCCTTATCAACAGTGATCGACTGAACCGCTTCCCCTTTTTTGTACATCGGCATGACTTGGAAGTGAGTAAACGCATAATTGAACATCGTGGAAACTTCGCTATTGCGAGTTTTCACATCGGGCTCACCCATGACGACGGCAATCACACGCATATTGTTGCGCTTGGCCGTCGCCGTCAGGCAATACTTGGCTTCCCCTGTATAGCCCGTCTTCAATCCATCTACACCTTCATAAAAACGCACCAGCCGGTTCGTGTTGACCAACCAAAACGGGCTTGCACTATCCTTGCGCAAATAATCCTGATAGGTTCCGGTAAATTTCGTGATTCCCTCGTGCTTCAATAACTCTCTTGACATAATTGCGATATCCTGAGCCGAGGAATAGTGGTTTTCCGCCGGCAATCCATTCGAATTAACGAAATGGGTGTTTTTCATGCCAAGCTGCTTGGCTCGTTCATTCATACGGGTGACGAAGCCTTCTTCGGTCCCCCCCAGATGCTCGGCCATCGCCACTGACGCGTCATTACCCGATGCGATTGCGATGCCCTTGATCATGTCCTCCACCGTCATTTCTTCGCCTGGCTGAAGGAATATTTGCGAACCGCCCATCGAGGCCGCTCTCTCGCTTGTCCTTACTTTATCCGTTAGCTTTAATTCTCCCCGTTCGATCGCCTCCATGATGAGGAGCATCGTCATTACCTTGGTAATGCTGGCAGGCGGCATTTTTTCATTCGCGTTTTTGTCGTACAAAACGGTTCCCGTGTCAGCCTCAATCATGACCGCTGAACGAGCGTGTGGTGCAAAATTCATTTCTCCGTTTTTGGGCCCTGACTTTTCAGCCGCCGCAACAACCATCGGAGAAAAGAAGGTGAAACACATGATGAAGCATAGAGCGAGATATCCATTCCGTTTCATAGCAGTCTCTTCCCTCCATTCATGGTTTTATTCTCACCAACCGATCAGGAAAATATTCACTAGAAACGTTGGTTTTGCCAACCACTGATTATGGGTAAGAAAGGAAGCGGAAAAAGGCCCCTTCGTGCGTTTCACACAAGGGGCCCACTCATCAGATGACGAAACGGCTCACGTTGTCCGTCAATTCATCTGCCATCTTTTTCAGTTGCTCAACATTTTCATTAATCCGTGCAATGGAATGCAGCTGCTCATCCACCGTTTCGACAACGCCTGTGATCGAATCGCTGATTTCATCAGACATGGAAGCCAAGCGCTGCATCGAATTCGTGACGACCTGGTTGCCCGCTGCCATTTCCTCGGAGGTTGCCGTCATCGATTCGCTTTGCTCTGCAGCCGATTGAATATCTGCGACGATATTTTGGAAAGCAGTTCCAACCGACTCGACTGATTGGAGTCCTCCGCTGACCATCGCGACGATCTCATCCATATGCTTGCTCATGTCCATCGCCTCGTCGTTGATGGAGTGCGCAATCGATGCGATTCTTTCAGAGAAAGAGCTGCTCTCTTCTGCCAGCTTGCGAACCTCGCTCGCTACTACGGAGAATCCGCGGCCGGCATCTCCTGCGCGTGCCGCTTCGATCGCTGCATTGAGTGCCAGCAAATTCGTCTGGGATGCAATGCTGCTGATCATTTCGACAATACTTGTAATTTGACGAGCCCGTTCACGGAGACTGTGCATTTGGCCTGCAGTACGTTCTACTTCGGCGCTCGCCTGACGTACGGTACCAATGACGTCTTCCACCAGCTGCATACCGCCCTGTGCACGCTCAAAGGTACGTGTTGTGGCTACGGAAGTAGATTCCGCTGCGATTGCTACCTGCTCAACTCCTTGAGAGATTTCCGAAACGGTATGTGCCGTTGCTTGCACTTCACTCGTTTGTGTGGAGACACGCTGGGCAATCGCGGAAATGTTATCCGTAATTACATTGATGGCCCCTTTGTTTTCTTCTGCGAACAAAGTCAGCTCATCCGTCGCGATGTTCAGTTGATTTGCCTGGCCTTGAACCAGCGCAATGAGCTTGCGCAATTCTGCCGCCATCTCGTTCATTTTGCGTCCTACCATGGCAAGCTCGTCATTTCCATTTACCTTTACATGCACATCAAAATGTCCGGCACCGATCCGGTCCATGTCCTGCGCGATTGCAAACAAGGAGGTCCGGATGCGTTTGGCAAACCACCAGATAAGCCAGACTGAGATACCGATAACCGGGATGCTGATGAGTACAAAGTACCAGCCCATGCTGTTGACTTCCCCGTACACTTCATCCACACCAGTCGAAAGTACCACATGCCAGTGCAGCGTAGGCATCGGGGCAAAGGCTGCAAAGCTGGCCTTGCCATTGTCGGTGTAGAGCAGGCTGTTGCTCACATCCTGTTTCATCATTTCCAGCATGTCGCTGTATTCCTTTTTCCCGGCAAGGATCAGCTTGTTGTTTTGCTCGACATCCTTATGAGCCACTACCAGACCATCCTGACGAACGACAAAAGCGTATCCGTTTTGCATGAAAGGAATATCATGAATCTTTTCCACGATTTGATCAATCGTAAAACCTACAACAAACAAACGCTGCGTATCTTTGTTGCCTTCTCCGATCGGTGTCGCAATATAAAGAAAACTCTTGTTAATTCCTTCGATGATTTCTTCATCCGATACGACGGTTGCTCCTTCACTCATCGCTTTTTGGAAATACTGCTTCTGCTTGAAATCAATCTCGTTTTTCCCGGTAAGCGAATAGATGGATTTCCCGGTAGTCGTATCGATTAGATAAATTTTCGAAATCTCTTTGTGACTTTGCCGCAGCAGCGTGAATTGCTCACGGACGAGTGGCTCCAGATCTGTGGCCATGACGCGCTTGGAGGCTGCCGCTTCTGTAGAAGCCACAATGGAATTCAACCAGTCGTTCATATTGGTCGCATGCTGCTCAGCTAGCATTTTCGCTTGCTTGGAAGTGATATTGATCAGTGTGGATTTAGAAAAGGAAAGCGCTATGTATTGCAGGGATCCAATAATGATAAGTACAAGAATCAGGCCGAACACGATCATTTTTGTTGCCAATGAACCTTTTACTTGCACCGTAGATTTTTCAGTTAGGGACTTCAATTTCTGAAAGTACGATGAAAGACTCCCAGATCCCTTTCCTTTCCATCGCGGCACTGATATTTTTTTCATATTGCCTACCCCCATTTTCTAAATACTCTACATTTTACCAGACGAAGAGCAGAAAAAAATACCTCTGATAGAAAATACTCTTGGGTATATACCCGTTTTTCTCAGAGGTAAAACCACTTTAAAAACCTCTTATGAGGCATTTCCATGGCCATGCAGACGCGCTTTGGCACATCATTGTGTTTGGGAGAGCTTTATACGTTCAGAAAGGGAAGCGAGTTCCCGGCAAAAGGCCAGAGAACCCGCTTGTTGTTAAGCTTAGTTATACAAATGGCAAGCAGCAAAGTGACCAGGCTCAATTTCTTTCCATTCTGGCACAGAAGCTGCACATTCCGGCATGGCTTTCGGGCATCTCGTGCGGAAATGGCAACCGCTTGGCGGATTCATTGGGCTTGGTACGTCACCCTGGAGAACGATACGCTCCCGGTTACGTTCAATCTCTGGATCCGGAATCGGGATCGCGGACAGCAAAGCTTGCGTGTATGGGTGAAGCGGCTTTTCATAGAGTGCATCACTATCAGCCAGCTCGACCATTTTACCCAAGTACATAACGGCAACGCGGTCAGAAATATATTTTACCATGGACAGGTCATGGGCGATGAACATGTAGGTCAGACCCATTTTTTCCTGCAATTGTTCCAAAAGGTTTACAACCTGCGCTTGCACGGATACGTCGAGCGCAGAGATCGGCTCGTCACAAACGATGAACTTAGGCTCTACAGCCAGCGCACGTGCAATCCCGATCCGCTGGCGTTGACCGCCAGAGAATTCATGAGGGAAGCGGTTCATATGCTCAGGGTTCAAGCTTACCAGAGACAGGAGCTCTTGGATGCGCTCTTTACGTTTTTGACCCGAAGCCAGATTGTGAATGTCCAGCGCCTCACCAATGATATCCCCGACTGTCATACGCGGGTTCAAGGAAGCGTACGGGTCTTGGAAGATCATTTGCATGTTGCGGCGCATCGCCTTCATTTCTTGGTTATTCAAATTCATGATGCTTTTGCCTTCAAACAGGACATCCCCAGCAGTCGCATCGTACAAGCGGAGCAAGGTACGGCCAGCCGTGGATTTCCCACAGCCGGACTCCCCTACGACACCGAGTGTTTCGCCGCGTTTGATTTCAAAAGAAATATCATTAACAGCTTTCAGCGTGTTATCACCAATGCTAAAAAACTTTTTCAAATTCCGGACTTCAATCAGCGTATCACGATTATCCACGGTTTACCCTCCTCCTACGATCCTGCGCGGTTTTGAGCAAGCGGATGCTGGAGCCAGCAAGCTGCTCGTTGGGTCGTGCTGACGTCGTTCAACTCAGGATCGATTTCTTGGCATACGCGCATCGCAGATTCACAGCGTGCCGTAAAGCCACAGCCAACTGGCGGACGCAACAGATCCGGCGGAGTTCCGAAAATCGGAGTCAGCGGTTCGTCACGGTTCAGGTCAAGACGTGGAACAGAACGCAGCAGTCCTTTGGTGTACGGGTGTTGCGGGTTGTAGAAAATGTCATCTACTGTTCCCGTTTCAATCACTTTGCCCGCATACATTACGATAACGCGGTCACACATTTCCGCCACAACCCCGAGGTCATGGGTGATCAAGATGATGGAAGTGCCTGTTTTCTTTTGCAGGTCTTTCATCAAGTCCAAGATTTGTGCTTGGATGGTTACGTCCAGCGCTGTTGTCGGCTCATCCGCGATCAGCAGCTTAGGAGAGCATGCCAATGCGATTGCGATCATCGCGCGTTGACGCATCCCCCCGGAGAATTCGTGTGGGTACTGCTCAATACGTTTCTCCGGTTGTGGAATCCCTACCATGGTCAAAAGCTCAATGGCACGCTCACGAGCTGCTGTACGGGACATATTTTGGTGCTTGATCAAGCCCTCTGTAATCTGGTTCCCAATCGTCATGGTTGGGTTCAGAGAGGTCATTGGATCCTGGAAGATCATCCCGATATCTTTCCCGCGGATTGCTTCCATCTGTTTATTAGACTTTTTGACGATGTCCTCGCCATTAAAAAGGATTTCCCCTTTTTTAATGTCGCCAGGAGGCATCGGAATCAATTTCATCAAGGTTTGAGCTGTCACAGACTTACCACAGCCAGACTCCCCTACGATGGCTACTGCTTCCCCGCGGTTTACGTGGAAATTCACGCCGCGTACTGCCTTTACTTCCCCTGCATACGTATGGAAGGAGACATGCAGGTCTTTTACATCAAGAATGCGTTCCATAACGATGATCCCTCCTATTTCCGCAGGCGTGGGTCTACTGCGTCGCGCAGACCGTCACCGAACAAGTTAAATGCCAAGATGGTCACGGAGATAAACAATGCCGGGAACATCAATCGCCACGGGTAGTACTTCATGGCCGGAAGACCCTCGGAAGACATCGTACCCCAGGAAGCAACAGGTGCTGCTACCCCCAAACCGATAAAGGAAAGGAAGGACTCTGCGAAAATAGCAGATGGTACGGTCAAGCTCAGTGTAACGATGATAGGTCCCAAAGCGTTCGGAATCAAGTGCTTGAAGATCAAACGGCTAGAATCTGCACCCAGAGAGCGGGCTGCCAGGACGAACTCCTGTGATTTCAGCTGAAGCATCTGCCCCCGCACGATCCGGGCCATCCCGATCCAGCCCGTTATCGTCAAGGCGATAATAATCGTCCCTACTCCCGGTTCTAACACAACCATGAGCAAAATAACAACGAGAAGATATGGAATCGCAAACAAAATATCGGCAATACGCATCATAATCTCATCTACTTTTCCACCATAGAAACCTGCAAGACCGCCCCAAATGACCCCTACGATCAGGTCGATGAACGCTGCTGCAAGACCTACTTCCAGAGAGATGCGCGCGCCGTACCAGATACGCACGAACACATCGCGTCCCAAATCATCGGTACCAAACCAGTGTTCAACGGAAGGTTTTTTGTTCTTTCCTGCCAAATCGGTCGTAAAATAGTCATTGTTCGTCACTAAAGGAACCACGATCGCCGCAACGATCAACAGCACAATAAAGATCATGGATGCCATTGCGACTTTATTCATTTTCAAACGGCGCCACACGTCAGCCCAGAACGACAGGCTAGGGCGTTTGATTGCTTCTGATTGGCGAAGGTCAACGGAAATTGGTTCAAAATGCTCTTTCGTCAATTGTTGCATCTTATCATTACTCCCTTCCTGCGTCTGCCAGCTTAATCCGTGGGTCAACCAATGTGTAGGCTACGTCAACGATCAGGATCATGACAACCAAGATGATGGAGTAGAACACGGTCGTACCCATGATTACGGTGTAGTCGCGGTTTGTAATCGAGAGAACAAACTCACGGCCCAGACCAGGAACACCGAAAATACGCTCAATTACGAATGCACCCGTCAAAATGTTGGCAATCAATGGACCCAGGTAAGTGATGACCGGCAAGAGAGCATTGCGGATCGCGTGCTTCACGGTGATGGTGAAAGTGTGCAGCCCTTTTGCTTTTGCCGTTTTGATATAGTCCTGTCCCAGCACCTCAATCATGTTGGAACGAGTCAGACGTGCGATAAATGCCATTGGAGATGCTGCAAGCGCCAGAGACGGAAGAATCGTGTACTCGAAACCTTCCCACTTCGCGATAGGCAACAAGCCCCATTTAATGGAAAAGAAATACTGGTAAAATGAAGCCAGGATAAAACCTGGTACGGATAGCCCTAAAACTGCGATCACCATGGCTGAATAGTCTTGCCATTTGTTATGCTTGAGTGCTGCAATGACACCGAGAATGATGCCTCCAAATACAGCCAGCAAGAGTGATTGTGCTCCCAAATGAGCGGATACAGGGAATCCGCGATTGATCATGTCATTGACCGTCGAGGATTTTTCCGTAAAGGACGGACCCAAATCCCACGTAGCAACACCTTTCAAATAATTGAAGTACTGCTCGTGCAATGGCAAGTTTAGTTTGTATTTGGCCTCCAGAGCCGCTTTGATCTCATCCGGAACATTTTTCTCTGACGTAAATGGACCACCAGGTACTGCTTTCATGATGAAGAAGGTGGCTGTTACGATCAAGAAGAGTGAGATGAGCATGAAGATGATGCGCTTACCAAGATAACGGATCAACTAACTTACCCCCTTGACAGATTATGAATGCTTTCACGTCCCATCTTTACACTGCGGACGTTACCGACACAGTGCAAAAATCGGCTGTGTAAATAACCCAATAAAAAGATCTCTTGCAAAGATTATCTCTTTTTTCTCTACTGGCTTTTTTGCCATCTAATTTATATGGAAAGGGTCGGCATGCGAGAGGGAGAAGCCCGAGAGCACTCCCCTCTCTTTGCCAAGCCCGATTCCTTCATAAGAATCAGAAAATGTGCGCGATTACGATCCTATTCGATGTAAGCGCTCTTCCAGTCTACATCGCCCAGCCCTGTCATTTGAACACCTTTAACGCTTGGATTCTGTACCCAGGATTGCGTGTAGAAGTAGATCGGCATGATTGGCATGTCATCCATCAGGATTTGCTCGGCATCTGCCAGAATCTTTTTGCGTTTGTCCAGATCAGATTCCAGTGCAGATTGGTTCAGGAGCTCCTTGAACTTCGGATTTTCCCAACGGGTGTCATTGTTTCCACCCATCTTGTCTTTGTAGAGCTCGAGGAAGTTGATTGGGTCGTTGAAGTCACCCAGCCAGCCCATTCGCCCGATTTGGAAGTTCCCTTCATGCAAGTCTTCGAGGTAAACCTTCCACTCTTTGTTCTCGAGCTTTACATCTACGCCGAGGTTCTTTTTCCACTGGTCTTGAATCGCCTCAGCGATCTTTTTGTGACCTTCCGAAGTGTTGTACGAGAGTGTGATGGCTGGCAGTTTGGTAATGCCCAGCTCTTTCATCCCTTCATCCAACAGCGTCTTCGCTGTTTCGAGATCCTTATCCTTGAAGTATCCGTTCGGATTCAACACCATGGACGGTGGAACTGCACCAGTCGCCGGGATTTGGCCCGTTTGCAGGATGTTGTCAATCAAGCCTTGGCGGTCGATCGAATACGTAAACGCTTTACGAATCTTGACGTTGTTAAACGGCGGCTTTTCCGTATTGAACTTGTACCAGTAAGTACCCGCGATTGGTTTGGTAACCATTTTCCCGGAGTCTTTCAGAGCAGGAATCGCATCTGTCGGCAGGGAGCTCATTGGAGAACCGGCCCAGTCAAGTTCGCCATTTTCAAACATGGACAATTCTGTGTTTTCATCCTCGACCATCGAGAACTCGATTTTGTCGAGCTTTACGTTGTCCTTGTCCCAATAGTTGTCGTTTTTCACGAGAACCAGTTTGCTCTTGTGTTCCCAAGACTCAATTTTGAACGGACCGTTACCTACGTGGGTTTTCGCTTCAGCTGCCCACTTCTCATTCCCCTCAACCACTTTTTGGTTTACTGGGAAATAGGTACGGAACGCGAGCAGTTCTAAGAAGAATGGAGTTGGGTTTTCTAGCTTCACTTCCAAAGTCTTGTCGTCGAGTGCCTTCACACCGACATCGTCAAGCTTTGCTTCGCCTTTGTTCGCTTTTTCACCGTTTTTAATGTAGTACAGCTGATATGCGTAGTTGGAAGCCGTTTTTGGATCGAGAGCGCGCTTCCAAGCAAATTCAAAGTCTTTTGCTGTAACAGGATCTCCGTTGCTCCATTTGTGATCACGGATTTTGAAGGTGTACGTGAGCTTGTCATCCGAAACGGTGTAGCTCTCGGCTGCAGCTTCATGCGGCTTTTCATCCGCACCAATCCGTGTCAAGCCGTCGAAGGTAGCCAGGATGACCGCACCAGATGTGGTATCCTCAGCGAGTCCTGGGTCGCCAGTTGGCGGCTCGGAGTGCAGGTTCATTCTGAGCACTTGCGGTTTTTTCTCTGCTGGAGCAGGTGCAGCCGGCGTTTGGGTTTGAGTGTTGTTAGCTGGCTGCTGTGCTGCCGGTTGAGAAGCTTGTTGGCCGGCACAACCAGCCAATGCAGTCCCGAGTACTGCTACAGAACTCACCAATGCAAAAATATTCTTTTTCAACGCAATTACCCCCAGTACGTTTTTCTTTTTTGTCTTTTTTCTGAAAATAAAGGACTAAAAAAAACGAACATGACGCGAAGCAAAGCGACTACGGCTGGAAGGCATCAACCCCTTTCACTGCAAGGTCACCTCGTCATCCTGAACGAAAGAGAAGGAATCTTTGTACTGCTTCAGTTCTAGCGAGACATCAGCAGCAGCGATACCTTCAATTTGAGAGAGTCGTTCATTGACAAAGGTGATCAGTTCGTCATTGCTATGGAAACACGCTTGGATAATCAAGTCGTGCTTACCGCTAAATGCACCCACAAATCTGACGGCTGAGATCTTGCTCAGCTCTTCCGCGACATTTTTCTGCATGCCGAGCTTTGTGGTCAATCCGATTATAGCCTGTACATGTAGTCCCAATTTCTCCGGGTCAGGATGGATGATGAATTGAAAGACTCCATCTTGTAGCAGGCGGGTAATACGGGAACGAATCGTACCTTCACTAACACCAAGTTGATGCGCGATTTCTGTATACGGTGTTCGTCCGTCTTCCTGTAAGATTTGCAGGATCTGCTTGTCAACATGGTCTAGCTTTTTCATAAATACGATTTTCCGGGAACCTCCATCCATTTTTTACGAAATTCGAAAAAATCTTTAACATTTTGTTTGTTACATTAAAAGTAATCTGAATTGATAGCGGTGTCAACGAAATTTGACAAGTAGAATTATAAAACATTATAAAGAGCGTCCGACCAATCAAATATTTTTTACTTTACTAAACATCTATCAGTAATACATATTGAATATGAAATTGAAGATTTAATCAACTATATTTTCTCGAAAAACTGTATTTTTAAACATAAAAGAGGCATGCATGCAACAAAGCGCATACCTCTTTTTGTTTTGCCAATCAATCAATTAACTAGTCAATGATTTTGTAAATCAGCGGCTGATCTGTCGGTGGCTGTGTCGAAAAAGCGAATGCGCCTTCCAGCTCCCGCAGAGCGCTTTGCAGCAGGTCATTCTGATTGGCGTGGATGGTCATGAGCACGTCGCCCGCTTTGACTTGGTCTCCGCGCTTTTTGTGCAGGACAAGGCCAACTGCCAGATCGATGGCCATTTCCTTGGTCAATCTGCCTGCGCCCAGAACGACGGAGGCATGCCCGACTGCTTCGGCATCGATGGCTGTCAAATAGCCATCCTCGGCAGCAACGACTTCATGAATGATCGTCGCTTTCGGCAGACGGCCTGTATCATACACATCGCGCTTGTCCCCGCCCTGGGCCTCCACCATTTCCGCCAGCTTCTCCACCGCTTTGCCTGTTGCCATGATTTCCGTAAGCCTTGCGCGGCCTTCCTGCTCGTCGGATACAAGACCGCCCAAAACAAGCATCCGGGATCCTATCGCGAGTGCCAGCTCTGTCAAATCACGCGGCCCTTTTCCTGCCAACGTCTCGATCGCTTCCTTCACTTCCAGCGCATTGCCCACAGCAAAGCCCAGCGGCTGGTTCATGTCGCTGATGACAGCCACTGTTTTGCGTCCAACCTGGCTGCCGATCGCCACCATCGCGCGTGCGAGAGTCTCCGCTTCTTCCAGGCTTTTCATGAATGCGCCCTTGCCCACCTTCACATCCAGCAAGATAGCGTCTGCACCTGCCGCGATTTTTTTGGACATGATGGAGCTGGCGATCAGCGGAACGGCTTCCACCGTCGCTGTCACATCGCGCAAGGCATACAGCTTCTTATCTGCAGGCGTCAGATTGCCTGACTGCCCGATCACGGACACGCCAATATCCCGCACTTGCTGCAAAAATTGCTCGCGTGTGCGTTCCACAGCAAAACCTGCAAAAGATTCCAGCTTGTCAATGGTCCCGCCCGAATACCCCAGACCGCGACCAGACATCTTAGCCACAGGTATGCCCGCAGCGGCAACGAGAGGAGCGACAACCAATGTCGTCTTGTCTCCGACTCCGCCCGTACTGTGTTTGTCTACCTTGATTCCCTGAAGCGAGGAGAGGTCAAGCTGTTCACCAGACCCCGCCATCGCCATCGTCAAGTCTCCCGTCTCCCGCGGTGTCATGCCGCAAAAGAAAACGGCCATCGCCCATGCAGACATCTGATAATCCGGAATGCTGCCATCTGTGTACCCATCAACCAGGAATTGAATTTCATCTGAAGTCAGCTCGACGCCATCTCTTTTCTTGGCGATGATATCGACCATACGCATAGCAAGTCCCTCCTTGGGTCAGCTCTTACAGCTTGGCAACGATTCCGTTAACCAGAGCCAAAAACTGTGTTTTCACCTTTTCCGTGGTCTCCATCACTTCATCGTGAGACAATGGCTGCTCCAAAATGCCTGCTGCCATGTTGCTGATGCAAGAAATCCCCAGCACCTTTACGCCCATGTGACGGGCAACGATGACTTCCGGCACGGTGGACATGCCTACCGCGTCTCCGCCTAGAATGCGCAGCATGCGAATTTCTGCGGGGGTCTCATAGCTAGGTCCAAGCAGGCCGACGTATACGCCTTCACGCAATTCGATACCTTGCTCGCCTGCCACTTCTTTTGCCAGCTGGCGCAGTTCTTTGGAGTACGCTTCTGACATGTCAGGGAAACGAGCGCCCATTGCTTCATCGTTCGCTCCGATCAACGGATTGCGGAATGTCATGTTGATGTGGTCCGCGATGAGCATCAGGTTTCCTGGATCATAGTTTTCATTGATGCCGCCAGCAGCGTTTGTCACGATGATGGTTTCCACACCGAGCAGCTTCATGACGCGAATCGGGAAAACGACCGCATCGAGGCCATGGCCTTCGTAGAAGTGAAAGCGTCCTTGCATGGCAACGACTTGCTTTCCTTGCAACGTACCGATAACGAGTTGGCCTTTGTGCCCTACTACCGTCGATACGGTAAAGCCTGGAATCTCGTGATAGGGGATGACGACCGGATTTTCAATTTCATCCGCCAGCACGCCGAGACCGGAGCCGAGCACCAGACCGATCGTTGGTTTTTCTGCCAATCTTGGTTGAATATAGGCTACTGCTTCATGGAAATTTGCCATTGTAAACTCTCCTTTTTATCTGTTTCTTCTATATAAATGTTTATAATTGCTTAATCTTTATAAACCACTCAGGAAGCTTTTTCCTATCGCAGGAGCTTTCACTTCAAAGTTGTCTGCAATCGTCGCACCCAAGTCAGCGAAGGTCTCGCGAATTCCAAGATTGTGCGCCTGTGCAATTCCTTTGTGGTAAGCGAGTAGCGGAACGTATTCCCGCGTGTGATCGGTACCGTGGTGTACGGGGTCGTTGCCATGGTCTGCTGTGATCACGAGCAGATCGCCATCCTGAAGTGCCGCCAGCAGCTCAGGGATCCGCGAGTCGAATTCCATGAGAGCCTCTCCATAGCCTTGAGGATCACGCCTGTGACCAAATTTTGCATCGAAGTCAACCAGATTGACAAAGCTGAGCCCCTTAAAGGACTCTTTCATCGTTCCAAGCAGCTGATCGACGCCATCCATATTGTCTTTGGTGCGAATGGACTTTGTAATCCCCTCTTCCGCATAGATATCGCTGATCTTGCCGATGGCTATGGAGGTCAGCCCTGCATCTTGAAGATGATTCATGACAGTCGGAGAAAATGGCTTCACCGAATAGTCATGGCGATTCGAAGTGCGCGAGAAATTGCCTGGTTCCCCTACAAATGGACGCGCAATGACACGGGTAACGGCATACTCGTCTCTCAGGGTCAGCTCGCGGGCGATTTCGCAAATGCGATAAAGCTCCTCGAGAGGGATCACGTCTTCATGAGCAGCTACCTGGAAAACGCTGTCAGCAGAAGTGTACACAATGACGTTTCCGGTCTTCATGTGTTCTTCGCCCAGTTCGTCCAGAATATCCGTACCGGAAGCCACCTTGTTCCCCAAAACCTTGCGACCGATTCGTTGTTCGAACTCGCTGATCAGACTGGCAGGAAAACCATCCGGGTATGTATTAAACGGGGTGGAGACATGAAGACCCATGATTTCCCAGTGTCCCGTTGTCGTATCTTTCCCCATGGATATTTCCTGCATTTTTCCATAGTGAGCAAGTGGTGCAGAGGCCGCAGGTACATTCTTCAAGGGCGCGATATTTCCCAATCCCAGCTTTTCCAGATGCGGCAGCTTGAAACCTTCGACTCTCTCTGCAATATGCCCCAACGTGTGTGCACCCTCATCGCGAAATTTCGGAGCATCCGGCAGCTCACCAATTCCTACACTATCCATCACAATCAAAAAAATACGAGAAAAACGCATAGCAAACGCCTCCAGTTCCACAAAAGTATGATTCAGAGCCAAGTCGTCAGACGTCTGACCTGATGCAAAAAAGTTTGCTCCGCCCGATAGCATGACGGAGTCCTCTGTACCTTTGTTCTCTCTCTTTTTCTTTTCATCCATGCATTACGCACGTGGATGAGTCTTGGCATAAATATCCTTGATTCGGGTACGCGTGACGTGCGTGTAAATCTGGGTCGTGGAAATATCCGCATGGCCCAGCATTTCCTGAACGGAGCGCAAATCCGCCCCATTTTCCAGCAAGTGGGTGGCAAAGGAGTGTCTCAAGGTATGCGGCGTGATTTCGGCACGGATATTGGCTTTGACCGCATAACGCTTGATGATCTTCCAAAAGCCTTGGCGCGTGATCTGCTTTCCCAGATGGTTCAGGAACAAAGCCGTATCACCTGTCCCTTTTACCAGCTTGGGCCTACCGGCAGACAAGTAGTGCCGAACCATTTGCACGGCGACAGATCCCAATGGAATGATACGCTCCTTGGAGCCTTTCCCCATGCACTTGACGAATCCCATATCCAAATTCACATCAGCTGCATCCAGATTGACCAGCTCAGAGACACGAATCCCTGTCGCGTACAAAAGCTCCAGCATGGCTTTATCACGCAGCCCTGCCGGATTGTGAACAGGGGGACTTTCCAGCAAACGCTCCACTTCTTCAATCGAAAGCACCTTTGGCAGTCGTTTCTCGATCTTCGGGGTTTCGAGGTGTATCGATGGGTCTTTGTCTATGTATTTGTCCCGAACGAGAAACTGGTAGAAAGCCCGGATGGATGCCATGTTGCGAGAAAGTGTAGCTGTCGCTCTCCCTTTTTCCCGGAGTACGAGCAGGTAGCCGATGATTTCGGTGCGCGTCGAATCCTCAATACGCGTGATTCCTTGGTCCTGCAAATACGTAGTATAGGCCACCATATCCCGCTGGTACGATTCTAGAGTATTTCGCGATAGCCCTTTTTCTACAGCCAGGAAATGGATGAATTGATCAATCAGACTGTCCATGAAGCTGTCCCCTTCAGGTGATAAGTATCCTGTATTGCTTTCCACAAAGATAAAGAAACTCCTTCTTTGTTCAATAGAAAAACTTCTTTATCGGAAAGGTTTCCTCAGATACTTACTCCCCTGTCACGTAGAAAAGCTGCAGACGCGACAAATAGCCATCCAGATCCTGCGTTTCGGGGGAATTCACCAGCTTTACGACCTTTACAGCGTTGCCGTGGGGCTCTCCATAAGGATTGTCCGGGAGCAGTTTGGCTGTGATCAACGTGATGATTCCGTAAGAGAGCAGCGTACACGTCACAAACAAGAGCAGAAATCGCAGCGCCTCCATCATACGGCGGTACGGTACCCGCATGCGTATCCCCTCCTTTTTGCTACCCTCCATTATATGCACTTGTCCTCTTCTCCATTCGACGTTACAGCGGCATGTCAGCCAGAACGTCGTCCAAAGGTGTGTAGGTCATTTGCAGCGATCTTGCCACCGCCTCGTATACGATGCTCCCATTGATGACGTTAACCCCCCGCGCCAATGCTCGGTTTTGGGTGATGGCTGCACGGTAACCTTTATTCGCCAAAAGCAAGCCATAAGGAAGGGTGACATTGGATAGTGCGATCGTCGAGGTACGCGGCACAGCACCCGGCATATTGGCGACTGAATAATGCACCACACCGTGCTTGACGTACGTCGGGTCACTGTGCGTGGAAATGCGGTCGACCGTTTCAATGGACCCGCCTTGGTCAATCGCTACATCCACGATGACTGATCCGGGTGTCATGGATTTCACCATGCCCTCCGTGACAAGGCGAGGCGCTCGAGCTCCAGGGATGAGGACAGCACCGATCAGCAGATCCGCATGCTTGACCGCTTCCGCTAGATTGTAAGGATTGGACATCAGCGTATGCAGTCTACCTTGAAACTGATCGTCCAATTGCCTGAGCCGATTCGCATTCACATCCAGAATCGTCACATCTGCACCGAGACCGATCGCCATCTTCGCTGCATTGGTGCCCACGATACCTCCCCCAACAATGACGACCTTCCCTGGGGGAACTCCCGGCACTCCTCCGAGCAAAATTCCTTTACCGCCATGCGGTTTCTCCAAGAACTGCGCTCCAATCTGCACGGACATCCGCCCGGCTACCTCGCTCATTGGCATTAGCAGTGGAAGTGCACGGTCATCGGTTTGGATCGTCTCGTAAGCGATCGCCACCACTTTTTTGGCAACGAGCTGTTCCGTCAGCTCTTTTTCGGGTGCCAGGTGTAAATACGTAAACAAGATTTGATTTTCCCGAAAATAGGGATACTCTTGGGCCAATGGCTCTTTCACTTTGCAGATCATCTCGGCCTCTCGCCATACATCGCTGGCGTTTTCCAAAATCTCTGCTCCAGCCGCCGCGTAATCCTCATCGTTGAATCCCGATCCTGCCCCTGCCTGCGTTTCGACCAGAATCCGATGCCCTGCCTGTTTATAGGAACTCACTCCAGCCGGAGTCAATCCAACACGATTTTCATTATTTTTGATTTCCTTTGGTACCCCGATGATCATCTGTGAGCCCACCTCCTGTCTCTTACTACCTTTTTATGATGCCACAGGAGTTCGATGACCATTACAAACGGAATAATTCCGCGAGCAAAAGAAAAAAACTTCTCCGTTCCCAGAGAAGTTTTCCTTATTTGAAGTCTTCCACGTTGACTTTATCGATACAGCGATTGCAAATGCCGTAAAAGGTCAAGCGGTGATCGGTAATGTAAAAGTTATAAACATTCTTGACTTTTTCTTCTGCCGTGACAAGCAGGTCTTCGAATATTTCATCGACGGTACCGCAGTTAAGGCAAATCAGATGATGGTGATGATAAGCAGCATTGTCATCACGCAGATCGTACCGAGCCACGCCATCGCCAAAGTTCATTTTGTGAAGGATCTTCAATTCGCTAAGCAGCTCTAATGTCCTGTATACAGTTGCAAGCCCGATTTCCGGCGCTTTATCCTTTACCAGGAGATAGACATCTTCCGCGCTCAGATGGTCTTCTTCATTTTCCAACAAAACGCGAACAGTGGCTTCACGCTGTGGTGTCAACTTGTAGTTCTGTGAATGTAATTGTTGCTTAATTTTCTCTAACTTTTCTTCCAACATTAATGCCCCTCCCCGCTCGCATGAAACCTGTTCCTATTATAGTAGAGGGTCATCGAATAAGTCAAATGCAGAAGTTCTTACATGAGAATAATTATTAATTAAGCACCAGCTGCATGAGTCTGGGCGATATGAACGTCTCGAACAGCGCTGCCAGCGTCAATACTGCGAGCATGCACAGAACAAGGACCGTGTAGCCGACAAAATGAGGCATGATCCCATCGCGTTTGCTGACCAATCTCGTTTTGATCAAGCGCAGCGAAAAGGAAATTCCACTCACGCCTACGATGAACAACGCGGGGACTACCAATAGATTTTGCGGAAGCACCCCCATGAGCGCAAACATAACACCCTTCCATTGCAGCTGGTTGACCAGGAAGCCGACCGTAAAGCCGACGACTACTCCTTTTAGGAACAGCATGAGTAAAATCATAGGCAGGCCAATGATGGACAAGCCTAACACCCACATGATTGCGACGGTTTTTGCATAGTTGCCAAAGGCCTCCTGAAAATGGGTGTTCGTCTCAGGAATGCCTTGCGTAGACAAGCTGTTAAAAAAATATTGCAGGAAACCGTACAGCTCCTGCTTTTGAGAAAGCGGCAGGGAATTGACCAGTACGGCTCCAAAAATAATGCCCATGGTAAACAAAACAATCGTGAACCAATAGAGCGACTGATGATCTTTCGCATAAGCCTGGATAGTTTGTCCGACTCGTGAACGCACGTTGCGTCGCCTCCCGCTTCACTGATTACGATACAGCTTATGCGGACAAGGCTGGCGCTATGACTCTTCACTCACGGACGATCCTGCCGTAGGTTCCTGCGGCGCCTGCCTGAATAGCCAGCGAACCGCTCCTCGCTTTTTGGATGAGGTCGGCAATTTTTTCGCCTGTCACTCGAGCCAGGGCTTCATGGTCCACTCGATGCAGCACATTCATCTGCGTCCCAAATGCGGCGTACAGCTTTTGCAGCAGCTTGGGACCTACCCCTGGGATAAACTCAAGCGGGACTTGCTCAATATAAGGCGGCCGATGAGCTGGGTGTTTTCCGAATGGCTGATCAGCCAGCTGTTCAATCCGGGCAGCGACTCCGCGCACGACACGCTTATGCCCGCATTCCGGACATCGTCCCGAACTGTCTGCCGGAAGCATCGATTGGCAGTTTTGACACGCCGTCAGATGATACTTGCCCAGTTGGGGCTGCAAGCCATAGTTGACTGCCACTCCCCTGCCGTCCAATCGCCAAACGGCTTTTTCCCATTCTGCATACGTCCGCTCTCTCATTCGCATCGTCTGGTACTCTCGGCCTATTTTCCCCAGCGAATGCGCATCCGAATTGGTGAGAAACGTCTTGTCACGCAACTCTGACAAGCAGTCGGCCATCTTTGTATTTGCACTCAACCCCAGCTCGACTGCTGGAATCATCGAGGGGTCCAGCACTTCCGCCATCGAGTCGGTACAGCTTCCGTAGAGCCCTTTGTGCGGCGTGAAAATATGGGCGGGGATGATCATGCCACCCAGCCCAGCTACAACTGCTTGCAGCTCTCTAAGACTGGCATGAATTCGCTGAGAGCTGAGCTGAACATTTTTGCACCGCGCCGCAAGCCATTTGGTAAATGACTGCATCTCGCGCAATCTCGGCATGTACACGAGAAAGTGAGCTTCTCCTCTGTCCCCTTCCTTAATCTCCACCTCGCACCCGAGTATCAGCATCGTCTTCTTGTATATAATTCCGCCATCCTCGTGCTCTTTTGCCTCCTTGGTCTGCAAAAGATCCAGCAGCTCTTCCTGTACCTCTGGGGAATGGGCGTCGATGATTCCCACGACATCCATGCCTTTTCTCTCGGACGCTTCCTCCAGTATGGCAGTCAACGTCATTTGCCTAGATGCCGTAATTTTCACGGGCTTTCCGCTGCGGGTTCCCCCAATATGAATGTGCAGATCACAAAAGTATTCAGCCAGGTTGGACTCAGCCACGGGAACGAAGCACCCTGCTTTCCCAAGCGAAGAGCGCGACTACTGTTTTGGCATCCCGAATCTCACCTGTTCGGTGAAGCTCTTGCGCTTCTTCGAGAGTCAGCTCCAGCACGTCCACAAACTCGTCCTCATCCGGTCTGCTCTCCCCTTTTGTCAGACCGGTTGCCACGTATACGTGAAGAAGCTCATCTGCAAATCCGGGGGAAGTGTAAAACGAGCTCAGCAGCTCCATATGCTTGGCCGTATACCCCGTCTCCTCTTCCAGCTCGCGAATGGCGCAAGCGAGAGGCTCTTCTCCCGCTTCCAGCTTGCCTGCAGGGATTTCCACAATCGTACGCTCCAGAGGCTTGCGAAACTGGCGGACCGCAATCATTTTCCCATCATCCGTCAAAGGCAAAACGGCTACGGCGCCTTGATGATTCACGATTTCCCTTTTTGCGGTATTTCCATTCGGAAGGAGTACTTCATCAACCTTGACTTTAATGATTCGCCCATTGTAGATAGACTGGCTCGAAATCGTTTTTTCATATAAGTGCTCGTATTTATCCATGACTATTCCCCCCATTTTCCAATTCCATCGTTCTAAAAGCTCCGATTGCGCCATAAGTTGGGACCATGAAGCTTGTCCACACTAATTGTAGCGGAGGAGATCACAGATGAAAACCTATGTGAGTGAAAAGCAATTGCGCATGGTAGGAAAAGCTTGGGAAATCAAGGCTGCTCTTCGTTCCTGGTCCAAAAAAGATCTAACGCTGCAAGCTTATCTCGAGAGGAGAAGCATTGCGGGTCGTCGCTGAAGACCTTCGCCAAATCCGCACGCCAATGGCTGAGCAAATCTGCCGCAATGACAGCAGTTTGAAAGGGTACTGGATCTGCTTGCCAGCTTCTGCCCATGGTCGTAAAGCCAAAGCCATATTCTTTCTCCATACTGGCAATCCTGCTCCTATCCGCTACCATTCCCCTGATAATGATATGCTTATCCAGCTTTTGAAGCTCGACAATTTGCTGGTCCAAAACTGCATCGAAGTCATTACCCATTTGAGGCATCGCAAGGACGACCGGTCGAAGCGCAAACCGCTTCAAAAGGACTGTTGTGTGGTGGCTGATACCAAAATGACGGCGCCTTGCATCTGCAAAGCTGATGCGCGGGATCATCATCGGGAAACCGCCTAATGCAGACACCGCATGAATGACTTCTGCCAGCTGGATGCCGGAAAAGGCATACGGTGTCCCTGTACCCGCCACACCCGGCCCGAGAATGCAAACGATGATATCCGCATGTTCTACATGCCGCGCTGCCAATAACCCGCTGTGAATCGTAACGGCTTCGCGGTCGCCACCCCATGCGTGTCCCGTCGTGATCGTCGCATCCAGGTAACCCAATTGCTGCAGCTGATGGACATGCCCACTCAAGGAGATGGGCAGTGATGCTGCATCTGGCATGACGTACACGATTTTCGCTTGCGGTTCGTTTTGCTTCAAGGCAATGACCGCAGCAGGGAGCAGGCTGTGCAGCTCGCCGATTAGGACAGGCGTACCTTGCAGGGAAAGATCTTGCTGGGCGAACAGCTCGTGAAAAGGGCTATCTTGCTCTTCTACCGTATCGACAGCCAGCTGCCAAGGAGAGTAGCGCATCTTCATCACATGCCCCCACTGGTTCGGGAAAAGGTCAATCTCTGAACCAGCATCCGCCTTGCCTACCACGAGATGATAGCCGCCCGTCCCAAGGTGAAGACGAACGGCCGTTGTGTTCACGATCAAATTCTCTCCGATAGCATGCGGCTCATGGGCAAAGGACACAGCCAATTCTTTCGTATCCGTTACCGCAATCTGAACCTCAAGCAGCTGCATCCCTGATCGTCTTTCCACAACTCTCACTACCGTCCCCACAGTCAGGCAAAGCATAGCTAAATCTACCTCCTTTGCGTCGCGATTGCTCTTTTTAGTGTATGACTGGCATAGCTTGGCTCAATCACGATTCACCGTGTCGGCCAGCTAATCTTTTGCCGAGCCTTCACGAATAAAAGACGGGACTCCCGAGGGAATCCCGCCTGTTACCTGGAAAGGAATCTTATTCTTGTACAGCTTCAATCACTGCGAGAACCAGCTCGGCAGCTTTGTTCAGCTCAGCGATCGGCATGCGCTCGCTCTTGGTATGAATCTCTTCGTAGCCAATCGCAAAGTTAACGCTAGGAATGTTGTACCCATTGAACACGTTTCCGTCGCTTCCTCCACCGCTCGCTACCAGCTCAGGATTGCGATCCACACGCTTCACTGCACTGATCGCTTTTTGTACGACTGGCGTCTCTTCATTGAATTTGTAGCCGTGGTACATGAAGATGACATCGTTTTCTACCGTTGCACCCATTTCAGCCGCAGCCTCTTCGAAAGCAGTCGTCATCTTCTTCACTTGCGCTTCCAGCTTGTCCATCACCAAGCTGCGCGCCTCCGACCATACTTCTACGTAGTCGGTCACAATGTTATACGCCTTACCGCCTTCAAATCGGCCGATGTTTGCTGTCGTGTCTGCATCGATGCGTCCGAGTGGCATGCGGGAGATTGCTTTACTAGCCACGGAGATGGCGCTGATTCCGTCTTCAGGATTGACGCCGGCATGAGCCGCTTTTCCGTGAATTTTGGTGACGATGCGGTATTGACCTGCACCTGCCACAGTGATTTTTCCTACTGGGCCTTCAGAGTCAAGGATGAAGCCCATTTCTGCTTTGAGCAGGCTTGCGTCCATTGCACGGGAGCCGACCAGACCGGATTCTTCTCCGACTGTCAGAACGACCTGAATGGTCGGATGCGGCAGGTTTTGCTCTTTCATCGTGCGAATTCCTTCAAAGATTGCCGCGATGCCCGCTTTGTCATCAGCCCCGAGAATGGTCGTGCCATCGGAATACACATATCCGTCGCGAACTTGCGGCTTGATTCCGTTTCCAGGAACTACCGTATCCATATGGCTGCTGAACAGGATCGCCGGGCCGTTTCCAGTGCCCTCCAGTGTAGCGATGAGGTTATTTCCGCCGTGGCCAGTTTTGGCAGCAGCATCGTCTTCTTGAACCGTGAAGCCCATTTCAACCAGTTTCTCTTTCAACACTTTGTTGATTTGCGCTTCATTTTTGGTTTCACTGTCGATCTGTACGAGCTCCAAAAACTCGTTTAGCAAACGTTCCTGATTAATCACACGCGTAACCTCCCAAATCATAGCCCGATTTTGGTACATATTCACAAGTTCCAGTATACCGCAAAAAAATTTTTTCTACCATGAAAAGGTCATAAACTTCATCGCCCGACAGGTTACTCGTCCTGATCAGGCGACTTTGGATATTGGCACAGCTCAAATAAGACTCCATTGGCTGCTTTCGGATGTAAGAAACCGATCTGCGCATGGTGTGCCCCATCCTTTGGCTTCTCATGGATCAAAGGTACACCGTTGTCTTTGAGGGCGGTGAGACGTGCCGCGACGTCATCGACATCCAGCGCAATATGGTGAATGCCTTCTCCCCTTTTTTCGATGTACTTCGCGATTGGACTGCTTTCCGAAAGCGGTTCCAAAAGTTCAATACGACTTTCTCCGATCTCCAGGAACGCTACTTTTACCTGTTCGCTCTCTACTTCTTCCGTGCCTAGAAGCGTCAGACCCAACTGCTCGGTGTAAAAGGGCAACACCTGCTCCAAGCTTTTGACGGCAATCCCGATATGCGCGATCTTATTCGGTGCTTTCACTCTATTCACCCTTTGCGATGTAATCGGATTTAGTGGACAACCCTGTTGCTACACCTTGTACGATTCGGTAAAATTGAAATGATGAAGATTGGCTGAGAGACTGCTCGCGAGCTTGCTTCTTCCCAATTTTAGCATACCCCGCACCTTCCCATACCGCCATTTTCCTCAGATCTGCCATTTTTCACTTACAGAAAGGAGGATCATCGAGATGAAGCAATCCTTAGTGGCCAAAATCCTCATTGGCATTATCGTTCTCTCCCTGGTTGTCCCGACGTTTTTCTATTTTCAATAAGGACGGTCATGATGAAACCCCCTTGCAATCCTCGCAAGGGGGTTTTGATTTTTAACGATAGACGTATACGCTGGACGTTTTGGCATCCCAACCGACTTTGTAGCCGAGGTTATCGGTAACGAAGCGGACTGGAATCATAGGCATGCCTTCCTTCAGTACCACTGGAGATGGCAGCGTTACTTCCTGGTTGCCAATACGTGCTTTTGTCGATCCGACGGTGAACTTCAGCACTTTGGTACCACTGATAATGGCAACCGATTGATTGTTCCATTGAGTGGTCAGAGCCAACGCTTCCTTGAAGAATTGAGCAGGTACCATCGTCGTGTTGCCACCAGCCAGGTAAGGGGCTACTTGCAATGGGTAGTTTTTCCCGTGCAAGGTGAACGTTTTCGCATTCACTTTGAACAGTGCCGCATTGGTTGGGACATTCACAGCAGGCTGCGTGGTTGGCGGAGTCGGCGTTGTTGGCTTCGGAGGCGTTACGACTGGCTGAGCCGGAGCTGGCATCCCTACTCCTACCGCACGAGCAAATTGCAGACCTTTTTCCTCGGAAGTAAACACGCTGATGCTATACGCATTTTTGACTGCTGGATTCACGATGTTTGCAGCTGCTGTGATCGATACATTCGCTGCCGTAGCTGCTGGGATATCCTGCGCTGGATACACCAACACGTTTTGGCCGCGAACGGCTACATAGTTCGCCGCAACGCCATTCACACTGATGTTGGCAGGCGCAATATAAGCTGGCACGCGATAGCCTGCCGGGAACACCAATTCGATAAAGTCACGTTGCTTAGCGAGTCCTACTCCCAGACCTTTGATCGCCACATTGACGCCAGTCGCTTGATTCATAGCTGTGTTGGTCAGCGTGATGGTTGCGGTGCTGTTGTTTACACCGGTTGGATTTGGTGTAGGAGTCGTCGGATTGGTCGGAGTTGTTGGAGTTGTCGGATTAACCGAAGATCCACCAATTGTGAACGCTTTGGACGTAATCGTCTTGTTTGCTACAGTCGCTTTCAGATTGTAGGAGCCAGCTGTTTTCGGGTTGGTAATCCAAGCTGTGTAGGCTACTACCACCTTTACCGTGCTGTCCGCAGTGAAATTGCTTGGAGTCGTAATGTATACTTTGTTGCCCAATGCTCCCACTTTTTTCGGGGTTTTGCCGTTCACGGTGAAATCATTTGGACTCAAGATCATGGGCACCATGTCCGCGGATGGGAACTCGATGACCAGATCGGAATCAGCCTTCAGGTCTTTTCCAAAATCGGTTTCAAATGTATAGCTGGAGCGCGCGCCTGCTGCTGGATCCGAAAGGTTTATCGTGTAATCACCAGAGACGGTGCTGGAGCTGGAACCAGATTTGGCGATTTCAAACGATTCCGACTCGTATGTAGTTCCGTCATATTTCACTTTGAAGGTGTAATCGTCAGCTGTATCCGGGTTGCTGATGCCAGCAGTTTTCAGGAACTCGATGTTAATGTAGTCATCACCGTCTGCTCCGCTTGGAACATCAATCGTGACTTCGTCTCCATCTACGTCCACGGATTTTGCGGTACTGCCGTTTACTTTTACATCGGCTTTGTTGATGCTGCTAGGAAGCATGTCTTCATCCGGGAAAATAACGGTGATGGTCTCCCCTGTTTCCAGCTCATCTTTGCCGTCAAGATCGAAGTCGCCCAATTCAATGGAAACCTTTTCGCCCGCTTTATTGCTGCTCAGATCGACATTGAACTCATCATCGGAGCTGCTGCTGCTTTTTTTGCCGTCTTCCTTGATTTTGACGTCGTCAGACTCATATCCTTTTTCACTCGTAGTTTGAACGGCTACCTCGTACGTATCTTCATCATCTGGATTCGTGATACCATCCGTGATAGTAAAAGACACATCCTCTTCTTCATCAATTTCTTCATCCACTTTGATTTCAATCACATTGCCGTTGACTTTTACGCTCTTGATGTCGAAATCAGCATCAATGGAATCTTCGTCAATATTTTTGTCTACGTCAAATTCTTTATCAAATTTGACATAAATGGTATCGCCCTCTTCAATAATTTCCTCAGTGGTAAATTCAATATCATACTCGCTATCTTCACCAGCCGTATTGTCATCAGCCGTTACGGTAACGCCACTCAAAGCATGCGCTTGCTGCGGCACTGCTACCAATGGGGTCGCTGCCAGTGCTGATGCGAGTACGATCGGCAGTGCTTTTTTACTCTTCTCCATGTTTTTCCTCCCATATTTACCTAAAATCAGGAAATGTTTCTCTAGCAGATCGCTATCAGTTTACCATAAATGCTTAACGTAGGAAATCAATTCTACGGAAAATGATAGACTCCTTGCATACATTTGCTAAGACGCAACGATTCAGCCAAAAGTTACATCCGTTTCGGGTAGAATAAAAAATATTTTTACCTGTCATATTTTTACAATAACGCGAGTAAAACCAGACCTGTGAAAGCGTCTGGTTTGGCATCGGTTTAATACAGTTTGGTATCCGGTCCGATATTCTCGAGCTTTTGCTTGACGCTCTGCAGGAATCGTCCGCAAATGAGTCCGTCGAGAACTCGGTGGTCCAGGGACATGCACAGATTGACCATGGAGCGAATCGCAATCATGTCATTGATGACGACTGGACGTTTCACGATCGATTCTACACTCATGATGGCAGCCTGTGGTGCGTTGATGATGGGCTGTGACTGAATAGACCCGAAAGAGCCGGTATTGTTGACGGTAAACGTACCGCCTGTCATGTCGTCCATCGTCAGCTTGCCTGCACGCGTGCGGGCTGCCAAATCGTCCACGGACTTCGCGATGCCCAAGATGGATTTTTGATCGGCATTCTTGATCACAGGTACATACAAAGCATCATCCGTCGCTACCGCGATCGAGATGTTGATATCTTTCTTGACGATAATCTTGTCTCCCGCCCACGTCGAATTGATCATCGGATATTCTTTGAGCGATTCGACGACGGCCTTGATGAAGAATGGCAGGAAGGTAAGATTGAGGCCCTCTTTGCGAGCGAAATCCCCTTTCACCTGATTGCGGAAGTTCACCAGATTGGTCACATCCACTTCTACCATCGTCCAAGCATGCGGTGCTTCGTGCTTGCTTTGGACCATCCGGCTGGCGATCGTGCGGCGAATCGGTGTGACCGGAATGATCTGGTCTCCGCTGGCAACGGGAATATCCACGGGAGCTGGAGTCGGTGCCACTGGGGCAGGTGCAATCTTTGCAGGTGCAGCAGTCTCTGCCGGCGCTGCAGTTGGCTCTGCCACTCTCTCTTGCACTGTCTCAGCCGGCTTTTGTCCACCTGCATCAATGATCGCTTGCACATCTTTTCTCGTGACGCGTCCACCTGCACCCGTCCCTACGACGCGAGACAGATCAATACCGTGCTCCTGAGACAATACCACTACTGCCGGGGAGTAACGCTGCTTCGTACCTTCCTGTACCGGCTTCTGTGTGACTTGCGCAGTCTGGGCCGTTTGTACGGCAGGAGCCGCTGGCACTTCTGGGGCCGCTGCTGGGGCGGCAGGTGCCTGAGTCTCCGTGCTTGCCCCGCTTTCTTCTATATACAGAATCAACGTTCCAATCGCGACCGTTTCTCCCTCTGGAACTACAATCTCCGTGACACGACCCGATACCGTAGATGGCACTTCCGCATTGACCTTGTCTGTCGTCACTTCAGCGAGCGAATCGTACTTTTTGACCGTATCTCCCACATTGACGAGCCATTTGCTGATGGTGCCCTCGGTCACGCTCTCTCCGAGCTGGGGCATTACTACTTTCGTTGCCATGATCCTTGGTCCTCCTCGCCTTAAAAGTTGGCCAATTCCCGCATTGCTTCCAATACTTTATCCGGGTTCAGCATAAAGAATTTTTCCATCGGCGGGCTGTACGGCATAGCCGGTACATCAGGACCACACAGACGTTTAATCGGAGCATCGAGATCGAACAGGCACTGCTCAGCGACGATGGCTGCCACTTCTCCGCCGACTCCGCCTTCTTTGTTGTCTTCATGCACGATCAATACTTTCCCTGTCTTGGACGCCGCCTCTACAATCGCCTCTTTATCCAATGGATAGAGGGTGCGCAAATCAAGCACGTGGGCACTGATGCCTTCTTGCGCCAGCTTTTCTGCCGCCTGGAGACAAAAGTGCAGGGCCAATCCGTACGAAATCACAGTGATATCCGTTCCCTCGCGCTTGACATCCGCCTTTCCGATCGGCAGCACGTAGTCATGATCAGGCACTTCCCCTTTGATCAGACGGTAGCAGCGCTTGTGCTCGAAGAACAAGACTGGATCTTCGTCGCGAATGGCAGCCTTGAGCAAGCCTTTCGCATCGTAAGGAGTGGAAGGTGCCACGACCTTGAGGCCAGGAATGTTGGTAAACATCGCTTCCACGGACTGCGAGTGATAGAGCGCTCCGTGGACGCCTCCTCCGAATGGTGCGCGAATCGTGATCGGGCAATTCCAGTCGTTGTTGGAGCGGTAGCGCATTTTTGCAGCCTCGCTGACGATCTGGTTGACAGCAGGCATGATAAAATCGGCAAACTGAATTTCCGCAATGGGGCGCATGCCGTACGCCGCTGCCCCAATCCCGACACCGACGATCGCGGATTCAGCCAGTGGTGTATCAATCACGCGTTCTTCGCCAAACTCTTCAATCAAACCCACGGTGGCACGGAAAACCCCACCGCGCACTCCGACGTCTTCCCCGAGGACAAATACACTCCGATCGCGACGCATCTCTTCACGCATCGCCATCGTAATCGCATCAATAAACGAAATGACCGCCATCTGGATTCCCCCCTTATTCCCCGTATACGTGTGTCATTGTGGATTCTGGCGTCGGATACGGCGCGTTTTCCGCATATTCGGTCGCCTCATCCACTTCCAACTGCACGCGAGCCAGCATGTCTTGTTCCGTATTTTCATCCAGCAAACCGATTTCGCGCAGGTATGCTGCGAAAACGATCAGCGGATCCTTCTTTTTCGCCTCTTCCACTTCCTCGCGTGTACGGTATACACGGTCGTCATCGTCACTGGAGTGTGGAACCAATCGGTACATGACCGCCTCGATCAAGGTAGGGCCGTCGCCTCTGCGCGCGCGCTCCACCGCTTCCTTCATCACGCGGTAGACCTCAATCGGGTCATTTCCATCCACGCTGAAACCCGGGAACCCATAGCCGATGGCACGGTCAGCCACGCTCTCGCACGCCAGCTGCTTTTTCAGCGGAACAGAGATCGCATACTTGTTGTTTTCACAGAAGAAGATGACAGGCAGCTTGTGCACACCGGCAAAGTTGGCCCCTTCATGGAAGTCCCCTTGATTGCTGGAGCCTTCTCCGAAAGAAGTGTACACGACGAAATCTTTTTGCTGCATTCTGCCCGCAAGCGCCATCCCTACCGCATGCGGCACTTGTGTCGTCACCGGACTGGAGCCAGTCAAGATGTTGTATTTTTTGCCGCCGAAGTGGCCTGGCATCTGGCGTCCGCCGCTATTCGGGTCCTCTACCTTCGCAAATGCGGACAGCATGCAATCTCTCGCCGTTTGTCCGAATACGAGCACCAATCCGAGGTCACGATAATACGGACACAAGTAATCTTTCCCCGTTTCCAGCGCAAAAGCCGCTCCGACCTGAGCTGCCTCCTGCCCTTGGCAAGAAATGACGAACGGAACCTTGCCCGCCCGATTCAACAGCCATTGGCGCTCGTCAATTTTACGCGCAAGCAGCATGTAATAGTACATGTCAAGTACCTGCGCATCCGTCAAACCTACTTGTTCATGCCGTTTGGTTGTCATCGCCCTATGCCCTCCTCGCTAATTGTGAATGGCTTTGCCGTCAGCCGCCAATGCTGCTTCCATCAACGCTTCTGACAGTGTCGGATGCGGATGGATCGTCGTACCGATCTCCCAAGGAGTAGCATCCAGTACACGAGCGAGACCCGCTTCCGAAATCATGTCCGTCACGTGCGGTCCGATCATGTGGACCCCAAGCAGATCATTCGTTTTGGCATCCACGACCACCTTGACAAATCCATCGTTTTCTCCGTAAATGATCGCTTTCCCCAACGGTTTGAAACTGAATTTGCCTACCTTCACGTCAAAGCCCTGATCCTTCGCTTCTTTTTCTGTCAAGCCGACATTCGCCACTTCCGGACGGCTGTAGGTGCATTTCGGAACTTTCGTGTAGTCCATGGCATGAGGTTGCAGCCCCGCCATGTGCTCCACAGCCAAAATGCCTTCATGGGATGCCACGTGTGCGAGCTGAAGCCCGCCGATGACATCTCCGATGGCGTAGATATGTGATTCAGCGGTTTGAAAGTGCTCGTTGACGACAACTACACCGCGTTCCACCTTGATTTCAGTGGCTTCCAATCCCAGGTTTTCCACATTGGCTTGTCGTCCTACGGAAACCAGAACTTTTTGCGCTTCAAAGGAAAGCACGCCGCCAGCCGTCTCTGCCTGGATCATGACGCGCCCTTCTCCTTTTTCCAGAGATTCAGGCAGCACTTTGGCAGAAGTTACGATGTTGACTTTTCGCTTTTTCAATAGGCGAGCCATCTCTTTGCTCACTTCTTCATCTTCCATCGGCAGGATGCGATCCGCGTACTCAACTACCGTAACGTCTACGCCAAAGTCATTCAGCATAGAGGCCCACTCGATGCCGATCACGCCACCTCCTACGATCACGACTGACTCAGGCAGCTGTTCCCATTGCAGGGCTTCATCGCTGGTCACCACGTAAGAGCCGTCGATTGTGAGCCCCGGCAGCGTGCGCGGGCGGGAACCCGTTGCAAGCAAAAGAAAGCGAGGGACGATCATCTCTTGATCACCGTTTTCCTTTTCAATACGCACTGCGCCAGCTTGCGGTGAAAAGATGGAAGGACCCATGACACGCCCAAAGCCTTCAAACACCGTGATGCTGCCTTTTTTCATCAGGTACTGGATTCCTTTGTGCAGCTGTTCAATGATCCCTTGCTTGCGCTCCTGAATTTTGGCAAAATCGTAGCCGACAACGCCCGCAGACACCCCGTATTTGTCGCTTTCTTTGAGCGTGGCAAAGACCTCTGCACTTCGCAAAAGCGCTTTGGAAGGAATGCAGCCGCGATGCAAGCAGGTTCCGCCGAGCTTTTCCTTTTCGACGATTGCCACTTTCATCCCGAGCTGGGAGGCGCGAATCGCCGCCACGTATCCTCCAGTCCCTCCGCCCAAAACGACCAGATCAAACTCTTGAGACATAACCGATCTCTCCTTTCATAAGAAAACCTCTACCGATGCCTGCTCACGATGAGCGACCGTGTATAAGCGGGTTGTTTTAAAGCGGCAATGCAAGTAGCGGACGCTCACCCTATCTTGCGTTCAGAACATGAAAAAGCCGCTCAAAGTCCCATCAATGTCGTGTGAGCTCACCCACGTTTTGAAGCGAATATGAATATTCAATGAAAAAACCATATGTACCCCCTGGCCATCTGACTACCAGAGTGATGGCCAGGGGAATTGTGCTGTGCTCTCAAGAAAATTAGCGCTGGTAAACAGTCTTGCCGTTTTGCAGGAAAGTATTACGTGATTTCGCAACGCTGGCAATTCTCTCTTCTGCCATGCGGTCAGCAGCCTGATAAGAAGCCATTCCGTCGCGCTCAGCGATTTCAAACACTTTCAGGATATTGTCGTAAATGGTCTCTACTTTTTTCAGGGCGCGTTCGCGATTGTAGCCTTGCAGCTCGTCTGCTACGTTGATCACGCCACCCGCGTTGATGACATAGTCAGGTGCGTAGATGATGCCCATGCCATGAATTTGATCGCCGTGTCTATCTTCTTTCAGCTGATTGTTAGCGGCACCCGCAATGACTTTCGCTTTCAACAGCGGGATCGTGTCATCGTTGATGATCGCTCCCAACGCGCATGGAGAGAAAATGTCGCAATCCACGCCGAAGATTTCATTCACGCCAACTGCTTTCGCGCCAAAATCATTGACTGCGCGGTTGACGTTTTCTTCGTTGATGTCAGTCACAATCAAATGCGCACCTTCTTCATGCAGGTGGCGGCAAAGATTGTATGCCACGTTGCCCACACCCTGTACGGCTACTACGCGGCCGGAAAGGTCATCACTGCCGTAAGCGAGCTTCGCAGCCGCTTTCATTCCGCGGTAGACACCGTAAGCGGTCACCGGCGATGGATTGCCGCTGGAGCCAAATGCAGGGGATACCCCTGTCACATAATCGGTTTCCAAATGGATCATGTCCATATCCGCTACAGTGGTACCTACGTCTTCTGCCGTGATGTAGCGTCCGTTCAAGCCTTGGATGTATCGGCCAAACGCGCGGAACAGCTCTTCGCTTTTATGCTGGCGAGGATCGCCGATGATGACCGCTTTTCCTCCGCCGATGTTCAGACCAGCAGCTGCATTTTTGTATGTCATGCCGCGTCCGAGGCGCAGAACGTCAATGATCGCCTCTTCTTCTGTTTTGTACGGCCACATCCGCGTACCGCCGAGTGCTGGACCCAATGTCGTATCATGAATGCAAATAATGGCTTTCAAACCGGAATTTTCGTCCTGACAAAAAACCAATTGCTCGTAATCGTACTTTTGCATGTAGTCAAAGATGTTCACTGAAGAGACCTCCCTAGTATGAATCGTTGTTCGTCATGGTTGCTCCTAGATGGGATACATAGGTTTCATCTGGATCATTTCCCCGTCATGCTGTTAATGCAAAAGTCGTGCCAATAGTTTAGTTGGTTTGAAAGCGCTTTATTTAGCTGTTTATGGATGCGGGCTCCCTTAATTAAGTGTGCAGTTTTTTGCACAACCTTGCAATAGTATGCATGCAACTTCTTGCATGGTCGTCCGCTTTAACTCTGATCTTCCACAATCCCTAGCTTCTCCAGCTTGTAGTAAAGGCTGCGAATCGAGATATCCAAACGTTTCGCTGCCAACGTGCGATTACCGGAAGCAGCGGCGAGCTCCCGCAAAATATGGTCACGTTCTGCCTCTTCTACGGCTTCTTTCAATGTCTTGCCGGAGGCTCCAGTGCCCTTCCGAGGATCACTGCTTGTAGATGCGAGCCTCCGATCCAGTGGCGGCAAATGCTCAGGCAGGATGGTTCGCTCATAGATCCTCATGTGGATCATCGCTCGTCCCAATACATTTTCCAGTTCACGGACGTTTCCTGGCCAGTGGTAGGAGAGCAGCTGTTGCAGAGCCTGTTCATCGATTTCTTCCACGTTTCGTCCGTACTCCAGATTGTATTTTCGGAGCAAGTGCATGGCCAAGGGCTTGATATCCTCCAACCGCTGCCGCAGGGGAGGGATTTGAATGGGAACGACGTGCAGGCGATAATACAGGTCCTCACGAAACTTCCCCGCGCTAATCGCAGATTCCAAATTCACATGCGTCGCGGTAATGATCCGTACATCAATAGGGATAGGCTTGGTGCCGCCGACACGGACGACTTCCCGCTCTTGCAGGACACGGAGAAGCATGACCTGCATGCTCATCGACAGCTCGCCAATTTCATCGAGAAAGATGGTACCACCGCTCGCTTCTTCAAAAAGCCCGCGCTTGCCGCCCCTGCGTGCACCGGTGAACGCCCCTTCTTCGTAACCGAACAGCTCGCTCTCCAGCAGGCTTTCGGAAATGGCGGCGCAGTTGACGCGGATGAACTGCTTGTACTTGCGCTCACTGGCATTATGAATCGCATGTGCGAACAGTTCCTTACCTGTCCCGGACTCACCGCGAAGCAATACGGTAGCAGGGGTCAACGCTGCCTTCTGTGCTTGATCCATGGCTGCACGCATGGGCTCACTGTACCCAATAATGTCTGCAAAGCTATATTTCGCCTCCAGCGTGCGAATAATGCGGCGTGCTTTTTCCAGTTCTTCGGTCAGCCGCTTGAATTCGGAGACGTCGTGTATGACCCCGACACTGCCTTTCAACTCGCCGTCAACCATGACTGGTGCTACGTTTACGACGACGTCTTTGCGTTTGAGGCCCAGCTTCATCGGCACTCCCCGGACTGGCTTTTTGGTCCGCAGTACCTGCATGTGCATGCTTTCGCCTTCGGAAATATCCACGGTAGCAGGCTTTCCGATAATCTCATCGGGCGTCAAGCCCGTGAGCCTCGTATAGGCGGGATTGATCAACAGGCCGTTCCCGTTCCTGTCCACGACGGAGATCGCTTCATCGGACGAATCGATGATGGCCTGCAGCATGCTCTGCAGTTCTTTTAGGTCTGTCACTTCCTCGGCGAGCGCCATGATCTCCGTGATGTCGCGGAAAATGGCGACAGCGCCCACCACTTCTCCCCGCTCATTTCGAACCGGGACGCGATTGGTAATGATGCGGGTCTGATTGGGCAATATCTGCTCCTGATTCAATTCGGGTGTGCCCGTCTCTAATACGATATGTAACCGAGTGTTAGGTATACGTTCCGTTACTTTCGTATCCAACACTTTGCTGGCATCGATGCCCATCAAACGCTCTGCTGCCTTGTTGAAAAGGGTGATGATGCCCCTCCGATTCACCCCGATGATGGCATCGTGAGTGGAATCCAGCATGGTTTCCCGCTCTCGTTCATTTTGCGTCATGACTGCGATCAGCTTGTCTCTCTCCCGGATCAGCTTCATCACGATGCGGGTAAAAGTCCCTGGGATCAGTACGGTCTTGTCCTGTTTCAAATGGCGCAAGTGCTTATACTCGCCCAAGTCTCCTGTCGCTTCCAGGATGACATCCAGATCGTCATTTAGATAAGGGCGATAATCGGTATCGGTCTTGATGCCGAATGAGCGTGCCAGTTCAAGACCTGGGGCGTCGGTTCGGTGATCTACTACGGCTACGATCTCGATGCGCTCCATTTGGTTCAGCATGCGCAGGAGTGCTGTTCCGCCACGTCCGGCACCAACGATGAGCAGCTTGTGCATGTGTGCCCCCTCACTTTTAACAATCATACTCGTTACCATTGTACTCCAATGGTTCAGGGATGGACAGGCGTAGTTGCCTAGCGTGCGCTCGCTCGTGTGCAGGTCGCTTATGGACAAGCCGGATTGCTTTCGCTATGATGAATGGGATGAGATAGAAAGGTGTGAAACACCCTTGGTTGTACAGAAAGTCATCGCCCTTCTGATCATGGTGATTCCAGCAGCCATCGCCATGTACGGCATTAAATTAATCCGAGATGCCTTCTTCTACTCCATATCCTCGGAGATCGGCTTTTTATGGGGAAAGCTCGTGCTCGGCATCCTCTGCTTTGCCATCCCCGTCCTTTTTATTGCAGGATTCATTTTGCATCATGAACGAAAAAAGAATCGGGTACAACCGCGATTCATGATTCCAGAGACAGACGAAGACGAGTAACCAGGCAGGATTTCAGCCTGGTTCTTCTTTTTCATTTCGGCTCTGCCGGTCGCCCCCACCTGTCGATGCGCTCCAGCCAGCCATGCTTTTCAATCAAACTCGAAATCGAGAAGAATTCCGCTACGATGTGCAAGAGGATGAATACCAGAAGCAGGAGTGCCTGAGCGCCCACAGGCGCGCTGACGACAAACATGTACCCGGCGCAAAACCCCAATGCGTTTGCCCCCGTATCCCCCAGCATGATGCGCCCGCCGGCATCGTGCCGAAAAAACAGGCACGTCGCTACCAGCACGGGCAGCTGCCAAAGCACGTGGACATAGCTGCTGGATACTCCTCCTGTGCAACACCCGATGACCATCGCCAGGGACAGGAGCAGCCAATACACTTTGATGGCTCTCACGGGTCGCAGGTCAAACAGATTAAGCAGGTTGGGGGAGATTGCCAGCAAACAGGCAGCAAGCATCCCCGACCAAACATCGGAAACCCCGAGCCCCCATGCAATGACGACCGCGGTGCTTCCCCCTCCCCAGACTTTCCGCATTCCACTGGTGATTCTCCGCTCCTTCCACAGCGTCCCAAAGTGACCTCGAAACCCTTTGGTCTGCTGATCTGTCGAGCAATCATCCTGCCATCCCAAAGGGCTGTCGCCAAGAGTCCTGCCCCGAGCAGCATTCCTTCCTTCCCGTCAGACGATGCGGCAATGACATATCCCAGCATGAAGAGCATCGCAATGATGGACGAAGCGACGAGAATGACTCCTCCCCCGTTACCACTTCAAGCCCTCGATAATTCAACCGACGCATCCCACGCCTACTCAGCTTCTTCCGAGCGTAGGCAAATAACGGGCGATGAAGCATTACTGGCGTGACGAGTCCAATCGCAGCTGCTACTAGCCATTGCGGCTCCATCGATTTCCCTCCCACCATTTCCGGCACAGCGTACGGCTGATCGCGACGAATTCCTTTCCGCGATGACAGTAGCCTGGCCAGTCGTTTCCCGTCTCGCGATGCGAAAATGACACGGGTATCTCCTGAACGCGGTACCCGGCTCGGAGAGCATCGACAGTCAGGCCCACCTCAACTCCAAAGCCTTTATCGAGCTTGCCCATCTGCTGAAGGATTTCTCTGCGAATGGCTCGCTGACCCGACAAAGGAGCAGCCGCCTCAAATCCGGTCAGCATGCGGATGCCGTGATGAGCAAGTCCCTTTGCCAGCCCCATTCCTGCTTGTAACCGAGGAGGCGGGAGGACAGCTACAGCCATATCGCACTCATCCTTTAGCACAGGCGACAGCAAGTGAGCGGCCTCGGCTGCACTCTCACGCAGGTCTCCGTCCAAGAGCATGACCACATCGCCTTTTGCCAGCTGCCAGCCTGTTTGCAAAGCCGTTCCTTTCCCGCGGTTTACCGGAAAACGCACTACGAGGTCAGCCCATTTCTTGGCCAACTCTCCCGTCCCATCCACACTCCCATCATCGACAACAATGAGCTCCTGACAAAAAAATCGTTCCCGTATGGCACGCAGTGTAGCCCCGATTGCATCACCTTCGTTGTAGGCCGGGATGACCACACTAACTTTTTTCATGCTCCACCCTCATTTCCGTCAACATTTTCTGCACTTTTTCCAGAAGAGCCCACTGTTTGGCAGGTGAATCAGGCATCTGCTCGATTTGCACCCAGCGACGGGGAGACGGCAATTCAGACAGCCAAGCTGGTTCGTTGCGAGCGAACACCAGGAGCAGTCCATTTTCCAGTGAGTCTCCCTCCTGGTACGGAATCACATCCACGCCGACAGATCGCAGCAGGCGCGTGATGGAATCAGGCTGAAGACCAGGCTGGTTCCAGACAAACACCCTGCTTCCGGACAGGTCCTGTGAGTAACGCATCGCCATGAGGTGTATCACTTCCTCATTGCTGCGCTCGACTTCCATGAGCAAACGACTCATTTGCTGCTTGAGCTCATTGTTGCTTTTCAGGGCCCTATCATATTTTGCCTCCATCTTTGCCAGCACTTCCTGTTCGCCGACCGTGAACCAGGAATGCCCAGCCATGCCTCCCAAGAGGATCCCTACCCCCATTGCGCAAAAGACAGCTGCAAGTGATAAGAGGTGATAACGAAAAGGAATCATACATCCGCCTCCCTAATAGGCCCAAGTACGCCATTGCGTCCACAGCATTTGGGCAGCATGACGGGCTACGGGATTGATCACCAGCGCAGCTCCCACAGGAGTCAGCATGGCGGCCAGGCACCAGCCCCATAGCTTCCACGACCAGCGTGGTTGATATAGCTGGTTGACTCCTTTGGCATCGATCAGCTTTGTGCCGATTTTGGTTCGGACTATCAGCGTGCTCGCCATCCCTTTTCGCCCTTTTTCCAGAAAATCGATCATATTGGTGTGCGTGCCGATCGTGACAATCAGCTCGGCTTGTTCTTCATAGGCCAGCAGCATCGCGACATCTTCACTGGTCCCTGGGGCAGGGAGAAGATGATAAGGTACGCCGAGCTCCTGCACCCTGCATTGCCCGGGGGCTCGCCCATCCGCAAAGGCGTGGACGACAATCTCCGCACCACATAGCAAGGCCTTGTCAGAAACGCTGTCCATGTCTCCGACGATTAAATCAGGGATATACCCCGCTTGCATGAGGGCATCCGCTCCGCCATCCACCCCTATCAGTACAGGGCGGTACTCGCGTATGTACGCATGCAATGTCTGTAAATCTTCGCGATAATGCTTCCCGCGGACGACAACCACGACATGCCGATCATCCATGCGGGTGCGCAAGGGAAGGCGGCAGAGCGGCTTTAAAAAAAGATCCTTCTCGCGTCCGGCATACTGAAGGGTATTATCGATAAAGCGTGAGAGCGTCTCGTCGAGAGATCGGTTGGCCTCCAGCCACTTGGCCTGTATATGTTCTTCGGTGACTGCCTCAAGGGGAATGCTTTGGCATTCTCCCTGCCCAGCGTGAATGATCAGCTGATCGTCTTCAATCCTGGCCTGGCAGCCATCGAGTTGTTCAATCAGTGTAACGTCATAGAGCCTTAGCGGGACTTCGAAGAGCTTGATCCCGTCCTGTAAAAGTTTGCGCGCCCCTTCTGCCGGATATTTACCCGTCATATAGGGTGAGAGATTAATGACGACTGATACGCCCGCATCCTGCAACGATCTAGCAGCCATCTCATCGACATCGGGATGATCGATGAGCGCAATATGGTCGGAGTGAAGCCGTTTGCAGAGCAATTTGGTCTTGTGATCCGCCATGATCACAGACGTGTACGTAAAGGCGCCCGTTTTTTTTCGCTTGATCACCCGCTTCACCTCCGCCTTTAGTATGCTAAAAATTTCCTCGGCCCATGCGTAAAACACGAAAAAGAGGCTGCGCATCTCGCGCACCCTCTCTTCAGACTTCCATTCTTTGTTTGCTTCTACGCAGTCGCTTTGGTTGCGTAGTAAATGATCAGTCCATCGGCAAAAAGGAATACCAGCAAAGAGATAATCCCGAAACCGATTGCAAACTTGTTTTTCGCTTTGAAAGAGCTCACACAGCCCCAAGCGATAAAAAACGTGAAAATAAACATGAGGAAATCAAACAGAATCACTTTCATAAGGTCGACAACTCCTTTACCAAGATGACGCAAACCGGAATACAATGGCAATTCCATTATATAGCTTTGCCAATTATGAAACAAGCATATCCAAATTTGTGACAGACGATTTCACAATTAGGTTCATGATTGCTTCCCTAGTTTGCCTCAACCTTTCACTCCTATCCAAATTGTCCAGTGATCTTGCTCCTCTATGTTTTGTTGATGGGAAACCTTTTCTCCGATATGCTCCACAAGCTGCTGCAGCTCTTCATCCGACAGCTCATGCAAAATGGAGCGCCCTGTCCTCGCCAGCAGATCGGTTTCCAGTTCGGACCACGCCTCATAGGTGCGCCTGACTTCCCACAAGGCGCGGGTGTCAACCTGGACAAATCCGTTTTTTCGCATCGTTTCCCGCACGCTCTCATCCTCTGGCCTTCTTCGCGATTCCTTGGCTAGCAGCTGTGGGAATTTTTCCAGAAAATATCCTCTGAAGTGGCTGGGGGAAGCCGGCATCAGAACATCCTTCATGGTACGGTCCTGCACGATAAGGATCCCCCCTGGAGACAGCAGGCGAAAAGCTTCTTCAAAAAATGGGTCGAGCTCAGGCAGATGATGGATCAGTGCACGTGCAAAGACGATATCGGCACTGCCCGCAGGCAGCCCGGTAGCGTGCGCTGCTCGGCGGATAAACTTGATTCGCTCGTCACCCCGGCAATTTTCCCACGCAGCCTTGAGCATGACTTCGGAAAAATCCGCACCGATCACGGATTCAGCCCCCAGCTCTACCCACGCTTTGCAATAGATCCCTCCTCCACAGCCGATGTCCATTACTTTTTTTCCTTTTGGATTGACGAGGGAACGCATAGCTTGGAGCCAGGTTTCATCCGCTGCTCTTCCTATGTACGCGCCTTGATTTTCTTCCGCATGAAAATCAATCCCCATTTCACTTCGCCTCCATAAATTCCAATCGGTTGCCAAACGGATCCTCTGCGAAAAAGCGGATCAAGCCTGGGATTTCTTCGTCGATTCGGATCGCGACTCCCTTCTCCTCCAGGTGTTTCATCAATCCCTCAATCTGGTGAACCAAGAAAGCTGGATGAGCCTTTTTAGCTGGCTGAAAGGCTGCTTCTACGCCAATGTGAATCATCTGCGGGCCGCATTGAAACCACACGCCCCCGCGCACTTTCAGTTTTTCCGGTTTAGGGACCTCTGTCATTCCGAGCAAATCCCCAAAAAATCGTCGTGCTTCTTCCTCGCAGCCAGCTGGAGCCGCCAGTTGCACGTGATCAATGCCCATCCATTCAAATGCGTTACCCATCTCAATGATCTCCTCTCGTTTTTTGATAAAGCACCATCCATTCTTCAATCTGATGAGTGCGTACTCTGCCATTTTCCACTGCCATTTCCAGATAGGCTTTTTGCTGTTCCGTTGCCTGCAGCAGCTCATTTTCGACCGCTTCTTCTTGCTGCAATGACTCTGAGGTTCGTTTCGCCCATTGCGGAAAGTCGAATTTTTTCATGCGATGCCGCTGCATCCTGCCAGCCAACCCATGCTTCTCCATGAGGCTTCGCCATTCGCCCGGCGATAGACAGCGCACGTGGCTTGGATCGCGCAGCTTTTCAATTTTATTCATAAATGCGGCCAGATCAGGATCATCAGGGGCCACATTATCAATCAGGAGAAAGCTTCCCCCTGGTCTCAGCACGCGACTCACTTCACGGACAAAGGCATCCGGATCCGGGAAGTGGTGAGCAGCAATTCGACACGTTACAGCGTCAAACGCTTCATCGAGGAATGGCAGTGCTTCTGCATCGGCCTGCACGTAAAGAATGCCATCGACATCTTGTTCGCGATTCGCCCGGCTGGCTGCCTCCAGCATGGGACGCGTCAGATCCGTCGCCACTACGAGGCCCACATGGGGTGCCAGCTTTCTGGCTACATGCCCGCCGCCAGTCGCAATATCGAGAACCGTCCAATTTTTTTGAGGCTGCATCCAAGGCACCAACAGATCCAAGTCATCGCCTTTCGCATGCGTCTGGCTTTGGACGTATTGCTCGGCGTTTCTTCCGAATTGTTCTTGAACCGCCTTTTTGACTTCATCCTTTTTTACCATGAAGAACACCTCCTGCCACTATCTTATTCCAAAAATCACCTGCCTTGTTATAGAATGTTGCTAACAAGATATCGAACAAATTGCTAAGGAGCAGCTTACATGGATAAAGAGAGTCTTGAAGTGTTTTTAACCATCGCTCGTCATGGATCGATCAACCGGGCGGCGCAGGCTTTGTTTCTCGCGCAGTCAACCGTTACGCACCGACTCAAGCAGCTGGAACGCCAAATTGCTACTACACTCTTTGTACGCACCGCGTCCGGGGTCTCCTTGACAGCGGAAGGACGCCGATTGCTTCCCATCGCCGCCAATATCGTCGAACAAATGCGTTCGTTTACCGAGAAAAAAGAGCAGCGTCAATCCATGAACATCGTGGCAGGCAAGGCTTTCATTGCGTATGAGCTGCCCCGGTTGATTGGGAAGTATCGTCAGGCCAACCCGCAGTTTACCTGTTACGTGCGTTCGACCTTATATGAAGAGTCCCTCAATGCCTTGCTGACGGGGACAGCCGATATTGCCTTTCTCGGAAGCGAGATGTATCACCCGCATATTTACCAGGAGTTTTTGCCGAGCGATCGCATCCTGTTGGTCACTGCGCCTGAGCATCCATGGGCAGAAGGCTTCCCCGGTTTTCCAGAATGGGGTACGGAAGAAATGATCCTCTTTGGCAACCATACGGCACCTTATCGCCAGCGCATCGATCACTTTCTCGCTCAGCATGGCGTCTTCCCAAATGTCATCATGGAGCTGGACAGCTTTAGCGCCGTCAAAAAAATGGTGGAGCAGCGGCTCGGGATCACCATGCTGCCCGAGCGAACCGTTCGGGAGGAGATCGCAACTGGAACCCTTGTTGCCCACGACATCGCTGACGGACAGCTCCTGCGCCCCACATTGATCGCCTATTTGCATCCAAAAAAAGAGGACGAAGCTTTTCAGCAATTCGTCCACTGGATGAAAGAAGCGTATTAACGCAAGGTAAGCACGGTTACTTCCGGTCTGCAAAGGAACCGGATCGGAAGGATGGTCGTGCCAATCCCTCTCGTTGTGTACACTTGCATGTCCTTTTTCTCTACCCGGTACAAGCCTTGCACGTATTTTTGCGAAAGCTTGGGCGTCAATATCGGTCCAATCAACGGGAGTCGGACCTGCCCTCCGTGACTGTGACCGGATAATTGCAAATGAATTGGGAAAGCCGCTGCCTCCTGAGCGAAATCCGGCTCGTGTGCGAGCAGAATGACGGTATCCCCTGCAGGAATCTCTGCGACCGCCCGTGTCAAGTCAGGTACACCAAACAACACGTCATCCACACCTGCGACACAAAGAGCGCTGCCTTGTTTCTCCACTCGAATATGCCGATTGTCCAGGACCTCGAATCCACTGCTGGACAGTGCGTCACGCACGACATGCTGCTCCCGCATGCGATAGTCGTGATTGCCCAGAACGGCGTATTTGCCAAAAGGAGCTCGCAGCTGCCGAAGAATCGGGACGACAGCAGATAGGTAGCGTGTGCTCTCATCCACCAGATCGCCTGTAAAGCAGATCATATCCGGACGCTCCTGCATGATGAGTTCGACTACATGCCTGACGTCCTCAGGCTCGCAGTAATGGCCCAGATGAAGGTCGCTGAAATGCACCAGCTTCATACCTTTGAACGTTTCGGGAAGACTCGGCACTTCAATGGGAACTTGCGTGACTTCGATCCACTTTCGTTCCCAGCCATAGCTGTACAAGCAGGCAACCGCTCCAAGGCCGAGAAGTCTGAGGGCCGCTTGGAACCACTTATGCAGTAATGTCTTTCGAGAAATCGTTGTGACCTTTGGATCTCCCATCCACTACGCTTGATCGTATCCGTTGACGACCACGTCGAGTCTGCCGGTCGCAGGGTCGATCAGCAATCCGTGGACAGCCACGCTTTCCGGCAGCAGCGGATGGTTTTTGATCGTTTCGACGCTGTTTTTGACACTGTCATCTACACAATCAAATCCGCGCAGCCACTGATTCAGATTGATGCCAGCGTGCTGCAAAGTCGAGAACGTTTGAGGAGATACGCCTTGTTCCATCATTTTCTGCATCGTACGGCTGCTGTCCATGGCACTCATCCCGCAATCGTAGTGTCCGACCACCATGACTTCCGCTGCATTGAGCTCATAGATTGCCACCAAAATACTGCGCATGATACTGCCAAACGGGTGGGAGACGATCGCACCCGCACTTTTTACATGCTTGATGTCCCCGTTTCTCATATTCATCGCTTTCGGTAGGAGCTCCTCTAAACGCGTATCCATACAAGAAAGGACAACTAACCGTTTATCAGGAAATTTGGTTGTCTGGTATTTTTCATATTCTTTATTCTCCACAAATTGACGGTTGAATGCGAGAATCTCATCTAGGTTGCGCATCAATTACACACCTGCCTCACTCAGAATAGTTTCTCCTCTATTTTACATGTATATCCTGGTCGTTCAAGCGTTTGCGACATTTTCATGAAAGAATCTGCTCTCTATCATGCCTACGATGTGAGCTTCCTTTCAGGAAATAAAAGTACCCTGTCCTTGGTGGTCGTAACCAAAAACAGGGTAGTCACATGCATCGCAGCAAATTAGCGCTATTACGAAGACAGGAATTAACTGATCTTCGCTTCAATCCGCAGCTTGTCCGCCACCATCGCGATGAATTCGGAGTTGGTCGGCTTCGCCTTGGTATTGGAGATCGTGTAGCCAAACAAGCTGGAGATGGAATCCAGATTCCCGCGGGACCAAGCCACCTCGATCGCATGGCGAATGGCGCGCTCTACGCGGCTGGCTGTTGTGTTGAACTTTTTCGCGATGTCCGGGTACAGGACTTTGGTGATCGAACCGAGGAGCTCCACATCGTTGTACACCATGGTAATCGCTTCACGCAAATACAAATAACCCTTGATATGTGCTGGAACACCAATTTCATGGATAATGCTGGTGATGCTTGCGTCCAGATTACGTCCTCTCACTGCCAGAGGAGCTTGCTGCTTCACTGACGAAACAAAATTGGAAGCAGGCTTGGTCGAAATCATTTGACGAATGCGCTGTGCCAGTACCTCCATGTCAAACGGCTTGAGGATGTAGTAGGCAGCACCCAGTTCTACCGCTTTTTTCGTGATTTCTTCCTGTCCGAATGCAGTCAACATAATAATTTTGGGTTGCGGAGAAAGACGCATGGCCTGGATTTGTTCCAAAACAGCCAATCCATCCAAATGCGGCATAATAATATCCAAAATCAGAACATCGGGCACACGTTCTTGGAGCAGTCGAACTACTTCGTTACCGTTGTACGCTACGCCTACGACATTCATGTCATACTGGCTACTAATGTACTCTTCCAACAGGTTTACAAATTCGCGGTTATCATCTGCCAACAACACTTCAATCTTGCTCAAAGTCGTTCCTCCTAACAATGGACGATCTTTTGGAAAGAAGGTGGCATCTCAGAGGTCTATAATCTAAAAGGATCAGTCCAAGCCATTCTTTTCACTTCTAAACCAATTCGACAAACCGAAACCCTTTCCTGCCAATGACGAAAGATTGAATGATTTAAGTGATATTTCGACAAAGAATACGTCCATTTGTCAGATGCCTGATGGGAATGAATGAAAAAGCCGCCTCGCTTATCGTAGCGTGACGGCTCGTCTCTTTTTCAGGCTGCAGTGTCCGTGTTTGATTTTGACTGCGAATCAGGATTCTTGCGGACGTTTACTCCGGCGTCCTGCAGCATCCATTCGATGTAACAACCATAACCAGACGTTGGATCATTGACAAAAACATGGGTGACAGCTCCGACGATTTTCCCTTTCTGGATGATCGGGCTGCCACTCATTCCTTGAACAATCCCGCCCGTTTTTTCCAGGAGACGTTTGTCCGTCACTTTAATGATCATGCCTTTTGTGGCAGGAAAGTGCTGCTTGATGACATTGGCAATTTCGATATCGAATTCCTCGACTTTTTGCCCATTCACCACAGTCAATATTTTTGCCGGACCTTCCTCTACCTGTTCGGCGAGCGCCACCGGCAGCGGCTCGTCATAGAAGCTTCGTTTTGGTTCATCCTTCATCTTGCCGAAAATGCCAAATGGCGTGTTTTTCGTGATATTCCCCAGAACTTCACTTTCATTGTAGAAACGGGCAAACTTTTCACCCGGATTTCCACTCTGACCTTTTTCAATGGATGTCACGCTTGCTTGCACGATCTGCCCATCTCCGACGACGATCGCCTGACCCGTATCCACATCGGAAATCACGTGTCCCAGTGCACCATATGCTTTGGACTGGGGATCATAAAAGGTGAGCGTGCCTACCCCAGCGGCAGAGTCACGAATGTACAAGCCCATCCGGAATTCGTTGTCTTTTTTGTCTTTGGCGGGATGCAGCGTGAGATTCAGCTTTTCTTTTCCGCGTACGACGAGGAGTTGAACCGGGTGATTTTTCTTTCCTGCCTCATTGATCATCCGCTTTACATCATTCATGTCGTTAATGTACAAATCATTCATTTTGACAATTGTGTCTCCCACATGTACCCCAGACTGCTCACCAGGTGAGTACTTGGTCTTACCATCGTCCACCAGATGGTGACCGACGACGAGGACACCAGCTGTCTGCAGCTTCACGCCAATGGATTGACCGCCCGGATAAATGCGCAAATCGGGCAGTACATTGACTTTTACTGCTGTCAGCGGGATGTTTCGCCATTTCACCTGCAGCCTTGCTTCGCCAGCCCGACGAGGCTCGACGGACATTGGCTTGCTCAGATCAACGGACACTTCACGCGCCTGCGTCCCATTGACGTGCAAAATGTCGGGGTTGCTGTTGACAAGAGTGCCCATTACTGGCACGGAGACGCGCAACTGTTCGAGGCTCCCTTCCATCATGCGAAGTTCATGGGGAAAGGATGACAGATCGCGGAACGGGGTGGAACTCACGACTAGGGCCGTGATGAGGAGAAGGAAACTTCCCATCCATTTTCTTTTGTTCTGTCGGATCACCAGCAATCACTCCTACCGTTCCCTACCTACACCTATGTGACACCTCCACCTTGTGTACCTTTAATGTTGCCTCCAAGGAAGCGGATTATGTCAGGAAAAAAAGACTGCCAACATGGATCAGTTGACAGTCTTTCTTTCGCGCCCGAGCAAAATCATTTCTCTGGCATGTTCTTCTGTTTTCGCCGTGACTTCTGCGCCGCTCAGCATGCGTGCAAGCTCAATGACACGTTCGTCCTCAGACAGCCTGGTGACGATGGTCATGGTCTCGTACTCGCTCATTTCTTTTTTGATGAGGAAATGGGCGTCTGCCATCGAAGCTACCTGTGGCAAATGGGTAATGCACAGCACTTGGCGTTTCCCGGCGACACGCGCCAGCTTTTCCGCGATTGCCTGTGCGGCTCTGCCGCTCACCCCTGTGTCTACCTCGTCAAAAATGAGCGTCTCCACCTGGTCTGTTCCCGCGAGGATCGTCTTGATCGCGAGCATGACCCGAGAGAGCTCACCGCCAGAAGCGATCTTGGCTAACGGACGAAGCGGCTCGCCTGGATTGGGGGAGATGAGAAACTCAATCTGATCCATCCCGTTCGCGTCCACGTGCCGTTTGATGCCTTCAATCTCGACCCCGTCGTCATCCGGAGTTTGTCTGACATCAATGGCGAAGCGGGCACGTTCCATATGAAGCTCCTTGAGCTGCTGCTCGATTTCCACCGCCAGCTTTTGTGCGCATTCCTGACGGATCACAGACAATTCGAGCGCTTCGACAGCCAAATCGGCCGCAAGCTCCGCGAGTCGTTCCTGAACCTGCTGCAACCGGTCCTCGTAGTGATGCATTTCATCCAGCTCATCTGAGATGGTCGCGGCGTACTCGAGTATATCATCTACGCTTTTTCCGTATTTGCGCTTCAGCGACTGGATCTGATCCAGACGGCTCTCGACCTCCGCCAGCTGGGCCGGTTCGAAGTCCATCTGATAGGACAGCTGCCGCAGCTGGTGAACGACGTCTTCGATCTGGTAATACGCGCTTTGCACCGTTTCCAGAATCGGTGTCAGCTGTTCCTCGTACCCCGCCACGCGCTCCAGCTCACCCATGGCGTGACCCAGCCAATCCATCCCCCTCTGATCCCCGTACAAGGAGCGATACGCATCCTGGATCGATGAATAAACCTTCTCAATGTTCATCCACTTTTTGCGCTGCTGCTGCAGCTTTTCGTCTTCGCCTGGCGCGAGCGCCGCTGATTCGATCTCATTCAACTGGTATTGCAAAAGATCGATTCGCTGCACCAGCTCCCGCTCATTGCGAGCCATTCGATCCAAGTCCTGCTTCGTTTTGCGGAATGCCGTGTACAGATTGGTGTACTCGGCCTTCGCGCTCCCGAGAGCAGACTCCCCATAGGCATCCAGCCAGTTGATGTGCTTGTCCGCTTGCATCAGCATATGCGTATCGTGCTGTCCGTGCACGGTCACCAGCCAAGGCCCCAGCTCCCTCAGCATCGCGAGGGTCACCAGCTGTCCGTTCAACCGGATGATGCTTTTTCCCTGATTGGAGATATCCCTCCGCACAACCAGCATACCGTCCTGCTCGATTTGGACACCGACGCTCTCGCACACCGCCAATGCCGGATGACCCGTTGGCAGTTCAAACAGCCCTTCGACCTCGGCACGCGCCTCGCCGTAACGAACGAAGTCAGCAGACGCTCTGCCTCCGAGCAGCAGGCCTAGTGCATCGATGATGATGGATTTCCCTGCACCCGTTTCACCGGTGAGGATATTCAAACCCTTTTGAAAGGAAACCGTAACCGATTTGATGATGGCAAAATTACGAATGGAGAGTTCTACTAACATGGCAAGCGACCACCTTTACAGCATTTCCATTAAGCGCTTTGTCACTTCATCGGTATTTTCCTTGGAACGGCAAATGATGAGGATCGTGTTGTCCCCGCTGATCGTGCCCATGATTTCTTCCCACGGGAGGTTATCAATCAGCTCGGCTACCGCATTTGCATGTCCCGAAAGTGTCTTCAATACGATAAAGTGATCCGCCTTGTCGATGCTCATAAATGAATCGACGAGCATGCGTTTCAATTTTTGCAGAGGATTAAACTTTTGCTCGGTAGGAACTGAGTATTTGTACCTTCCGTCTGGCAGCGGCACTTTTACGAGGTGCAACTCCTTGATGTCTCGGGACACGGTTGCTTGCGTCACATTAAATCCGGCCGCACGCAAACGCTCCACCAGCTCGTCCTGGGTCTCTACCTCCACACTGCTGATGATGTCCCTGATCCGGATATGTCGTTGCCCTTTGTTCATATGATTTACTCCCATTCCCCTTGTAATTTCGTGCGAATTGCTTCGAAAAAGCCACCTGTCCTCCACTTGATCAGCGGAGTTACGTGAGGCGACTTCTTAATGTAGATTTGATCGCCGCCCTCAAGCCTGTAGCCGAACTGTCCGTCGATCGACAAGCCCATTTCCTGATGGACAGCATCCACGTCGACTCGGATCACTTCATTACCGGAAAGCACCATCGGCCGCGCTGTAAGGGAATGCGGGGCAACCGGTGTCAGTAATAGCATGTCCACATTGGGCGCTACAATCGGTCCACCTGCCGACAAGGAGTACGCAGTCGATCCGGTCGGTGTCGAAACGATGACGCCATCTCCACTGAAGGTAGCGATATACGCATTGTCCAAATAAACGGCACACTGTATGATCCGACAGAAGGAGCCTTTCGCAATCCCGATGTCATTCATCGCTGTATACGTTCCCAACTGCTCTTCTTTGCGGACGAGAGTGGCTTCCAGCATGGTGCGTTCTTCAATATCATATTTGCCTGACAGAAGATTATCGACTGCATGCGGCAAGTCCTCTGGCTCTGCTTCCGACAAAAAGCCCAGCGTCCCCAGATTGATCCCCAGTATCGGCAATGAGCGTCCCGCCAGCTGGCGAGCAATCCCCAGGAGAGTTCCGTCTCCGCCGAGAACACACACCAGATCGGCATGCTTCCCGATGTCTTCCACTGTCGTTCCAAGTTCGGCACGTCCCAGGTCAGATGAGATGTTTTCATCCAGAAAAACCTGAGCACCGCGCGCCTCGATCAAATACAGAAGCTCTCTTGCAACTATCCGGGCCTCTGGTTTCCCTTTATTCGCTATGATTCCAATTTTCTTCACATGGTCCACCCCAAACTGGTTGGTTGGAAATCCTTTATACAAGTATACAACTTCTCTTGCATAAATAAAAAGCCTCGATTCGGACAAAACTCCCGAGGCTTTGTAACTTTCCTTATTTTAACACGGCGTGAGCAGAAGCGACTACCTCAGTTACCAGTTTCAGCCACTCCTCCGAATCCAGTCCCGCGTCGCTTTTTGCAGCATGCATGACGAATTCAATATTGCCTTCTCCCCCTGTGATCGGGGAAAAATCCAAACCTTTGAGTGCGAACCCAAGACCTCGTGCAAATTCGCCGATGTCTGTCAAAACGGCTTGATGCGTCTCTGGGTCGCGTACAATGCCATTTTTCCCGACCTTCTCCTTGCCTGCCTCAAACTGCGGCTTCACAAGAGCGACCACGTCTCCCCCCTGCTTGAGAAAGCGGTACAAAACCGGCAATATCAAACGCAAGGATATGAAGGATACATCGATGGACGCCGAGTCAGGCATCTCATGGTCAAACGTTTCGGGATCCAGATGACGGAAATTGGTTCGCTCCATCACGACGACCCGCTCGTCCTGCCGCAGGCTCCAGGCCAATTGACCGTAGCCCACGTCGATCGCATAAACGAGACGCGCACCATGCTGCAGGGCACAGTCCGTAAATCCCCCGGTGGATGCACCGATATCCATCATGACCCGATTCGTCATGTCGATCCCAAATACCCGCAATGCTTTTTCCAGCTTGAGTCCACCCCGCCCGACATAGGGATGGACCTCGCCCTTGACCGTGATGGCGACATCCTCCGGGAATTTGGTTCCCGGCTTGTCACACCGCTCGCCAGCCACTTGCACGAGCCCGGCCATCACTGCCGCTTTTGCTTTTTCTCTCGTTTCGTACAAGCCCCGCTCCACGAGCAGGACATCTACGCGTTCTTTTCGTATGCTCATGCTTCCACTACGCCCTTCGAAGGCATCAAAGCGCGCACGCGGGAAGCGATGTCCTCTGCCGTGAGTCCTACTTCTAGCCGTTGTTCTTTGACACTGCCGTGCTCGACAAAATAGTCTGGTACGGCAACCATTTCCACATGCACATCGTCACAGCCGGCACGATTGTAGCATTCGAGTACAGCGGTGCCGAAGCCGCCCATCTCCGAACCTTCCTCTACGGTAATGATCCGATAGCCTTCATGAGCGAGACGCAGCAACAGCTCTTCGTCCAACGGCTTGCAGAAGCGTGCATTGATCAGCATTGGCTCGAAGCCTTCAGCACGAAGCTGTTTCGCTGCCTGCTCGGCAACCTCGAAGATATGGCCAAAGGATACGATGGCAACGTGCTTGCCCTCTTCCACAATTTCCGCTTTACCGATTGGGAGCACCTTCAGATCTTCGTCCATTTCCACTCCCCGTGCTGGCAAACGCGGGTAACGGTAGGAAATGGGGCCGTCTTCGTACACAGCTGCTGTTTTCATCATGTGACGCAGCTCATTCTCGTCTTTTGGAGCCATGATGACCATGTTGGGAATGATTCGCATGAAAGCCGTATCGTACATCCCTTGATGAGTCTCCCCGTCCGCGCCAACCAATCCCGCACGGTCCACCGCAAAGACGACATTCAGCTTTTGACGCGCTACATCGTGAATCAGCTGATCGTATGCCCGCTGCAAAAACGTGGAGTAAATGGCCAGGACGGGCTTTAAGCCCTGTGTCGCCAGACCCGCTGCAAAGGTACAAGCATGCTGCTCCGCAATACCTACGTCAAACAATCGATCTGGATATTTCTGTCCGAATGGAATCAATCCGGAGCCTGCAGGCATTGCCGGCGTAACGGCTACGATCCTCTGATCCTCACTCGCCAGCTTCATCATCGTATCAGCGAAGATGGACGTATACGTCGGCGCTGATTTCGGTGTATCTCCAGACTCGATCTTATAGGTGCCGATCCCGTGCCATTTGACAGAGTCCGCTTCAGCCGGGGCATACCCTTTTCCTTTTTTCGTAATCGCATGAATCAGGACTGGCCCTTTTGTCTGCTTCGCTGTCTTCATTGTATCCAGCAGAAGACCTATGTCATGGCCATCAATCGGACCGATGTACGTAAATCCGAGTTCTTCGAATAGAACGCCGGAAACCAGCAAATACTTCATGCTGTCCTTGAAGCGCTCGGCCATGTTCGCCAATTTCCCGCCAACCGCCGGGATGGATTTCAAAAGCCCCTCCAGCTCATCCTTGGCCCATTGATAATTCTCGGTGGAACGCAATTTGCCCAAATAGTTATGCAAAGCCCCCACATTTGGAGCGATTGACATCTCATTGTCATTCAGTACGACAATCACATTTTTGCGCTCATGACCGATATGGTTCAGTGCTTCGAGCGCCATTCCGCCTGTCAGTGCTCCATCCCCGATCACGGCAACCACGTGATTTTTTTCTTTTTTCAGGTCCCGTGCCGTTGCCATCCCCATCGCAGCAGACAAAGATGTACTGCTGTGCCCGGTTTCCCAGACGTCATGAGGACTTTCGATCATTTTTGGAAACCCGCACAATCCTTTGTATTGACGCAGAGTCGGGAACATCTCACGGCGCCCCGTCAACATTTTATGTACATACGCCTGATGGCCCACGTCCCAAATCAATTTGTCCCTAGGGCTTTCAAAAGCATAGTGCAGGGCCAGCGTCAGCTCGACCACGCCGAGATTTGGAGCCAAATGGCCGCCTGTTTTGGACAGATTCTCTACGAGAAACTGGCGGATTTCTGTTGCCAACGTATATAGCTGCGGCTGTGAGCACTTTTTCAAATCTTGAGGATCATTTATGGTAGTCAGCAGCATGGGTATTCCTCACTTTCCACTGTTCGTTCTCCGGCGATTGTGCGTGCTGCAATCCAATCCAACCCATGGAAAACTCGGCTCCCCCTTTGGGCAGAGCCTACATATCACGCTTCGTTTACGCTTGCTTCATTATAACGGTTTCTATACAAAAACACCACTTTTCATCCATATCCATGAATGCACTCGCAACCGCCACCCAGCTTCTGGAAAAAATAACGAGCTTCTGTTTGCTTACTTATTGCAATAACAAATTCTTACACATTAAAATATAATGGATCGGAAAATTTTGAAGGTGAGGTGGAGCCTCCATGAAGTTTTCTCAAATAGCTTATGAACGAGTCGATATGGATCAAGTGCAGCAGCGATTTGACCAGCTTTTGGCTTCTTTCCAGGAAGCTGCAAGCTTTGAAGCGCAAGACAAGGTGATGGGACAGCTGATCCAGCTGCGTCAAGAAGTGGAATCTGCACGGGAAGTCGCACAGATCCGCCATACCATCAATACGGAGGACCCTACCTACAAAGAGGAACAGGATTATTGGGATGAAGTAGGACCCATGTACCAAGGACTCATCTCCCGTTACTACGAGGCGATCGTCCACTCCCGATTCCGTCCTCAGCTTGAGGAAAAATGGGGAGCACAGCTCTTTCGCATAGCCAATACTACCCTCACGACCTTTTCGCCAGACGTCGTGGGTGATCTGCAGGAAGAAAACAAGCTGGTCAGCCGGTATGTCGCACTGATCGCTTCCGCTAAAATCCAGTTTGACGGCGAGGAGCGGACGATCCCGCAGCTGATCCCCTTCCAGAGCTCACAGGACAGAGAGACACGCAAACGCGCCCACGAGGCGAAATACGCATTTTTTAAAACCCATTCGGAAGAGCTAGACCGCATTTTCGACGATTTGGTCAAGGTCCGCTCCCGGATTGCAGAGAAGCTCGGATTTTCTAACTTCGTGGAGCTGGCTTATGCGCGCCTCAATCGAACCGACTACAGCGCGGAGCACGTAGCCAATTTCCGCAAGCAAGTTTACGAGCACATCGTTCCTGTCGCTTCGAAGCTTGCAGAGCGGCAGCGTGAGCGCATCGGTGTCGATGTTATGAAGTACTACGATCTGGGCTTCGACTTCGCTACAGGGAATCCGACGCCAAAGGGGTCCCCCGAGTGGATCGTCGAAAACGGCAAAAAGATGTATGCCGAGCTTTCATCGGAAACGGATGAATTTTTCTCTTTCATGCTGGAAAACGATTGCCTCGACCTGCTCAGTAAAAAGGGAAAAGCAAATGGGGGCTACTGCACATACATCAGCCGATACGAGCTGCCGTACATATTCGCGAATTTCAATGGCACCTCTGGAGACATTGACGTCCTGACCCACGAAGCAGGGCACGCGTTTCAGGTATATGTAAGTCGCGGGTTCGAAGTCCCGGAGTATCATTTCCCGACTTACGAAGCCTGTGAAATTCACTCCATGAGCATGGAGTTTTTGACCTGGCCCTGGATGGAGCTGTTCTTTCAGGAGGATACGGAGAAGTACAAATTCTCGCACTTGGAAAGCGGGCTCACCTTCATTCCGTATGGGGTGGCCGTAGACGAGTTCCAGCATGCGATCTATGAAAATCCGGAGATGACTCCCGCGGAGCGGAAACAAACATGGCGCCAAATTGAACGTAAATACCTCCCTCATCGCAATTACGACGAAAATGAATTCCTCGAGGAAGGCGGCTTCTGGCAGCAGCAAGGCCACATCTATCGCGACCCGTTCTATTACATCGACTACACATTGGCCCAAATTTGCGCCTTCCAATTCTGGAAGCGTGCCCAGGAAAATCGCGAACAGGCTTGGGAGGATTACCTGACCTTGTGTCGTGAAGGCGGCAGCAAGTCGTTTACGGAGTTGGTCAAAGTCGCAAAGCTCTATTCTCCGTTTGAAGATGGGTGCGTCCAGTCCGTAATAGGTGACATTCATGCTTGGCTCGACAGCGTGAACGACAAGGCACTATAAAAAAAGATATCCAAATCAAACAGTGTGCTACGGTGCTATCCGGTGCGCACTGTTTTTTTTCATATTCCTTATGAAAATTTCGCTATTTACATATAGATCAAATGCCATGAATGGATTAAAATGATAGAGTTTTGATCATTTTTGTCCGCATTGCATTTATGGAACTTGAGGGGGTTGTTTGATCGCCGTGCTACCCAGAAAGAAAGATGAGCAAAGGCAAAACATTAGTTTGACGACACTTTTGACGGGACTCGTATCCCTTTCCGTTTTACTCACTTTGACGATTCTGTTAATGGCCTCCTACCAATCGAAAAAAAAATCACTGATCGACACGACACTTACCTTGAATTACTCTAGCGCGGTAAAGATGAGTCAGACCATCGACTCTTTGTTTATCTCCATGCAAAACAGCCTGCGCTATTCCGCCTCCATCCTTACCAACATGAACGCCATGCCTGCTGAAGAGATTTCCTCTACCTTGGAGCTATTGCGCAACAGCAGCAATTACTTCAATTCCATTGCCTTGGTGGATGAAACGGGATTAATCCGCAGCGTGTCTCCGAAATCACTCGGCACAGGTGGCAAGCATATCGTGACAGAAGAAGCGAGAGCCGCATTGACCTTGAAAAAGCCGTACGTCTCCAGACCCTACATTTCCACTGCTTCTGGACGGCTCATGGTATTCATGAGCGAGCCCATTTACGATCATAACGGCATGTACCGCGGTTACATAGGAGGATCCCTTTACCTCCAGGAAAAAAACGTAATGAACATGATCTTCGCGAACAACCCTTTGGACGAGCTAGGCTCCTATTTTTACATCGTAGGATCTAACGGACATGTGCTGTTCCACCGCGACAAAAATCGAATCGGTGAGGATATCAGTGAGAATCAGGTTGTCAAAAAGCTTCTGCAGCATAGAAACGGTCGTGAAGAGTCGGTTAACCTGAGAGGGGAAGAGCTGCTAGCGGGTTACGTAAATGTCCCTGCTAACGGTTGGGGGGTCGTCGTCGTGTCGCCGATCCGTGTCATTACCGAACAACTGAACGCGCAAATTCTCGCTATTCTCTTGTATACCTTGACTCCGTTTGCACTGTTGATGTTGGTGGTCATCCTGTTAGCACGCCGTCTGGCACAGCCTTTTGTTTCACTTGCCAACCTCGTGGGCAAAATCGGCACGGAGAAGGTGGAGCTCCCCGAAGGAGGGCGGCATTGGAACAGAGAGGCAAATTTGCTGACAGATGCCATACGCTATGCCGTCAGAGAGATTGCCAAACAAACCGATCAATTGACACTGGAAGCGATGACGGATCCGTTAACCGGATTGACAAATCGAAGAACACTTGAAGCAATCATGCAGAAATGGCTCGAGGAGGAAACCTCCTTTTCCATTATCATGATGGATATAGACAGGTTTAAATCCATCAATGACACCTACGGTCATCAGGCTGGGGACGACGTGTTGAAGCATTTTGCGAATATCATCGCCTCCTCCATCAGGCCGGGTGATGTGTGCTGTCGGTACGGCGGAGAAGAATTCATCGCTCTCATCCCCCACGCTTCCTCCAGAGAGGCTTACTGGGTGGCGGAGCGCATACGCAACACCCTCGAACAACGTTCGAATCCTGTAGGGAAAACCATTACTGTCTCCCTGGGGATCTCTCACTGCCCCACCCACTCTACTTCGGCTGAAGCGTTGATTCAATTGGCAGACCAAGCCCTGTATCGGGCTAAGAATTCAGGCAGAAACCAAACCATCACAGCTGATAACTAGCGTGCCGCTACGCATGCTCCAATCCGGCACCATATAGGAAAAAGCCCGAATCACATTCGGGCCTTTTCTCGTTCTGTGCTATTTTTTGCGATCCCGAACATAATCAGCCAAAGGACTCAATGCGGAGTGCGCAAAGCCCGCATCCTTGAGCGCCGCTTTTGCTTCGGTGATAAGTGCATCCAACCGCGCTTTGGACTCGGCAAGACCCAAAATGGACGGATACGTCGCCTTTTGTCGCTCCGCATCGCTGCCGACAGCTTTTCCCAGCTCGGCTGCGTCACCTTCTACATTCAAAATATCGTCCTGAATCTGGAAGGCCAGTCCAATGCAATATCCGTAACGAGTCAGCTTTTCCATTTGCTGTTCACTGGCTTCAGCCAAGTAGCCGCCTCCACGCAGGGCAGCGATCAACAAATCCCCCGTTTTGTGTTCATGGATAAACTCCAGTTCATGCAGCTCAAGGGACTTGCTTTCCCCTTCGATATCAGCCATTTGACCGCCAACCATTCCCGTTGCACCCGCTCGTTTGCCCAGCTCCGCGATCAGATTCACGATCGTGTGAGCTGAAACGTCCAGGCGTCCCCGATACGCTTCGGCGATATGGGAAAACGCACGGGTGAGCAGCGCATCCCCTGCAAGAATGGCAGTTGCTTCCCCGTATACCTTATGATTGGTCGGTTTGCCCCGGCGCAGATCGTCATCATCCATGGCTGGCAGATCGTCGTGAATAAGCGAATAGGTATGGATCATCTCCAGTGCCACCGCAAAAGGAACTCCTCGCTCTATCGGCTTGCCCATCGCTTCCAGCACAGCCAGAACAAGCATCGGGCGCAGCCTTTTGCCACCCGCCATCAGGGAGTACTTCATCGATTCATACAGAGCTGCCGGGACGCCTTCCCGCTCGAGAGCAGGAGTCAATTTACCCTCGATATAGGCGGTCTTTTCAGCCAGATATGTATCAAACGTGTCCACAGCCATCACGCTTCTCCTTCCACGCGAAAAGCTTTTTGCTTCAGCATGCCGTCTTCTTCCACGAGTTGGGTGATTTTCGCTTCGATCGCATCGAGCTTTTGGCCGCAAATCCGGGAAAGGGTGACCCCTTCCTGATAAAGGGTGATCGCCTCTTCCAGCGGGATGTCGCCTTCTTCCAGCCTCATCACGACCACTTCCAGCCGTTTCATCGCTTCTTCAAACTGCATATCAATCTCTTGGTCTGCTTTCTTTCGAGCCATCGTGCTTCTCCTCCCGATCGATCTGTTCCACGCGTGCAGTCGCGGTTCCATCGCTTAATCGTACCACGAGCTCATCACCGCTCGCAAATTGCTCTACGGATTTGACAATCTGGCCATTGGCATAGACGAGGGAAAACCCTCTTTGCATGACCTTCAGCGGGCTTAGCGCATCCAGCTGGGCGACTTTTGACGAAAAGCTCAGCTGCTTCTCCATCCATTTTCTGCGCATCCGATCATCGAGCCGCGCCCGTACCGTCAGCACTTGTTTTCGGCGCTCCCCCACCTGATCTGCCAACCGATATCGCTTGATTCGCTCGGCAAGCCGATCATAGCGCTCTTTTCGCAGGGTGAGCAGATGCTTCATCGACTGTTTCATCCGCAGCTGCGCACGGTCGAGGCGCTCGGCTGCCTCTTCCAGGCGACGCTGCGGCTGGCGCATCGCGTACGAATGGCTCAATTGAGTCAAGCGCTTTCGTTGATCCGTGATTCGGTTGTGGACGGCTCGATGTATCCGGGCATCAAACTGACGGACTCTCTCTACCCACTCGAGGTAGTGCGGAACGGCTAGCTCAGCTGCCGCCGTTGGGGTCGCGGCCCGCACATCCGCTACGAAATCCGCGATCGTCACATCCGTTTCGTGCCCCACCGCAGAGATGACAGGGATCATGGAAGCCGCAATCGCCCTCGCGACCTGCTCATCGTTGAACGCCCACAATTCCTCGATCGAGCCGCCCCCGCGCCCCACGATCAACACATCGATGTCCGGCTGGGAGTTGATCATCCGAATGGCTGAAATAATGGAAGCCGGTGCTTCGACACCCTGCACGACGGCAGGAGAAAGCACAATCTCAGCCTGCGGATACCTACGGCGAATGGTTGTGCAAATATCACGAATGGCAGCTCCCGTCGGCGAGGTAACGACGCCGACTCTTTTCGGGAAACGGGGAAGCGGTCGTTTTCGCTCTGCCGCAAACAACCCTTCCACTGCAAGCTTTTCTTTAAGCTGCTCGAAAGCCAAATAAAGAGATCCCAGTCCATCCGGCTGCATCTCTTTCGCGTAAAGCTGATAGGCCCCGTCCCGTTCAAAGGCAGAAATGGAACCACGGACGATTGCTTTGGTGCCATCTTTGGGCAAAAACCGCAGGAAACGATTATAGCTGGCAAACATCACGACCTTGATCCGCGATTGGTTATCTTTGAGGGTAAAGTACATATGTCCGCTTGAATGGTGTGTAAAGTTGGAAATCTCTCCGCGCACCCATACATCCTGGAGGCGGGGGTCCTTCTCGAGCACCATCTTGATGTAGCGATTGAGATCACTGACAGATAAGATATTCTGAATGGCCATTCGCCGTCCTCCTTTGCAAACCTGGCTTGCTTCTTTCTTCGAAGTTTCTTATGTATGAAAAAGGAAATGGATAAAGTAGTTCGCTTTACCCATTTCCATGTCAGCAGGTTATCGGCTGGCCTGCTTGCGCGCTGCAGCAACCGTGTTTTTGAGAAGCATCGTGATTGTCATCGGACCTACGCCACCTGGAACAGGCGTCAAGAAGCTAGCGACGTCCTTCACTTCGTCGAACTTGACATCGCCCACGAGCTTGCCGGTTTCAATCCGGTTTACCCCGACGTCGATCACGACGGCCCCTGGCTTCACGTGCTGGGCGCCAATCATGTGCGCGCGTCCCGTCGCTACTACGAGAATATCCGCTTTCCGAGTAAACTCCTCGAGGTTTTGCGTGCGGGAATGACACATGGTAACCGTTGCATTTTCCTGCTGCAGCAGGAGTGAGACAGGTTTGCCCACGATGTTGCTGCGACCGATTACGACGGCGTGTTTCCCGGCGATTTCCGTACCCGTCCGCTTGATCAGCTCGATAATCCCATGCGGAGTGCATGGCAGGAAGGTCTCATTGCCGAGCACCATGTTTCCGACACTGATCGGATGGAATCCATCTACATCTTTATCCGGGTGGATCGCCTCAATGACCGCACTCTCGGAGATATGCTTCGGCAGAGGCAGTTGAACCAAGATCCCACTAACGTTCGGATTTTCGTTCAATTGTTGGATGATCGCCAGCAGTTCTTCCTCTGTCGTGGAAGCATCCTTCAAGATCACTTCAGAGGCAATACCTACTTCCTCACAGCCTTTCGACTTGCCTCTCACATACGATTGAGAAGCCGGGTCATCCCCGACTAAAACGACAGTCAAACCAGGCGTAACGCCTTGTTTTTTCAGTTCGCTCACTTCATTTGCCAGTTCGGCACGAATGCTTTGCGCTACTTCTTTTCCTTGAACAATAATGGCAGCCATGGAGAAAAAGCCTCCTTCATAACGTCGATACCACTAGTGTACCGATTTCACGATGACCTGTAAAGCCGAATCATAAAAAGTTCATTATTATTTAATGTTCGTCTTTTGCTTCATCCACCCTAACATCGCCACTCCGTACGCATTGTCCCCAGAGTAAACCGGATCACAAAAGTACAGCTTGGCTTTCACTGCCGGGTGCTCCAGGCGTTTGATCAATCGCTCACGCATGTACTGGTTTGCCGCTACGCCTCCCACAATCAGGATATCCTTTGGCAAGCCTTGCTCAACCGCATGGCGCAATGCTTTTTCCAGCGTATTGGCGATGCATTGCTCAGTAGCGCGTGCAATCTCAGCCGGACTGATCTGGCCAGCCTGAATCGTACGAAGCAGCGAAGCTTCCGGGCCGGAGAAACTGAAAGTAAGTCCTTCCACGGATGAAGAAATCCGAAACTCTCCCGCCGCTCCCTTGGCGAGCTCTTCCAGCTGCGGGCCCGCCGGAAAAGAGAGGCCCAAAGCTACGCCGATGCGGTCAACCAATTGCCCCGCATGCAGATCGATGGTCCCTCCGACCTTTTCGATGCTGTACCCGGCAGCATGTCGCTCACACAATAGCAGCTCACTCGTCCCGCCAGAAAGATGCACCGCAAGGAATCGATCCTGACTGGGTCTTTTCTCAGCTGTGTACTCGCCCGCGGCGATGTGTCCTTCCTGGTGAGTCGTCAAATGCAATGGTACCCGCAAATAGGTCGCGAGCGATTTCCCCAATCCTTCTCCTACCTTGAACACAGGCATGTAGGAGCTGTCGACCGGACGCGGCTTTTCACTGACGCAAATCGCTTCGATCTCATATTCGGTCCACTTCATTTGCTCGCTTAATTCCGGCAAGTTCATCACATGTTGAAAGACGGCTTCGGATTGCTGCAGTCCGCGCTTTCCCTCCTTCACTTTCAGGAGGCGCTTTGCTTCTGCTACAATTCGGCCGTCTTCCTGAGCCAAGCACAGTGATGTCCGGTAATTGCTCGTATCAATGCCCAACATTACCTTAGTCATGCCCCGGTCCCCTGCCTGTTTACGCCTGTGCAGTCTCACGAGCCTGAAGGAAGCTGGACAGAACGCCGTTGATGTAGCGGTGGGATTGCTCATCGCTAAAGAGCTTCGCAATTTCAATCGCTTCGTTCATGACGACCTTGTCAGGTGTCTCTGCTTCAAACATGATCTCGTAGAAAGCCAGACGAAGTATCGCGCGGTCTACATTCGCAATCCGTTCCAGCTGCCAGCCGCGCAGGTATTTTTTGATCTCGGCATCGATCGCATCCAGATTGTTCATGACGCCATCCACCAGATAACGCAAAAACTGGGAATTCTCTTGGGAATCCTCCATGACCAAAGCGACTGCTTCCGTCACGGGAACCTCTGCCATATCGATCTGGAAAAGACATTGGACTGCTTTTTCTCGTGCTGTTCTTCGCTTCATTCCATTCACCCTACAATTAAATTTGCGTTCGGGAGCGCCTCCCGTAACCTCCGTTACCGAAACTTGCCTGGCAAGATCCGATCCAGGATCTCCCGCAAGTCTTCTTTATGATCCAGCTTTCGCCCGATATAATATCCGGTACCGATAAAGACAACAAACACCAGTGTATCCCAAAAGCCCACGAGAAGGTAGATGATCCCGAAAATAAATCCGGCGAGTATCCCCAATAGCTTCCCCTTGTGCTCCCACAATAACTCCCATATCATGGCTCTCACCTTCTATTCCACACGTCTGCGTGCCGCATAGTTCTCTTGCTGAGCCACTTCCGTCACGACTACCGCCACTTCGGAAATCACGACGCCTGCAATTCCTTCTACCTGATCTTTGACGTCCTGCTGCAGCTTCTGCGTCAGATCGGGCAACGGTGTCTCGCCATCCACAGAGACGCGCATCGTAATGATGTTCCCGCTCTCCAACGACTTGACATTGGTCTTGATATCACGCACTCCTTTTACTCTTCGCGCAGCACGCTCTGCAATCGTCTGGATCGTCTGGATAGTGATATTGACTTCACCCAAATCGCTGCGCTGACGGATCCCGCGATCCACTTTGGGCTTCGTTCTGCGGAATGAACTGAAAAAGAAGCGAAGGCTGACAACGAGGAAGATAATCGCAACGATGAGATAAGCAAGATTGGTTCCCGAGAGCATCTGTTCCACATAAGGGCGGAAAACTTCCGGAGAAATCAAGCCGCTCGTCGCCGCAATCGCGATGCAGGAGGCAATGATCAGCGCAAAACTGTAGATCGTCAAGATAAACCGGTCGAACAAGTTCACATGCATCTCTCCTTCAGCTATGTTTGTCTACCATCAAACATAGCTCGTTCAAAGGTTGACAGACCTTTCGTAGAGGTTTATGAGGAAAATGCCCCCTGTAAGTAGGGGGCATCCATCCGTTGCCTTTGTTAGCGCACGCGCTGGTAATCTTCCACCACAGCAGTTGCAGCTGCAGGCGCTTTTTCTTCCGCTTTCAGCTCTACATCTACGATATGTACATTTACTTCAACCACCGAGAGACCTGTCATGCTCTCGATCGCATTGCGCACACTATCTTGAATATTTCGAGCGACATCCGGGATGCGGTGTCCGTATTTTACAATAATCGATACATCCACAGCTGCTTCACGAGAGCCCACTTCTACGCGTACTCCGCGAGCAATATTTTTACGGCCTAATCGTTCCGCTATTTCCCCTACGAAACCGCCGCTCATCTGTGCTACTCCTTCGACTTCGGACGCAGCCATGCCGGCGATCACTTCCAAGACTTCGGGAGCGATCTGGACCTTTCCAAGTTCTGTTCTATCTAAATCTGGAGAAAATTCTTCCACGCTTCGCACCTCCCTTTGGATTTGTATTCCATTATACCAAGCGCTCTGTCTTTTTACAAATGAGCGTCTTACTCCTCATCGAGGTTCAGCTCATGCGTTTCCAGGAACTTCGTATCGAACTGACCGCTCACAAACACCTCATGCTCGAGCACCTTCAGGTGGAACGGAATCGTCGTCGTGATCCCTTCTACGACAAACTCACCGAGAGCACGTTTCATGCGCTCGATAGCCTCGTTGCGGTCTTTCCCCCACACGATCAGCTTGGCAATCATCGAATCGTAATAAGGAGGAATGGAATAACCGGAGTAGGCAGCGCTATCCACGCGAACGCCAAAGCCACCTGGCGCCAGGTACTCTGTGATGCGTCCCGGGGACGGCATGAAGTTTTTCGCTGGGTTCTCCGCATTGATCCGGCACTCGATCGCCCAACCGTCCAGCACGATATCCTCTTGCGTAAAGGACAACGGCTGTCCGGCAGCTACCGTCAGCTGCTCCTTGATCAAGTCAAAGCCCGTTACGAGCTCCGTCACGGGATGCTCCACCTGAATGCGGGTGTTCATTTCCATGAAATAGAACTTGCCGTGTTTGTCCAGGAGGAATTCAACCGTTCCCGCGCCGTGGTAATTGACCGCTTTGGCAGCCGCCACAGCCGCCTCACCCATTTGCTTGCGCAGTTCCTCACTGAGCGCAGGCGATGGGGCTTCTTCAATCAGCTTCTGGTGACGGCGCTGGATGGAGCAGTCACGCTCTCCCAGATAGACGGCATTTCCATGCTTGTCTGCCATCACTTGAATTTCCACGTGGCGTGGACCTTCTACGAATTTTTCGAGATACACACCCGGGTTGCCGAACGCAGTTTTTGCTTCGTTCTGCGCTTGACGGATCGCTTTTTCCAGATCTTCGTCATCTACAGCCACGCGCATTCCGCGGCCGCCGCCACCGGCTGTAGCCTTTACCATGACGGGATAGCCAATTTCTTTTGCCGTCTTGATGGCGTCTGCGACGTCCTCGATCAGACCTTCCGTTCCCGGAACAGTCGGTACACCTGCCGCTTTCATCGTATCTTTGGCGGTAGATTTATCTCCCATGCCCACGATGGCATCCGGATCTGGTCCGATGAACGTAATATTGCAAGCCGCACAAATCTCGGCAAAGTCAGCGTTTTCCGCCAAAAACCCATAACCGGGATGGATGGCATCAGCGCCCACCTTGGTCGCTACGCTCATGATGTTTGCTATATTCAAATAGCTGTCCTTGGATGCTTTCGGACCAATACAGTAGGCTTCGTCGGCCATTTTCACATGAAGCGCTTCACGATCCGCTTCGGAGTAGACAGCGACCGTACGAATGCCCAGCTCGCGGCACGCACGGATGACCCGCACAGCAATTTCCCCGCGGTTGGCAATCAATACTTTCTGAAACATTTCGCTCTCCCCCACCTTATTCTGGCTTCACCAAAAACAACGGCTGACCGTATTCAACCAATTGTCCATCTTCGACGAGAACCTTTACGATCTCGCCGTTTACTTCTGCTTCGATCTCGTTGAACAGCTTCATCGCTTCCACGATGCAAACGACTTTGCTCGCATTCACTTTGTCGCCCGCTTGTACGTAAGCCGGCTTGCCCGGTTCTGGTGCGCTGTAGAAAGTACCTACCATCGGAGATACGATCTTGTGCAGGTTGGCATCGTCAGAAGCCGGCGCTGCAGGAGCAGCTTTCGGAGCTTCAGCAGCCACTGGCGCTGCTGCCGGTGCTGCCGCTACAGGTGCAACTGCAACTGGCGCTGCTACTGGAGCCTGTACAACAGGCTGAGATACGACCACTGTTTCAGTACCGGCAGACTTTCTCAGCGTTACTTTTGCGCCTTCTGTCTCCAGCTTAAATTCATTAATGGAAGATTGATCAATCAGCTTAATAATTTCTCGGATTTCATGAATTTTCAACACGAATGAGCACTCCTTCGTTTCGTTAGATGTTCCCGGGTGGCTATATATGTATCAAGAGCAAAGCATAAATCCATGGTAGCCTCTAGCCCATATCACGTCAAGAAAGGATTTCCCCGCTTCCTTCTGAGAAGAAGTGAGGAAATCCTTACCATCATGCCCGTTTCTTCCTATCCTTATAACGGCAATCTTATCCACTCAGATGTTGCTTCGGGCCTTATGTCGTCTTGTATTGGACGGTTACGTTGGTTGCTGGAACATTCAATTGCTGCTTCACTTGTGCGATGATATCCACCGCTTCGTTCGCACTCAGCTTATCTTTTTGCACGATGACCGTAACTTTGTCATTTTGCACGAAGACGACTGCATCCTGATAGCCGTTTGCCTTCAGCATTTCTTCAATGTTGGTCGTGGCGTTTTCTTGCGTGGAGAGCTGTTCGTATTTCGTCCGCGCATCCGCTACGGCTTGGGCGGAAGACTCAGAGCTGCTGATAATGGCGAGCTGTTCATCTTTTTGCTGCTGGAGCTGTGCTTCCCGCTTCATTTTGTAGCCTTGGAAGATCTCGCTCGATGTCTCCGCCACTGGAGCGACAGCGTTTCCTACCGATTGCTCTGGCGTTGGCTTCGTTTGGGTGTCAGCCGGTTGACCGGATGCTACCTGCTTTTCATTTTTAGCATTGACCGGAGTCGCTTGCGGCGGCTGCTCCACCTGTTTGGACTCGACTAACACACCCGAGATTTGCTCCTGCTTTTCGACCGCCTGCTGCTGGCCTGAGGTCGGCATCTGGTCTTGCGGACCTTTCACCAGGTAATACCCAGACAATACCACCATTACCGCCAGCATCGTCAACAACCATACAGTTTGCTTGCGCAGAATCATTCGCATTACCTCCTACCCTTTTTTGGGCAAAATGGATATTTTGTAGGCGGGAACATCCAAAACCTTTTGGACGGCTTCGGTAATCCACGCCTTGACCTGGATGTTATCGGCGCCCTTCGCGACAACGAGGACCCCTCTGACGCGCGGTTTCACCGTCTTAACGATGACAGGCTGATCTTGCTTGCCTCCCTGAACGATGACGACTTCGGAATCTCTCGTCTGATCGTTCTGATTGCGCGTCGCTCTGTCTTTGTCCATCTCCTGGTTGGTGGAAGAGCGGTTGTTGCGGTTTTCTGCCATGATGATTTCCGGTGTCGACTCCAGGTTGACCATGACCTCTACCTCTCCGACTCCCACGACGCTTGTGAGGATTTCCCGCAGCTGCGTCGAGTAGTTGTTTTCATACTCCTCGATGATATCCGGTGCAGGTGAGCCTCCCAATGCAGGGGCTGCCGAATCGCTTTCTGTTCCGCTGCCGAACCATCCAGTGCTTTGAGCAGGCGGAGCTCCCCCACCCCCGCCACTGCCGAGTCCAAGCGGCTGATCCTTCTCTACACGGAGAAAATCGGTCAAGATCATCGCCGCGATCCCAATTCCCAAAACGACAATCAAGTAGTGGAGCGGCTTCAGCTTTTTGTTGCCACTGTTTCCTTCCCACAGCTTCTTGAGCTTTTCCAGCATTTCTCTCACCTCGCTTTCCCGGACACATCCGTTACTGTCTTTCTCTTTGTCTGGACTCGTCCTTCACGACCACCTGATCGCTCGCAAGTCCCCATTGTTTGGCTATATCGTCAGCAATCTTCACGTACGTCGGATTCTGAGTCCGCGAAGCTGCTTCGATGTCGATTCGGGAATCCGTCACATTTGGCGACTCCCCTATCTGGATCGAGACCGGAGCAATCGGCTGGATGGGAGCGACAGCATGCGTTGTCTCCTGCCCCGTTTCTCCCAGCGTAAGCTCTATTCTCTCGATCGAAGGCTGGCTCGGATCCTGGTTGTTCACCTTGATCACCACACGCTGCACATCCAAGCCGTACTCCTCTTTCACTCGCGCTTTCACAGCCGTCTCGATTTGGGACTGCACATAGTCTGTCACCTGTTCGTCCTGCTGGCCGAGCAGCTTGTCGGTGACGCGCTTCCATTCCACTGCCGCCGGTTTGTTCAGCTCTTGCTGATACCGATCCAGCCTCAGCGCCAGCTCATCCTGCGACAGGCTGAACAACGAAAACACCGGGGAGATGATCGTCAGCAGGAGGATGAGTCCCATGACCATCTTGACGTAACGCTGCAAGGTCGTATTTGGCAAAATCAGATCGAGAAAAGCGGCCAAGAGCACGAGCAAGATGATTTTTTTCAGCCAGAGCGTAAGCCAGGTCATTTGGATCACCTACCGAACCATCATGGAGATGTTGCCCGCGGCAATGATGATGGTGATAGCCAGAAAGAACATCAATCCCACCGTTGCCAGCGCGGCGAAGACGAACAGGAGACTTTTGCCAATCGTCCCAAGCGCGCTGATGATGGGACTGTTGCCCAGTGGCTGCAGCACCGCGGACGAGATATTGTAGATCAGTGCCAGCACCAGGATTTTTAACGCAGGGAACGCACACAGAATGATCAGAATGACGACCCCTGCCAATCCAACAGCGTTTTTCACAAGCAGCGAGGCGCTGAGGACCGTGTCAGCTGCATCTGAGAAGACCCGCCCCACGATGGGGACAAAGTTCCCGGTGATATACTTCGCGGTTCGAAGGGTCACACCGTCTGTGACAGCTGAGGTCGCCCCTTGGATGGAGATGACCGCCAGGAAGATCGTGAGAAACGAGCCCAGCACACCCATCGCGATGTTGCGCAAAAGAGTCGCGAGCTGCGTCACCTTGTACCGCTCAGAAAACAGGCTGACGATCGATAGCATCGCGGAGAGAAAAAGCAGCGGAAACACGACGTAGGAGATCATCATTCCGCTGATGTTGATCATGAAGATAATGAGCGGATGGAACATGGTCGCGGTAGCCAGGTTGCCCATCGATGCCAGAAGGGCGATCACGAGCGGTATCATTGCCAGCATGAAATCAGACATGTCGGTGATCGCTTCCTTGGCGTAAGAAATGGCGAGGTGAAAGCTGTTGATCGCGAGCACCATCAGCACCAGATAGGCGATCGAGTATGCAACGGTCGATACCGCATTTCGCTCAAAGGCATTTTGCATCGTTTCCAAAATCATCGCGAACACCGTGATGATAATGATGGAGCTAAGCAGCTTGCCATTCATCAAGATTTCATGAAAGACAAACTTCGCCATCCCTTTCAAAACACCGGAAAAGCTGAAATCCCCTTGCTGCATCAGCAGTTGAATCAGGCCGGGAGATTGGAGGTCGGGTAGATAGCCTTTGTAATCTCGCAAAAGCTGTTGCCAATACTGCTCCACCCTCTCCAGCTGCAAATGGTCTACCTGTTGCTTAACCAGTTGGTTCATCGGGCCGGAAGCGGGTGTCTGGGCGGCGGAAGCAGCTCCCATCGGCAGAAAGAAGAACAGCAGCATAAGTATGATCCATTTGCTCGTACGAACCACAGACACCCAACCTCCCCTCACGCAGGCAACAAGTCGATCACGGTTTCGATGATGATCTGGATGATCGGCACCGCCATGACCAGAATGAGGACTTTTCCTGCCAGCTCAATCTTCGAGGCGATGGCTCCTTGTCCAGCATCCCGCGTCATTTGTGCACCGAATTCCGCAATGTAAGCAATTCCGATGATTTTGAGGATCGTTTCGAGAAACACGAGGTTCAGATCAGCCTGGACGGCTAAACGCTCGAGAATCCGAATGACTTCTGCAATTTTCCCTACCAGAAAATAAAAGATGATGACGCCGCTCGCGATTGCCAGCAAGAACGCGAACATTGGCTTTTGCTCTTTGATGACCAGCGCGAGAATCGTCGCCACCAACCCAAGCCCGACGATTTGTACAATCTCCATTTGCCTTCCCTCCTCAGTTGAACAGGAAGACGCGTTTTACCTCGGTAAACAAGTCGCCGATATAGTGGGACACCATGTACAGAACGATGACAAACCCTACCAGCGTAGCCCAGTGCGCGATTTCTTCCTTGCCTGCCTGCTTGAGAATGGCATGCAGGATCGCTGTGATGAATCCTACCGCTCCGATCTGGAAAACAGGTGTCAAATCAAAACCCACTGTGAACACCTCGCCTTTAGAACATCAGGATGACGACCAGCAGTCCACTCAAAAACCCAAGACTTTTGTACATCTTTTCGTATTTCACCTGCTCGACGCGGGCTTCTTCCTCCAATCCCCGCAGATGGGTGACCGCGAGCCGCAAATGCTTTTGCTGGTCCTCTCGATCCGATGAACCGAGGACTTGCGAAAGACTTGCAAGCACGTCGCCTTCTTGCTTGCGCAGGGCCGTATGGGACCAGTGTCTGCTCATCGCCTGGCGCAGCGAATCTTCGGCTGATTGCGCCTTTTCCGTGACGAGCAGTTCGGCTGCCAACAGAAACATTTTGCCGATATCTTCCGTTACGCGATTGCCCACCTTTACAAAAGCGCGGTGAAGCGGTGTCAAGCCATACACAATTTCCGTCTCCAGCATTTGCAAGGCGACGAGCAGCGCCCTCAGCTGGATGGGCCGATAGGCGTAATACCGTCCTATCTGCCAGCCGACCATCGAGGCGGAGAAAAGGATGAGCACTGCTCCAATCAGCTTGACCATGCTACCTTCTCCTTTTCCACCAGATTCAGCTGCTGGTCATAGAGCCCCTGGATCGTTCCGACTCCCTTGGCACGGCTGAGGACGATATAGCGGGAGAAGGCACCGTGATTGATCAGCTTGCCGAGCATGGGCCTGCGTGCCACTTCGGATACATCAGCCCCATGAGCGGAGCAGATGACCGCGACTCCTGCATGGATGGCTTCCCAGACAGCATCGCCATCTTCCGGGCGTCCGACCTCGTCCACGATCAGCACATCAGGAGACATCGAACGGATGAGCATCATCATGCCAGCTGCTTTGGGACAAGCATCCAGCACGTCAGTACGAGGGCCGACATCCCGCTGTGGTACACCCTGCAGGCAGCCAGCCAATTCAGACCGCTCGTCCACAATTCCCACCTTGCGACTCGATGCCCATTCACTGCCGTAGCTGATCGTTCGAGCCATGTCGCGCAGCAGCGTCGTTTTCCCGCACTGTGGCGGTGAGATGATCAAGGTATTCAGCAGCTTGCCTGATTCAAACAAGTACGGCATGACCGTTAAAGCTGCGCCCTTTTTCTCGCGTGCGATCCGGATATTGAAGCTGGTCACATCGCGAATCCCTTTGACTTCTCCGCCTTCCAGCACTACTTTGCCAGCAATACCAATGCGATGACCTCCGACCACGGTGATGTACCCTCTCTTCAGCTCTTCCTCCAGGGCGTACAGCGAATGCTGGCTAACCTGGTTCAGCAGTTTGACGGCGTGCTCTTCGGTAAACACCCACCCTTGCCTGGCGATGGAAGTGAGCTGCCCACTCGGTGTCACATAGCTGGATTGCTGGCCGTAGCGTATTTCCAGTGGCTGATTTTGCCGCAGCCGTATTTCCTCCAGATGCTCTCTGACCGCGGAGGGAAGGGCGCTCAGAATGCTTCGTACGGAAGCCGGCAAGATCGCCATTATCTCTCTCACAGCAGGTACCCTCCTTTTGTGGCCAGATGTTGATCCAGCCTTTGTCCACATTGACTTACCTCCATCCTATGCAGAGTCGGACGAGATTTATGCTAAAAAGTAGAAACCGGTGCGCCTGCGACGGACAAGTACAAAAAAGCCCGCCCTTGCTTCGTGCGCAAAGGGCAGGCTCATCTATTGGTTTCGTCCACAGCTCTTTTATGTTGGATTGATCGCCGGAATCTCTGATCCGCTTTGATAGGGCTCGATCACAAAATGATAGTATCCATCTTCGTCGACGCCTTCATGTAAGAAAATCATTTCCTGACACGACGGACACGCGAATTCGTAGGTGGTTTCCAAATGCTCGTCATCCAGCGACTCGTATACGCGCGCATCTTCGTCGTCATCCAGGTCGTAATAGGTTGCGTGGTCCGCGTCATCGCTGTCTTCGCAGTCGGTCACGGTCGTGTACAGGTCATCCTCATTTTCAAACAGGAACAGCTCGACATCCTCCAAATCTTCGTCGATCGCCTCTACGTAATCCTCTGTTTCCTCGATGCGCTCATGCAGCTCGCGAAACTGAGCTTGCATCTCGTCGAGAATTCCCACGATCTCTGCCAGCAATTTGCCTTCTGCGCTTTTCTCCGTCACATCCAGGCCATCAGCGAGGCCACGCAGATAAGAGATCCGTTCTGTCAACGTTTCCAGCACAATCATCCCCTCCTCTTGTCCACGTACTTCCTGTATGGTTCCCAAAGATGAGCGACTTTACCAATAGAAGAAAATGGATGGCAGGATCATTTACGGACGCCGATCAAAATGCACGAGACCCCTACCAGGATCCAGGCGATTTTCGCATAGCTGATGCGGTCAGACATTCCCAGGAGCCCGATCGAAGTTGTCGTGATCAAAATGACGGGTCCTACAATCGCCAGACCCGAATTGATCAACAGTGCCTTTTCCACTTCATTCACTTTTAAGATCAACAAGGCTGCTATGATTTCGACACTGCCCGATAAAACCCTCAGCGCCGCCATTCCCAAAACGGCCTTTTCCCACATTCTCCTCGTCCCCCCTCGTTCCACTCTATGCTTGTACCGGGTCCATTCAGCACTCCTGTCTGGGCGTTCGCCTACGAGCGCGAAGCATCACTCCTCCTGAGCCAGAGGCATACACTGAACCATACGCCTAGAAGAAATGAGGAAACAGCCTATGCTAGACTGCGACCATCCCTTCCTGATTGCCAATTGGGCAAACCCGTCCGGGCACAAGCGGGAAAAACCGCGAGACAAGGGATTGACCATGATCATTGACAAAGGCGTTGGAATGACCGCCTATCGTGATTTGCTGGAAATGGCCGCACCCTATTTCGACATATACAAATTGGGGTTTGGGACATCAGCACTGTACTCCCAGACGATCCTGCAGCAAAAACTGAGCCTGGCCGTACAAAACGGGCTGCACATCATGCCGGGGGGCACTTTTTTTGAGATCGCGCTGCGTCAGTCTCCCGTATCGACTTACATGAATCAGATTCAACGTGCAGGTTTTAACGCCGTAGAAATCTCCGACGGGACCTTCCCTCTTGGCCACAGCCAGCGTCGCGATGCCATCCAAGCAGGGGTGGATGCGGGTTTGGTCGTCTACACCGAGTTTGGGAAAAAGGCATCGGATTATCGGGCAGAACGCAATGAGCTGCTGGAGACCCTGTACGCCGATCTGGAAGCCGGCGCCAGTCATGTGATCGTCGAAGCGCGAGAAAGCGGGACCGTCGGCATTTTTGACAAGGATGGGCGCCCTGACGACCAGTTTGTCCGCGATATTGTGACGAGCGCCGGAGACAATGCCAGCAAATTAATTTGGGAAGCGCCACAAAAGGAACAGCAGGTAAGCCTGATCTGTACGTTGGGGAGTGCCGTCAATCTGGGGAATATCAGCTATCAGGACGTCTTGTCCGTCGAAACGCTGCGTCGGGGCTTGCGCGGCGATACCGCTGCCATGATGGAGGCAGGGAGGTCAGCCCCGTGCGAATAGAAGTCGTACCGACCGTGGAAGAAATCCGTTTTGACCAGATCAGCAACCACGTCGTTATCGTAATTGATGTGCTGCGGGCGTCCAGTACCATCGTGACAGCTCTCGGCCATGGATTCGAATCCGTTCTCCCCGTCGAGACGATCGGTCAGGCAAATTCACTGCGCACAACGGACTGTATACTCGCAGGGGAGAGACACTGCCGGAAAATTCCGGACTTCGATTGCAACAATTCCCCTACCGAGATCGCTACCCGCAACGAAACCGGTAAGCAGCTGATCCTGACTACGACCAACGGGACACGTGCGATACAAAAAGCCGAACGCGCATCCGCGCTGCTCATTGGCTGCCTGCTCAATGCTTCGGCCTGCATCACGCACGCTCTCAGCTACAATCTCGACATTACCTTGTACTGTGCGGGAACGCGCTCCGAATTCGCCCTGGAAGATGGTTTGGCAGCCGGACTCATGATCACCGCGGCACAAAAAAAGAATGCACTCTTCCAGGTCTGTGACCTCGGCGAAGCGATGAAGGCGAGCTATCTGTACTTTGCAGAAAGGCTCGGGGAGCTTTTGCCGCAAACGACGACAGGCAGGCGGCTTATGCAGTACCATTTCGCAAAGGATGTCCAGTACTGCGCACAGGTCGACCTGTATCGGATCGTCCCGTATATCAAGGAGAAACGCATACTCCCACACCTTGTCTCATAAAGTGAAAGGAGAACAGGGACAGGGGTTTTGATGATGCCAATGATGTCTGGAGAAGTGATGCTCGTCATCCTCATCGTCATAGGGTTGATTGGCCGGTCACCGATTATCGCGACAGCCGCAAGCATCCTTTTGGTATTGAAGCTTACGGCGCTGGAACGTTTTTTCCCGACGGTGGAAAGGCGAGGCCTTGAGCTGGGGCTATTGTTTTTGACCATTTCCGTTCTCGTTCCCTTTGCCAGTGAAAAAATATCGTGGAAGGATGTAGCTCCCCTCTTCACCACTGTCGTCGGCTTGACTGCACTGGCAGGCGGCGCGATCGCTACGTGGATGAATGGAAAAGGGCTCGACCTGCTCCGTACCGAACCTCATATGATTGTAGGCCTGGTCATAGGCTCGATCATCGGCATCGTCTTTCTGAGGGGAATTCCCGTAGGGCCACTCATGGCTGCCGGGATCACGGCATTTGTCCTAAAGCTGTGGGAATGGTTCGGAGGGCGTTAAAAAAGGCAGCACCCACATGACGGGTACTGCCTTTTTCTACTTCGCGGCTATTATGCGCGAGATACATATGCTTCGGTACGAGTATCGATGATGAGACGCTCTCCTTCTTCCACGAAGAGTGGCACGTTCACCACAAAACCTGTTTCCAGGGTTGCTTTCTTCGTTACGTTGGAAGCAGTATCGCCTTTCACACCAGGCTCACATTCGGTTACCACGAGTTCAACTGTGTTTGGCAGCTGGATTCCGATGGTTTCTCCGTTGTACTGCATGATTTGCACGTTCATGTTTTCTTTGAGGAAACGCAGTTCACGCTCGATTTGGTTATGAGTGAACGTCATTTGCTCGTATGTTTCGGTATTCATGAAAGTGTACTCATCGCCGCTAGCGTACAGGTATTGCATGGTGCTGGATTCAATCCGTGCAGGGTTTACTTTTTCGCCGCCACGGAAGGTCATTTCAGTGGTGTTGCCGTTACGCAGATTGCGCAGTTTGGAGCGAACGAATGCCGCACCTTTACCCGGTTTTACGTGTTGGAACTCAAGAACCGTGTAAATGTTGCCGTCTACTTCGATCGTCAAACCTGTCCGAAAATCGTTCACAGAGATCATGGTAGTCCTCCCAAATCAATCGATAACAGGATAAGTATAAATTACACCGGCAAAATGATCAACTCTTTCGTAGACTTGTTCAGAACCTCGTGACCGTCTGCTGTAATCAGCACGTCATCCTCGATCCGAACGCCGCCCAATCCACTCACGTAAATCCCCGGCTCCATCGTCACCAGCATGCCCGGCTCGAGCACAAACGTGCTGACGGTAGACAATCCTGGGAGCTCATGCACTTCAATGCCCAGACCGTGACCTGCGCTGTGACCATAGCAATCGCCGTAGCCAGCGGCAGCGATGATGTCGCGTGTCGCTGCATCTGCTGCTTTGGCAGGTACACCCGGCTTGAGCGCCTCTACTCCCGCGATTTGTGCACGGAGCACGATATCGTAGATTTCTTTCATTTTCGGATTAGGCTCGCCGACAGAGAGCGTACGAGTGATATCCGAGTTATACCCTTTGTAGGCTGCTCCAAAGTCAAGGGTTACCATTTCTCCAGCTTGGATCACCTTTTCGCTCGCGCGGCCATGGGGCAGTGCACCGCGTGGTCCGGAAGCGACGATCATGTCAAACGCGGAGCCGGATGCGCCTTGCTTGCGCATGAAAAATTCCAGTTCCAACGCTACATCTTCTTCTCGCACACCTGGTCTGATATAGCTCTGAATATGCTCAAAACCAGCTTCTGCAATACGCACGGCTTCACGGATGATGACCATTTCGGATTCGTCCTTGAACATGCGAATTTTCTCCAGAAGTCCGCTCATCGGCACCAGCTCTACCCCATCAAAGGCTTTGCTCCATTCCTGATGAGTCTGGTAGGAAACGGAGCTTTCAAATGCCAGTCGCTTTACTCCTTTTTCCTGCAAAAGCTTTGCGATTGCTTCCACTGCTTTGCGCTCATTGTTGACGACGGTGAAATGGGGAGCCTGCTCCTGAGCTTGCTCCACATAACGGAAATCGGTAACGAGAAACGCTTCCTTCTCCGTGACGACCACCCATCCTGTAGAGCCTGTAAATCCGCTAAAATAAAAGCGGTTTTCTGCTTTTTCTGTGATCAGAGCATCTGCCCCCAGATTTGCCAATGCCTCGCGCAATTTTTCCAGACGTTGTTGCATGACAACATCCTCCCCTTTCTATGACAACCTGATTGGTTTATTTTTTCTCGATTTTCCGCACCAGTGCACGCAATGCCCATTCGTAGCCATCCAAGCCCAAGCCGACCACTTGCCCGACCACGACCGGAGCGATGACGGAATGATGGCGGAACTCTTCTCGTGCATGAACATTTGAGATATGTACTTCGATGGTAGGCAAAGCAACACTTGCGAAAGCGTCACGAATCGCGTAGCTGTAGTGAGTGAATGCGCCTGGATTGATCAAGATTCCATCATGTACGCCTTTTGCTCGGTGAATCGCGTCAATCAGCACGCCTTCGTGATTGGACTGAATGTGTTCCAGACTGCCGCCCAGCTCTTCCATCACCTTGCTCAGGTTTGTGACCAAGTCCTCGAGCGTTTCACTTCCGTATACTCCCGGTTCCCTCGTCCCCAGTAAATTGAGGTTGGGACCATTCAGCAACAGAACGGAAGCCATCGTTCATCCCTCCCGGTAGGATTCTTCATAAAAGTTTTTTTACTAATGAAACATTTTACCACAAGGATGAAAGACTTCCTATAAAAGATACACGCAATCCGACAAGATTCCCAACATTCGAACACGAGAGAAAAACGGAAGGGCGCCCCCACTCCGTCGCCCTTGGCCTTGCTATTCCTGATCGTCTGACGCCTCGAGTGTCAGCGTCATCCCGATGAACAAGCCAAAGGACACGAACCATGCTGCTTCGGTGCTCAGCGTGGACACTTCCCAATTCCCGATCCGAAAGAAATATCCTGCTACCCCGAGCATGACCGCACCGAAAATCAAGCCACTCCACCATATGCGCACATTCCGAAACAGCATAGAGAAGAGCGCAGTTGCGACGAGCGTTTCTACAAACAATATCGCGAATCCCAAGCCATTTGCGGCAATCGTATTCTCCTCGATCCCAGCCAAGATAGGACGAGCGAATGCCCCCAAACCGTAGGGAGTCAGATTCAGAAAATGTGCGGCCATGCGGACGATACTCCAGATCACGGTGCCCCAGAAGGCAAGCTCCACGACTTTTTTGGACGAGCTCTCCCCGCCCGCTTGCCGTTGCTTTGGGTGTTCCGTCTGCTTCGAGCGAAAACCTCTCAGTCCTTTTCGTGCTTTCAACGCTTCCACACTCATCACCTCCCCCTTAGTATGCGCCTCCCTTTCGTTTTTCACTAATTGTTGACATTTGCGTGCGTGGCTATGAACTGCTTGTAGCTTCAAGACTCTATTTCCGTTAATATAGGGAGTAAGGATGGTGATTCAAGTTGTCGCAGCAAATCGTACCTAATTACGGTGGTCAAGCGGTTATTGAGGGCGTCATGTTCGGTGGCAAAACCATGACTGTTACGGCTGTCCGGAAAAAAAATCAAGAAATTGAGTATTTTGAAGCACCCCGTACGGAATATAAATGGATTACTCCCCTGAAAAAGATTCCGTTCGTTCGCGGGGTAGTCGGACTGATTGAAGCTAGTGCGAACGGGGCAAAGCACCTCAACTTCGCTTCTGAACGCTACAACTTGGAATCCGGAGAAGAAGTGTCCGAGGGTCCTTCCAAACTGCAAATGATCCTGGGTGTCGCATTAGTCGGCGTCTTATCTTTTTTGTTTGGTAAATTCGTCTTTACGCTCGTACCCGTCTTCCTGGCTGAATTCCTATTAGGGAAATGGGTGCCGGATGGCGTTCCCCAAACACTGGCTGAGGGAGGCTTCAAAATCATCCTCCTGCTGGGCTACATTCTGGCGATCGCAAAAGCCCCCATCATTAAAAGGCTGTTTCAATACCACGGAGCCGAGCATAAAGTGATTAACGCCTTTGAGTCCGGGGTAGAATTAACAGTAGCAAATGTGCAAAAATTTTCCACTCTGCACTATCGGTGCGGCAGCAGTTTTCTCATATTCACGGTGTTCGTCGGCGTCGTCATTTACTCTCTGTTTCCTTACGATTCACTCACGGAACGGATCGTACAGCGCATCGTGCTCCTGCCTGTCGTCATGGGTGTCTCCTATGAGGTGCTGCAATGGACGAATAAGCTGAGAGACACGCCTTTCCGCTTCCTCGGTTATCCGGGATTGTGGCTCCAAAAAATCACCACCCGCGAGCCAGAGGATAAGCAGGTAGAAGTGGCGATCGCTTCCTTCCAAAAAATGCGTGAGCTTGATCAGAAGCATGCGCAAGAGAGAATGGTAACGACAGGATAACGTGTTAACGTGAGGCATTCTTGATTCCCATAGAGGTGAGGCCCTATGTTACGCCGCATTCCCCCAGTGATTTTGATTGTGATACTGCTCGCGATTTACGGTTTTCTGTTGACGTTTTTCCGAGACCCTGTGAATACGTTGATCATTTTGGGACTGTCAGTTGGGCTGTTTTGGGTGGTGCGGAACTATTTGCGGACGGGAGCCTTTTTCCCACGTAACAGCGGGCCTCACAAACCGAAGCCGACGAAGCCGAAACCGCCATCGTTGCGGCAGGCAGCGAAAAAGCCAACGCAATCCCCCAAACGGGATCATCCATTTCGGGTCATCGACGGCAGTAAAGGTAAATCCAAGCAAAAGCAAAACGACCAAAATTCACACAACAACATCTCTCATTGAGATCGAAAAACAAAGAAACAGGTTGCCCGTGCCGGGTGCCTGTTTTTTTGTACCATCAAACGAGATATTTGGGAGAGGTGGTTCTGAAAACCTTGACGTAATCCTCAAAATTCCATGTATTCAGAAAACGTTTGGCTGACTCTTCCCCAGATTGGAACAGCCGCTGGCGAAGCTCGGGAGACATATGAAACTGCGTGGCACGGATCCCAAGGGTGTTGATGAATATGGTTCTCACGGCGTTGGCTTTTTCGACATGCATACGGTCATGGGCATCCAGCATCGTTACCAAAAGACCTCGTGTGAATGAAAAGAGACCGTGAATGGACGTCTCCTCTGTCATGACCTTATTGTCGTGCAATCGAAACCCGATCGTCGGCCATTTGGGCGCTCCTGGCACATCAAAAAGCCATACCGGATAGTTGCTGAGAAGGGCTCCGTCTACGATGTAGTGCGGCTTGTTATCACTTTGCAGGATGGCCGGCTGAAAAAAGAAGGGGATGGACGAAGACATGCGCACGGCTCTTGCAACAGAAAAGGCCTCGGGAACGACGTCGTAACGCGGCAAGTCATCCGGCAGCACCAGCATTTTTCCTGACGTGATATCAGATGCCACAATACGGAGCTTTTCGTTCGGCAGATCCCCAAACGTCCGAATCCCCTTTTTCTGCAGCAGATTCTCCACGAACAGCTCGAGGCGGTCCGCACGAAAAATCCCTTCATGCAGCATCAGCTCAAACACCGGCCCTACGACGGGCAGACGCCCCAGCCCCTTTCGCTGCATAAAACAAACGTAATCCATTTCTTCAAAAATCGGCTTCAGCTCCCTACTCGTATAGCCAGCGCTAAGCAAGGCTGCGACGATAGAGCCCGCCGAGGTTCCCGCGACCTTTTCCCACGTATATCCATGATCCTCCATAACCTGCAAGGCTCCGATAAAAGCGATCCCTTTCACTCCGCCACCCTCAAAGACTGCGTCCGCTTTCATCCTGATCGCCTCCTCTGGCTGTAATTTCTGCCTCTTTATCAAATATAGGGCGATAGCTAATCCCTTACGACACCAGAAAAAGCGGCAGCATAAAAAACGCAAGCCTGATCAGCTTGCGCTCCTATCTGCTGCTTCCTATTCTTCTTTTTGTTCATCTTCCAGGCGGATTTTTCGCAGCTCTTCCATCCGGTTAGGATCTGCCTGAAAGTATTGTACCAAGTATTCTAAGCAAGTGATCGACTCCCAGCTCAAATGGTGCTCGATCCCTTCGACGTCCTGGTAAATATGCTCCTCATCCACACCAATCACCCGCATGAATTCTTCCAGCAGGCTATGGCGATCTACTAGCCGTTTGCCAATCTTTTTCCCTTTTGTCGTCAAAACCAGACCACGATATTTTTCATAAACAAGGTACTTGTCTTTGTCCAGCTTTTGTACCATCTTCGTAACCGAAGAGGGATGTACTTCCAACGCTTCAGCAATATCGGAGACACGAGCATAGCCCTTTTCTTCAATTAAGCTGTAAATGCGTTCCAAATAGTCTTCCATACTCGGCGTCGGCATGTGAACCCCTCATTTCCCAAACCGTATTTCTGACGTCCTTCAAAAACTTGGCTTTTCGCCAAAATCCATAGCGAAAACCTAAGTATTTCTTATACTATCGCCCCTAAAATGCTTTTGCTTTGTGATAGTACAAAAAAAGCACGTAGAAATATAATACCGTGTAATGAAAACGATTTGCAAGCAGAACCTGAACTAATGGACCTGTTTTTCCGCTTGCGGGTTCATCGAATGGACAAACTGCACGAGCTGTTTGCCGAGCAATTCCAACCTTGCTTGCAAACGTTCATCCTTTAATGTGCCCTCCGGTGTGAAAGCATTGTAGGCACTCGGGATACTCGGACTAGCCGGCAGCGGCCAAGCGTGCAAATTGCGCAGGATCAGCTGCAATGTGTTGACCGTATTCGTCGCTCCCATGCTTCCGCCTGCAACCCCCAGAATGGCTACCTGCTTATCACGCAAGTACCGTCCTTCCAAGAAATCCAGACTATTTTTCAAGGCACCGGTGAGAGTGCCGTGGTATTCGGGGGAACCGATGACCAAGCCATCTGCCTCAGAGACCGTCTGAATGAAACGATGTACGATTTCCGGATAGGTGGACGGATCCTCCCTGTCATCATAGAGAGGCAATTTCCAATCGGCGAGGTGGATTAGTTCTACGCTCGCTCCAGCAGATTTTGCCGCATCCAGGACGATGCTCACTGCCTGTTTTGTGGTTGAGTTGGTATTCATGCTTCCAGATATTCCTACGATTTTCATCCTACGCCACCTCTTCGTCATTGCTTACTAGTTGTTATTCCCATTATAACCAAATTTATAAACTTAGTAAACATCTAAGTTTATTTAATGGTCCGTAGTTCTGAACAAGCCCTCTATGCTCATACACTTGTACCAAGTTGGAAATAAGGATGATGCCTATGGACAAAAGCGCTTGGCAGATCGCCGTTCTTTTCGCAGGGGCTGCACTTGGCGGTACCTACCTCGGTGGCTATGAGTGGCTGCGCTTTTTCGCCTACTTCGGTTCGTGGGGGACGATCGGAGCCGTGCTCGCCGCTATCGCTCTTGGCTGGTTTGGTTTTTCCGTGCTGAGCGTTTGTCACCGTGTCGGGATCCGCTCCTTGCACGAGTTATTCTTGTACTGGTTTGGCGAAGCATTTGGTCCCAGCCTATCGGTGCTCTCCCATTTTTTTATTTTGGCCTACTCAGGTGTCACAATCGGCCAACACGCCGCGCAGATGGCAGATGGTTCTGTTTCCCTGCTCTTCGTCCTGCTTCCACTCATCGTCGCCAGTGTATGGATGAAAAAGGGCTGGGACTGGATTCTCTTTGGCGCTGCGATTTCATTAGGAATTGGCTTTTTGCTTTTCGGTCTCATTTTTTTGGAACAGCAGCATGTCCCGATTCCCAATCTAGGGTATCAAATGAATGTGAATTGGGTCATCCATGCGCTGCTGTATATAGGCCTGCACTTTTTGCTGACCCTCGCGCTAACCATTCCTCTGGTACGCAATCTTACCAGCATTGGATCGTTACGCATGGGTATCGGAGCAGGCTCCCTGATTTTCTTTCTCGTACTGATGATCGGGCAAGCAATCCTGCTTGCGTACTGGCATGATATTCACGCTTCGGATTCCCCTATCCAGATCATCCTGCAGCAGCTTTTCCCGTTCGGAGAGTGGGTTGTCGCAATTCTCTCCCTCGTGCAGTCAGGCATCATGATGGCCGCAACGATGTACGCGCTCGCCATGCCGATTGTAGAGAAACACGATTTACACCTGCTGCCTCTCATTCTGGTCATGCTGGTTGTAATCGCCTCGTTTGCTCTCCTTCCATTTGCGCTGTCCTGGAGTGTTCCCATCATTGCCAGCGGCGCGACATATTGCGGGCTCTCCCTGTTGGTTCGCTTTGTCTGGAAACGTCAGCTCCCCTGAACATCATTCCCTGGACGTGATGCCCAGGGGATTTCCTTTGTTTATTGAACTGGCAATGTGATATGTACGGTAGTGCCTTTGTCCCGTTCACTTTCGATGGAGAAGCTGCCGCCATGATCCTCCAGAATCCGATAGCTGACCATAAGCCCAAGGCCTGTTCCGTATTCCTTGGTCGTGTAAAAGGGCTCACCCAATCGAGGCATGCGGCTAGGCTCGATCCCGCAGCCGGTATCGCGGATGCTGATCTGAATGCGGGAGTCATGGTTCTCCCTGCCTTCCACGAAGACTTCTCCTCCATTCGGCATCGCTTCAATGGCGTTTTTGCAAATATTAATGAAGACCTGCTTCAATTGATTCTCATCACAAGAGATCATCGGAAGCTGCGAATCCATATTCACATGGAAGATAACATTGTTCATATTCGCTTGGCTCTCAAGCAAAGAAAGCACGTTGTGGATAATCTGCACAGGATTTTTTTCCTGGAACCTCATCCTCTGCGGTTTGGCCAGCACCAGCAGCTCCGTGACGATAAAATTGATGCGATCCAATTCGGAGAGCATGATTTCGCAATAACGTTGGTCTGCCATCGAAGATTGAAGCAGCTGAACAAAGCCGCGCAAGGATGTAAGCGGGTTGCGGATCTCATGGGCGATGCCCGCAGCGAGCTGGCCGACTGCAGAGAGCTTATCTGACTGTCTGAGTAGTTCTTTGGTCTCCACGATCTCCGAAACGTCGCGTGAGACGATCATGATGCTGTCGACGCAGCCCGCTTCATCCCGGATGGGTTTGAATCTGGATTCTACACTGACCCAATGGCCATCACGATGGCGCAGGCGATAGACCACTGTCGTTTCATTTTCGTCCGTCCACTCTCTCGAGAAAAGATTCGTGACCAGCTCCAGATCATCCGGATGAACCAAAATCGCCTGCTCCAGCAAGTCCATATTCTGAAGCTCGTGAATCGGGTAACCCAGCAGCTTGGTATGGGAGGAGGAAGCGTATACGACAGGTCCATTCTTTTTATAGACGAAGATCATGTCACTCATATTTTCCGTAATCAGTCGATAATTGGCCTCACTCGCCTCGAGCTCCTGCTCGATCTGTTTGCGCTCCGTCATATCCCGTGAGCAGCCAATGATGCGCACAACCTGACCGTCCCGCTTTCGGATGGGAGTCCATGACACGGAGACTGGAATGGTCGATCCATCTTGATGGATCCGTTTTGTTTCGTATCCTGTGATGGACTTTCCAGCAAGCACTTGGGCAAAGGCATGTTGAAAGTTTTCATACTCTTCTTCCGATATGTACGGCGGAAATCGACCAATTACCTTGTCCTTTGAATAGCCAAACAGCTTAACCGCTGCATCGTTGATCAATTCAACGTTTCCTTGCGTATCCGTGACGGTTACTGCATCAGAGGACTGCTGAAGCAACGACTCCAAGAGGGCTTTTGTCTCTTCCAATTCACTCGTTAGTCGTTTTTTTTGAAGGGAGGCAAGACGTTTCCCACACATCCACCAGATGATTGCCAGCACGAAAGGGATCCAGCCTGTCCAAAATAGCGTGAGGATGGATTGATCTTGATAACCGATGAGATTCATTACAACCTCCACAAATCTTTGGTGTTCGCACTTCGTTATGTTGGTGAAGACTTGCATGGACGGATCGTAAATTGCTAATTTTCAATCATTCAAGGCGGTAAGAAAAGAGACAGGATAAATTTTTTTTAGGATTCTTAAAAATTATACGACTTTTCCGATATGGTTTCCATTCCTAGTTATTCGACATCATCCGACATTGCGCCCTTTCCATCGGAAAACGAAAAAGCGCACCTCGTCAGGTACGCTCCCCTCTCTATTGATCAACTTCTTCCGGCTGCTTGGATCCAGCCTTGATTCCTCGATCGAGCGGGTAGGCCGGCGTCGTTGGATCCGTAATTTGGGAAACGGCTGTATACACGACGTGAGCCGTCTCAACTAATCGGTCCTTCCCGATTTTTTCGATCGTATCTTCCGGCTGGTCCCGCCACGTATCGGCAGGTGCCCTCGTGAGGAGTGCAGCGGGAATCCCAGCAGCCGCCAGGGCACTGTGATCAGCGGTTGCATCCGCGCGGTCATTCCATACGGTTGAAAAGACCGCACCGCCAGCCTCTGCGAGCTGCGCTGGCAACGTTTTGGCCCCTGATTCTGTCGTGACAGTGAGGGTGCCCGCATCCAGACTCCCTACTGCATCCAAGCAAAAGGCGGCAATCACGCTTTTCTTGTCCGCGTCCGTGAGGCTTTCTGCGAATGCAGCCGGACCCTTTTCCCCGTTCGACGTGGCTCCAAAGCTAACAAGCCTGAGCTCGGTATCATTCGCCTTGTCTGCCAGCATACGTGCGACCTCCAGCATCACGGCTACACCTGACGCTCCGTTGTTGGCACCTGATGACCTCGGTGCTGAATCATGATGAGCCGTTACCAGAACGACCTGGCCTGTACTCGACTTTTCCGGTTTTTTCGTCGCAATCAGATTGTACGAGGTCTGCCTGGCAGTCAATCCCCCATCGACTTTGACTGTCGCCTTGACAGATCCCTTTTTGACTTGATCATAGAGCTTACTGCCTTGCGCATGGGATAGTGAAATTACCGGTACAGACATATCCAGCGGCTCTCCCAGGGTAGCCTTTGGGCTATCGTCACGGTCATTCCACAGGATGACTGCGACGGCGCCAGCAGCAGCGGCTTGCCTTACTTTTTCCGCAAAGGTCGTTTTCCCTCTCTTGACCAGCGCGATCTTTCCTCGGGCATTCCCGTCTTGAAAATCTTGCGCGGTCCCGAGTCCACACTCTACGATCTCTCCTGACCCTACACCGTTCGGACCATAGGTAAATCCTCTTGCATTCCACGCGGGCCCCTTCCAGCCTTCAACGGACAAGCTCAGTGTAGATGGCGGACGGTATGTGTAATAGCTAAAGGGCTGCAGGGACGTCTGGAAACCATATGAGCGAAGCTGGTTCTCCACGTAGACTACAGCTGCAAACTCCGTTTCCGTGGCAGGTGGACGCGGCGTGCGGGCCAGCTTTTCTACATGCTGAAACAAGGTATCTTCATCGATCCATTCCTGGAATACCTGGGCGTTTGCCTGCGCAAAGAAGGGTTGTGGCAAGATCGCTATTCCACATGCCAGCAGGGCAGGCAGCGCAAATTGACGTAACAATCGCATGGCAGGTCCCTCCTTACGTCCTCTTTGCTTTCTTATTATGGGCCCCTGGCGCAAAAAGCGTCTAGTCAGAATAGTTAGTCAAATACCTTCACCCCGCGCCAATGGACGACACCTTTTGTTGCCCTTCTGCCCAATACTCCTTTTGTCCCCTGTCGAAACGGGTTTTCCGTCGATTCGTCTTGGTTTTTGAGCAACTCTCTTTCAGGATTCGATTTCTTTATAGAAAGCCGCTTGATCTGTGAAATAATTGATAGCCTTTTCTCTACTTTCAAATTGACCCTGTTCTGGCGATTTGCTAAGGTTGATTCAGAAACCGTTGGAACTGGCGGATATTTCAGATATTGGTAGGAAAATAGGGCAATTGCAGATTGTTCTAGCAATCGATACCTGTCATTATCATTCTTGGAAATCAATGAAGGAGGACTCACCATGCTGTATGTTGGAGGAAAATGGGTAGAAGAAGGGGAAGTTGCTGTACACCCTGAAGATCGCGGTTACAATTTTGGCGACGGCATTTACGAGGTCGTGCGCATCTACAAAGGTAAAATGTATCAATGGGATGCCCACCTCACCCGCTTGTTCAGAAGCGCCCGTGAAATCAAAATGGAGCTGCCTTGGAGCGCCGAAGAGCTGAGCAGCCTCGCCCACCAATTGATGGAGAAAAACAACATCACGGAAAACGACGACGCTACTCTGTATCTTCAAGTATCTCGCGGTGTTTCTCCTCGCGTTCACGATATCCCGGCAGCAGGCAGCATCGAGCCGGTCATCATGGCTTTTGTACGTACAAAAGCGCGTCCAGTGGCAGATATGAAAAAAGGCCAAACCGCCCAATTGGTCGAGGACATTCGCTGGCTGCGCTGCGACATCAAAACACTCAACCTCCTGGGAGCTGTATTGGTGAAGCAATACGCGAAGGATGCAGGTGCGCAAGACTCGATTCTGCACCGCAATGGGATTGTTACCGAGTGCAGCTCTGCCAACCTTTTCGCAGTGAAAAACGGCGCGCTCTACACGCATCCGGCGGATCACCTGATCCTGCACGGCATTACTCGTCAGGTCGTCATCGATCTGGCTCGGGAAAATGGCATCGCTGTAAACGAGGAAGCCTTTACGACAGACTTCCTGAAAGAGGCGGATGAAGTGTTCCTGACCAGCACGACGGCAGAGATCATGCCTCTGATTTCGGTTGACGGCCAACCTGTCGGCAAAGGTACGGTCGGACCTGTCTCACTCAAGCTGCAAGATCTGTTTGAACAGCATATCAACGCAAATGTTCTCGTGTAATGGAAAAGCTCCCTGTCGCCACTATCGGACAACGGGAGCTTTTTACTATCTGTCTGCGACTGGCCAGGAGCTAGCGGCGCAAATTCCATTCCTCTGTCGCGTATCGCGTGCGTGCCAGTTCTTCCGCCAACGCCCGTTCTTCCTCCGTGAGCTGCGATGGAACCAGCTCCACCTCCAGCCCGGATGCAAAACCGCGTCCAAAAGCATCGATCGCTTCCTGCAAGCTGATTGGGCGTGGACTCACTTCATTGATCGTAACCGCTTTTTGGCGGAAGCTGTCCATCATCCGTTGCTTGACACGCTCAGACGGGAAGTTCAGCAGCGAAAACAGCAAATCCACATCCATATCCAAGAGAATGGAGCCGTGCTGCAAGATGACGCCCTTTTGTCTCGTTTGCGCGCTGCCCGCCACCTTTTTGCCTTCTACCACCAGTTCGTACCAGGAAGGCGAATCAAAGCAAGCCGAAGAACCAGGTGAGCTGTACTTTTCCTTCTCTTCCTCGCTTGCCAAGGACACCATTTCTGCCTTCAGCCCGAGGTTTTGAAAGCCGTGCAAGAGACCTAAACTGATAATCTTGTATGCTTCCGTCACGCTGGAAGGCATTTTGGGATGTTCTTCGGAAACGATCACGCTATAGGTGAGCTCCTTGTCATGGAGGACGGCACGCCCGCCTGTAGCCCTGCGAACAAAGCCTAGTCCAGTTTCCCTGAGCGCATCCATATTGATTTCCTTGATCGCCTTTTGAAAATAACCAATCGACAGTGTAGCCGGATTCCACGTGTAAAATCGGACAGTCGGCGGTACCTTGCCTTCGCTGTGCAACTGCAAGATTGCTTCATCCACTGCCATATTCATTGCGGGAGACATTGCTTCCGTCACAATATAACGCCACTGTTCCATCCTATGTACCTCCTCTATCACAACGCATTCATTGTAGCCTTCCAGTGCGAGGATCGGCAAGAACAAAGTGGGCTCGCAGTTAACTTGCCGTGTTCTCGAGAAGGGCAATGACCTGTGTCAACGCATCTGTCTGTGTCTCTTCACTCATGCGGCGGAGCAGCTCGGCGCGATTTTCCGATAGCTTTTTCACCGCCTGTAAAAAGGTCTCCTCCGATAAGTCCTCTTCCAGCAGCACTTCGCATAAGCCCCTCTTTTCAAACGAGCGTGCATTTATGATCTGGTCGCCGCGACTCGCCGCCATGGACAAGGGGATCAGCAGCATGGGCTTGCGCAGAGCGAGACATTCAAAGATCGCATTGGAACCGGCTCGTGAGACAACCAGATCAGCCATCGCCATGAGGTCGGGCAATTCGTCTTTGACATACTCATACTGACGATAACCGGCTTGTGAAAGCCCTTCGTCTCGCTGTCCTTTGCCACAAATGTGCACCACCTGGTACTCAGCGAGGAGTGCCGGCAGCTGACAGCGCACCACCTCATTGATACGACGAGCACCCAGACTCCCTCCCATGACGAGCAGAACGGGCTTCTGACGGGTAAATCCGCAAAGGGTGACACCTCTCTCCCTTTTTCCATTCAGCAGCTCTGCACGGATGACAGCCCCTACGTGGATGCCTTTGGATGGCGGGAGATGGCGGACGGTTTCCGGAAAAGTCACGCAGACTTTGCTGGCGAATGGCACAGACAAGCGATTGGCCAAGCCGGGAGTCAAATCGGATTCATGAATGACGATCGGCAGACGATTCAACCAGCCTCCCAGGACGACAGGAACGGAGACAAAACCGCCTTTGGAAAAGATGACATCCGGCTTCCAGGTCCGTAAAAAGCGATAGGCTTCCCAGACGCCCTTGGTGACACGGAACGGATCGGTTATATTTTTCCAATCCAAATAACGCCGGAGCTTTCCCGTGGAAATCCCCACGTAACGAACGCTACCCAGTCCCGCGACCAGCTCCTTTTCTATCCCGTTGGTTGAGCCGATGTACGCAACCTCCCAGCCAGCCTCCAGAAAATGCGGAATCAAGGCGAGATTGACGGTCACATGTCCTGCCGAACCGCCACCTGTAAAGACAATTCGCTTTTTCATCCAGGCACCTCCCTGTTTCCCTCCATCTTACCATCGATAGGAAAGAAAAACCGCCCTATGGATCAGGCGGTTCTTCAATCAACATATGATTATGCTTGCGGTTGGTAACGCAGGATTGGTTTGCGTGCAGCAGTCGCTTCGTCCAGACGTTTTACCACAGTTGTATGCGGTGCTTCCTGTACGATTTCCGGAGTCTCTTCGCACTCGCGGGCGATTTGCAGCATAGCGTCGATGAATTCATCCAAGGTTTCCTTGGTTTCGGTCTCGGTCGGCTCAATCATCAAGCACTCATCGACGATCAGCGGGAAGTAGATGGTCGGTGGATGGTAGCCGAAGTCCAGGAGACGTTTTGCGATATCGAGCGTACGAACTCCCAGTTTCTTTTGCAGGAAACCGGACAGGACGAATTCGTGCTTGCAGACTTGGTCGAATGGCAGGTGGTAAGCCGTAGCCAGTCGGCGCATCATGTAGTTGGCGTTCAGAACGGCGTTTTGGGATACCTGCAGCAGACCTTCTGGACCCATCGTACGGATGTAGCTGTATGCACGGACCAGAATGCCGAAGTTTCCATTGTAGCCTTTTACGCGGCCGATAGACTCTGGACGGTTGCTGTCCCAGTAGAACGTGCCGTCTTCTTTCTTGGCGACGATCGGGGTAGGCAGGAATGGCTCGAGCACTTTTTTGACCCCAACCGGACCTGCACCTGGTCCGCCGCCGCCGTGAGGACCTGTGAATGTTTTGTGCAAGTTGAGATGCACGACATCAAAGCCCATGTCCCCAGGGCGAGCGATGCCCAAGATCGCGTTGGCATTGGCTCCGTCATAATACAGGAGTCCGCCCGCTTCATGGACGATTTGCGCCATTTCCACGATATCTTCTTCAAACAGTCCGAGCGTGTTCGGATTGGTCAGCATCAAGGCAGCTGTATCCGATCCTACCGCTTCACGCAGCGCCTGAATGTCTACCAGTCCGCGCTCGTTGGACGGAATCGTAACGGTGTCAAGTCCCGCTACCGCTGCGGAAGCCGGGTTGGTACCGTGCGCGGAGTTCGGCACGATAACCTTGGTGCGATGAGCTTCCCCGCGGCTCTCATGATAAGCGCGGATCATCATCAGACCGGTCCACTCCCCTGCGGCACCTGCTGCAGGCTGAAGGGTCACCTGATCCATGCCGGTGATTTCAGCCAGCTCTTCTTGCAGGTTGTAAAGAAGCTCCAGTGCACCCTGCACGGTTTCTTCCGGCTGGTATGGATGCGTTTGCGCAAAACCAGCGTAACGTGCGATATCTTCATTGATTTTTGGATTGTATTTCATCGTGCAAGAACCCAGCGGATAGAATCCATTGTCTACCCCGTGATTGCGGCGGGACAGCTCGGTGTAGTGACGAACCAGCTGAAGCTCGGATACTTCCGGCAGCTCGGCTGGCGTCTCACGGATGAGGTGTTTCGGCAGCAGGCTGGCTACTTCCACTTCTGGTACATCCAAAGCCGGCAGATTGTAGCCCACACGGCCTGGTTTGCTCATTTCAAAAATCAGTGCTTTCTCCTGGTTTTTATGCACGGGTGATCGCCTCCAATTCCTGCGCCAGTTGGTCAATTTCCTCTTTCGTTCTCAGCTCGGTCACGGCCAGAAGCATATGTCCGGCAAACTCTGGATAGTCAATGCCCAGATCGTATCCGCCAATGATGCCTGCGTCCAGCAGCTTCGTGTTTACAGCTGCTACCGGTTTGGAAAGCTTCACAGCGAATTCGTTAAAGAACGGGGACGTGAACACCACTTCCAGTCCTTTTGCCTGCAGCGCTTGTTTTGCGTAGTGAGCTTTTTGCAGGTTCATCATCGCCATTTCCTGCACGCCTTGCTTGCCAAGAGCAGTCATGGTGATTGCCGAAGCCAGAGCCAGCAGGGCCTGATTGGAGCAAATATTCGAAGTCGCTTTTTCACGACGGATGTGCTGCTCGCGCGCTTGCAATGTCAACACGAAGCCGCGTTTGCCGTTTTCGTCTTTGGTCTGACCGACGATACGGCCTGGCATTTTGCGCATCAGCTTTGTGGTGGTAGCGAAATAGCCACAGTGAGGGCCGCCAAAGGAAGCCGGAATCCCAAACGGCTGCATGTCGCCAACCACGATGTCAGCTCCCAGCTTGCCCGGGGCTTCCAGTACGCCCAAAGAAAGCGGGTTGGAGGATGTGATCAGAAGGGCGCCGTTTCCATGTGCGATGGATTCGACTACTGACAGGTCTTCCACGTTACCAAAGAAGTTTGGATACTGAACGATCACCGCAGCAGTACTGTCGTTGATCATGGCTTCCAGTGCCTGTGTATCGGTCACACCGTCACTGTTGATTCCTACCTCGATCAGTTCCACGTTTTGCCCGTATGCGTATGTTTTCAGAACGCCACGCGCTTCCGGATGCACGGCACGGGAGACGATGACGCGTTTTTTCCCTGTGTGTCCAGCTGCCATCATCGCGGCTTCAGCCAAAGAAGTCGCACCATCGTACATGGAAGAGTTGGCTACTTCCATACCGGTCAGCTCGCAAACCATGGTCTGGAATTCAAAAATGGCTTGCAGCTCGCCCTGGCTGATTTCCGGCTGGTACGGGGTGTATGCGGTGAAAAACTCCCCGCGCAGCAGCATGTGGTTGACTGTGCTTGGCGTGTAATGCTGATACACGCCGGCACCCAGGAAGTTTGCATGCGTGCTGAAATTGACGTTTTTATTGGCCAATCCGGTAAAGTATTTGACCAGTTCAGGCTCAGAGAGAGCCTCTGGGATTTGAATGGCACCTTTGGAGCGCACTTCCTCTGGAATATCGGCAAACAGTTCTTCCACACTGGAAATGCCCAGTGTTTCCAGCATTTCGCGCTTGTCCTGATCGGTTTGGGGCAGGTAGCGGTATTTCACGAACGTAGTCCTCCTTTAGTAAGTGAGATGGGTCTTGCCATCAGTTTTTTGGACGTTTATAGAAAGGAGCGGCAACCACTTCTGCTTTGAGTCGTTTTCCGCGGATTTCAACTTCAAGTGTCGTGCCCACTGCAGCATGCTCGCTTTTGATGAGCGCGAGGCCGACATTCTTTTTCAAGGTAGGGGACTGGGTTCCGGTCGTGACTTCCCCGATCAGCTCTTCCCCTACGTACACGGGATAGTGAGTGCGAGGAATGCCTCGGTCGATCATTTCAATGCCTACCAGCTTGCGAGGAGCGCCATTTTCCTTTTGTGCCTTGAGCACTTCCTGACCGATGAACGGCACTTCCTTGTCAACTTTAACCGCAAAACCGATGCCAGCCTCGATAGGCGTAATCGTCTGGCTCAGCTCTTGCCCGTAGAGGGGAAGCTTAGCCTCGAAACGCAGCGTATCACGGGCGCCAAGTCCGCATGGTACCAGGCCATCCTCGGCACCGACTGCGAGCAGAGTGTCCCAGAGTTTTACCGCTTGATCGGCAGCCAGATACAATTCAAAACCGTCTTCTCCGGTGTAGCCGGTTCGGGAGACCAATGCAGGAACTCCGTCCACCAGAACGTCGGATTGGAAACGGAATACGCCGATTTGAGACAAGTCTGTATCCGTCAATTTTTGCAGAATGCCTTCTGCCGCAGGACCTTGAATGGCGAGCTGCGCTGTTTGCGGCGAGATGTTTTCAATCGTTACGCCCTCGATGAGATGCTCAGAAAGCCATGCGTAGTCCTTATCGATATTGCCTGCATTGATGACCAAGAGGTAATGGTCATCTGCGTATTTATACACCAAGAGATCGTCGACGGTGCCTCCATCCGGATAGCAGAGCACGCTGTACTGCGCCTGACCTGCCGCCAGTTTGGATACGTCATTAGTAGTGACGCGCTGGAGATAAGCGAGTGCGTTTTCTCCTCTTACATCCACCTCTCCCATGTGGGAAACGTCAAACAGTCCGGCTTTGGTACGCACTGCCTCGTGCTCCAGGCCGATACTGGAAAACTGAACAGGCAGCTCCCAGCCACCAAAGTCAATGGTTTTGCCACCGTACTTTGCATAAGAATCAAACAGCGGTGTTCTTTTCAATGTGGACATATAGGCACCTCCAGAAATGCCAACCTGGTTGGCGTTTTTCCCCTTGATACACGTATTTGGCTATCGTCAATTGCGCAGCGATACCTTTTACGCACGCAGAAAAAAGAGGACGAAAAATGGGTACACCAAGTAATGGTGCCCATTTCTCCTCCTCTGTCCTTGGTACCTGAGAGTTACCTTGCCAATCAAGCGAGGCGGGGATCACCTCACTTGCAAGTTTCCCCTTTGGTGGCTCCTATGTGAGCTCTCTCCAGAGTTGCGTCCAGTAGAGGTACTTTGGCCTGAGAGATTCACCGTCACCGGCTTGCTCCTTCGGCGCTGCCCCAGTTGCCGGCAGTCTCTCCCTGCTACTATCATTCGCGGTGGATACGTGGTCATACATAAGTTTTTGATATGATTCCATACTAACTAGTGAACTTCCTCTATATCCTACCATGAGAGTGAGCTCTTGAAAATATGCAAATTCACAGTCATCTCAAGAAATACTTAACAAAATGATTAACTTTCATAAAAACGTTAAGTTTTATTAGTTTCGTCATGAAAGATATGGCACAGACATGCAAAGGAGTGACACATATGCCGAATATTCCTATTACCTTTGACACCAACTGGCTCGATCCGCTGACGGAACGCATGCAACAAGACGGACCCTGGGACAAATGGGAGCTTTTCAAGCTGGCACTCGAAGCAGAAGAAGCGATGGCGGTCCGTGAGTTTGACCAGCTGCAGTCGTTGAAGTACTTGCCACTGCTGTCACCCTTTCCGCATCAGCTGCAAACAGCCGAACGCGTCTTGCTCGACATGCGCGGCCGTGCGATTCTCGCTGACGAGGTGGGCTTGGGGAAAACGATAGAAGCCGGACTCATCATGAAAGAGTACATGGTGCGTGGATTGGCCAAAAAGATCCTCGTGCTGGTCCCCGCTTCTCTCGTCATCCAATGGACGAAGGAATTGCATCAAAAATTCGGGATCGCAGCTGTCGCACAGAAAAAGGAGTACATGTGGCGCCAGCACGATGTCGTGGTTGCCTCCATCGATACCGCCAAACGCGACCCCCATCGGCGTCACGTACTCGATATTGAGTACGACATGCTCATCATCGACGAGGCGCACAAGCTCAAGAACAAGCGGACCCGCAACTACCAATTTGTCAAGGAGATCCGCAAGAAATACTGCCTGCTGCTGACTGCCACCCCGATTCAGAATGAAATGGACGAGCTGTACAATCTCATCAACCTGCTAAAGCCAGGGCATCTCGGGCACAATGCTGCCTTCTCTTCGAATTACGTGGAGGGAAAGCGGCAGTCCAAAAACAGCGAGAAGCTGCGGGAAGAGATCGAGAAAGTCATGATCCGCAACAAACGCAGCGACGGCGGCATTCAATTCACCAGTCGGCGCGTCCAGTCCGTTCCTATCGAGCTCTCTCCCGAAGAGATGGCGCTGTACGACGGCGTGACACGCTTTGTGCGTGAGCAGTACCACACCGGCATCACAGGTGTCGGCGGGTTTAACTCGCTGGCGCTGATCACACTGCAGCGCGAGGTTTGTTCGAGTAAGGAAGCGGCATTTATGACTCTCCACAATATGCATCAGCGCTTGGAAGAGAACTCTCCGATGCGGCAGCAAATCGTGGAGCTGGTCGAGATGATCAAGCGAATCGACACTCATTCCAAAGCCGCCAAAACCGTGGAATTGATTCAAAGGATCAACGATAAGGTCATTATCTTCACCGAGTACCGCGCCACCCAGAACTATTTGCAAAAATACCTGCACGATCACGGGATCACATCCGTTCCGTTTCGCGGCGGCTTTAAACGCAGTAAAAAGGACTGGATGACGGACCTGTTCCAAAATCGCGCACAAGTGCTGATCGCAACGGAAGCTGGCGGCGAAGGGATCAACCTGCAGTTTTGCAACCAGGTCATCAACTACGATATGCCCTGGAATCCCATGCGTGTCGAGCAGCGGATCGGACGTGTGCACCGCCTCGGTCAAAAACGGGACGTCCACATTCACAACCTCTCGACGGTGGGGACGATCGAGGAGCATATCCTCAATCTGCTCTATGAAAAAATCGATCTGTTTGAAATGGTCATTGGAGAGCTGGACGACATCGTCGAGCGGCTGAATCTGGGTAGCTCTCTCGAGGAAAATCTGATCCAGATTATCATGGATTCCCGTTCCTCCAGAGAAATGGCTCTCAAGCTGGACAATATGGGTCATGCTATACGGGCCATCCGGCAGACTACGGCTCGGAGTGATTCGACCTTATCCGAAGCAGCCGATCAATAATCACGAAAAGAGGTTCCTCTATGCAAGAGCAACAAGTGCGGCAATTTGTGGAGCGCTACCTCGCCTCCTTTTCTGCCCATATCGTCGAAACTCATCCTGACTACTTGACGGTCAAGCTTCCTGTCGAGGTCGACAAGGATATCGGCAATCGTCCGTTTTATTGGAGCTGGGTAGAAAAAATGAATATCGCCTACCAGCCTCTGATGCTGACGTTCGCTTTTCATCCGGATCGTATGCCAGAAGGACTGCGAGCAGAATATCTGCATTTGGGAGCAGCACGCATGCAGCAGATCTTTGAATCGACCAAAAAGCACGGCCGCTTTCTCTGTATGTACGAGCAAAAACCAGCATCGCCCAGTCCGTCTCGGCGCTCTACCCCCCTCGTGCCTTGGCTTGGACTCAATTTGAAAGTCTCGCTCCTCTGTGACAAGAAGCGGGACATTTTGCTCTACTTGGGGATCAACATGCACGACCCGCGAATCGTTCAGGATTTTACATCCTTCTTGTTCCGGCTCCCGCTCAGCCCGACCATTCCCGATTACTTCTACACCATGGACCGGAGAATCACCGTAGAGCAGGCTCTGGCCATGGCGGAGCAGGAAGTGAATGCTGTTTTGGAGCAAGAAGATCAGAACTGGGCTGCTGAAGCGAGGTCCCGTCTGCAGGAAGAGCTCGAAATTCTAGCCGCCTATTATGAGGAGCTCGCTCGGCGCGAACCTGAGTCTGCCGAGAAACATTCTGATGACGAAGAGGCAGAAGCGGACTGTGCAGAGGCGGCGCAAGCAGAGGAACAACCGTTGTCCGTGCCAGACACGCCCCCTTATGCTGCTGGCCAGGCGTATGTCGAACAGCCGCAGTCCTTTGACGAATTTCGGTCTTCTGGCGGAAGAATCCTCGACTTTTTACGTGCAAACGGGATCCAGACGACACCAAGGGAAGAAATCAATCAGAAGGAATGGCGAAAAAGCACGCCAGATGAGGAGCGACAGCGCCGAATGGATGAGCTCAGATGGCAGCATGAACCGAGGATTGAAGTACAGTTTATCAACGGAGGACTGTTTTATCTGTCGTCAGCACCTCCTCTCTTATCGACTTCACAATCAAAAAAGGCAGCCAAATCCCCCGTTTCGGGACGAATTCTGTAAAAGAACTGCGAGAAAAGGTGCGAGGGAAAAGACAAGTTGCAACAAATCTTTTTGGAATAGCTGGTTACAATAGGAGTAGGAAAGCCTCTGCAAAAGGTGGTGCATACAAGTGACCAGACGCTTTGTCCCGATTCTGGGCCTTTTTCTCGCCCTCCTGCTTTTGGTGAGTCCTGCGAATGCGGAAGGGGAAAACAACTGGACCAAACAATTTCAGACGCAAATCCATTCGTGGATCGACACGATTGCCCTTCGCGACCCGCAGTTCAAGCAATGGCAGAATGCCAAAACAGACGTACAGACGCTGGGATCCAATCAGCACCAATGGCTCGTCAGCATCACGCAATCCGGAAAGCAAGTCGGCTATTTGGTGGTAGGAGAGTCTCCCCTAGGAGCAGCGAAATTCGTGCTCCTGGAATACGGTGTCGGCGAATACATTTTGTTCGATGACGCTTTTGCCCCGCGGGAAATCGCAGCCGAGCCGGTCTACGACGGCTTCGCTTCTCATTGGCTGCTCACCCAGAGCCAGTCTTCGCACATGGTCAATGCCAAAACAGGAGAGTCCTACCCCTCTGAGTTCACAGCGAGTGAACCGGTCATCGGCACACTTTCACCTGACGAGCTGGTGCATAACGGGGAGAAACTCACGCAGACGCGTGTCCTGAAGCAAAATGAGGCAAATCCCTTTGATCAAATCAGCTGGGTCCATGACTTGTATGAGAAAACAGATGTCACCTGGTCCCAACTTTGGCAGCAAAACGATTCCGGCTCCGTCACATTGACTGTCCCGATGCATCATTCGCAAGTACTCGCCCCCTTTGTGGTCGGCTCCCTCCATTTGTGGAACGACCAATACGCCTATGTGGGTGTCTGGGACGAGGGACTGCGTTTTGTTCCCTACTCGTACGCGCACAAGGTTGGTCAATTTCACGTAAGCAAGCTTGGCTACGCGAAAGCTTCGGCGCTGCCTTAGTTGATCGTCGCAGCGGATAAGAAACAAGCTCTCCTTCCGAATGAACGGTGGAGAGCTTGTCTTTTTTGATCTGCGAGATCTTATCGGTGTTCAGTGGGCGATAGGCGAACGTGAACGGCATGGAAAACTTCGCTCGCCGTCATCCCCTCAGCATTGATGATGGGCGCACCCGTACTGGTCTTGCTTTGATCGCCGAGTACGTTGATATCTTGCCCCGTGATGACGACAGCGTCGACCACTTGCTGCCAGTTGCCCAAGTCTACGACATCATAGCCATTATCCCGCAGCATCTTGCTGATTTGGGATAGAGATTGTTCTACTGCGACTCTCGCCATGTTCATCCTCCGTCCACATAACAGATATGGGTTACTTGCGCCATAACAGCCGAATCGACATGGGAATCGCCCCAAACCAACGGGACGACCAGGATTCCCGCGGCATCTTCCGCTGACGCCGTTCGTCTTTCGGGGTCTCCATATACTGGACAAACAATCTGGTCAGATACTTTAAATACTCCTGAAAAGACATCGCACGTGCCTCCTTCATGCTTGCGGATTCACGCCGTTCTTCCCTGCGGCGGAGCGCTTCCTCCCTAGTCTTCCCCGTTTTCGCCGGATTCAGTCAGTCGGGAGGTGATTTCTGCGACGATCGCCTGCAGCTCTTTTTCAGTCGTATCGATTTGAATCGGAGCAAAATCGTAGGCGCCAGCCCGCTCTTTCAAAAGCGTTCGCACCCGCTCTGCCACTCCGCCAGCCAGCAGCGGACGGCCCGTATCGTTTTCAAGGCGTTTGATCAGCTCTTCTTCGGAAGCGAAAAGCGCCACCACGGTCCCCTTTTGGAGCATGGCAGATACATTTCGCTGCCTCAGCACAACCCCGCCGCCAGTCGTCAGTATCTGCGGGCCTGCATCAAGCAATTCATCCAAGTATTTACTCTCCGCATCGCGAAAATACGCCTCGCCCCGCTCTGCAAACAACGTGGGAATGCTGCAGCCTTCTTTTTCCACGATCACTTCATCCAGATCCTTTTGGACGATGCCCAATGCTTTAGACAGCGCTGCCCCTACCGTCGTCTTGCCCGTCCCCATAAAACCTACCAGTACCACGTTCTTCATGGTTTACTCTGCCGCCTTTCCCGTCGCCTTGCGCGTCACCATTTTCACCGTTCGCTGCTGCGCGTCATATTCTGTCTCATAGCCGATGGCTTGTTTAAAAAAGGTCATCGGCACCATCGTGCGTTCTTTTATCGAAAGGACCGGCTTGCCCAAGTCCAGTTTTTGGCCATCCACGATCGCGGTAGGCTCTCCTTCCTTTAGGTACACCTCTCGTCCGTTCCCCTGCACTTTGATCATCTGTTTTTCTTTGGACCACTCGATGGCTAGTCCCATCCGCTCTCCAATCTCACGCAAAGGGATGTACCCGGTTTGATTGGTGATACGTGCAGGGATTTGCGGGTAATAACTCATCCCGTTGACGATTGTCGTCACATAAGGCTCAAGCTGCACCGGACCAAAAGCAGTCGTATTCGGCACTTTGGTGTATGTCCGGAAATAGACGGCTTCTCCCCTCAGCGTCTGTCCCAGAGCCTGATCGAGATGCTCCGCTCCGATCACACTTCCGTGATAATTTTGCTGGACTCTGTGCAAAAAGCGCTTGTACGCATCATCACCGATCTGGCGGCGCAAATTGTCAAACAGCAGTGCGCCCCGCGAGTACCAGGTCCAATGAAATTCTTCTTCTGTAGCAAACTGCTGCAAAGGCTTTTCCAGCTTGCCCGTCGGATAACGCTCACGCAAGCGCTGGCCGTCCCGTCTGTATTCATCCAGCAATCCTGTAGCAGACTGCGCTCCGTAGCGGTTTTGCAAATAATGGGACACGCTGATTTCCACCAAGCCTTCATCCAGCCAGCCATGGGAAGCCTCCAGTGTGGCTACACTGTTGTACCACCATAAGTGGGCAATTTCATGGGGAAGCCAGTGATCGATCAGGTTTCGCTGGTACATGTCCCGCTTGAAAATGGCTAGGTTCGCATATTCCATCGCATAGGTCGTTCCTGTACTCGTCTCCGCGATGGAGACATGCGGATAAGGAAGCTCCCCATACCAATCCGCGTACGTCGGAAACACCGATTGGGCAATGGTTTTGATTCGTTCCACGTTTCCCTTGTCCACAGAAGCGATGTCGACGGAAAGATTTTGACCCAGCTTTACGGTCTCTACATGGTACAGCGGGCTTCCCACCAACGCAAAATTCAGCAGCTTTTTACCTTGATAACGGACCTGCTGCCTGCTTCCATCAAGCGGCGTGCTGACCCCACGCCCCCATGAGCTGACCCAGTTGTAGCCTTGGGGAGAAATGAAGGAGACATCGTAGTCGGCATAGTGATACACGAACGGATCACCGTAATCGATGCGCAGTGGAGGGTCGTACCACTTGCCTGCCTGATTTTGCGATCCCAGCATTGGGTACCAGGTCGTCAGCGTCCAGATGTCATCCTTGACCCCAAAACGTGTCCCCCTGCGCGGAACCGGATTTTCAAATTCAACCGAGACCGCTCCCCTCACTTCCGAGCCGAATGGATTGGCCATCGTCACCATGGAAGTGCTGCGTTCGAACGATAGCGGCTTGTCTTTATATCGAATGGATTTGACCGTCATCCGATTCCATAAATAATCATAGATGTACAAGCGCAAATCCTTGGATTTCGGATTGTCAAACTCGATGGTCATTTTTCCGGAAATCTTCGCGTCAGACGTGTGTAATTCTGCCTGGATCGAATATTTGGGATGCAGATCCCGTACATAGGATGGAACTGGCGGATCGTAGGAAAAAGGATCTGCCCCGATCTGTGCGGTATCGGATGAAGAGCTCATAGCCGACTCCAGCATCTGGGAAATGGCTGGCCAATAGGCGATTACCCCTGCTGATCCAAACAACACCAGAATCGTAATACAAACCAACAAACTCGTTTTTTGAAGTTTCTTCATAACTACCCTCAAATCGCTCAGCAGCAAGCATTCGTTTTTTTTATAATAGCAAATCCTTGTCAGCCTGAGTAGAAATTCGGGAGATTCTGTCAAAAAACCTCGATGGAAGTTTGTTCAATCAGGTAATTTGCTGCGCTAAGCTTTTGAGCAAAAAAACCGTCGCCATCACGAAAAGGTTCGTAATGGAAACGGTGATCTACCACGTCTCATACATGATTGTGCCGGTATGGGTGAGCTCGTAGCCTCCGATTGCTTCCAGCTCCTTGCGAAAGGGATCTGATCGCAAAATATCCAGCACATGAGCGATCAGCTTTTCATTGGTTTCGTTTTTCAAAAGGACAAGATCGTAGCGCTCCCGAATCAAGGGAAGAAATTCGACTCCTACCATGCGCGCTGCTTTTTCAATGCCGATCCCTACATCCGCTTCCTTGCGCGCAACAGCACCTGCAACCGCGAGATGGTTGCCTTCTTCGCGTTCGTACCCTGCAACATCGCAGCCTTTTATCCCATGCAGGCGAAACTGTTCCTCGATCAGCGTGCGTGCCCCAGAGCCCTTCTCCCGATTAACCATGCGCACTCCCGGCCTTTGCAGATCCTCCCACGAACGGATACCGCGGGGATTGCCCGCCTGTACATAAAAGCCCGCCCAACGCGACAGCAAATTGACGACCATGTACCGATGTCCGGACAATATGCTCCTGACATGCGAGAGGTTGTACTCACCTGTGTCCCCATCATACAAGTGCGTACTGACAATATCCGCCTGACCAGCGTACATGGCGATCAGGCTGTTCATACTTCCTACATACGAACGGAGAGGACGATAATCTTCCCTGGTGCGCAAGTGACTCGCCAGCATATCCAGACTTACATCCTGACCGCTGATGATAATATCCCGAGCAATGCCGGGCTCTTTGGCTGCGGATTGAGGTGCGGACGCCGCTGGTGGCTGGAGCTTGTACCCGCCTTTTGCCTTGATTTTATACGCTTCCAGGTCTGAGGCATCCACGCGCATCTGTCTGCCGACCCGGTACGCAGGAAGCTCCCCTTTTTTAATCAAATCGTACACGGTCAGCTTAGAGATACGCAGCAGCTTGGCGATTTCTTCTGTCGTGTAAGAATTTTCTTGGCTCATGGCTGACCTCCTAAGACCTTATTCTCACCTTTTATTTTCATTTACTTTTCGCAAAATGGCAATTGATTACTATGACAGAGATCATATATTCTAATTATAACAAGTTATATTTAATTATAACTAAATATAATTACGGAGGGTTTTCTTGATGAAAAAGCAATTATTCGCATTATGTACGTCCGTTGCCTTGCTGCTCAGCGCGTGCTCCGGAACCCCATCGCAATCGGACAAGCCTGCCCCTGCAGTTCAAACCGATAAGGCAGAAATCATGGTATCCGCTGCCGCCAGCCTGACAGATGCACTCAACGAATTAAAAACGACTTTCGAAACGGATCATCCCGGCATCGTCGTTACCTATAACTTTGGAAGCTCCGGAAAACTGGCGCAGCAAATCGGGCAAGGCGCTCCATCCGACGTCTTTTTATCAGCGAGCGCGAAAGACATGAACGTCTTGGAGGAAAAACAGCTGATCGCAAAGGATACTCGCCAGGATTTCACCAAGAATGAGCTTGTCCTGATCACCGGTGCGAATAGCTCTGTCAAAATCGACAGCTTTGAAAAGCTGACCGACCCCGCCCTTCAGCATATCGCAGTCGGAGAGCCGGAAGCAGTGCCAGCTGGCCGCTATGCCAAAGAGGTGATGGATGCCTTGAAAATCACTGACAGCCTCCAAGGTAGACTGGTGTACGGCAGCGATGTGAGACAAGTATTGACCTTTGTCGAGTCAGGTAACGCGGATGTCGGCATCGTCTATGCAAGTGACGCTGCCATCTCCAAAAACGTGAAAGTGCTGGCCACTGCAAAATCCGAATGGCACAAGCCGATTGTGTACCCAGGTGCCGTTGTCGCTGCCTCCACTCACGCAGACGCTGCAAAAGCTTTCCTTTCCTACTTGACATCCGACAAAGGAAAGGCGATCTTACAAAAGTACGGTTTCCAATAATGTAGACACATGGAGGTGGTGAGCGTTGATCGATACCAATTTTACACCCTTGATCCTTTCGCTGAAAGTTGCCGCGCTTTCCACCTCCCTCGTTTTTGTCATCGGCCTGTTGTTCGCCAGACTCATGACCCAGCGAAATTTCTTCGGAAAGAACTTGCTGGAGTCTTTCTTTTTGCTCCCGCTCGTCCTCCCTCCCACTGTGGTCGGGTTTGGCCTCTTGCTTTTATTCGGCAAAAACGGATGGATCGGAAAGCTCCTGAATGAATGGTTTGGGATTCAAATTGTTTTTACTTTGACGGGGGCCGTGATCGCCTCTGTAGTCGTTTCCTTCCCCCTCATGTATCAAAGTGCCGTCGCTGCCTTCACGAGCGTCGATCGCAGGCTGGAGGACGCTGCGCGGACCTTGGGTGCCTCTGAGTGGAGGGTGTTCTGGACCGTTGCTTTCCCATTGGCTTGGCCGGGGCTGCTAGCGGGATTCGTGCTTTCCTTTGCGCGTGGACTCGGCGAATTCGGGGCCACCCTCATGCTTGCCGGCTACATCCCTGGTAAGACGGATACAATCCCGGTCGCCATCTATTTCGCTGTTGAAGCGGGACAGATGGAAAAGGCATTGTTCTGGGTCATCATCATCGTCTCGCTCGGAATGGGGACGACTTTCTGGTTGAACTGGTGGAGCCGAAGAAACCTCCGCCGATACGCCAGTAAGTGAAATCATGAAGAAAGACGAATAGAAGGAAGGTGCATCCGATGCTTACGGTTTCGATCCAAAAGCGTTTGCCTGATTTTTTGTTGGATGTCTCTTTTTCCGTTCAGAAGGAAATCGTTGTTTTATTCGGGCCATCCGGTTCAGGCAAAACGACCATCCTGAACAGTATCGCTGGTTTGATCCATCCCGATGCAGGGCGCATTACGCTAGGTGAGCAAACGTTTTATGAGCAAGGAGACAAGCCTCTTCCTGTGCAAAAGCGCAAAATCGGCTATGTATTTCAAGACTATGCACTTTTCCCTCATCTGACGGTAGCCCAGAATATTCGCTACGGCCTCAAACCAGGACATGGACTCGGACTGGAGACGTTGCTCAACACTGTAGGGATTGACCATCTGCTGGAAAAGTACCCTCACCAGCTTTCCGGTGGGCAAAAGCAGCGGGTCGCCCTCGTCCGTGCTCTTGCCACCGAGCCCGATATCCTGCTTTTGGACGAACCCCTCTCTGCTCTCGATGCAGACACACGCCGGCAATGCCAGGACGAGCTGCTGCGCCTGCACGCGATGTGGAGCATCCCGTTTTTGCTCGTCACGCATGATCGCCATGAGGCAGAGAAACTGGCAGACGTCATCCTGAACATCGAAGACGGTCGAATAAAAGAAAGCCGTGCGGCGACATCCATTTCCCGTTAAATCGGGGTGAATGTCTCACGCACGGCTTTTTCTTTTCGATTCCCGGCACCTATTTTGCGCTGATCGGCTCAATCGACACTCCGTTTTCTTTAGCCCAACGATGCAGCTCCACCAAAAACTGCAGGACATCGTGACTTTCATGATGCACGCAAAGAGTATCTGCGGCAAGTGCGATACTCTGTCCGTCTACGGTCGTCACTTTTTGCTTCAGGACGAGCTGACGAGTCTGCTCCATGCGCTCTTCCTTGCTGATCAAGACGCTGCCTTCCAGCTCGCGAGGTGCCAAGCGCCCATTGGGCAAATAGGCACGCTCTGCAAATACTTCCTCAGCCACCTGCAAACCGTGCTCAAGGCCAGCCTCCACCAGCTTGCTGCCGGAGAGAGCGTACAAAATCAGGTCTTCATCAATGTCAGCGATGGCCTGAACGACTGCTTCCGCCAGTTCTGGTCTTTCTGCAGCCTCATTGTACAGCGCTCCATGCAATTTTACGTGATGCAATTCTCCTCCGATCGCCCGCGTCATTCCGGACAGCGCCGCTACCTGGTAAAGAACCAGTTCGTACACTTCGTTGACAGAGAGATTCATGGAGCGGCGGCCAAACCCTTGAACATCCGGATAGCCGGGATGCGCCCCGATCTTCACATCATGCTTCAGTGCAGCTTCGATCGTTCTGTAAATGATATGCGGGTCACCTGCATGCAAGCCGCACGCAATGTTGACGGAGGTGATCCACTTCATAATACCCAAATCCTCGGATTGTCGTCCTCTGCTAAAGCCCTCGGCCATATCGCAGTTAATATCTAGATGAATCATGGATGTGCCCCACCTTTCCACACGATCTATATTCCATGAAAACGCATTCATTAGCACCACTCATGTGTTTCACTCTCTAAGCATACCATGTACACCGTGCTAGCAAAAGGAAAAAAGCTGCCGAAATATGGCAGCATGTGTGCAGGTTATGTCGAAACGGCAGTCGCTTGATTCCCTTCGTCGGATGTCAGGGATTCTGCGAGTGCCATCAGCTGGTTCTTTTCTTGCTTGTAATCGTATTCCTTGGCCTTATCCGGTCTTGCGTTGTTGTACTCCACCGGAATCTCATGGCGGTGGGAACGCTCGATCTTGGTGACGAAATGCAGTTTTTCCATCGTGCGGATCGTTTCGTCAATCAAATTGGCATCCACATACATGGATACGTAGTTTAACCGCTTGGAGATGTAGTGAATGGTGCCAAATTTACGTAAATTTTTAGCAGCACGTGTGTTTTTTACCCACACGGCAACCCCCAGACGTCGCTCTCTCATGTTTAGGCGTCGGTCTCCTTCCCAAATCGTGGTATAATGACCAATGAAGCTCTGTTACAGAAAGGAATCGTGGTCATACATGCTGGCTTCGTTTTATCAGCAATTTGAAAAATCGCTTCTCCAGGAAGGACTTGTAACGTCAAGCCACTGGCGCACACACGCCGGTCAGCGCTTTTTCTATGTAAGCAGCACGCTCCCCGCCCAGAGCCTGACCACACAGCTCATGGTGATTGGAGAGCGCCTCACTTTCGGTACAAAATTGAAACCTGAGTGCATCTACGTACGCTCAGATGAACGTTGCCATGTCTACCGCTTCCGCTTCCTCGTTCCGAGCGAGAAGCAATTTTGTTGCGGGAACTTGTGCGAAGACTGCTTTTTGCTCCGTGAGAAGCACTCATGAAAAGAGATCAGGAGGGCTTTTTCACGCTGCAGCCGCAGCTTCCCCCTGTGCCACAGCCACTGCTCTGGGCTTCAAGAAACGGATTGTTGCTCGGAACCTTGATCGTATCCGATACGGCATTCGCGATCGTCCGGCTCACTTGATACAACAATTCGTCCAGAGATTCCTCAGCCCGCTTGAACGCCTGAACGGAATCCATCAACTCGATGGTGCGCTTGAGTTCACGGACTTCTTTCGATATATGGTTGTAGTCGGGGTGGTATTTCCCGAACCGTTGCACATCCTCGTACTGCTCCTTCTTCTTTTCAAAGAGCGCCAGCAATCGCTGCGCCTCCGTGTCTGCTTCCATCCGGCGCTTTGCCTGCAGATACTCCGAGACCTCGCGCGACTGGTTAATCATCGTGGAAAGTTCGTGGGACTCCAGCAACAGCTGCGTGACATCCGCTGTTTCCAATGCTTCCATTTGAGCGAGACCTCCTTTCTAGGGTAACTAACTACCCCTCGATTGTACCACGATCATACCCCTTCGTACAGATAATCGGGCACCAGAATGCGCACTCTCCCAATTTCATCCAGTCGATAGCGCACTTTTCCGCCCTCACCCGAAAGCGTAACGGTCCAATATCCCATATCCACACGGACGTCTGTGGGCAGTCCTTTCACCTTGTCTTTGCCCGGCTGCTGGATTTCCACCTCCAGCTTCAGCTCACTTGCCCGTTTGAAAAGATCCCTGAGCGACTGCGGATGATAGGATTGAAAATGCTGTGTCCACATTTTGGGCAGGGAAGCCACTTCCTTTATCCCTTCCAATAAGTCAGGAAACGTATTTTCCACCGCATATCCGTCCCAAGGGCGTTCCACTGCGAACCAACCGACGGGTGCCCTCCCATCCGCCATGCTCTCAGCTGCCGTGGCTGCTTCAAATGCCGGAGCCAATACCTGAGGCTCGTATCCGTATTCTCGCAGAAGAGCCACCAGCTGTTCCTTCTGCGACATGGGGATAAGGAAGTCTGTTGGGGATAGGATCTGCGATAAATACGGCTGAAAGTCGGGAATATCCTTCCACTCTTCCATGAAACCGGAATGGGCTGTCCGGACACGAAAAAAAGGCTCCATTTGAATTTGGCGTGCGGTCTTGGCCCATTGCCCGATGGCTTCGATCAATGCTTCCGGCACAGGATGCGCGCAAGCCAAGCTCAGCAGCTCGATCACTTGCTCCTCGCTTCGACCTGAAGCAAGGAAGTTCTGCACCTCTTTTGCCTGCACTTCGCCACGGATCAGCTGCCCGTCAAATTGCAGCGTGCAAAAACGGCTGATTTCCCAAACGGCTTGCATGGGAACGAGCGGAGGGATGGTGATGGAGCCGGCCGGATCGATAAACCAGCCTTCCTCGGCTGTCAAATGGGGCAGACTGATCCAGCGCCAGAAGTGTCGGTTTTCCCCTTCCATTCCTAGCTGAATCCACCCCATCCCCATAAGCAGATGGAGCCATTTCTTCAGAATGAGCTGGTCAGCTTCCAGAGGTAAAGCGAAGCCAGCCTCCTTTAGCATGAGCAGCTGTTCCTCCAGCGAACACCACTGATCCAGCGGCACTTGCCGCATCATGGCCGTAAACGCCTCCCACCATTCTCCATGCGGCAAATACTGCTCCATCACACAATCGAAGGTTTCCTTCCACCGCTCAGGCGGAGATTGTGCGAGCCAGCGCCTTACTTCTTTTGTTCGAATGGAAAGCTGCTTGTTCTCGACCTGGATCAGACCCAGACGCATCGCAACATCCAGATGAATGGTCAAGGCAAGTCCTTCTCTTTCTTCCTGATCCAAGGGAGGCAAAGTCAATCCCGCACAATGCTCGTCCGTCATGGAGAGCAACGCAGACATGCGCAATGACATGCGTCGATGAACAGTGCCCCTCTGCGTCACAGGAACCTGATTGTCCCGAATGAACAGAAGAAGCCCAAAAAGATCCAGATGTATCCCCCGACCTGCCGTTATATAATAAGGGAGCGTTTTTGAAAGAGACACAAATGCCCGGGACGATTCAGGGAGGAGATACCCTGTGATTTGCTCACGGATCTCCTGCGGCATGAGATAACCGATCTCGCTCCACATCTTGCGGACGGTCATAACGATTCCAAGCCGTCTCAGCCTTGTCAAGCCGACGGCCATATGTCGTTGGTCTGAGGCGATCATCTGCTCCCAGGAGCGTTTGCTAAAAAAACCTCTGGTCGACGCGATGACAAATTTCTTCATGACTTCTCGCTCGATCTCAGTTGCCTGTTCCCACACGCGCTTCATAAAAGTTGGGGCTTGCAGCCGAGAAGACAAGTCCTGGTCATCAGCCACACCAAATCGATTCAACTGCTCTACCAGAATGGCTCTCTGAGTGGTTTCGGACAGGCATTCCAGCGAATCCTGTACGCGCACGACTGTCACCTCTGCTTTTTATAGATTCTATCCAACAAATGGAGGGATGTATGATGTTTACCATGTTTCCCGGTTTGTTGCTTTCTGCTGCTTTGACTTTGACTGGAGTTCATCCAATGCCTACTCCACATCCTACCCCAACTGTGGCCCCGGCGGAAGAGGTTGCACCGGTGGATGCACAATATGAAGCGGTTGCTGCTCCTTATCCTCCTGCCGTACAAGATGCACTCAGCAAGGTGCGGAAAACAGGCGGCCATACGGTTGTTCGCGCCAAAGGCAAGTCCTATGTAGTCATTGGAGCAGGCCAACGTCCTACCGGCGGTTATCAGCTCGTGGCCGATCAAGTCAAACGGACAGGCCCTCACGGCTTTACGGTTTCCGTTCACGTCAAAGCACCAGCACCAGGCGCGATGAAAATCCAGGTCATTTCTTATCCGACACTGGTCATCGCTCTGCCTGATCAACAAGCACAAGTCACTGTACAAATGCGATAAAGCACTTCTTACACAAAAAGCCGACTTCTAAGTGCGCCAAACGGGCACTCGGACGTCGGCTTTCTGCATCCTTCACGGCTTTACTTCAATGGAAATGCGCTGGGTGACACCGTATGATTCATGGTTGTTGTTCGCCAGCTCCACCATGACCTCATGCTTGCCGCTCGGAATATCCTTCAATACATAAGAGGGCTCAAATACCTTTGCCACCTTTTTTCCATCCAGATAGAGATGGACATGCCCCTCTCCAGGCTTGTTTTCCTTCCCCATGTTTTCCAAGGAGAAAGAGAAGTTCGTCACCGCGATCTTGAGCTCCAAATCATCCTGATTGAGCGTGTGCGTGACCGCGAGAGTCGGGGCTTGCGAATGATTATGACTTTCTTCTACCGTCGCTTCAGTCGGCGCCACGTGATTGTTTGCATAGACAAAGTATTCTACGCACGCAGCAACTCCGATCAAAAGCAGCAAGCGAATGACAAATCGTTTGGCCTTCATCGGGGCACTCCTTTCCAGATTCAGTCATACCCCAGTGTGCCCGATTGGCCAGCGCTTCATTCTCCTCTACGATTAGAAAAATTTCTTGCGGCCTTGCTCTTCTTTCAATATCTCAACCGCTTCCCTAAAGCGCAGGGAGTGCACGACTTCCCGCTCACGCAAATATTTTAAGCCATCTTGAATATCCACATCATCCGTCATGTCAATGAGCCACTGATAAGTAGCGCGCGCCTTTTCCTCCGCTGCGATATCTTCGTACAAATCCGCGATGGGATCCCCCTTTGCCTGGATGTAGGTGGCAGTAAATGGTACACCGCCTGCATTTTCATAAAAGAGGGCGCGGTCGTGATTGGCGTAGTGGGCGCCGAGTCCTGCTGCTTCCAGCTCTTCCACGGTCGCGTCTTTGGTCAATTTGTACACCATGGTCGCGATCATTTCCAAATGCGCAAATTCTTCCGTTCCGATATCGGTCAAAAGTCCAATGACTTTATCCGGGATCGTGTATCGTTGATTTAAATAGCGGAGGGCAGCAGCTAGCTCACCGTCAGCACCGCCGTATTGCTCCATCAGGAATTTTGCCATTCGAACATCGCACTTGCCCACACGAACCGGGTATTGAAGCTTTTTCTCATAGATCCACATCGTCGCAATTACCCCTCATTTCTCTATGTTAAACTTGCCAAGGCCAAGGCGTATCGTTCCATTGCCACGGATAACCCGAAAAGCTGTGCCCAAAGTTCATGAGCGGCCCGTACAGGGCTTCGAATTCATTGGCCATTTGCCAGCGCTGCTGCGTGAGTTCATTGTATTGCTCAATCGCGTTCATATCATTCGGATGGGTATCCAGATATAAATTCAGCTCACACAAGACGAAGTCAACTGCTTGCAGCTCCTTGAGCATTTCCATGTACTGCTCATCGCCAGGTCTTGTATGCGGATTAACGTTCATGGTGGCCCTCCCCTCTGCTTTCCCTCTGTCCCGTCGGAATGTAAGGACTGTAAAGCGCAGGCCACAGCGTACCTCGCATCAGAGCCTCCATGGGAGAGAACTGCGGAAGATCGGGGGGTTGAAAACCGATGAAGAGCTCAGGTGGGACGTAGTACGACTTGACGCGTATCGGGGGGCATGGATCATGAGGGCTTACATAAGGGAAATAGACCCGTGTTTGTGAATCCAATGCAGACATCCTCCTCCAAAATAGGTATCTGACCAGTCATGATTACCTTATGTCGCCCACCAATGGCGCGTGATGGGCAAACGCACAAAAAACCCTCGATTCCAGAAACTCTAGAATCGAGGGTTGATCTTTGTGGCATTAGTCAAAAGGAACTGAGATTCCTTTCCCCTTTTCTTACATTCAAATGATTTCGAACATGCTCGATAAGCGTAATCAGATTCGGCTCTTTCAGTAACGTACCGTGATCGGCTGTCATGCAATGTTCTTCAATTTGGCCTTCATCGGTGACCTTCCAGCCCAGCTTTTCGGCCTGATTTAGATTGGTCATGGCACGAATCAAGAGCAATCTTCCGGAATACGGTTCAGGTCTGTACGCACGCATCGCCTGAATCAGAACCTGCAAAGAATCGTCATCACCCGGTGTCGAATCCATCGTTTTCTTGAGCACGTTTCCGACAAACCGCAGCTTTTGCATAACAAAGGGAGTGCGCAAATCAGGCGGCAATTGAAAGAGGAGCTTGAAGCTATTGATGATCTTGGTTTCCGTCTTGAGCGGAGGCAGTGCCGGGTTGGCATAATTCAGGATAGTCAGGAGGCCAATCTCCTGTCCATCCCTCCTGAGCTGCTGGGCCATTTCGTAAGCAATCGCTCCTCCCAGGCAAAAACCTATCAGGTGGTACGGCCCTTTGGTCTGCACCTCGCGAATTTCCTGGATATACTTGGCTGCCATTTCTTCAACACTGACCTGTCGATCACCTCCGCCTGAGTAACGCAAGCCGTAGAGAGGCTGATTCTTGCCCAGCCTGCGCGCCAAATCACCATAAATCAGTACTTCTCCTCCCCCTCCATGAATGCAAAACATAGGGGCTTGCTGTCCCAATGGCTGGATTGGTACCAATGATTTCGACAGCTCCGCGTGCTCCTCGCCCGAGGAAAGAAGTCTCGCAAGTTTTTCGATTGTATCTTCCTGAAAAACACTGGAGACGGACAGCCTCTTTTGAAAAGTCTTCTCGATGTAAGAGAACATCGTCATGGCCAACAAGGAGTTGCCGCCAAGAAGAAAGAAGTTGTCGGTCACGCCGATCGGCTTTACCTCCAGCAATTTTTCCCAAATCTGCACGAGCTTTTCTTCGACTTGATTGCGCGGCTGCACGACCAGCTCTTCATTACTTGCTACAGTCGGCTCTGGGAGCCTTCTACGATCGATCTTTCCTACGGGTGTGACGGGCACCTCCTGAAGCTCAAGAAAAAAGGTCGGAATCATATATTCTGGCAATCGGTCGCGGACAAACTCACGCAGCTTTCCTTGATCAAAGCTGACTCCTGCGTTCATGACGACATAAGCGATCAGATTTGCGGAGCCGTCCTTGCTCTTTGTGACTCCTGCGACCGCTTGACGCACCCCGGAAAACGTGCCTACTACGGTCTCAATCTCGCCTAATTCAATCCGACATCCTCTGATTTTCACTTGATCATCAGCTCTGCCGATGAACTCTACGTTACCATCTGCCCGATACCGTGCCAAATCTCCTGACTTATACATTCGCCGTCCAGGCACATTGCCGAACGGATCTTTGGGAAATCGCTCTTCTGTCAATTCCGGCCTGTTCAAATAGCCTTTCGCCACCCCGTCCCCGGCAATGTACAGATCTCCTATGACCCCGATAGGAACTGGCTGCAAATGGTCGTCGAGAATATAGAGTCGATCATTGGCAATGGGGCGACCGATCGGGACCATAGTGGCGTTCTCAGGCAATTCTTTCACATGATAGCTCGTTGTATTGACTGCATTTTCTGTCGGGCCGTACAGATTGATCAGTCGGCTGTTGGGCAACTTTGTCATACATTTGCGAGCCAGCCAGACTGGAAGCGCTTCTCCCCCAGGCATCACCTGGCGCAACCCACGCAGGGCTTCACTGTGATCCTCGAGCAGGACATTCAACCGGTCAGGGGTGATGTTAAGCGATGTCACTTTGTATCGCTCGATTGTTCTGGCGATTTCTTCGAAGCTCGGCTTGTTTGTCGGGAGGATGACCAGCTTCCCTCCGTTCAACAATGCCCCATAAATTTCAAATGCGGATACATCAAAGGCGACTGCACCTAAATTCATATAGACTTCATCCGGACCTACAGAAGCGTAATCAATGTCTTTCACCAAACGGACGATTCCCCGATGATCCACCATGACGCCTTTCGGTTTGCCTGTTGAGCCTGATGTGTACATGACGTAAGCCAGGCTGTCCGCCGTACTTACCCTGCAGGGTTCATGACCTTCAGAGGAGGGCTCCTGAGCATCTTTATCGAGATACAGCCAATTGGCGGTGATGGCGGGAAGGTCTTTTGCAATGCGCTCTGTTGTAATCACAAACGGAACGGCAGCGTCTTCAAGCATATAGGCGATCCGCTCTTTGGGGTAGGTTAAATCGATCGGTACGTACGCTCCTCCCGCTTTTAACACTCCTAAGTAGCTGGCGATCATATCGAACGAACGGTCGAGACAGACCGCTACCAGCTGATCAGGAGTTATTTGCAGCGCTCGCAGTCGAGAAGCGATTTCATTTGCTCGATCATTCAATTGCCGGTAGGACAGTACGCTATCTTCAAACAGCAGGGCCACTTCATCAGGCTGCTCCTTCACCTGCTGTTCAAAGACCTCCGGAATACTGAGATCACGAGGATAAGTGGCCCTCTCCAGATTCCATTCCACCAGCAGCTGCTGGCTTTCAGCCGAGGTCAGCATCGGCAATTCTGTTACTCTCACGTCAGGATGTGCCAATGCTTCGCTGAGCAGCGTGGTGAAATGCCCTCCCATACGGATAATGCTATCCTCACTGAACTTGTTGGTAGCATAGGTAAATAAGAACTTCATCCCTTCTTCGGACTCCGTTGCCTTTATGACCAACTCCGCTTCCTCACAGCGATTGCCTGTGTCAAGTTTTGTGATTTGCAGACCTGGTAAAACTATTTTCGGCAGCGCAGGCGGCATGTGAAACATCACTCGATAGAGAGGCTGAGCTGTGCGGCTTAAACCTAGCTCCTTTACCACATAGTCGAATGGGATCCGCTGACGCTGGTACGCCTCGGTAAGTGTCTGTTGAACGACGAAGAGGGCTTCACGAAACGTCAAATCTTGCTTCCAGAACGTTTGTAGAAGCAGCAGGTTGGCAAAGGAGCCAATGCCTCGCTCGATAGCAGGATCGTCTCGCCTGGAAACGAGCGTGGCGACACGAATCTCGTCTTCGTTACCATATCGTCGTAACAGCATTTTCAACACGGTCAATAATAGATGGAATGGGCTGAGCTGTTGTTGATTGGAGAAAGCGTACAATTGCTGCTTGAGATGCGGAGGGATGGATAGTTGGTAGGTGTGCGTGGTTAAAACAGCTGCTGGGGCGCCTGATGAATCCACGGGCAAATACTGCTCGGGTGGTTCATAACCCATTTTCTTTTTCCAAAATGCGAGCTCAGCTACTGCTGTTTGGCCTGTACACCATTTTTCCCGCCACTGGCGGTAGCTTTCAAAAGAAACGGGTTGTTCTCGCCACTGTGGGGATTCTTTGAGTTGAAAAGCCTGGTATGCCGCAAACAGCTCTTCCTGCAAAATGTGAATAGACCAATCGTCAGCAGCTGATGCATATACCTGCAGCAAAAACAAGTGTTCCGTATCTGACACCTTCAGCAGTACTGTACGAAGAGGAGGGTCGCTTTCCCTTGCCGTCTCCAATGGGCTGAAGTTTCTACCTTGCAAGCACATTTGGATATAGACATCTGACTCTGCCTTTGGCATTGGGCGAAGATCAATGATTGTCCATTTCAACGGCAAAAATGGCTGTACGATGTTCGCAGGAATCCCGTTTTGCATGCTGACAGACATTCGCAGAACTTCATGCCTTCTCACGATTTCGTCCATGGCCTCTTGCAATGCATCAGAGTCGAGTTGACCGGCCAGCTTCCACACATAAGTGTAAAACTTGGCTCTTCTCTCATGATCGAATGCTCGTTCCGCAATTCCGTGGTCCGTAGAAAGGCCAACGTCTTCCTGCTCCAAGAGAACATGCTTCATAAAATCCTCCTCATTCAGCTTGCATCCATTTCAAGCATTCGGAAATTGGAAATAACGTACCGATGGTAAAGTTGATTCCAGAGCCAATGTCCCAACGTACTGATCTCGGTAGCGAAAATCATGCAGGCATACGTCCTCAAACGTACTCGTATCCTTTAAACGTCCCCATTCATCGAGACCAGCCAGTCCCATTCCCTTAGCTTTTAGATAGGCCTCTTTTCGGGTCCAGATCTGATAGAACGCAATGAGCTGATCGTTTCCCTGCTTCGAATGGAGCAGTTGCTTCTCTAGATCTGAAAAAAAGGAATGGGAGACACTTTGCCAATCAAACCTGTCATCGATGTATTCCATATCAATACCCACTTCCTGATCAAAAGCCATTACATAGCAAACGGCATCCCTGGTGTGCGACAGGTTAAAGCGGATGTGGCTTTCTTTATCTCCTGAAAACAAAAAAGGCTTACCAACGTGATTTTTTCCAAAGCGTAAGACTGAAGGATCACATTGCACATAAGCGGATAAGAGAAGTCGGAGGAGCATGCGAGAAAATCGGTATCGTTTTTGATCGAGGCGAGATAAAAAACGGGTTGCCTTTGCTTCTTCTTCGTGACTCAGGTCGAAGTTGCCAGGAAGGACGGAGGAGACACTCGCCACCCAGACATGGACTTCTTTTTTTTTCAGAAAGGGTCCACCATTTGCAGCCTCGATTGGCCATTCCCCCCTTTCCCAGCAATCATATTCTGAAGCAACAGAGACTAGCATGCATCACATCTCCTTTCCGAAAGGGATGCCTATGTTTCTTATTGTAGCATCTCATTGTTCGTTGTAAAGAACAATCACCCCTCCTTTAACGAACGAACAAACGCCATTTCGCCTCCACAATACATGAAGAACGAAATGGCGTTTGACTTCCCCTGCTGCTAACGCTTCGGCGCCCTGAAGCCCGCCGCTTTTGCCTCTTCCTCCGTCGCAAACCACATCTCCGCCTTGGTTTGTTCATAGCTGGAAGAACCAGGTACGTGATAGATTTTCTCGCCCTTGGCATTGATGTTTCCCTTGATGGGCTTGCCTTCTGGTTGCGAAGGATCGGCCGCAGATGGCTTCTCGGTTGAAGTCGGCGTCTTGGTTGGATTTGGATTCTGTGTCTGTGTGGATTTTCCCCACAGTCCTCTATTGTTCTCCCGAGCTTCCCTCTCGGCTTGCAAAAACAAATCCGCTTGGGCTACATTCGGCGGTATGGTCATGATGCGTGCATAGCCTTCCCGAACCAATTTTTCGTTGACGAATGTCCCGTCCTGCAAATACATATAGGCTAGCAACCGTTTGTATTTGTCATAGGGCTCCACATCGAATTTCAACGTGACCTTTTGACCGGTCAGCAATTGCTTTGAAAAATCGCTCGCTTCTTTTCCATATGGTTCCACAGGATGATTGGGCTTGACTGTCTCTGGCGTATCTACGCCAATGAGACGTACCTTTTCCCCAGTAGATAATTCGAACGTATCTCCATCCACCACTCGCTGAACGGTGGCTTCCATCTCGCCATTGGCCTGGGGTTGACCCGGCGTTGAACAGGCACCCAGCAATCCCGCGAGCAATGCCAGGCATATTGCCATTCGTTTCATTCCATTCCTTCCCTTCTACGTTGCATCGGCTTTTAGCGTAGTAGAAGATCGGGTCAAGGTCAATATGTCATGCAATCTTCGCACGGAAAAAACGACCTAGCGCGAAGGTCGTTTTTGTCTATAGGTTCGGATTAGTCGCGGTCACTGTTAAAGAAGAAAAACAAGACAGCCACGACGATAATAATCCATAAAAGCTCATCGTTGTCTCGATCAAAAAAACTGTCGAACAGACCCATTACGGAGTCCCCCTTTCCCTTCTCGATACAGCCTATGCAGAAGGCTAGACACGTGCCAGTGATTGGAAGAGCCCAAAAATGCAGAGGATGTTCTATTTTAATCGAGCTGAAATCAGATGAACATATGTTGTCAATTGATGAGAATCAGCCTGGAAGCCGAGATCGGCCAGTTCGGCAAGCAAACGGGAACGGTCTGCCACGCATTCATGTTCCAGCTGTTCAAGCGCACGAATATCTCCAGCATTTTCAAGCTCCTTCACATGCTGCCGGCGATGCTCCTGATCGGCAAACATCAGATCGGCAATGATCAACCGGCCTTGGTGCTTGAGCACCCGCCGGAACTCCGCTAGCGCGAGCACCTTTTGATCATCAGTCAAATGATGCAGGGCATAGCTGCTCACTACAAAATCAAAGCGGTTCTCCAGGAATGGGAAGGCGAAAAATGTCCCCAGCTTGGTCTCTACCTCTGGATGCTTGCGCCTGCATTGTCTAAGCATCTCCAGGGATTGGTCAAACCCGCTCATCTTGACGCCGTATGAAAGAAACCGGCCAGCCAGATTGCCCGTCCCGGTCCCTGCGTCCAAGCCTGCTTCACCCGGCATTGGCACAGTCGCCGATACCACGGCGTCCAGCACTTCGTCGTACCTCTCGTGCTTGTTGTACCCTTCCTGCTTCCTCGTCACCAGCTCGTCGTATACATCTGCTATCTGGTTAAAATTCCAGCGGTCCACCCAGACGTCCCGTGTCTGTCGGAGCCGTTTGTTGGCTTCCGCCAGTTCGTATAAAGAGGCAGGAGCGATGACCTGCTCAGTCCGGACCCGTTCGATCATTGATTCCGTCGTTTCGATTACCTTGCTCAGCTCTACCCACCTGTCGTACATGAATGATCGCTGAAGCTCCAAATAGTGCAATAAGCTTCCCTTCCCCTGGTCCATCTGTTCCAGCAGCTCTCGGATATCTTCAATGGGCATTCCCACCTCGCGCAAGGTAATGATGGTCTGCAGTCTCCAAAGATCCTCTTCGGAAAATTGGCGATAGCCGGATTCATCCGCCTTTTGCGGCCGGATCAAACCTTTTTCTTCATAATAACGGATTGCCCGCGGAGTAATCTGCAGCCGCTGAGCCATGTCCTTTATTTGCATCAGGTACCTCTCCCTGCTCTCATTCCTTTCTCGTATCATAAACCTTTCCGTAACGTCAGAGTAAAGCAAAAATCAAAAAAGCTGCCGGTTTTCGCTGCCGACAGCTGATGCTTCATGTGTGGGAAATGGGTGCAGAGGGTTAATGCGTAGCAGGTTCCGAAATTTGCTGGAGCGCATCGCTCGCTTCATCATGGTGAACTTGACGAATCGCCATGTCACCCAACGCGACAATTCCAGCCAGCTTGCCGTTTTCCACGACAGGCAGGCGGCGAATTTGATGCTGGGCCATGATCTTAGCCGCCTCATCTACGGTCATCCCTGGTTGACCGAGGACAATATCACGTGTCATGACGACTTCGGTGGCAGTCGAGCCCTCATGTTTCTCAGCCAGTCCGCGAATCACGATATCGCGGTCGGTAATGACGCCGATCACATCGTTTTGCTCGTTTACGACTGGAATCACGCCCACGTTCCAGTCACGCATTTTGCAAGCGACCTCGTACACGTTATCCTTGAGCGTCACCGTCGCGATATCTTTTGTCATGATTTCGCGCAATGTGCGGTTTTCTACTTTCGCCATCATCGTTCTCCTCCTTTGCTAATGAACGCTTGTAGTGTGTCCTATTACCTATTCGTTCATTCGCACTGGCGGGACGTGCGTCACGATTTTTCCACTAGAGTAGATCGATCCCCCTGTGATATTATGGTAACATGGTGTCTATGGACAGTAGCGAAAAAGGCCGCAGGGTGCTGCAACACCCGTGCGGCCCAAAGCTACAATAGTCGTTCTCCTAGGGGAGTCGGCTCATAGTACCCGCCTGTAGACCTCCCAGCTGCGAAGCTCAAGGGAGGTCTACTTTTTCCTACTAGATGACAGCATCACTACTAAAGTCCCAAACGTTAACATCAGACTTAGTGCCTCGAATACTGTCATGTTATCACCCCCCTTCTACCGGGGATGCCGACCACCCTTGAGTACGATCTATTGTAAAGAAAATTATACCATATGATGGTAATTCAGGTCATCTACCCACATGACTGACTTATACATTGCGCTTCTTCCAAAAACAGACTATCATTAATAAGTGAAAATCTTACCTTTTTGTAGGAGGAAAAAGAATGGTTATCAAGGACACTGGGGTTGGCACAAAAGAAGTCTTTTTCGCCGATCTGGAGCACTACATGAGCGATCTCGGTTTTGACCGTGGTGCTTGGGATTACAAACACGCTACATACGATTATAAAATCCAAGATAAAGGGAACGTTTACTACCTGCGTCTGGAAGCAAACGTGACCGAAGGAAAGCTGGAGGATTCCCACGCTGTCCTGAAACTGGAAGACCCTTATATGGGCAAACATCTTTTCCCGCACGGCTTGGATTATGACTACCCAATCCCTGATTCTGTCATCAAATCGGCCAAACTCAAACTGCAAATGCTGAACGAAAAACTCTCCTCGCACTAGTCACAGCCAGCATTTCAAATGAAAACGTGCAAACAAACAGAGAGGCGTCCCCTCTCTGTTTCACGTAGAAGGGGGTTCTACGATGAAAACACGGGGCGTTCCTGACTTTTTGTTACTGTTTCTAACCGCCCTGATCGTTGGGTTTGGCATCACAATGGTACTCAGCTCAAGCTCGATCTTTGCATTGACCAGCTTTACCTCAAACGGCTGCAGTTACTGCAACGGCGATGAATTGTACTTTGTGAAACGGCAAATTCGCTTTTTGGTATTAGGCATTGTCGGGATGCTGGTTGCCATGAACATTCCCTTCTCCTTTTACAAACGCAATTTCTTGCTGATTGCCATCGTGAGCTTCTTTTCCTTGCTGCTGGTATTGATTCCAGGGATCGGGGAAGACATCAAGGGAGCGCGTTCCTGGTTCCGTATCGGTTCGGCAAGTCTCCAGCCAGCTGAATTTGCCAAGCTCGGGCTGATCCTGTACTTGGCTGCGATCGTCGCCAAAAAAGGAGACGGCATCGGCAAATTAAAATCAGGTCTGATGCCTCCGCTTTTGGTGACCGGGCTGTTTTTTCTGCTGATCGTCGCGCAGCCTGACCTCGGTTCGGCCGCCATTTTGCTTGGCACTGCGCTGATTGTTCTGGTCTGTGGGGGGGCAAAGATTCGACATTTGATCGTAATCGGCGGGCCTGTCGTCACTCTTGCCTTGGCTGCCTACATTACCGTAAAGCAGCACGCCTTGAACCGGATCAACTCCTATCTCGACCCATGGAGTGATCCTTTGTACACGGGCTACAACATTATTCAGTCGTGGATCGCGATCGCACACGGCGGACTTTCAGGCACAGGGTTTGGTAAAAGCATCCAGAAATATTTGTACTTGCCCGAAGCCCATACCGATTTCATTTTTTCGATCATTTCGGAAGAGCTCGGTTTCATCGGTGCTTCCATCTTCTTGCTCATCTATTTGCTGTTCTTGCTTCGAGGCATCCATATTTGCCTGCGCGTCAAGGATACGTTTGCCAGCCTCGTGGGAATCGGTGTCATCAGCATGATCGCCCTGCAAGCTGCCGTTAACATCGGTGGGGTGACAGGGATTATCCCGCTGACAGGCGTCCCCCTTCCCTTTATCAGCTATGGCGGGTCATCCTTGCTCGTCTGTCTGATCTCCACAGGCATTTTGCTGAATGTGTCCAGGGAAGTGAGCAGGCAAAAGGTGGACGAGCAGGTCACCAGGACGACGTATACCGTTTCATGAAAGAGGAATCCATCCTACTTCGCAAAAGCCGCCTGAACGGGCGGCTTTTTGTGTACCGTTGTCCTTTGCAAACAAAAAGGCATCTCAACGTATGTTGAAATACCTGAAGGACGAGTGATTTTCCAATTCTTACTGTATCTTATCATGTAAGCGGGAGATTATTTTACCTCGATGGCTTCCACCCGAACATTGATGGCTTCGACCAGCAGACCTGTCAAATGCTCCACAGCCTCTTTGACTCGCTCCTGCAAGGTCTGGCATACGTGATGGATGGGCGTTCCATAGCGCACAGAGACGCGCATATCGATCGTGACACGGTCTTCTTGCATCGAGACACTGATCCCTTTCGATCCACCATTAATTTTCTTGGCAATATCCTGATAAAGTCCACCAGAACGAACGGATACCTCCAGCACTTCTTCTACTGCCGCTCCAGCGATGACAGCAATCACCTGATCTGCTACCCTGATTTCACCGAGCTTTTCCACCATCTGGACGCCCTCCTCCTTCGCCCGATTAGTAACCTCTCCCACCAATATTTCTCACTTTTCTCTCATTATAAACAAATCAAGCTTGGGCTTGGAAGGGAATTTGTTTTTTTCTCTCCGATAATGTCGGAGGCGTGCAGGAGACGTCGAGCAGTGTCAAACGCTCGACATCCCGCAGCTCATTCAAGGTAGAGCGCAAGTCAGCAATTGTCTGTACCGCCCGACCGTCGACTCCACACGCCTCGGCCCAACGTACAAAATCCGGATTGCGCAGCTTCATTCCAAACGGCGTATAGCCCGCCTGCTTCATCTTGATCTCTTCCAGTCCAAGCGTGGCGTTGTTGACCACCACCAACAAAATGGAAACGCTCTGCTCGACTGCCGTCATCAACTCAGCCAAGTGCATCTGCAAACCACCGTCGCCCGTTAGGCAAACCACTTGCCGCTCAGGATGACTGAGCTTGGCGGCTATCGCAGCGGGCAACCCAAACCCCATCGTCCGCCATTTGCCTGAAAACAGGGGAAACTGGGCGCTGGCTCGAAAAGCACGGTTAAACCAAAGGGTGTGCTCGCCGGTATCCAGCGTAATGATCGCATCCTCTTTGAGGACATTCCCCAATTCATGAATCAACGTTTCCGGTTTGATCCGTTCATCAGCGCCCTGATCCGTGAGTCGCTCCGTTTCCTCCCAAAACTCCGCATGCCATCGTTCTACCTGTTCCTCCCAAGCATCGTCCAGTTCACGCATTTCTAAACGCCTTGTCCACAGCGAAAGCACATCATCGAGATTGGCGATCACGGAAAACAGCTGCGGATGCGCGTGGACGGAATCGGGGTGGGAATCGACCTGGATAATGGGTAGATATTTCGGTATGTAGGAACGTGGGAACCAGCTTGCCCCCAAAATCACCAGCAAATCCGCCTTCGCCAAAGCATGCAAACCAGATTCACTCCCCCCTTCGCCCAGACCACCCAGGACAAGAGGATGGGATTCATCGAGCATTCCCTTCGCTCCTAAGGTGAGCAGCACCCCTGCCCCTAGCTGCTCAGCTAGTCTGCGGCAGCCTTTCGCCTCCTGCCTTGCACCCACACCGAGCAGCAGCACTGGTTTCTTTGATCGCAGGAGAAGCTCTGCCGCCTGCTCCATCTCGATACGATCCGGACTGATGGACGAGGCCACTCTCGGCAGTTCCGGTATGATTCTGGACTGCGTCAGTTGGCCAAACACATCCTTGCAGATGGCAATATGCGAAACTCCCCTTTGCTCCGACGAAGTGACGAATGCTTTATGCAAAACCATCCCAATCGCATCCGGATGGGTGACTGTCGTCGTATATTTGCAGACAGGCCTCATCACGTCCTCTTGGGGGATGTACTGTTTATACGCTCCTCCCAGCTTGTATGTTTCTACCTGACCGGTAATCGCCACCACAGGGACTCGGTCCGCCCATGCATCCGCCAGTCCATTCAACAAATTGATCGAGCCCGGCCCCATCGTAGCCGTGCAGACGGACGGACGGCCAGTGAGCTTTGCCTCCGCGCTTGCCATCATGGCAGCTGCTGCCTCATGCTTGCACGACACATAATGGATCTCCTCCTGATTCCCCAAACTCTCCAGCCAAGCAAATAGAGCATCTCCTGCGACGCCATAGATTCGCTTTACTCCCCATTTTGTCAGTTGAGCGGTAAGAAACGTTGCGACCTGCATCCTGCTGCACTTCCCTTCCTCGAGTCATTCCCGTTCACGCGATAGTTTGCTCTTTCTCCAGTATTTTACTAAGACTCGATTTCGATAGTTGGAGAACCTAATCTCTATCATCTGGTGTTTAGCACCCTTGTGAAGGAGGATTTGCCATGAAACAGCCTTATAAATGGCTGATGGCCGCAGCAGTACTTGCGATTCTAATCACGACAGCAGTAGTGGTTTACCCAATGCGATCGGATGCGTTCAGCCAACAAATCGTCAAGGTTGGGGCAGAAGGATCAGACGTCCGCGAGATGCAATATCGACTGAAACATTTGGGATTCTACACAGGAAAGGTGGACGGCGTCTTCGGTTGGCGTTCGTATTGGGCTCTGCGCAACTTCCAATATGAATTCGGATTGCCTATAGACGGCGTGCTCGGAGCCAAAACAAAGCTGAAGCTGTACAACGCGACGAGTGGCTACAGACCCACCGCAGAAGACCTGGGTGTTCCGCAAACGGCGCAGGGAACACCGCCCACAACCACCGCTCCTGCTCCCGCTCCCGCAAAAGAGACCTTTCATGCAGCAGGGATTTCGGAAAATGATCTGCGCCTGATGGCAAACGCGGTGTACGGGGAATCCCGCGGGGAGCCATACATCGGACAAGTAGCGGTGGCTGCAGTTATCCTCAATCGGACCAAAAACCCAGCCTTCCCGAATACTCCTGCAGGCGTCATCTTTGAACCGCGTGCTTTTACGGCAGTAGCAGATGGACAAATCTGGCTCACACCGAACGAAACATCCAAACGGGCCGTCAATGATGCGCTCAAAGGCTGGGACCCGACTGGCGGAGCGATCTACTACTTCAATCCGGACACAGCCACATCCGGATGGATTTGGAGCCGTCCGCAAATCAAAAAGATCGGTCGCCACATTTTCTGCCGCTAATCGCTTTCCTGCAACGAAAAACAGGCACGCGGGTCCGAGACTCACGTGCCTGTTTCTTTTTGCGTGACGCTCCTAGGAGCGTTGATTTTTCATGTGCTCGGCCATCTTGACGAATCGCTCTTCCGACTCGGTCGTTCCACAAACCCCGCATTGGATCAAGTAGGCGTCTCCGTTGTACGGCTTGTGAAAGAGGTCCAACTGGTCAGCGGATAACTCGGCAACCACCTCTCCTGACTGCGGGTCGAGTCGCATGTAACGGGGTGTTTGTTCGATTACCGTAAACCGCATGCGATTCGATTTACACGTCGGACACAAGTAAGGCACTGTCATGTTTGCCACCTCCCATTCGTTGTTCACCGTTTAGTTTCTTCCTGTTGAGGAACTCTATACTATCGGGAAGGCGCATAGGGTAATAGTGGTGTAATAGTGCTTGCACCCCCGCAAGACAGAAAGTACATAAGCAGAGGTGACCGTATGAATTTGCGTCTATTTTTTGCCGTGGTCGGCGCGACCTTCCTCTTGGCCGCATTCGCCCACTACTTCACGGAAAATGAAATGTTCCAGTTCATTACCGCGGCGATCAGCATTGTGTTTTTGGCTGCTTGGCTCGGAAAATCTACCGAAAACGTCGCGCATTACGCGGGTGATCGTATCGGTGGTTTTCTCAATGCGACATTCGGCAATGCCGCTGAGTTGATCATTGCCTTTTTCCTCGTAAAAGAAGGCTTGTTTGAAATGGTGAAAGCCTCTATCACCGGCGCCATCATCGGCAACATGCTGCTGGTGCTGGGGCTCAGCGTCCTGATGGGTGGCCTGAAATTCAAGGAGCAGAAGTTCAATAGCCAGCTGGCTGGTCATAATGCTTCCCTCATGACGCTAGCTATCGTTGCCCTGTTTATCCCGGCGGTTTTCATGAGAGGCTTGCCGCCAGTGAAGATTGAGACGCTCAGCATCGTGATCGCCATCCTCCTCATCCTTGCCTACGTGCTGTGGCTCATCTTCTCGATGATCACCCACAGTGACTTTTTGTCAGACATCGAAGAGCATGAAAGTGAGGCCGTCTGGTCCAAAGGCGTATCCATCCTAATGCTCGCCATCTCTACCGTCTTTGTCGCCCTCGTCTCGGAGTGGCTCGTTCACGGAGTCCAGCACGTCTCCGAAGCAATGGGCTGGTCCGAGCTGTTCGTAGGTGCATTCGTCATCGCGATTATCGGGAACGCAGCCGAGCATAGTGCCGCACTGCTGCTGGCTATGAAAGGAAGAATCGGTGCCGCCGTTGAGATCGCCATCGGCTCCAGCCTGCAAATCGCTCTGTTTGTCGCACCTACCCTCGTGCTCGTCAGCCTCCTGATCGGCAAGCCGATGGACATCGTGTTCACTCCCTATGAGCTGGCAGCCATCGGTGTGGCTACGTTCATCACCATTTCCATTACGAAAGACGGGGCAACCAACTGGTTTGAAGGTGTGCTGTTGCTGACGGTTTACATCATTTTAGGGACAGCATTTTTCTTTGCCTAAGTCCGTTTACAGTCAAAAGGACTGCGCGGCTCATGATGCCCGGCAGTCCTTTTTTGCGCCCTATAAAATTCCCAGCAAATTCAAAAACACAAACAAGATCGCGAGCGGAGCCACGTATTTCAGCAGCACCAGCCACAGAACAAACAGCTTACGCCCAGCGGAGGTACTTGCATTCAGTTCATGAAGAAGGGTCTCCCGCTTCATTTTCAAAGGCACGAACACCGCAATGAGCAGAGCACCCAGCGGCATCAGGATATTGCTGACCAGAAAGTCCATGGCATCAAAAATCGATTTTCCAAAGATGGTAAACTCGCTCCAAACGCCAAACGACAGAGCCGACGGTATTCCCACGATGAAGATGAAGAGCCCGATCAGCCAGGAGAGGTACTTGCGCTTTTTCTCTTCTCCTTTAGCCAGGGAAGCCACGATGATTTCCAGCATCGAAAACGCTGACGTCAACGTCGCAAATAGGAACAAGGCCAGGAAAATCCACAAGAACAGGCTGCCAAGCGCAATCTTTTCAAAGACAGAAGGCAGCACAATAAAGAGCAAGCCCGGCCCTGCAGTCGGCTCGACCCCCAGTGAGAATACAGCAGGGAAAATGGCCAGTCCCGCAAACAGGGAGACCAACAGATTCAAGCCAACGATCGAACCTGCGGAACGCACCAGGCTCTCATTCTTTGCCAGATAAGAGCTGTAGGTCACCATAACGGATACGCCTACACTCAGCGAGAAGAACGATTGACCCAGGGCATACAGGATGGTCTGCGAACTCAGCTTGGAGAAGTCTGGACTGAGAAAAAAGGAGATTCCTGCCATCGCCCCGTCCAGCGTAAGCGATCGAAACATCAAGATGAGAAATAGAATAAACAAGGCCGGCATCATGTATTTATTGGCGGATTCAATCCCGCTCTGCACCCCGCGGGCTACTACCCAAGATGTGATCAGCATAAAGATGAGCTGAGCAAAAACCGCACCAGTCGGATTGCTGATGACCGTTCCAAACAGCTGATCATAAGCGGGTCCCGTGATCTGACCCATGAGCCCTTTCACCAAATAAGTGAGGATCCAGCCTCCTACCACACTGTAGAACGACAGCAAGAGAAAACACGTAACGACGCCGAGGCGCCCAATCCAATGCCACAGTGTTCCGGGAGCAACTGCCTTGTACGCGCTGATGGCCTCCTTTTGTGTGCTGCGCCCAATGGTAAACTCCCCGAGCAACAGCGGAAGCCCAATCACCACCGTGAAGATCAGGAACAAAAGAAAAAAGGCGCCACCCCCGCTGGTTCCTACGATATACGGAAACTTCCAAATTGCTCCCAGACCAATCGCGGACCCTGCTGCTGCCAGGATGAACCCGAGCCTGCTCGTCCACTGCTCTGTCTGTTTCATACCCCTTCACTCCTAATCTGTAACTCTCTTGATAAAATAAAAAAACCCGCCCCCAAAAAGGGACGAGTTCTGTTTATTCTCGCGGTACCACCCTACTTAGACAACAGCTGCCGTGAGCTGACTGTCTCGCTTTGCCATCTGTAACGGAATGACCCAAATGCTCCAGAGTGAATTCCACGGGACACACTTCAAAGCTGCTTCCAGTCTCTGGCAGCTTCTCCCTGACAAGCGGTTGATCCGTTTACTAGTCTCTATCTTCGCATTTACACATATCAAAAAATATATCTATTAATGTAATGTACACGTTACTAATATGCAATACTTTTTTTCAATTTGGCTAAATCTAATTAGAAGCAAAATGAAAAGCGAGGAATATCGCTGTTCTCCTCGCTTTTACCTTTGGTTATACAGTTCATGGAGATGGGCCAATTTGCGTTCCAGGGAACCCATAATTTCGCGTCCGATCTCTTCTTCAATCAGTCCCAGGCGAACCGCATACTCTACTTCGCGGGAGAGCCCAAACATTTGTGTATCCAATACCTCTTCATACAGCGGGCACTGCGGCATGGTCAGGTTTTCCATCTGTACGTCGATCAGCTTGTAAATTTTGTCCGCGTCTGCTTGAAGCAACGCTAGCGCTTTTTGTTCCAGATCGGGAACCTTAATTTCTGTCAAAACCTATCCCTCCGTTTGCCTCCATCCTTATCATACATAGTACGCGATTCTCGGCCATTTGAAAAGGGGAGAAGGAGCAACAACTGCAAGAAGCTAAAAGATACCAAGATTCCATTCCTTTGAGAGCGACTCCAGCAGGTTCACACCAGAGACAGAGTTCCCTTTTTCATCCAGAGCAGGTCCAAAAACACCAATGCCCATTCTTTGTGGAACGGTCGCCATGATCCCTCCTGCCACGCCGCTTTTTGCCGGGATGCCCACGTCAATCGCAAATTCTCCGGACGCATTGTACATCCCGCATGTCACCATAAAGGTCTTGCAGATACGTGCGACTTCGGCCGGAAACACCCGATCCCCTGTATAGACGTCTATGCCATCCGCCGCGAGTACCATCCCTAGTCTCGCAACTTCTTTGGCCGTCACCTCGATGGAGCAATGCTGGAAATATAAATCCAGTGTTTCCTCAACATCTCCGGTTAAAACACCGCTGTCCTTCAAAAACCAGGCAAGAGCCCGATTGCGATCGGCTGTTTTCTTTTCGGAGCAATAGACTGCATGGTTTACCTGAATTTCCGGATTCCCAGTCATCTTGCGCAGCATGTCCAGGATGCAATCCAGCCTCGCCTGCACGTTTTTCCCTCGAATCATACCCGCAACCGCGATTGCCCCTGCATTGATCATTGGATTCAGCGGCTTGTGCGGCTTGATCGTCTCCAGCTTGATAATCGAGTTGAAAGGATCCCCTGTCGGCTCCTTCCCTACACGCTCAAATACGTATTGCTGCCCGTTCTGGCAGAGGGCGACAATGAGCGAAAAGATCTTGGAGATGCTCTGCAGGGTAAAAGGCTTGTCGGCTTCTCCGGCAGAGAGGATCGTTCCATCCGGCAAACAGATGCTCACCCCAAGCTGGCAAGGATCTTCCTTGGCCAATTCTGGGATATAAGAGGCGACCTTCCCGTTCCCCGTGCAAGTCTGTGCATCATCACGGAGTCTTTTCAATTGTTGAGTTGCTAGCTCGAGGTTCATCTGCGGTCCCCTTTTTCGGAAGTTTCAACATCGGTATGGAATAAATTGTAGAGAGGAAAATTCCCGGTGTCAAACAGGCGAGAGTTTGGCAATGCCGTTTCACCTTTTGGACAAGTGGATCGGACGAGAAACATCTGTATCCACTGCTAAGCACATGGAATATGATTCTCGTCCGGGACTAGAAGTTCACTCCGCTAGCTGTGGATTGCCTTCTCCAACCGCTCCATCGCCTCCACCAATAGCGATCTCGGGCAAGCGAAGTTGATCCGCTGGAATCCTTCTCCTTCCGTACCAAACCCAGCCCCGTCGTTCAGGCCTAATTTGGCCTTCTGGCGGAGCAATCGATTCAATTCTGCGGGCTCCAATCCGAGCTTGCGAAAATCCATCCAGCCCAAGTACGTCGCTTGCGGAATGTTCATCGTGACCTGTGGAATTCTCGCTTTCAGAAATTCATGGAGATAGACAGCGTTCCCATGCAAGTAGACCAGCAATTCGTCCAGCCATTCTTCTCCGTGGCGATAGGCAGCCACAGCCGCTTCCATCCCGAATAGATTGATGTGCTCGTTCCCCATTTTTCCTGCCATTTGATTGAAGCTCTTGAGCAGCTTTGTGTTTGGAGTGAGCATATAGGACGTAAACAATCCTGCCAGATTAAACGTTTTGCTCGCGGCGTGGAAGGTAACGCTTTGCTCGGCAATCTGCGGAGACAGCGTATAAAACGGAGTATGACTCCCCTTTTCGTAGACAAGGTCGGCGTGAATCTCATCGGAAATAACGATGACGCCGTTTTCCACACACAAGCTCCCCAAGCGTTCCAGCTCTTGTCTCGTCCAGACTCGACCTACCGGATTGTGCGGACTGCACAGAATCATCAGCTTGACGCGCTCATCACAAAGCTTTTGAGCAAGATCGTCCCAATCCATCTCGTACTGCCCCTCGCGCTCCAGCAAGCTGCTCCGTACGACCTGACGCCCCCGATTCTCGATCGCAATGGCAAACGGATGATAGACCGGAGTCTGGATCAGAACCTTGTCTTCCGGCGCCGTGAATGCGTCGATTGCTACGTGAATGCCAGGGACGACACCAGCGACACTAGTCATCCAGCTTTGCTCCACGGACGCCCCGTAGCGTTTTTGAATCCATTCCTGCAGCGCCTCATAGTAAACTTTTTGCTTCATCGGATAACCGTAGATCGGATGGGTTGCCCTTTTGATGAGAGCCTCCGTCACGGCCGGCGGACAGGCAAAGTCCATGTCAGCCACCCACAGAGGGAGCATCCCTTCTCCGTTCACGTCAGGATTTGACGTCTCCCACTTCACGCTATTCGTTCCTGTGCGATCGATCCGCTTATCAAAATCGTACATGTGATCCACCCCGTTTTCTCGTTTCCTTCTTTTTCAGAATATACGCTTTTTTGACTGTTGTCCAAGAGATGAGTGCAAGTCATGGAAAAAAGAGCCGCGCCAAGTGGCACGACTCTTTTTTCAGGATTAACGCGGATATACACCCGGACCGACTGGCAGGTCAAGGAAGTACCAAATTGCCATCTGAATGATCCAGACGACCAGGAAGACGATGGCGTACGGAGTCATCGTAGCGAAGATGGTGCCCATCCCCGCATTCTTGTTGTACTTTTGATAGAAGGCCAAAATAAGCGGCAGATACGGATTCACCGGTGAGATCGTATTCGTGGCTGAATCAGCGATCCGGTAGGCTACCTGGATAAAGGCAGGGCTGTAGTCGAGAAGCATCAGCATCGGCATGAACACAGGAGCGAGAATCGCCCACAGAGCGGATCCACTCGTAATGAACAAGCTGCAAATCCCTGTGAACAGTGTAAATCCGATGACGATCGGAAGTCCTGTAAGTCCGATGCTCTTCATGAAGTCAGCGCCGTGCACGGCCATCAGGATTCCGATGTTGCTCCAGTTGAAAAAGGCGATGAATTGAGCTGCTGTGAAAGCCAGAACGATAAAGCCGGACATATCCTTGATCGCTTCAGACATGTAATGAGGCATGTCCTTTGAAGTCTTGATCAGTCCCATTACCTTTCCATAAACGAACGAAATGGTCACGAAGAACAAGAGAATGATCGGAATGATGCCTTTCAAGAACGGAGAGGTCAAGAAATCGCCCGTTTTCGGGTCGCGAAGCAGCGATCCCTCCGGCACGACCAGCACAGCAAGAATGGCGATGAAAATCAAAGCGACGATCCCTGTAACGCGCAGCGCCTTGTTTTCTTGCGGCGTGAGCTCGTCGAATTCCACACTGGTGTCTCCCTTGAAAGTGCCCAGGCGCGGCTCAATCACCTTGTCCGTAATCCATCCACCGATAAACGCCAAAATGAATACTGAGGCAGACATGAAGAACCAGTTGTCAACAGGTGTGACATGAGCTTTCGGATCGATCGTTTGGGCCACAGAGGTACTGATACCGGACAAGAGAGCATCGGTCCCCGCGATAAACAGGTTGGCTGTGAATCCGGATGAAACACCTGCCATCCCGGCAGCGAACCCGGCGATCGGATGACGCCCCATGGCCAGAAAGACAAGTCCGCCCAGAGGTGGGATGATCACCATGGCTGCGTCGGAGGCGAGGTTTCCCAGTACTCCGACGAAGACGACTGCGTAACTGACGATCGCTGTGGGCACGTGTGACATCATCTTGCGGAGTACGGTTGTCAATAGCCCCACTTTTTCCGCCAGCCCGATCCCGAGCGTCATCGCCAAGACAAGACCGAGAGCGGGAAACTCCACGAAGTTTTTCAGCATGCTGGTCAAAATCCAGTGAATCCCTTCTACACTGAGCAGGTTTTTGACCGCGACGGCTTCGCCTTTTCCTGGATGGATGACCGATAAATTCATCGCCGAGAGGATCGCCGAGACGACCATCAGCACCCCACATAGGATGACGAAGAGCATGAACGGATGGGGAAGCTTGTTCCCAGCCGTTTCGATCCATTTCAAGATTCCTTTCTGTTTTTGCAGCTCTGTTTCCATTCCTGCTGCGCCATTTGCCATGTTACCCCGCCCCCATTTCACATGTAATTTCTACCCGGATGTCTCTGCTGATGCCTTGCAAATGTACTTGACAAACAGTTTGACACCGTCTTGCAGCGCGTCTTCATCCACGGTGAATCGCGGATGGTGATGCGGATAGACAATACCCTTCTCTTCATTGCCTGCTCCCACGAGGATAAAGCAGCTCGGCACAACATCGGAAAAGGCGGAAAAATCCTCGCCTCCCATCATCGGTGACAGCTGTAAAAGCACCGCTTCTCCCCATTCATCGACAATCAGTTCCTCAACCGATCGCGTGACCGCCTCGTCGTTGACAACCGAGCCATAGCCGTAGCGGTAGTCAAAGCTGTACGTCGCGCCGTGTGCCAGTGTAGTCCCTTTGATGATTCTCTCCATACTGGTGACAGCCAGCTCCCTCATCTCAGGTGCAAAGCTGCGTACCGAACCGCTCAGCTGTGCCCGATCCGGGATCACATTGTACGCACCTGTCCCTCCGTGAAAATTCGTCACGGAGACGACCAGCTTCTCGAGTGGGTCCGCGTTCCTTGAAACGATATGCTGCAAGCTGGAGATGACCTGCGCTCCGATTGCTACCGGATCGACTGACGAATTCGGAGTCGAGGCATGCCCCCCCTTACCTTGGATCGTGATATCAAACCGGTCCGAATTAGCAGTGACCGCTCCGTATGTCAGCCCGATTTTGCCGACAGGGAGATGTGACATCAGATGAATTCCCAGCATCAGATCGACACCCTCTGTCACGCCGGCTTTCACCATCTCTTGCGCCCCGCCCGGATGCATTTCTTCCGCGTGCTGAAAAAGAAAACGCACCTCTCCTGCGATGTGATCGCGCACCTGGGAGAGCACTTTTGCTGCCCCTAAAAGCATGGCCGTATGACCGTCGTGTCCACAGGCATGCATCACACCTGGCACCTGGGAGGCGTACTCGAATTCATTTTCTTCGGCAATGGCCAGCGCATCCATGTCCGCGCGAAGGCCAATCACTTTTCCTGGCCGATTCCCGATGAGTCTCGCCATGACACTCGTTTTGGTAGGGCGTGACAGCTCCAGATTTCCAAAGGAATGCAGCAGCCCATAGACAAATTGAGCCGTTTTTTCCTCCTGAAAGGACAGCTCGGGGTGTCTGTGCAAGTGGCGGCGCCACTGGATCACATCATCCCGCACAGATTCAAGCAAGGTAGAGACTTTCTCTTGATTCATCAACGCAATCTCCTCCTTTGAACTGGATGCAACGAATGCAGAATGGGTAGGTTATACACTCCTCTTATATAAGCATTCGATAATTTTAATATAATTATATAAACTCAGAATTGGCTGTCAATGATTTTGAGACCAATTTCTGAAATTTTCGTTATATTACTTACGTTTGCCGACCTCGGTGAACTTGCAGTAGAATGAGAAATGAGATTGATAGATTACGGAGGTATGCTTCATGGCTGAAGTTATCGTGTTCAAAGGGGCTATTTCCTTCCCTATTACCTTAGATCCAACCGTTTGGGTGTTCGACGACCGCAAGTTTGATCTTCGCGAATACATCGGTGAGAATGAATCTGTCGACCAGAAGCAAGCCAAATATTTGCAAGGGACAGGCTCCCAGTGGGACAAGGAGCTTCGCGAAGGAGCGCAGCCGCCTTCTGAGCGAAAAAGCCTGGCAGAGGAGCGCAAAGTACTGGAAGGCGACTACGGCATTCGTCTGGAGCCATTTATCAACAATGCCCAGCCGCTCCCGGAAGCCACGCACGTCCGCTTGCACCGCGAAGACCAAGAACCAGTCGAGCTGCCCCTGTCTGAGGCGAAACGCGCGATTCTGCAATTTGCGAAAGACGGCAAACCCATTCGCGAAAAAGGACCGGTCTATTTTTATCTTCCTGAGACACTGCTCGCAAAAGAGGCTCCCATCGACAGCATTACGGTGATGGAGTTCTTCCAATCCAAGTAAACGGCCCGCACAGAAAAAGCCATCCTCCATTATCGGGGGATGGCTTTATCGTTCTTATGACAATATGCTCCTGCCTGCCAATCATGCACCTGCTCTTACGCGCTAACCTGTGAGATGCGGATACCACGGTGGTCTAATTCGGAACGGAGCAGCTCAATAAAAGCAGAATCTAGTTGAAGGTCGACAGCTCGATGATATACTTCTATCAACATTTGATCGCTCAAGTATTTCACCTTTGCTCACCTCCAGCTCGTTTATGTGCCCATTGTATCAAAAGCAAGAATAACGAACAACCGTTCCGATATCCACATCCCATGTTGAAAAGGTGTGGAAAAGATGTGGGCAATTTGTGCGTAACTGGAACAAAACAAGATGGCACGATGTGGATATTACTTCCAATCTTATCCACACAAAGTCGAAAGTTGTCGAAAAATTCTCCTTCGAAGTAACGTTTTTGTCGTTTGCGCAAAGAAAAAAGCTATCCTGTCATCGGATAGCTTTTGACGTACCACCATTGCTTATGCTTAAGCGTTTGCTGTTTCGGTCACATGCAGAACTTGCTTGATTTTTTCGATGGCCCAATCCAGATCCTCTTTGGAAATGACGAGCGGCGGAGCAAAGCGGATGGTTGTTTCATGTGTTTCTTTGCAGAGTAAGCCCAGTTCTTTCAGTTTTTCGCAGTACGGACGTGCTGCTGTTTTCAGTTCGAGGCCGATGAACAGGCCGCGTCCGCGAATTTCAGCGATCAGTGGGTTGTTGATTTCTCCCAGCTTCTCCATGAAGTACGCGCCCATTTCCAGGGAACGCTGCACCAGCTTCTCGTCTGCCAGTACATCCATCGCTGCGATTGCGACTGCACATCCGAGCGGGTTGCCTCCAAAAGTGGAGCCATGGGAACCTGGTTCAAATACACTCAGAATTTCCTTGTCAGCCGCGACTGCAGAGATTGGGAATACGCCTCCACCGAGGGCTTTCCCCATGATGTACATATCCGGTTTTACACCTTCCCAGTCACTCGCGAACAGTTTGCCGGTACGACCGAAGCCAGTCTGGATTTCATCGCTTACCAGGAGGACGTTGTTTTCCCTGCAAATGTCATACGCTTGTTTCAGGAAGCCGTCTGGAGGAATGATGATTCCCGCTTCCCCTTGGATCGGCTCCAGCATGAATGCAGCCGTATTCGGTGTGATCGCTTGTTTCAGAGCTTCGATATCGCCGTAAGGGATGATCTTGAAGCCTGGCGTGAAAGGACCGAATCCGCGTCTGTACTCTTCAGCGGAGGAGAAAGAAGTGATGGTCACTGTGCGACCGTGGAAGTTGCCTTCGCAAACGATGATTTCCGCTTGATTCTCAGGCACTTTCTTCACGTCGTATGCCCAGCGGCGAACAGCTTTGAGTGCAGTCTCAACAGCCTCTGCCCCCGTATTCATCGGAAGGATCATTTCCTTGCCAGTCAGTGCGGACAGCTTTTCGTAAAATTCACCCAGTTGATCATTGTAGAACGCGCGTGAAGTGAGGGTTACTTTATCTGCTTGATCTTTCAGTGCTTTGATGATGCGCGGGTGGCGATGCCCTTGGTTCAGAGCAGAGTATGCGCTCAGCATATCCAAGTATTTATTGCCTTCCGGATCTTCTACCCATACACCTTCTGCTTTGGAGATAACGATCGGTAGCGGATGATAGTTATGCGCACCGTATTTTTCCGTTTGGTCAATGACTTTTTTGGTTTGTTCCATGTTGACGACCTCCTTCAGTTTCACATGCAAATTTTACAAAGCAAGAATGATGCCAACGTAAAATTGACAGGAAAGATGCAAAAAATGAGCATCACATGCAAAAATATTTTGCATATCGTTTATTAAAATTCTGCACCTGCATAAACATTTTGCACCCACCGCTTCCTATGTTATGATACTTTCACGAGGAAAGGCTGGTGAACCATTGTGTCGTCTTCTAAGCAACATTCTTCACTCGACACGTTTCTGCGCATCTATGAACAAATACTGGACAGAATGAATGAAGGCGTACATGTGATTGATGTGCATGGTACGACCATCGTCTACAACCAGAAAATGACGGAGCTCGAGTCCATGACGCAGCAGGATGTCCTGCACAAGCCACTGTCGGAGGTCTTTCAATTTCCCAGCGGGCAGGAAAGCACACTGCTTACGGTCCTGCGTACTGGGAAAAGCATACGCAACACCAGGCAGACGTACTTCAATGACAAACAAAAAGAAATCACGACCATAAACAACACGTACCCGATCATCGAAAATGGACAGGTCGTCGGTGCGGTGGAAATCGCCGATGACATCACCAAAATGGAGCGGCTGATTCGCGAAAATTTGTTGGAGAAAAACGGATCCCGCTATACCTTTGATCAAATCATAGGCCGCAGCACGTCCATTCTGGATGTGATCGAGAGTGCCAAACGGGCTGCTCGCACCTCCTCCTCCGTTCTCGTGGTCGGAGAAACAGGCGCCGGCAAGGAGCTGTTTGTGCAAAGCATTCACAATGCTAGTTTGCGCGTATCCGGTCCGCTTATTTCGCAAAACTGTGCCGCCCTTCCAGACAGCCTGATTGAAGGGTTGCTGTTTGGAACAGCGCGTGGAGCCTTTACTGGGGCGATCGAGCGTCCCGGGTTGTTTGAGCAAGCTGAGGGCGGAACCCTTTTTCTCGATGAGATCAACTCGCTTAGTATGCCTCTGCAAGCCAAATTGTTACGAGCCTTGCAGGAGAAGTCCATTCGCCGGATTGGAGACACCAAAGACCGCTCTATAGATGTACGGATTATCGCGGCGATCAACGAAGACCCTATCGAGGCCATCGCCAACGACCATTTGCGCAAGGACTTGTACTATCGCTTGGGAGTCGTCACCTTGTTTATCCCACCGCTGCGGGAACGCAAGGATGACATTCCTGCGCTGGTACATCACTTCATTGAAAAATACAATCAGCTCTTTCAAATGGAGGTCGTCGGAATAAGCGCAGAGGTCCAACAGTTTTTCAATGAGCATGATTGGCCAGGTAATGTCCGCGAGCTGCAGCATCTCATCGAGGGGGCTATGAACCTGATGTTTGATGAGACGATCATCGGCTATGAACACCTGCCACTGCATTTTTTGCGCCGTGCTCCAGCAGCAGCCGTCCTCGCCGATCAGCAAACACAGCCGGCTTTCCTCCCTTTCCCGGATGAAGGCAAATCCTTGAAAGAGACGATGCAGGAATTTGAGACCTCGTACATTCACCATGTGGTAGATAAATACGATGGGAACATCTCACGAGCTGCAAAAGAGCTGCAAATCAGCCGGCAAAGCCTTCAATACCGGCTGCGCAAGCTTGGGATTCGGGGATGATACGCTTTCATTCTTTACATACGCCAAATTTTTTGGCGTATTTTTTAATTCTTTTGCACATAAACGCAAAGGATGTTTGCACTATCCGTTTCGAATGCTCGTGGAACCTTGAATTTTCTGCTTATTTTATTTGGTATCATTCTTGCAGAACATATAGCCATCCTGAAACCGCATTCATCAACCCTCTATTTTGGCACGAAGGAGTCGACTACATGACAACACACAACGATCAACAAAATGAACTCAAACGCAGTATGAATAGCAGGCATCTCTTCATGATTTCGCTTGGCGGTGTGATTGGAACGGGGTTGTTCCTCGGATCCGGATACACGATCAGCCAAGCAGGCCCGATCGGAACGATCCTCTCCTTCCTGGTCGGCGGCTTCATTATGTACCTGACCATGCTTTGTCTGGGTGAGCTTACGGTTGCCATGCCTGTATCGGGTTCCTTCCAGACTTACATGACCCGCTTCGTCAGTCCTTCTCTCGGCTTTGGCGTCGGTTGGCTTTACTGGTTAGGCTGGGCTGTCACGGTTGCTCTGGAGCTCACGTCTTCCGGTCTCTTGATGCAGCGCTGGTTCCCTGATTCACCTGTCTGGATGTGGTGTGCCATTTTTGGCGCTGCGTTGTTCCTCCTCAATGCGTTATCGGCACGTGCTTTTGGTGAGACAGAGTTTTGGTTTTCCAGCATTAAGGTAAGCGCTATCATCCTGTTCATCATTTTGGGTGGTGCGGCAATGTTTGGCCTGATCGATTTGAAAAATGGTCAGCCAGCTCCAATGTTCTCCAACTTTTCAAGCGCTTCATGGCTTCCACATGGGATTACGGGACTTTTGATGACTATGATCACGGTAAACTTCTCGTTCCAAGGAACGGAGCTGATCGGGATCGCCGCCGGAGAAAGCAAGGAACCGGAAAAAACCATTCCGAAGTCCATTCGCAATACCGTTTGGCGCACACTCGTTTTCTTCGTACTCGCGATCTTTATCCTGGCTGGCATGATTCCATTCGAGCAAGCCGGAGTAGTGGAAAGCCCATTTGTGGTCGTATTTGACAGCATCGGTATCCCCTACGCTGCTGATATCATGAACTTCGTTGTGTTGACGGCGCTGCTGTCCGTTGCCAACTCTGGCTTGTACGCTGCTACACGTATGCTGTTCGCCTTGTCCAAAGAAGGCATGGCCTCTGAAAAGCTGGCTTCCGTCAACAAAAAAGGCATCCCGATGAACGCCCTGCTGATCACGTTTGCGGTTGCACTGCTGTCCCTTCTGTCCGGTTTCTTCGCGGAAGATACCGTGTTCATGGTTCTGCTGTCCATTGCAGGTCTGGGTGCGCAGGTAGGTTGGATTTCGATTTCTGCATCCCAGCTCGCGTTTCGCCGCCACTATTTGAAAAATGGCGGCAAGCTGGAGGATCTGAAGTTCCGCACACCACTTTACCCGATTGTTCCTGTGCTTTCCTTGATCTTGAATTTGACGGTTCTGGTCAGCCTCGCATTTGACCCTGAACAGCGCATCGCCCTCTATTGCGGTGTGCCATTCATGATCATTTGCATCATCGTGTACCAGCTTCACTTCAAAAAAAAGCTGGAGCCGCTTAAAAAGAATGCTGCTTGATCGAAGCGCTTCAAAAAAGAAAAGCTTGCTGTCCTCCTCGAGGGACATGCAAGCTTTTCGTGTTTTTGATCCCTATTCTTGCTACACGGAGATGCGTACGATTTCGGTAATGACAACCATTGCAAATACTGCGAATCCAAGGGAACTCGTTACCAGTAACATCCGTTTTAGTTTTTTCATATCTTCCATAGCAGCATTCCCTCACTTTCTTGCGCCAATCTTCTCTATCGTTATATACGTACCACGATTGGAAAATGTTTCAAAAAGCCCAAATTTTTTTAGGACCGAGCGATTTTGGGGTAATCCTTGCCGATCTGATTGGTTCCGTGCTCCATTTGATACAGCATCCACGCCACGACCATCCCGACCAGCAGACAGATCGTCCAAGGCAGCCAGGCCATTTCCAGCTGGATAGACTGATCATATACCCAGCCGCCAGCGATTTGACCGACGGATCCTCCGATCGCGATCGAGTACCCGTTAAAGCCGTAGTAGGCACCGACCAGCTCCTTAGGGGCGAATCTGGGCACCACATCCACCAGATTGGGGACTGCGATCATCGTACCCAAGGCATACAGGAACACATCAAGCAGGAGCAGCCAGAGTGAATTTGCAAACGTCAGCATAAACAATCCTGTTCCCATGATCATCGTACCCACCCCGATCAAGGTCAGGCGTTGCGAGTAGCCTTCCATCCAGTGACTGACCTTCATCTGCAGCAGAATGACGGATACAGACACAGCGGACAGCACGATCCCCACATTTCCTTTGTTATGGGTCACGTTTTCCACCAGGAGGGGAATCGTGAGGAAAATTTGATTGCTCAAATAGTAATACCCCATCAAGATTACGGTGAAACGGACAAACTGCCGATCCTTGATCACGTGGAGCATGCTATCCCATACGCTTTGACGCGTGCTCGTAGCCGAGATCGGTGGCAGCAGGAAAAAGGCAACCAGCGCACATAATCCAAAGATCCCTCCTGCAAAAAGGGACAAGTACGTAAAATCAACGGCAGACAATGCAGTTCCGATAATTTGGGAACCTACGACGCCAATATTGGTCAACACATTTCGAAAAGCAAAAACTTCTTTTCGGATGGATTCCGGAGTCAGCACCGCAAAGGCAGCAGAGCCTGCGGGATCGAACAAAGCCCCTCCTAATCCAGACAAGATGGCAGCCACAAAAAAATGCCATGTCTCGGTACAAAACGCGAACATGGCAAATCCTATAGCACGTACGGCCATTCCGAGCACCATGGTTCCTTTATATCCAAATGCATCTGCGGCAACTCCGCCTATGAAGGCAAAGCCTTGCTGGGAAAACTGCCGGACACTCAGTACCAGCCCTGCCATCGCCAGTGCCCACCCGATGCTGCCCGTCAAGTATAACGTAAGATACGGGATCAGTGCGTAAAAGCCCATGTTCATCAGAAATGAAGTGGTAAGCAGAAGCTTTACTCCAAACGGTGTTTCCCTCCATACTTCCCGTTTCATCAATACCCCTCGCTCTTCCCTTTTGATTACTTGAAATAGGGATATTCCCAGCTTAAAGAACAGGGTATAATTTGAGAAACGAACAATTTTGTATATTGTAATCAAATATTTAGATAAGAGGGAAACTCACTTTATGGACTTTGAACAATTACGCGCATTTTACACGTTAGCACAAACAAAAAATTTCACCAAGGCTGCAGAAATGCTCCACCTTGTTCAGTCTACCGTTACTATGCGCATCAAGCAACTGGAAGAAAAAGTAGGAAAACCTCTCTTCATCCGGGACAAACGGAGTGTCGAAATCACACAGGCAGGACTCACTCTGCTACCGTATGCAGAGCGTATTCTCAAGCTCTCCCATGAAGCGTTAAACGAAGTCGCATCCCTGCAGCCGTATGAGGACTACCTGTCCATCGGCAGCTTGAACGCGATTTGGACCTCGACCCTCGAGCCCATTCTCAAGGAGTACCATTACCGTTACCCGCAGATCGCCATCAGCACCAGAACCGGCCACTCATCAGACGTCATCCAGTATTTGTTGGACAACGTGATTCAGATCGGGATCGTGTACGTACCGCCTTCCCTGCCGAACTTTGATGTGATTCCGACCTGGGAGGATGAAGTCGTCTTGGTGAGCCGCCCTGGCTGTACGTACATTACAACCACTGACATCGATTCCAGGGAGCTGCGACGTCTCCCGCTCATCCATATGAACTGGGGCCCGCCTTTTAACGAATGGATCAGGCAGACTCTCCCGCGGAATTACGTTCCCAAGCTGACTGTCGACAAGGCTGAGCTGGCCATCGATCTGATCAAGGAAGGACTTGGCGTGAGCCTCATGACGAGATCTGCTGTGAAGGCACATCTGGCGGCGGGGGAGCTCGTTGAAATTACCATCACCGGAAACAAACCGCCAAAGCGCTCTGCATATATCGTGCTGCCCCGCGAGAAAAAGAACAAACCCAGCGTGGAAAAATGGCTGGGCTTGATGAAGGAATTGGGCTATTCGACCTCGTAGCCTTACGGGGATGGGACAATCGGGCTCGCGGGTGCGGGCTGTCTTTCCAAATGCCTTTCATATCCGTACCGGACGAGAAAATACCCGCACATGGCCAGGCAAAACCCCGTAAGCACGTCGCTCGCGTAATGTACGCCCAGATACACCCTGCTCGCTCCGAGGAGTACGACCAGGATGACCGTCACGACCTGTACGATCGTTGCCCACGCTGATCCTCTCAGCCAACGACTGACCAGATAGGCGAGCATGCAATAAAAGGCAGGAGCAATCATCGCGTGTCCGCTGGGAAAGGAAAAGGAGTCGGGCAACGGAATCAAATGAACGTCAGTCGGCCGAGGTCTGGCGAATACGGCTTTGAGCAGCTCGTTCAACAGCTCACCGCCTCCAAGTGTAAGCAAAAGGGTGAGCGCCTCGGCACGCAGCTTTTTGGCAAAAAGCGCCACAATGAGCACGACTCCCACAGGAGCCAATACGACGCCGCTTCCCAAATAGGTCAACGCAGTAAAAAACGACGTCCATGCCTCTGTCCGTATATCAGCAGCCAGCGCAAAGCCCGTCTCATCCATGCCGTTCACTTTCCCTGTCATGTACAAGCTGATCAGAGCGACAGACATGGCTGCAAACAGAACGGCTCCGATGGCTACCCCTCTCCCATTCCTTTTCATTCTCAAACCGTTTTCCCCCTTTCTCTTTCCATCAATGAACGCAATGCCTCAGCAAACCGCTCGTCATCCTCGCGGGTGCGTGCAGCCGGTCCACGGGTACGTCCTCCCCCACGGCGAAACCTGGCTTTTTCATTTCGCTCCTCCAGATGAAAGGCGATTCGGTCCGGATCAAAAATCATCCCGTGCGGTGTAAGGGACGAAGCTTTTTTACCCAAAATCAAAGCGCCAAGACCAATATCCTGTGTGACGACAATGTCTCCCGCCCTCGTATCGTTCGCCAGCTTGGTATCGACTGCTTGAGGGCCCGCATCCACCGAGATATGGTTATCTCCACGCAATTGATGATTGAAGCTTGCGTATGTAAAGCACTTCCAGCCGAGCTCCCTGCAGAGCGCCTGTGCGATCGCCAACGCCTGGCGGGGACAAGCGTCTGCATCGATCAGCACGCGAGCTTTATGCATTGCTTTCCACCTTTCCTTCGCTTTTACTCTCCCCGCCATGCATCAAATTTGGTATGATGGTCTTGGAGAGGAGTGAACGTATCTTTGCGCAATCATTTTATACTAGATGAACGACTGGGTATTCGTCTCCCTGCTTTGGATATGGAGTGGGAGTCGTACTCCAAAGAAGAACGAGCCGACATTTTGCTGGAGTGGGAGGAGATTCGCGCTACCATTCCCGATCAGATCATCCGGATCGAGACGGTCATCATCGAAAAAACCAAACAGATGTCCGAAGAAGAAAACTTCATTCGATCCTGCGAATTAAACAGTGAAATCCACGAATTAGCCAGTGTCATTAATGATCTTAATATATGGTTTCGCGTCCAGCAAGATCATGACACCAAAGTCCATCAATAACCTTCTTCGACATATGCGGCAAAAAGCCCCGGGAACAATCCCGGGGCTTTATTCATGTGGATGCATGAACCCGTGTGAATGCATGCTGTGCCCTATGTACACAGCCTCGAATCAGATTACTCCTTGTTTTTTCTGGATCGGGAAATTTCCAGCGCCTTGAGTCCCGTCACATGAGGAGCAGCCATCGACGTCCCGTTCAGCGTCTTGAATTGATTCCCCGGCCAGGTCGACAAGATATCGACTCCCGGAGCTTTGATATTGGCGCCTTTGCCGCGAGAACTAAAATCGGCGAGCTTTCCGTTCTGGTCGATCGCGCTCACACCCACCACGCCTTTATAACGGGCAGGATACTCCACTGCTCCCCCGTTGTTTCCTGCAGAAGCGACCATGACGATCCCCTGCTTCCTTGCCTTTTCTACTGACCTGGCAAGCGCTTCGCTGTATTGCGGCATTCCAAAGCTCATGTTAATAATGTCCATCTTGTTTTCAATGGACCAGTTGATCGCCCGTAATATCGTGCCGAGCGATGACTTTCCGTCTTCCCCAAACGCCCGAACATCGTACAGATGAGCCTCGGGTGACACGCCTACAATCCCTCTCTGGTTCATTTCCGCCACGATAATACCTGCTACGTGCGTCCCGTGTCCGTTTTGGCGGCCAGAGACGAGATTGATCCCCCCTTTGATTTGATCGCGCAGTTCAAAATGCTCCCGGGAAATGCCCGTATCAATGACCGCGATTTTCACGCCGGCTCCTCGTCCTCTTTTCCACAGCTTCTCCGCTCCCACATAGCGGACTCCCCAGGGAATCTCTTCTTCGGCATGTACACTGACCGTCACGTCATCTTCTACCGTTGCGGGATAGCGATTGAAATGAGCCTGATGGCGTTCATATACCTGCTTCGTGACGCACAGGCAAGACAGATCGTTGTAGCAGCTCCACGTCTGATGCTCCTTTTGATCCGACACGTGTGCCTGCAAATCCGCCAAAATCTGTTGAAATGGTGTACGCCGGTGAAAGCTGATTATTTTCACACCGATAGCCTCCTGTCATGCATGCTCTGTCACCATCCTATGTACGTAGGCACACGGTGGGTTTGGGCATACACACATGAGAGCGAAAATAGGCGAACTGACCAGTCTATCTGTCCAAGCAGATAGCCGCTTACTCCCATATAACTGCATAGGACAGTCGTACTTTTATCCAGGAGAGGAGCGAGGGATCGGATGGCCAAAAAGAAGAAAATCAAGCTCAAAAGCATAAAGGGAAACCCGAAGGATGTTCTCAAAAAAATTAACAAGAAGAGCAAAAAGAAATGGAAAATGAGTGATATCAAATCGTTGGCGAAGGGTTACTCGAAAAAGGATTTAAAGGACGACAAGAAATTGCAAAAGCTGATCAAAAAAGTAAGCAAGGCGGTCGGCATCGATCTGAATGAGAAACAATTATCCAGTGTGAAAAAGCAAGTGCATGACGTCCTCGGCTAAAACGATTCAGGCTGCGCTCCTTCTTTTGCGCAGCCTGCTCCTTTTCTCGGACAAGCGTTCCGACTTCCCTGGACAAAGCAAAAAGGAGAGCAGATTCGCTCTCCCTTTTACTATCCAAAGATTCCTTGAAAGTCACGCGATGATTAGTCGCAAGCACAACCAACGATAGTCAACAGTACGAACAACACCAACACCAAAGCAAAGTCGTCGAAACCAAAGCCGTTGAATCCGCTCATTCGCTTTCCCTCCTTCATCGGCAACTAGTCATAGGGTATGTGCTCATGGCAAAACGTGATTGGACTCACGCCCATATTTCCACGTTTTTCTTTGTCTGTGTCGATGAAGGCAGCGGGAATCCTTAGCTGACTTGGCGTTTCACCGCTTCCGGCATGCCGTATTGTTTTTTCATCACCGTTTCCCAGAACGGAATGGTTCTCTGGATCATCGGCCCTGTCAGAAGCGCGATCAGCACCGTACCGATCGAGACGGGACCACCCAAAGCAGCTCCAGCTATCAGAACAGTGATTTCAATGATCAAGCGCACCTTTTGGATGCTCCAGCCCAGACGCTCGTTCATGGCAAGCATAAAGCTGTCCCGCGGCCCTGCGCCCAGCCGCGGCGACAAATACATCCCGATGCCAATGGCCATGATGATGACCCCGAGCAGGAACATCAGCAATCGGACCGTCAGCGTTTGCGGTTCCGGTATGACATTCGACCACAAGATCAGATCGAGAAACGTTCCGAAACAGACCATGTTCAAAAACATGGGAAAGCTCGGCTTGATTTTCGCCACTGCGTATGAAGATAAGATAACGATGACGCCCACGATTTGCGACCAGATCCCGATCGTGAGTCCAAATGTCTTTTGGAGACCGATGTGGAACGTATCCCACGGCGCCACTCCCAGATGTGCCCGAATGGTCAGGACGCATCCCAGTGCACCTACGAAAAGTCCCAGAATAAACATGATATAGCGCATGGTGATCGGTCTCTTGATCCGTATACCGGACACAGTTGTTCACCTTTCCTCTCCTGCATTGCCTCTGAACAGCTCTCTCTAGTGAATTGGAGGTTATCTCCAACCCACGATGACTTCAAAAAAAATGCCGTCTTTTCGATAATAGGCTTCCGACTTGGCTTGGTTGATGTACGATTCTGCTTCTCCACCTCGACGTTCATTCATGGTGGCCCATCTCTTCCGTGATCCGCACGCGCTTGACGGAGACACTGCCAAAATCCTCCGCCAATACCGTAGATGGATGAATCGCGCGCGCTTCCGCCAACAAGTCTTCCAAGGTGAAATCTCCCTCTTCATCCTCGTACCGCGGGCTGAAATGCGTCAAGCACAGCTGCTTCACTCCTGCCTGCTTCGCAAGCTCCGCTGCTTCCTGGGCAGTTGAGTGTCCGCTCCGTACAGCCAGTTCCTTGTCCCGCTGCGAATACGTCGCCTCGTGAACGAGCAAATCCGCCCCGCTCGCCAGCTCACGTACGGCCTTGCATGGCTCCGTGTCGCCGCTAAAGACAATTTTCCTGCCTGGCTGCGGCTCACCTACAAAATCTTTTCCATCCAGCACCGTGCCGTCGTCCAGGGTAATTCGCTCCCCGCGTTTCAGTAAGCCGTACATTGGACCCGAAGGCACTCCCGCCTGCTTGGCCAGATCGACCAAAAAGGCGCCCGGCTTTTCCTTTTCCGTCACTGCATAGGCAAAAGAAGGTACCCTGTGCTTCGCCATTCGGCACGTTACGACGACATCCTCATCCTCGTAAACGACGCCTTCACTGACAATCTTCAGCTCTAATGGATACTGCAAGTGAACCGGACTAGTCTCCATCACAGCCCGAAAATAACGATCCAAGCCAGGCGGACCGTACAATTCAAGCGGCGCCGCCTCTCCATTGCGCAAGGAACGGCTAGCCAAAAGGCCGATCAAGCCGTAAAGATGATCTCCGTGCAAATGGGTGATAAAGATTTTTTCCAGCTGGCTAATTTTCATCGGGGAACGGAGAAGCTGGTGCTGCGTCCCTTCCCCGCAGTCAAACAGCCACCACTTTCCCGCTTGCAAAAAGCGAAGCCCGATTCCGCTTACATTTCGGCGGGTCGTAGGTGCTCCCGATCCTGTTCCCAAAAATGTCACGATCACGATCTGTGCGCATCTCCTTTTGGTTCTGCTCCCTCTTTCTAATCTGCCATGTGCCTGTCTTTCTATCTAGGCATTCACCCTTTTTTCGAGGGGCGCATACGCTACATCAAACGACAGCCTAGCAAGGAGGGACTCCTGATAATGAAACGCCTCATCTCCGTGGGTCTAGCCGCCGGCCTCGCCATCATGGCAGTCTTGGCTGGATGCTCGAGCACCCCGGAAAAAATACGAATTGGCGAAGTAACACGTTCTTTGTTTTACGCACCGCAATATGTTGCGCTGGAAAAAGGCTTTTTCAAAGAAGAAGGATTGGATGTCGAGCTGTCCACCATCCCTGGCGGCGACAAAGTCATGTCCGCTCTGCTGTCAGGCGGCATCGAAGTCGCTCTCGTTGGCTCGGAAACCAGCATTTATGTCTCCCAGCAAGGAGCAGCTGATCCCGTCGTGAACTTCGCCCAGCTGACACAGACGGACGGTACATTCCTCGTCGCCCGCAAGAAAGTGGACAATTTCTCCTTTGACCAGCTGAAAGGCAGCGTCTTCCTCGGCCAACGCAAGGGGGGAATGCCGCAAATGGTAGGCGAGTACGTGCTCAAGCAGCACAACATCAACCCGCAAAGCGACTTGCAGCTGATCCAAAATATCGAATTCAAAAATATAGCCGCTTCCTTCGCCTCTGGAACCGGCGAGTATGTACAGTTGTTCGAACCCGAAGCCTCCCGTTTTGAACAAGAAGGAATAGGTCATGTCGTAGCCTCATTCGGAAAAGAAAGCGGCACGGTTCCCTATACGGTATTCATGACCAAGCAAAGCTATATCGACAGCAACGCAGCAGCTATCCAAAAGTTTACCAATGCCGTCTACAAAGGGCAACAATGGGTTGCCAGCCATACGCCAAAAGAGACAGCCGAAGTGATCGGGAAGTACTTTGAATCGATCAAGCCGGACATTTTGGAGAATGCGGTGAAACGGTATTTAGAGCAAGGCTCCTATGCGACCGATCCGATTCTGGATGAAGCCGAATGGAATCAACTCCAGGATATCATGGACAAAGCGGGAGAGCTGAAGCAGCGCGCTGATTATGCCAAACTGGTCAATACCACCTTCGCCAAAGCTGCCAAGGAAGGGAAGTAGACGACTATGAACCAGATTCCTTCAACGCCGGCCAAAATAGAACTCGGCCACGTGACCCATCTTTACCTATCCGCTACCCGGGCATTCATGGCGGTCAGGGATATCAACCTGCGCGTGGAGGAAGGCGAGTTCATCTGTCTGGTAGGTCCCAGCGGCTGTGGGAAAACCACATTGCTTTCACTGATGGCCGGACTGGAGACGCCTACCGCCGGCAAAATATGGATTGATGGAAAGCCTGTCACTGGCACTTCACGCCAGGTCGGCTATATGCTCCAGCAGGATTACCTGTTCAACTGGCGGACGATTGAAGACAACGTCTTTCTAGGTTTGGACATTCAGGGAATCCGCACAAAAGAAACCGAAGAATACGCTCTCCATCTGCTCGAGGAAATGGAGCTCATCGAGGTGCGCAAGTCATCCCCGATGCAGCTGTCGGGTGGCATGAGGCAGCGGGTCGCTCTCGTACGGACACTCGCTTGTCAGCCTGATGTCCTGCTGCTGGATGAACCCTTTTCCGCCCTGGACTATCAAACGAAGCTGAAGCTCGAAGACTTGATCTTCACCACGCTGCGCCGTCATAAAAAGACGGCTGTCCTCGTCACACACGATCTGTCAGAGTCGATCGCGATGGGTGATCGGGTCTATATCCTGTCTCGCAATCCCGGCCGGATTAACAGCGAGGTGATCATTCCCGGACATATTCGCGATGCTATCCCATTTGAAGCGCGGAATGAAACGGGGTTCCAGGACCTGTTCCACCATGTCTGGAAAGAGATGGAGGTGGTCTCTGATGCAGCAAAAGGAAATTGAGTCCGCTCATCGCAACTATTTGCAACAGGAAGCCAAGACACGATCCTGGGTTTTGTTCACCCAGTGTGTGCTGTTCATCATCTTCATCGGATTATGGGAGCTGCTCGCACGAACGAACACGATTAATCCGCTGATCTTCAGCTACCCCTCGAAAGTTTTCGCGGAGTTTTGGGTGAGTCTGCTCGATGGCAGCCTGCTGCCCCATGTAGGGATGACCGTGTGGGAGACGATTGTGGGCTTTCTCCTGGGTACGCTGCTCGGAACGATGATCGCTGCAATCATCTGGTGGTCTCCGTTTCTCTCACGGGTCCTGGAGCCTTACCTCGTCATCGCCAACAGCATGCCAAAAGTCGCCCTCGGCCCTGTATTTATCGTCAGCTTTGGCCCCGGATTGTTCTCCGTCATCGCCATGGGCTGCTCGATTTCGGTGATCATTACGACCATCAACATTTACACCAGCTTCAAGGAAGTCAATCCCAACTTCCTAAAAGTCGTGCAGACACTCGGGGGGAACAAGAAGCAGACCTTTTCGATGGTCATCCTGCCTTCTACCATCCCTACCATTCTCGCTACTTTGAAGGTAAACGTGGGTCTCTCCTGGGTGGGTGTCATCGTCGGAGAGTTTCTCGTTTCGCAGCAGGGGTTGGGATATCTGATCATTTACGGGTTTCAGGTGTTTAATTTTACCCTGGTCATGATGAGTCTCGCCATCATTGCAGTCGTCGCCACCCTGATGTACCAAGGCGTCGCGTATCTGGAAAGGCGGCTCACCAGCCAGTTTAAATAGATGGCAACACAAAACGGTGCTGGCTCTACCCGGGATGAGGGCCAGCACCGCTTTTTTATCCCAAAGCGACTTCGCCCCGGCAAGGATAGAGGAAGGCCTCCTACAGGCGCAGAAAAACGCCCGGCATGTTCGCTCGGGCGCCTCGGCTGCTGGCTACTTCCAGATCTTCCACCAGCTTTTCTTGCTGGTACCATCCGACGGTTGGCTCTCCGCCACCTTTTGGGCGGCTGCCGCTTCTATTTCCTGTGCTCCCGGTACACGGAGGAGGAAATGATCGACCATTGGCTTGTAGTTGTCAGGCAGATGGTCCTGCATATTGCGAAGGATGGCGATCGCTTTCTCTTTTTGATCGGTAGCAATGAGAGCATTGGCATAATTGAATCCCGCATAAGGAAACGGGAAATCAGGTGTCCAATACTTTTCGCAGATTTGAATCAGCTGGTAGACGTACCCTGCTTGTCCGAGTTCGCCTGTCACTGTCATGACGACCTCAAAGCGATCCTTTGCGCCATCGATCGCATGCGTGTACCAGTGCATGGCTTTGAGCAGATTCTCTTCTGTCAGCGCGAGACGTGCGAGATGCAGCTGCGGGCGCCACGCCCCTTCTTTTCCTGCGAGCGCTTCCAGTTGAGTCCTCAGTTCATCCTTGCTCCCTCCAGCCAGGAAGCTTTCCACATACATATTCAAGCCATTTTCCTGATTCGGATCTTTGTGAAGGCCCGTATTCAACGTTTCGAAAGCTTTGGCATCTTCTCCCTCAAACGCGTAGATCTTGGCGAGATTTGTACAAGCTGTACCCGAAGATGGGAAGCGTTCCAGACAATCCGTCAAAATCGCTTTGGCCCGATCGAACTCTCTCGCCTGCATATGGACGACTGCCCGGAAAATGAGCGCAGACTCAATCGGACCGTACAACTCTAGGAGCCGATCTGCCGCAACAGCTGCCTGCTCGTGAAATTGCTCCTTCACCAATTCCATCGCGAAATCGCGAAGCTTTTCTTTTTTGTCCCAGTACATGTCCAGGTTATGCGGGATGATTTTTTTCTGGTAGTCCTCTCGGGACATATCGATGGTTTGACCAAACTCATTGGTAAACGATACAAACTCAGACATGTAACAGCCTCGCTTTCGTTTCCTACACAAATAGTATCAAGAAGTCAGGGCTCCCTGCTTTAAATCCATGCTTTCATATTTACTTTACGGATAAAATCTTCTACTGATTCCTTGACAGGTTCGTCATTCGCCTCATCCACTTCCTGCAAGCCCACCAATTGACGGAAAAGCGCTTCGTTGCGAGTAGCCAGTGCGAAGTCGAGCAAAGCCTCATGCGAAATGCGCTCCGCTTCCTCCTCCAGCAATTTCGCCTCAAGAGCGATGTCCTCCTCTACAACAGGAAACTGCTTATCTATTTTGGGTATGCGAATCACCCATGCAAACGCACTATCCGGGTTGCGGTCGCGAGCAATCAAGTAACCGTATTCGCCCAAAGGCAAACCTTGCTCAAAGGAGTCGGCAACAATGACGACGCGTTGTCCTAGCTTGAACATGAGCGTCAACTCCTTAAAAAGATTAATTCTAATCATACTAAATTGTATGTGTGCTTGGGAAGAGCAAACCCGCAGGATGGGCTTTTGCACAAAAAGTTTGTTGCTGCAGGTAAAATACGGTACACTTCTCTTATGAAACATTTTGGCTCATAAAGTAATCAAAACGAGGTGCAGCTTCATGTCACAAATGTCCACAGGGTTTTCCCTGTTTATCGTCGGTTGGTCCATCCTCCTCGTAGGTTTGATGGGAATCGGCGGCTACTTCATGTTTCGCAAGTTTTTAAAATCCATGCCAAAGCAAGACGGTAAATCCGATCTGGACTGGCAGGATTACTACATCGACCATACGCGTTCTCTCTGGACCGAGGAAGGGCTCAAACTGCTGGATGAACTCGTCGAGCCGGTTCCTCAGCTGTTCCGCGATGTGGCGAGACGCACCATCGCTGGCAAGATCGGACAGATTGCCCTGGAGGAAAAAGCGACGACCATCACCATCGATTTGATCGTCAAAGGATATATCATCGCAACACCGAAGCGTGACCACAAATGGTTGATCGCGCATTTGAAGGACAAGCAGATCGACTACACCCGCTACGAGCATTACCTGAATGCCGAGGGCTGACATTTTGAAACCTGCCGTCCCCTTCTCCGTATAACCAGGTAGATCGAATGCCAAGGAGAAGATGTGGATGACAGTCATACTTACCATTTTGGGTATCGGACTCGTGCTGTTCATCATTGCTGCTATCATCATAGTAGCTCTGCTGAAAAAGGGAGCAAGCTTTCTATGGAGAATGGGCGGTCATGGATACCGACGCTACAGCAGCAGTGATTACAAGCATCGCGGACCCTTCTGGAAGCACGGCCACAAAACATACGGGCATCATCATTACCGCAGAAGACACAGCAGTCGCAGTGGATTTTTCAGCAGCTAAAACGAATCAAAGGGATGTTCCTGTGGAACATCCCTTTTTTGACTGAATCAAAACTCATCGTTTACAGGTCCAGCACGACTGCCATTTCTTTTCCGAAACGGTCTCCCCGATCGACGAAGCCTAATCCGGCATACAGCTGATGGGCCTCCTTGTTCTCGGGATGATAACCGACGACGATCCGCTTGGCGCCTGGCAACTTCTTCATTTCCTGAATCATCAGACTGGCTGCACGCTTGCCAATGCCTCTGTTTTGATAGTTCTGATCCACCATGATTCGGTAGATCCAATAGCCATCCAATTCTTCAGGAACAGAATTAAACATGAGAAATCCCACTACTTCCCCATCCAAAAGAATGGCATAGGGCATGAGTGTCGGCTCAAACTTCGATTGGGCAATGGAAACGGCATTGCTTTCGATATGCCCGATTTGGCTCTTTGCTACCTCCAGCTGGCAGCATGGGTACCAGTTTTCTGCATCTACTGCTACGATTTCTACTTGATCGCAATTCATCATTTTCCTGAAACCCCACCTGACACGAGAAATGCCATTGCTTCCGAGCTATCCACATCCAGCGGCTGAACCTGTTCGCTTGGAAACAACAAGAGATTACCCGCAAAATTGTACGACTGGGGAAAATAGACGGCTACGTGATCAGCCAGACCATATCCATCCAGGCTTTCCTTGGTGATAAAGCCAATCGCTTTGGCGCTCCCATCCTTGGATAATGTGACCAGCACCGGTTTGTCAAAGCTTTTCTTCTCTCCGACAAACGCTCCGATCAAATCCTTGATGGAGGTATAGATCAATTTGATAAAAGGCACTCTTTCAAATACTTTGGATACCAGTGACAGCACACCGCGTGTCAGCACATTGGAAGCCAGAAAACCGATCACGGTCACCCCGATGATGGTCAAAATGAATCCAACTCCCGGTATCCCAAGCCCGAGCCAGCTGTCGATCGTGACAAAGATGGTATACAGGATGTACACCGTCACGGCCAACGGTATGACGTACAGCAAGCCCTCCAGAAAATAGCGAATGAATCGTTTCATGAGATGTCTCCTTCCTCCCCCAACCCTTAAATATTGTACCCGATCGGACTGGTCTTCTGCTATGATGGAGGAAAAAAAGTGAAAGTAGGGAGAAGAATGCAAGCACTCGTCACGCCGCAATGGCTGCACGACCATCTTCATGACGACAATCTCGTCATCGTAGACTGCCGATTCAATCTGAGCATCGCAGAAGCCGGTGCTGAAGGGTATGAACAGGATCACATTCCTGGTGCTCTCTACTTCCATCTGAACCGTGACCTCTCCGGCACGAAAGGCGAGCACGGCGGACGCCATCCTCTGCCAGAGCCGGATGCATTCGCTGCCCTCCTATCGCAGGCAGGCATTGATGAGCATACGACAGTAATCGCTTATGACGATCAGGAAATGTCGATGGCTGGCCGTCTTTGGTGGCTCCTGCGCTATTTCGGTCACGACAAGACAGCTGTCCTGAACGGTGGATACGCAGCCTGGAAACGAGCTGGCTACGAGGTCACGGCAGAGGTTCGCACCCCCATGCCTCGCACCTTTACACCGCGAGTACGCCCGGAGATGCTCGCCAGCAATCAAGCGGTCCAGGAGAGAAGTCCAGAAACTGCGTTGCTGGACTCTCGGGCAGGCGAACGCTACCGCGGCGAGATGGAACCGCTCGATCCGAAAGCCGGGCACATTCCCGGTGCCCGGCACTTCTTTTACAAAGACAATCTCGATGCGGATCTGACCATGCTTCCCGTAGAAAGACTGCAGGAGCGCATCGCCCCGTTTGCTGATCAAGATATCATCGTCTACTGCGGATCGGGTGTGACTGCCTGCACGAACCTCCTGGCGCTGCATGCTGCCGGACGGACGGATGCGAAGCTTTACGCGGGCAGCTGGAGCGATTGGAGCTCCTACGATCTGCCTGTTGCAGTCGGTCCGACTCCTGCGGACGACATCAAGAAGTGATGCGCGCCATCCGCCTCCTGCTGCACTTTGCCTATCAGGAGGCGATGTCCTGCCTGTTTCCGGTGTTTATCTTCGCTTCACTCGCCATATCCAAATTTGCCACCATCCCCGGAATCGGCAGGTATGATCTCTTGCTTATCCTTTGCCTCTTCTTTCAGGTGGTCATGGTGAAGAGCGGCCTGGAGACAAAGGACGAGTTGAAAGTCATCACGGTTTTTCATCTGATCGGGCTGGCTTTGGAGCTGTTCAAGGTGCGCATGGGATCCTGGAGTTATCCCGAAGAAGCCTACAGCAAGATTTTTGGCGTTCCTCTCTACAGCGGATTCATGTACGCGAGTGTGGCCAGCTACTTGTGTCAGGCTTGGCGACGCCTAGATGTCACGCTGACCGCCTGGCCTGTGCCATGGCTGGCCATGCTGCTAGGAGCGGCGATCTATCTCAACTTCTTCACCCACCACTTCTCTGTGGATCTGCGCTGGGTTCTCATGTTCGCTATTTTCCCAGTCTTTTGGCGTACACGCGTTCATTTTCGCGTAGCCGAGGAGCGACTGTGGATGCCGCTTCCACTCGCTTTTTTTCTGATTGGCTTTTTTATCTGGATCGCCGAAAATATCGCCACTTTTTTTGGCGCCTGGTACTATCCCAATCAGCGCGATGGCTGGGAAATCGTGCATCTCAGCAAAATCAGCTCCTGGTTTTTGCTCGTCATCGTGAGCTTTATCATCGTGGCTGAGCTCAAACACGTAAAGAGCAGGATCTCCCGCTCAGACTAAAGCAAAACAGATACAGGGCGGACCAGCCAAACCAAAAAGACCGAGCTTCCAGCTGCGGTCTTTTTGAATGCTCCGGTCTGCTTGCCTCCCGTATAGTTGGAGTGAAGGATTACCTCGGAACTCCGCTCAGCAGGAGCCGATGAATCCCCCCTGCCAAGCATACGCCTGCCGTGACGAAAAACGCGATGAAATACGAGTGATGCCAGTTCCCCAAAAGCCCTGCAATGATCGGACTTAGCACAGCTCCCATGGAAAGCACCGCTGAATAGATACTGAACGCACTGCCGTACAGCTCGCGTGGAGAATGAACCGTCAGGAGCGTAGCCAATGCCGGGAACAACATGCCGAAGCATGCCCCTAGCAAAAACATCATGAGATGAAGCGGGATCGCTACTCCGATCGCCATCGTGTAGAGCAAGAGACTAAGGACACCGATGCCTGCGAATGTCCGCTGCTCGACAGACACCTTGTACAGCCAGAACTGGCAGAGGATGGCGAGGGCACCGAGACCTTTGAGGCTGAACAGCACGCCAGTCACTGCCGGAGAAAGCCCTTGACGTTGTATCAGCAGGGGAACCTCGTAAATAATGGTCCCTTGCGCATAAATGATGGCAAAGCCGCCAAGAAAAGCGGGATAGAGCAAGCGATTTTCCAAGACGGCTGAAAGGCTCCCCTTCCCTTTTCCTCTGACTGGTGCCTTGCTTCGTCCGGGGATCAGTTCGCTTCCTGGTACTTTAACCGGCAGGACCAGCCATGCAAACACCCCTGCGATCATCATGAGGTAGCCTAGAATGATAAACGATTGGCTGTAACCGAACTGTACGGCTAGAAAGCTGCCGACTGCGGGTGAGACAATCCCTGCTGACGTCAGCACCAATCCCTTTTTCCCCATGATTTGGCCCTGCTCGACAGCCGTCCTGCCTGTCTCACCGAGCAGCGCCGAACAAGCGGGAGAAACGAATGCCATTAAAAAGCCGAGCATGAGCCGAAACGCAAAGAAGCCTCCCGTGTGCTGAACCACACCTTGACCGATCAACATCACCCCTGCAAGAAACAGTCCCCCGGCGATAAACCACTTTTTCGGGTATCGGTCCAAAAAGGGGCCCGCCAGCAGATTTCCTGTGAGATTACTGATGGCATATCCTCCCAGCACAAAGCCGATCATCGCCGCAGACACCCCGAGTATGTTGAGATAAGGCGCCAGCAGCGGCGTCTGCGCGTGCATATCAAACGAAACGAGAAATAACACGACAAACAGGAGAACCCTCAAGGCATTCTCCTCCTCTCCTTGGGTGGTACCGTCTTTGTCCCAATATATGAGGAGAGTCGTCCAAATAGGATAAAGAAAATAACTTGCTAGAGGAAAATCAAAATGGCTTGCCGTACATTATGTATGGGAGTAACTCACAGTCATTTGAGGATGGTGATTGCCTTGGTCATTTTGGAAACAGAACGCCTCTATCTTCGCTATCAAACAGAAGACGATGCTGCTTTTATTCTTGAGCTCGTCAATGACCCCGCTTGGATCCAGTTCATTGGAGACCGCGGCGTACGGACAGTCGAGCAAGCTCGGTCCTACATTGCAAACGGGGCAATCGCGATGTACCAAAAATACGGCTTCGGTCTGTACCTCGTAGCCCGTAAAGAAGACGATGTGCCGATCGGGCTCTGTGGTCTCATCAAGCGGGATGGCCTGGAGGATGTCGATATCGGATTTGCTTATCTCCCGCCCTACCGCTCGAAAGGCTATGCCTATGAAGCGGCAGCAGCCGTCATGCAATATGCCCGCCAGGAAGTTGGTCTGACGCGGGTAGTGGCAATCACCAATGTGGACAATCACGCCTCTGGCCGCTTGCTGGAGAAAATCGGGCTGCGGTTCGAGCGGCTCATTCAAATGCCAAATGACACAAATGAGCTCAAACTGTTTGTATACGACTCTTCACGAGCTGCTACCGATTGAAAGAGGAAAAAGGGACTCACCGTCAAACGTGAGTCCCTTTCCTTTACGAAAGCACCGATTTCAATCCCAGCGAGCTTTCATGGAATTTAATCGACGAATATTTATCCATAGCGACCCGCAGCTGATACTCGCTTTCGAAAAGCATGACCGGCCGGCCGTAGCGATCTGTGACGATCTTGTTTTTGAGCGCGTCGATGTCGGCTTTTTCGCCTTCGAGCCAGCGAGCGATCTGGTAAGGCATACGGGTAAGCATGATGTCGACGCCGTACTCGGCCTTCAGGCGGTATTCCAGTACTTCAAACTGGAGTACCCCTACCACGCCAAGGATCAGCTCTTCCATCGGATGGGTCCGGAACAGCTGCACAGTTCCCTCTTCCGTCAGCTGCATGATTCCTTTTTGGAATTGCTTGTGCTTCATGGCGTCTTTCACCATGACCTTGGAGAAGAACTCCGGCGAGAAGTGCGGCATTTCCTCGTATTCAAAAGACTGGCCGACACAGAGTGTATCGCCGATTTGGAAAATTCCCGGGTCAAACAACCCGATGACATCCCCCGCAAATGACTCCTCGACGATCTCACGGTCCTGCGCCATGAACTGCACAGGCTGAGCAAGCTTGATATCTTTCCCCAGACGAACGTGCTTCACGGACATCCCCCGCTCGAACTTTCCAGAGCAGATGCGCAGGAACGCAATCCGGTCACGGTGGGCAGGATTCATGTTGGCCTGGATTTTGAAAATGAAGCCGGAGAACGCATTGGAGTACGGATCGATCAACCCGGCATTGCTTTTTTTCGGAGAAGGCGGTGGCGCCATCTGCAAAAAGTTGTCCAGAAAGGTCTGCACCCCGAAGTTGTTGATCGCACTGCCGAAAAAGACAGGAGTCAGTTCTCCCTTTGCGATCAGCTCTTCGTTGTAATCGTCACCTGCTACATCCAGCAGGGAGACTTCATCCTGCAGCTGCTGCCACAGCTCCTGACCGACGCGATCGCCAATCAACGGGTCTTCTGCACCTTCTACGGGGAAGAAGGAGATCTCCTCGTGCTGTGAATTGTTCTGGTACAGCTCCACGCGTGATTTCATCCGGTCGTATACCCCGCTGAAGTAGCTGCCCATGCCGATCGGCCAGTTCATTGGGTAAGAACGGATACCCAGTACGCGCTCGATTTCTTCCAGCAGCTCGAATGGATCTTTCCCGTGACGGTCCAGTTTGTTGACGAAGGTGAAGATCGGGATTCCCCGCATCCGACAGACCTTGAACAGCTTGATCGTCTGCGCCTCCACCCCTTTCGCCACGTCGATGATCATCACAGCCGCGTCTGCAGCGGTCAGTGTACGGTACGTGTCTTCACTGAAGTCCTGGTGACCAGGCGTATCCAAAATGTTGATATGATGTCCTTTGTATTCAAAGTCCATTGCCGAAGAGGTAACGGAGATTCCGCGCTTTTTCTCGATCTCCATCCAGTCGGACGTAGCGTGCTTGGAGTTTTTCCGTCCCTTTACCATTCCAGCTTCACGGATCGCTCCGCCGTAGTAAAGCAGTTTTTCCGTCATCGTTGTCTTACCCGCGTCCGGGTGGGAGATGATGGCAAAGGTGCGCCGTTTCGCTATTTCATTCTCCCATTGGGGATTGGTTTGACTCATCTTCATTCTCCTGTCGTTCCTAATAAGAATCCACAATCTATTCCTTACGATTATACCGACATTTGCGTGCTGCATCCACCTAGTATTTTTTGTTGAAAACGTTATAATGTGTATTAGTAAAAATTTTTTGACTGTATGCTGGAAGTACATACCAAAATCATATCAGGAGGGACTCCATGACGACCAATCTGGAATCACGTGCAACCGCTTTTCGTGACTTCGTGAAAAAGATGACGAGCTACAATCAGGCACTCGCCGTCCTTCATTGGGACAAAGCGACCCAAGCGCCTCGAAAAGGAATGGAAGCCCGTTCCGAAGTCATTGGAACACTGGCAGGCGAACAATTCAAGCTGGCTACCTCAAAAGAGATGGAAGATTATCTGGAGACACTGAGCGAGCCTTCCGCACTGGAAGCACTCGACGAAGTAACTCGCCACACCGTGCTCGAATGCAAAAAGGAATTTGACCGAAATAAACAGATTCCTGCCGCCAAATACCAGGAGTTCGTCATCCTGACTTCGCAAGCAGAAACCATCTGGGAAGAAGCGCGCGAGAAAAATGATTTCTCCATGTTCCAGCCCTACCTGGAGAAAATCGTCAACTTCCAGCTCGAGTTCATCGAGTATTGGGGTCACGACGGGAAGAACAAGTACAACACCCTTCTCGATCTGTACGAGCCTGGCATGACGGTCGATCAGCTGGATCCCATCTTTGCCACGCTGCGTGAGAAAACAGTGAAGCTCGTATCCGCTATCGCAGATTCACCGAACAAGCCTGACACGTCCTTCTTGAAAAGACATTTCCCGATCGGTGAGCAAGAGGCGTTCAGCCGCTTTGTCCTGGAGCGCATCGGCTACGACTTCCAGGCAGGACGCATGGACCGCAGCGTTCACCCGTTCTGCACGTCCTTCAATCCTGGAGACGTGCGCATCACGACCCGCTATGACGCAAACGAATTCAACTCTGCGCTGTTCAGCTGCATCCATGAGGCAGGACACGCCATGTACGAGCAAAACATCAATCCGCAGCTGCTGTTCACGCCTCTCTGTGACGGAACATCCATGGGCATCCACGAGTCGCAATCTCGCTTCTGGGAAAACATGGTGGGACGTAGTCTGCCATTCTGGAACGGTCTGTACAGCGACCTGCAAAAAGCATTCCCTGCCCAGTTTGACGGAGTCAGCGTAGATTCGTTCTACCGCGCCATCAACGTGGTCACCCCTTCTTACATCCGTACCGAAGCAGACGAATTGACCTACAATCTGCACGTCATGATCCGCTACGAAATCGAAAAAGGCCTGATCAACCGGACGATCGAAGTCGCTGATCTGCCAACGATCTGGAACGATAGAATGAAAGAGTATTTGGGTGTCGTTCCTCCGAATGATACGCTGGGTGTTTTGCAGGACGTTCACTGGTCTGGCGGCAGCTTTGGCTACTTCCCTACCTACTCTTTGGGCAACGTGTATGCTGCTCAGTTTGCCCACGTCATGCAGCAGCAAATCAATGACTACGAAGATTTGATCGAAAAAGGCGAATTTGGTCCGATTCGTGAATGGCTGAAAGAAAACATTCACCAATACGGGAAAATGAAGAGCCCGAAAGAGCTGGTTCTGGCCATCACTGGCGAGGGTACGAACGCAACGTATCTGATGGATTACCTGGAGAAAAAATACTCCGCCATCTACAAGCTGTAAGCTCTCCTGCAAAAAGCGTTCCTCAAACGAGGAGCGCTTTTTACGATACCAAAGTGAATGTACATCTTCTTGCAAGATCTACTTTAGCTTGGGGCTTTTTCAAAGGCGAGCTTGATCCCAAAGCCTACAAGCACAAACCCAGAAATCCCTTGAATGGCCCGCTGTGTGGAAGGCTTTTTCATCCACGTCCGAATGTAATTGATGAACGATACGTACAGGACGAACCACAGAATGGTAAGAATGGTGTACGTCATGCCCATGCCGAGAAATTGCAAAAATGGTTTCGTTCCCGCGGTCAAAAACTGCGGCAAGAAGGTCAGGAAGAATACAGCTACCTTGGGATTGAGCAGATTGGTTAAAAACCCTTGGCGAAAAGGCGACTTATGCTTGTATTTCGCGGGTATATCGCTCTGGGTATCCCCATTCTTTTTCCGCAGGGACCAGAGCGAGGTGATTCCCAAATAAATCAAATAGACGGCACCGACGTATTTAAAAAAGGAAAACAAGACGGCCGACTTGACAATCATGGCGGAAAGTCCAAATACGGCCGCCAGCGTGTGCACGATCAAACCGGTTGAGATGCCGAAAACCGTTTGAAAGCCTCCCTTTTTTCCGTAGGCAATGGTATTTTGCGTCGCCAATCCCGTATCCGGACCGGGAAGAATAATGAGCAAGACGGACATGATGACAAATAGATAATAGTTCCCCATTGGAATCTCCCACCCCTGAAATTTATTTTTCACAATAGCACATGGATGGATGATTGAAAATGGTTTCGGCTGAAAATTCGGTCCAGTTCCTGCCTGTCGTTCATATGCCGTTTCTTCAGAATTGTTCGGGATGCGCTTGGATGGTAAAATAAGTAAATATCACATCATGTAGCAACGAACATAGAAGCTAAGAAGAGAAGGGGAAACGGAAGCGTGGATAACCAATTTTTCGTCGGCTGGGGCACCCTCGCCCTGATCAACGCCGGATTAGCTCAAGGGAAAAACCGCAGTGGGATGAACTGGTTTTTGCTCTCCTTATTTTTCGGTCCCATCGCCACATTCTTTCTTGTTGTTTCGGACAAGCTTACGGAGTAAATGCGGCTTTCCATCCTTTCTCAATGACCGCAACTGTAAACAACCGTTGCTTTCATACCGCCAAGCTGTCATGCTTAAGTAAAATCAGAGACATTTTGTTCTCGACAAAGAATGTGCAGGTGATTGACATGCTGACCGTGAAAACTTCCAGCATAAGCAATGGCGATCTCAATCGAGGAGTATTCGCCACGAAAGATATACGGAAAGGGGAATTGATCCACGAAGCGCCGGTCCTCCCCTATCCAAATGAAGAGCACGAGCATATCGAAAAAACCATGATTGCCGACTACGCCTTTGAGTATGGCGCCAACCACACCTGTATTCTCCTGGGGTATGGCATGCTGTTTAACCATTCGTATGAACCGAATGCCATTTACGAAATTAATTTCGATAACCATACTTTCGACTTTTACGCGTATACAGACATAAAAGCTGGGGAAGAAGTCTTCATCAACTATAATGGCGATGTGGACAACAAAGATCCGCTCTGGTTCTACGAAGACTACGAAGAAGAAAAAGAAGAACAATAGTTCACATTTCGCCTTTCTTCACAACATCTTCACATCCAGGCAACCACAATTTTACAAAACAGGAGTATCCTTACCTTGTGTCAATTATTTCCACAAAGTGAGGGGTCCTACCTATGCTACAATCGCTGTCACGCTGGTTGTGGGGAAAAGAAGATCATGAAGAAGTTCCATTCGAGGCGAAAAAATACGTCCGGAACGAAATGGAGCAATTTACGATAGCAGAACCTGAGCAAATGCTCCCGTATCCTCAGCTGTAATTCAACATGCGAAACAGCCGTCCTCTTTCGGGGCGGCTTTTTTGTATGGACAGCAATGGATCATGCTACAATGGGTGGGACAGGAGGGAAACAGGTTGGTACACTTCACGGAAAAATGGTTGCCCACATACATAAAGCGGGATCTGGCTGTGCTGTTCTGCGGAATCAATCCTGGGAGAGTCTCTGCCAACGCCGGATACCATTATGCAAATCCAGCAAACCTTTTCTGGCGAGGCTTGTTCGAGGGCGGATTGACCCCGCATCGCTTTGCTCCTGAAGAGACAGCGAGCTTACTGGACTATAACTACGGGATTACCGACCTGGTATCGCGGCCGACTCGTTCTTCCACTGATTTGCGCGAAGAAGATTATACGCTCGGCGCGGAGCAATTCCAACAGATGGTCCAGACCTATCGCCCACGTGTGATTTGCTTCAACGGGATCACTGCCTTTCGCCATGCCACTGGACAGAAAAAGGCAGCGATTTCTCTCGGGCTTCAGCCGGAACGCCGTTTCAAAACAACGGATTGGCCGGGCAGCTATCTCTTCGTCATCCCTTCGACCAGTGGGGCAAATGCTTCCTTCACTCGCGAGGAACGACTGGCCATGTTCAGCAAGCTCAGCGAGTTTTTGCTGGAAAAAGGCTGGCATCCCCTGCACTAGTTGTCACGTCTCGCCTTCCCTGCCAGTAGGATAATCGTATACTCGATGAATGGAGGATAGAGATGGATGCACTCATCCGCTTGATCGAGGAAGAATACGATTTGAAAATAGTCGGTCACCACGTGGAGCGAAACACAGACAAGTCATTAGTCGTGTACCTTAAGTCTTTAAAAGGGAAATGGGTGGGGAAAAGTTTATTTTCACCCACGCATAGACAGGAATTTATTCTAGACGCTGAAGAACATCTGCTGCGAAAAGGAATTCACATCCCCAAAACCAAAAAAACGAGAGACAACAAACGCTTCATCTACTGGAAAGGCACCCCCTTTATCATACAAGAGTGGGCACGGGGTCCCATGCTCGCTCTCAATACTCCATTTCGAATCAAACGAGTCGGCGCTACCTTGGGCAAAATACATGCTGCTTCCGTCGGCTTTAAAACTGCCTCAAGCGAGCAATTTAACGCCGCGCCTACCTGGGAAGAAGAGTACGAACAAGATTTTGCCAGCCTTCTGCGATGGAGGCAAATGCACGAGGATACCACGGACCCGAAGCTTCGAATCATTTACCAGCACCTCCCCTTCTTTCTCATTGCCGGCAAGATCGCACTCGACAGCCTGCAAGCATCCACCTATTTCATGCAGTGGAAGGAACTCCCCTGCTACAAGCACTTTTTGTGCCATGGGGACTTTAATAATGGCAACCTGCTGGCCGATAAGCAAAAAATTACCGTCATCGACTGGGAAGATGTCCGTTATGATTTTCCCTCAAAAGATATCAGCCGGATCCTCTCTTTACTCATGAGAAAAAACAAGCGTTGGAGCCCGCAAAGCTTCCATTATTTGCTGTCTGGTTATCTGAATGAAAATTCATTGTCGCGCAGCCAGCGCCATCTGATGTATATAGACCTGGCATTTCCTCATATTGCCGAGCGTTTTTTACGCCAAAAGCAATACCTGACTATGACCGGCAATGAGGTCGCAACGTTTCTCAAGCGTGAAATAAAAAAAATCGCTTTCATGCTGGAACAAATGAAGGCCCTTGAGTAAAGAGCGGCAAAATGCCTGCTTCTTCACCCAAGGGCCCGTCGATTTCGTTATCTCGTTAGTGTACGGCTGATTTGACGAGAGCGCTCTGCTGGCGCACATACTGAACCAGCTCGGCTGCCATCGAAGAATAATTGAACGGCGTGATCAGATAGATGCCTTTGAAGTATTGAACGGCCGTATCGAGCAATTCTTTGGCCATCTTGATCCCTTCCTGCCTTGCTGCTTCACCCTGCACCTTTTTCATCCGTTCCAGTGCCTCGGCTGACAGCTTGATCCCGGGCACCTCATTGTGCAGGAATTCCGCGTTTCTCGAGCTGGTCAGCGGCATGATCCCGATGAATACCGGGATCCCGATATGCTTGGTCGCCTCGTATACGAGCTTGATCGATTCCGCGTCGTACACAGGCTGGGTCATAATGTAATCGGCTCCGGCCTCCACTTTCTTTTCCAGGCGGGCGATTGCAGCATCCATCTGCCTCACATTCGGATTGAAAGCCGCTCCTACGATAAAATTCGCTTTTTGTTTGAGGGGGCGACCGGAGAACGATACGCCTTCGTTCAGCTGCTTCACCATGCGAATCAAGTCAAAGGAGGTCACGTCGAATACGGACGTAGCCCCTGGCAAGTCACCGAATCGAGATGGGTCACCAGTGATGACCAAAATTTGATCGATGCCGAGCGCATGCAGCCCCATCAAGTGCGATTGCTGCCCGATCAGATTGCGGTCGCGGCAGGCCAAATGCAGCAGCGGTTCGATCCCGTGCCGGCTTTTCATCAAAGCGCCCAGAGCCATGTTGCTCATGCGGACGGTCGCCAAGGAATTATCCGCAAGCGTAATGGCGTCAGCTCCTGCCCTGTGCAGCTCGCAGCAGCCATCCAGGAATGCATCGGCATCCAGATCCCGCGGCGGGTCGAATTCCACGATGATCGTCGTCTCTGTTTTGACACGTTCGACAATGCTAGGCTTTGCTTCACGTGCGTTCTGCACCGATACGTGAGGACGATCACCCGGAATAACCGTCGGATTGACCCGGGCTTGCGGCTCCAGAGATTCCAAAGCGTCCGCCATGGCTTTCACGTGAGCGGGAGTCGTACCGCAACAACCGCCCAACAAGCGAATTCCTTGCTCCCGCAGATTCAATGCACTCTTGGCAAAATACTCCGGCGTCGATTTAAACGCGTATTCTCCGTCCGTCATCCCCAAACGTCCTGCGTTCGGGAAAGCAGACAGGAGCGCGCCTTCCGGAACCACCGTGTTTTCAAAAGAGCGCAAAATTTCTGCCGGACCGAGTCGACAGTTGAGGCCGATGATGTCCGCCCCTGCCCCTTTCAGTTGGCCAAACGCATCCGTCAGCGAATATCCGTCACGCGTCCGCCCCACTTCCAGCGTAGCCAGCTGGGCAATCAACGGAGCATCCGTCAGAGGACGGATGACTTCCAGTGCCAGCAGCAGCTCCTCCAAGTCCAGGAATGTCTCCAGAATGATGCCGTCCACCCCTGCATGCAGCAAGGCAATGGCCTGCTCCTCATATTGGTCGCGATATTCATCCAGCACTTTCTTGCGTACACGTCCCGCCAAAATCGAACCGATGCTGCCTGCCACATAGGCATCATCCTTGGCTGATTCCCGCGCGAGCTTGACTGCGAGCCGGTTAATCCTCGCTACTTTATGCTCCAGGCCATAGCGGGACAAGGAATCCCGGTTGGCCGAATACGTATTGGTCTCGAGGAGTCTCGCTCCTGCGAGGTAGTAGGAATCGTGCACTTCTTGTACGAGCTTTGGATTCGACAGGCACAGCTCCTCAAAGCTGACCCCCACCGGGACGCCCAGCCTGTGCAGCTGGGTCGCCATCGCTCCATCACCGATCAGTAGATGGTCCTTCAAATACCCACGTAAATCTTTCTTGCTTGTGGTCAACTCAATCACTTCTCTCCTTTTGATTCCGTTTATACTTCAAACACCGACGGTCCGGCATTAAAATAGCGAGCCTCAGGATGGGCAAATACCATCGCGGAAACAGATGCTTCCGGCTCCATCATAAAGCCTTCTGTCAGTTGGACTCCGATGCTTTCCGGCTGCAGCAAGCGGAACAGCTGCGCTTGATCCTCCAGATTCGGGCACGCGGGATAGCCGAACGATACGCGAATCCCTTGGTAACGTGCGCCAAAGCGCTCCAGCATCGTCATCTCAGCCGGATCTGGAATTCCCCACACATCCCGCATGATGTGGTGGATCCGCTCAGCAAACGCTTCTGCCAGCTCCAAGGCGAGGGCCTGAAGAACGTGGGAGCGCAGATAGTCCCCCTGCTCCTTCAGCTCGGTAGAACGCTCGCGAATGCCACCACCGGCGGTTACCGTCAGGAAGCCGACATAGTCCATTTCGCCGCTTTCCACAGGGCGGAGGAAGTCGGAGAGGCAAAGATGCGGTTCTTCTGGCTGGCGCGGGAATTCAAAACGTTCGAGCACTCTGCTGTGGTCCGCTGGATCGTAAACCAGAACCTCATTGCCGCTGGACTGCGCCGGGAAGAATTGATAGACCCCGTGCGCTGAGATGGACTCATTCTGTTTGGCGTCATTCAGCAAATCTTCCACAAGACTGTACAGCGCAAGCACTTTCTCATCACCGGACTCGATGAGCTTGTCGACGTTTCCACGCACCCCGAGGTGTTTTCCGAGCAGCATGCGCAGGTTCAGGTATGGCTGCAGATGAGAGATCGGGTACTGGCGCAGCACGTGACGCTCACAATCAGGCGGAACATGTACAGGAACCGTTTTGCTGACGGCAGATCGGGCAGGAATCGTCGGCTTTTTCTCCTCGATTACCGGTTGGGCGGTAGCAACTGCTTCCAGCAAATGCTGCTGCTCTTCCAATAGGCGTTCCCGCTCTTTAGGATTTTGCAAACGGTTCACGAGGTCCAGACCGTCCATGGCATCTTTGGCGTACAGCACGATTCCGCTGTACTCCGGTGCAATCCGGTTGGAGGTAAACTTACGAGTCAGCGCAGCGCCACCGACCATCATCGGTACGTCGATGCCAGCATCGCGCAAGTCTTGCGCCGTTATCACCATTTGCTGAGCCGACTTAACCAGCAGACCCGACAGGCCGATCGCATCCGGCTTCTCTTCCCGGCATGCAGCGATCAGCTGCTCTGGCGGAACTTTGATTCCGAGATTCACGACCTCATAGCCGTTGTTCGCCAAGATGATTTCCACAAGGTTTTTGCCGATGTCGTGCACGTCGCCTTTTACGGTTGCGAGCAAGATTTTCCCTTTGGCTGCAGCGTCCGACTTTTCCATGAATGGTTCGAGGAAGGATACAGATGCTTTCATGACTTCAGCGCTTTGCAGCACCTCGGCTACGATCAACTGATTCCCGTTGAACAGGCGACCTACCTCTTCCATTCCTGTCATCAGCGGCCCGTTGATGATTTCGAGCGGCGCGTATTTTTCCAATGCGAGCTGCAGATCCTCGGTCAGTCCGTCCTTGGAGCCCTCGACAACGTAGCGTGCCAAGCGTTCTTCCAGCGTCAGGTTGGAGACTTCCACGCTCACTTCTTTTTTCTTTTGACGGTAAAACTCCGTGAAGGCTGCCAGCGTCTCGTCATTGGTCTCGAACAGCAGGGCTTCAGCCAGCTTCCGCTCATGTTCCGGAATGGAAGCGTATCGCTCCAGCTTCTCGGTATTGACGATTGCGTAGTCTAATCCTGCCAAGGTGGTGTGGTACAAGAACACTGCGTTCAACACTTCCCGGCCGGCAGCTGGCAGGCCAAAGGAGACATTGCTGACCCCAAGGATCGTTTTACATTCAGGCATGGCCTGCTTGATCAGGCGGATCCCTTCGACCGTTTCCTTTGCAGAACCGATATACTGTTCGTCACCGGTTCCAACCGGGAATACGAGCGGATCGAAAATGATATCCTGCGGTTTTACTCCGTATTGGTTCACCAAGATATCATAGGAGCGCTTGGCTACCTCCAGCTTCTTTTCACGAGTGACAGCCATACCGGCTTCCTCGATCGTCCCAACGACGACCGCAGCCCCGTATTTGTGGATCAGCGGCGCGACTTCCTGAAAGCGCTCCAGCCCATCCTCCAGGTTGATCGAGTTGAGGATCGCCTTCCCTTGGGAATAGCGCAATCCAAGCTCCATTACTTTCGCATCCGTGGAGTCGATCATCAGCGGCGCTTTTACCTTTTTCACGATGAATTGCAGGAATTTTTCCATATCTTCGTATTCATCCCGATCCGGGTCAGCCAGACAGATGTCGATCACGTGGGCACCGCGCTTCACCTGCGCGCGTGCGATATCGGATGCCTCTTCGTATTGACCAGCGGCAATGAGATCTCGGAATTTTTTCGAGCCGATTACGTTCGTGCGCTCACCTACGAGCAGCGGTCGATTGTCATCCTCGACATACACGACCTCAATTCCGGATACAGCACTGACAGGGGGAATCTCATGCGCCCGCGGCTGGCAATCCTTCAAGGCTTCTGCCATCGCTCGAATATGGTCAGGAGTCGTACCGCAGCAGCCACCGGCAATGTTCAGCCACCCCTGCTCGGCAAACGCCCGCATTTTCGCTGCAAGACCCTGAGGTGTCTCGTGATAATGCCCGTTTTCATCCGGAAGTCCCGCATTTGGATAGCAGCTGACGCCACACTGTGCGAGACTGGACAAGGTCCGCAGATGATCACGCATGAATTCGGGCCCTGTCGCACAGTTCAGCCCGACTGACACTGGTTTGAGATGCTCCAGTGAAAAATAGAACGCTTCGATGTTTTGACCCGCAAGTGTGGTCCCCATCGGCTCGATCGTCCCCGAAAGCATGACGGGCAGCTCGGTGTTCAATTCGTCAAAGGCTTTGCGAATTCCGATTCCTCCCGCCTTGACGTTCAGCGTATCCTGAGAGGTCTCCAGCAAAAGGACGTCTGCGCCTCCGATAATCATCCCTTTCGCTTGGCGGTAATACGACTCGACCAGCTCTTCAAACGTGACACCGCCTGTCAAGGAAAGCGTCTTGGTGGTCGGCCCCATCGATCCTGCTACGTAACGCGGCCATTCCGGGGTCGAGTACGCATCCACCGCTTCTTTTGCCAGTCGTGTAGCCGCGATGTTAATTTCGAGGTCTTTGTCCGCAACGTCGTATTCTGCCAGAACCACTGAAGTAGCCCCGAACGTATTCGTCTCGACGATGTCTGCTCCGGCCTCCAAATACTTCTCATGAATGCCGCGAATCACGTCCGGTCTCGTCAGGTTCAACAATTCATTACATCCGTCGTACTCCTCACCGCCGAAGTCATCGGCAGTCAGGTTTGCCTGTTGCAGCATGGTTCCCATTGCACCATCGAGAATCAGAATTTTCCGGGAAAGCTGCTCGCGAAAAGTTGGTTTCATCAGCTTGCTCCTTTTTGGCTATCCTTCGCCATTTCATCCATTTCGTTTATTCGGTCGTGGAAAACCTGGCCTTGCCCAGCCTTGATGCGGCAAAGCCTTCGTACCCAGAAGGCACAAGTCTCGCTATGTTGCGCATATACGCGTAGGAAAATGGAGCGTTTCCTAGCTGAACAAAAAAATCCCCTTCTTTGAAAAGAAGAGGATTTGTCCGCGGAATGCAGTTGCACTTGGCCATCCTCTCATCTTTCAAAGCCGTAGCTTTGCTGGAATTGGCACCGGATTTCTACCGGTTGCCGAGGCTTCATCAGGCCAGTCCCTCTGCCTCTCTGGATAAGAGTCGTTCATCAATATGAAGTTGATTTGCAACTTTGTTGATGTTTGCAAGTATCTTATCACCCCCCTGTCTCTTCGTCAATTGAGAATTTGTCTAATATTAACTGTTGTCCAAAAAGCCAGCGCCCATTTTTCGGTGAGCTGGTCATCCGCCCACGCCAACCTGTGCGTTCGTGTATAGACTAGAGCATAACGGAAAGGAGGGGAAACAAAGATGAGTACATCTTTCTGCGGCGGTTTCTTCGGTGATAATTTCGCATTAGTGCTCGTACTGTTTATCCTGCTGGTAATTGTTGGGTGTTCCTGCGACTGCTAGTCAGTCGCCTGCGTAAAGAAAAGGGCCTGGAGCCTTTGTCTCCGGGCTCTTTTGCATGCCCAAAATCTTCGTTCGTTGTCACTCTCCGAGGCATTTGCTATACTGTATGAATGAGAAAACCTGGCTGCGCCAAGCTTTTGCAACCAAAGAGCACAGGCCTCGCCTCTGTTAACACATATACCGGATGAGAGCCTTTCCATTCTTATCTGTACAAAAAATGTATCGCGGCTTGGCAATACTAAAGGAGCGAACTGCTGTGGACACACTAGATGCCCGTGAAAAAGACGAATTTCTGTCCTCTCTCGAAACGATCAAGGAACTTGCTCATAGTGAATTCGAAACCTATTCGATCGTGAAAAACAGGGAGACGGGTGAACATTTTTTGCGTTACTTCCTCTCCCACATCAATCTTTCGGAGGGTGGACGACGGGATGATTACGATCACTTCATGCCCCTCGACTCCGATGATGTCCTGGGCTTGATGTTTGGAGACCAACCGTACCAATTTCCGGATCATTGGCGCAATCCTTACCTGCGCAGCGGCAATGACAACCGACTCATCCCTTTCGACCCGACCGAGAACTACGATCTGGAAGAAGAAGCTGCCGCTGAACTGGCCATGCTGGAGCAGCTGGAGCAATTCAAGCAGCAATGGATGAATGCCGAAAACATGAGCGCCGAAGAAAAAGAAAAATTGACCAAGCAATACTTCGCCCAGCTAGACAAGATTTTGCAAAAACCGGAAGAGTAAGTTGCACGACAGGTACAACACCAGCTATAATGCTAGAGAATAGATGAATCGTTGATGAGGAAAGTACTCCATGCAAAGAGCTTGTAGCGAGTCGGGGTTGGTGTGAGCCCGATGCCGGACCATGGAAGGAAACGCACCTCGGAGATGCGTCCTGAAAATCCAGCCTCGTGCGGATTGTGTAGGGAAATGCCGGGACTGCCCGATACAGCAGATGAAGCGGTTTTTGCCTTCGGGCAGAAACAACAGGAGTGGCACCGCGGGAGCACAACCTCTCGTCTCTTTTTTTCAGGAGACGCAGAGGTTTTTTTATTTGGGGCACTCAACCTTTTTCCAATCAGAAAGGAGATTCACATGAGCTACAAACACCAAGTGGCGGAGAAAATCGCCGACGCCCTCGCACAGCAGGGTGTAGAAAACTTTCCAAAAGAAACCGTATACGGCATGTTGGAGACACCTCCAAACCCGGCAATGGGAGATATCGCTTTCCCATGCTTCCAATTGGCAAAAGCACTGCGCAAGGCACCTCCCATGATCGCGGCCGAGCTGGCAGGACAGATCAGCGGCGCTCCCCTGCGCGAATCGACGGCAGTGGGTCCTTACGTCAACCTGTTCCTCGACCAGGCCGTTGTGGCAGAGCAAGTCATCGGAGCTGTCCTCTCCCAAGGAAGTGCTTACGGAGACAGTCATGTAGGCCAAGGCCGCAAAGTGCCGATCGACCTCTCCTCTCCGAACATCGCAAAGCCATTTTCCATGGGGCACTTGCGCTCGACCGTCATCGGGAATGCCATCGCCAACATCATGGAAAAGCGTGGCTACCAGCCAGTGCGCATCAACCATTTGGGTGACTGGGGTACGCAGTTCGGTAAGCTCATCGTTGCTTACCGTCTGTGGGGTGACGAAGAGAAGGTAAAAGCAGAACCAATCAAGGAGCTGCTGACCCTCTACGTGCGTTTCCACGACGAGGCTAAAGAAAATCCTTCCCTCGAAGACCAAGGGCGTGAGTGGTTCAAAAAGCTCGAAGACGGGGACGAGGAAGCACAGCATCTGTGGAAATGGTTCCGTGACGAGTCGCTCAAAGAATTCATGAAGATTTACGACCTGATGAACGTCTCCTTCGACTCCACCAACGGCGAAGCATTCTACAACGACCAGATGGATCGCGTCGTGACCTTGCTGGAGGAAAAAGGATTGCTGACCGAATCCGATGGCGCCCTGGTCGTGAGCCTGGACGAGTATGACATGCCGCCTTGCCTGATCAAAAAATCCGACGGCGCTACGCTGTATGCTACTCGCGATTTGGCTGCCGCCCTGTACCGTCACGAAACCTATGATTTCGCCAAAGCCGTGTATGTCGTAGGGAATGAGCAGCGCCTCCACTTCCAGCAGCTGTACAAGGTGCTGGAAAAAATGGGGTATGAATGGTCCCGCGACATGCATCACATTCCATTCGGCATGATGCTCAAGGACGGCAAGAAAATGTCTACCCGCAAAGGGAAAGTCGTTCTGCTGGAAGAGGTTCTCGCCCAAGCAATCGCGGATGTGCAAAAAGTGATTGAGGAGAAAAATCCTTCCCTGCCCAACAAAGAAGAAGTCGCTCGTCAGGTTGGCGTCGGCGCAGTCATTTTCCACGACTTGAAAAACTACCGTCTGAACGATATCAACTTCTCGCTGGAAGAAATGCTGACCTTTGAGGGTGAAACCGGGCCGTACGTCCAATACACCCACGCACGCGCCTGCTCGCTGCTGCGCAGAGGCAACTTCCAGCCTGCACCATCTGCCTTGGCAGCCGGCGCTCTGGACAGCAAGGAAGCATGGGCAGTGATCACGCTTCTGAACGCATTCCCGGAAGTCATCGAGCGCGCCAGCGAAAACTTCGATCCTTCCCAGATCGGCAAATACGTGATTGACTTGGCTCAGTCGTTCAACAAGTTTTATGCGAATGTCCGCATTCTCGCGGAAGAAGAGGACATCAAGGCTTCCCGCCTGCAGCTCGTTGCAGCTGTGGTAGCCGTGCTCAAGGAAGGTCTGCGCCTCCTTGGACTGTCCGCTCCGGAAGAAATGTAATTCCCCGTTCATGAAAATAAGAATAGCCGTTACTCCCCCTCTTTTGGTGGTGTAACGGCTTTTTTTCGTAACCAAAAGGAGCGATGATGATCATCGCTCCTCTCCTTGTCTATCATTCCTTACACGTCTGCATCCGCCTTTTGCTTCTTGCCAAACCATGTTTTGGCGACCAGCTCCACCACTTGCTTCGGCAGCGAAACGGGTGCCTGCGCTTCATTTCCTGCCGTATCTACCGTGCGATACAGCAGTGCCTTGTCATCAGACGGGTCTGACTTGGTTTGCAGGGTAAGCTCGCCGACCTGGCCTGCATTTGTCCATTCTTCGATCATCAGCTGGTACTCGCCTGGAGCCAGCTCGATATAATCATCCTCCGAAAGGTCCACGACAGCATACCCGTCGTGCTCAATTTCGGCATCGTATGTATTTCCATTGGCTGATTCGTACAGGGCCATCTCTGCTGGGTCGTTCAAGTTTTCCTTGAGCGGTTCAAAATCAGTGATGGTAACCTTGATTCGTCTTTTCATCGGTATTCCTCCTCCATGACCACATTCCAACTCACACTGTACCACAAGTCCTTCATCCCTGCCAGTGATTGACCAAGTTCAGTACATGCCTGATCTCATCCCGGTGGCTTTCCTCCCCATGCCCCGGTGTCTCGAGTACGAGTGGGAGACCTTGCAGCTCGGGGGTTCGTAAAAAAGCAGCAAAGGCTGCATCGCCGATCTCGCCTTTCCCGATGTTCGCATGACGGTCGCGAAAGGATCCGGTGGGATAAAGGGAATCATTCAAATGGATGGCGCACAGGCTGGAAAAGAAATCGTGAGCCCGCATGCGTTCTGCTACCTGCTCCCAGTCGTTTCCCTTCCACAGCCCGCTCGCAAATGCGTGGCACGTATCAAGGCAAAAGCCTACCTTTTGCGGTTCAGCCACCAAAAGCCTCACCTGCGTCAGCTCTTCCAATGTCGTCCCCATGCGGTTGCCCTGACCCGCATTGTTTTCCACCAGCAGACGTGCCTTTCCCTCCCATCCCGCGAGAATGCGATTGACCATGCTGATCATCCGTTTGTAGCCTTCCAGCACGTCGCTCCCTTTATGTTGACCGAAATGAACGACGACACCCAGCGCACCGCAAGCCTCCGCAATCTCCAAGTCATTGCTCACGGAGAGGATCGTCGCTTCGTACAAGTCCGGGTCCTGCACGCACAAATTGACGGTGTAGGGCGTGTGGGCAATGGCGAGAATGCCATGCTCCTCGCAAAAGGCTCGGCAAGCTCCCGCATCACGCTCATCAAAGACTTTGACGCCCAAGCTCCTCGGGTTTTTGGGGAAGAATTGAAAGGACTTGCCTCCCAGCCCATGCGCCGTTCTCGCTGCCCCTTCATAGCTATGCCGAATACTCACGTGGCATCCGATCTTCATCCGCTGTCCCTCTCTTCCTTTCTACCCATTTTCCCCATACGGTCGTGTTCTCAACCGATGGAGCAGCAGCCAAGAAAAAACAGCTGCCCGTAAAAGGACAGCTGTCTGCGGACGATTCGCTTACGATTTCACGATCAGCAGCGGAGTCTTTGCACGATGGATCGTTTTAAACGTCACACTACCCACCAGCGTTCCGGCGATGCCGCCAAGCCCATGGTGACCCAGCGCGATTAGGCTCGCTTCCTTTTCTTGCGCGGTTTCACGAATCAGCATGGCTGGATCCCCGATCAATACCTTGCTCTCGAATGGGACTTGGCGCTCGTCCAGCAATTCTTCATACGGACGCAGTGTCTCGCGTCCCCATTCTTCCAGAGTAGCTGTGTCTTCCCATCCCACGCCGTACATCCCGGTATAGGCCACGGGAGGCGTCACGACCGTGAGCAAGGTAAACGAGACATCCATGCCTTCGCTTAACCCAATGACCTTATTCACGGCCGCCATTGCTTGATCGGAACCATCGACTGTGAGCAAGACATTGCGCCAAGGGAAATCGGCCGCGTCGGTCTCCTCCGAAATGAGGAAAACAGGAATCTTGGAATCGTGAATGGTGGGATAGCTGACGCTCTGCTTCAGGAATCCCGTCATCCGTCCGTAACCGCGGGTGCCCATGACGACGGCGGCATACTCACCCTTAGCGTGCTTCGCAATTTCCTCATGAGCGTTTCCGAAAACAATCTCTAGCTGATAAGCTATACCAGCTGCTTCGATGATCTCGACTAGCGGTTTCAAATCTTCCTTCGCTTCATCCAATTGAATCTTTTCAACACCCTCTTTGCCCAGCTTGTTCACGACATAGCGGGATGGGAATGGCTGTATGACATGCAGGAGGGTCAAGTCATGCTTGTCCTTTGCATAAGCGGCCGCAAAGCGGACTGCCTGAATGGATTGTGCAGAAAAATCAACGGGTACCAGAATACGGGACATCCGAACACGTCCTTTCCTCTAATCATGGTCAAGGTCAAGTGCCTTGCCTGTTTTCATTGTAGATCAGTCACGCATCCCCGTATGTAGGGACTCTCCCTGATCTTGGATTGAAAAAACCCTGACTTTCGCCTTACTCCATGACCCCGGAAATAAAAACGGTCGTCTCTTCACTCAAATCAATGTCACGAATCTCGTGCTCTTCTACCATGTGCTTGCTCGCCTTTGGATCACGCCTGATCACTCTGACGACCGGCCGCGTGGGCAATCCGCGATTCTGGTCAATCACGACCCCGATTTCCCCTGTGCTCAGCTTCAAGGAAGTCCCCGTCGGATACAAGGCAATCGATCGCAGGAAGTGAATGACCATTTTATGGTCGAAGCGCTTCTCTGCCAAGCCCATGATTTTTTCACACGCTTCGTACGGTGGAAGCGTTTCCTCTTCTTCGGACAGCGGAGAAATGAGATTATCGTAGTAATTGCAGATGGCGACAATCTTGGCGAAATCATGAATTTCATCCCCCGCAAGTCCGCGCGGCAGCCCGCTCCCATCCACCCATTCATGATGCTGCAGCGGGATATGTGCAGAGACGATGCTCATCTCATGCTTTTTTCGAAGCAGATGAAAGCCTAACCAGGTATGATGATTTTCCATGCTGTTTGCCTTATAGGCAGGTGCATCTTTATCCACGCTCAGTTTACCGACATCGTGCAGGAGTGACCCGATAGCGAGTTCTTTTAATTGGGTCGTGTTATAGCCTAGCCCGACGCCGATCACGGTCGCCATCATGCAGACGTTTAGCGCATGAATGTACATCGCATTGTCTGTTGTGCGAATTTCACCCAGATTCAACAGCACACGGCGATTCCGCAGGGTTTCGTCGATGATGTTTGATACAGACTTCTGAAGGCCGCGGGTGTCCATATGCTTACCGCTCTGCACGCATTGGATCGCAGCGGACAGATTTCGAATGGCATCTTTTCGGGTCGCTTCGGTCACGACTTCCTCTTCCTTGATTTCATCCAGCAGAGGGTCTTTGATGCTCAGCATGGTCACACCGAAGCGGCGCAGCTTGTTGATCATGCCGACAGTCAACTGAACACCCGCATGCAAGAGAGTCAAACCTTCACTCGTATAAATACTGCGGGACAGCACATCTCCCGGTTCCACTTGCTCGACATTTACATATTTCATGGGGTCTTCCTCCCGATTCCATCCTCCCTTGATGCTAATACCCTATTTTGGCGCTGGAAAAACATCTTTCGTAGTCCATTGTGCTCAGAAACGCTTACCCGTCGCCTTCATCTCACCCGAAATGATGTCGCTATCCTCTCGACAAAGGATGACATCTGGGCATATTCTTCTGCCAACGACTCATCTTCCAGGTCATATTGCACATCTCCCGGTCTGCTGAGCGTGAATACGAACTCTCCCTTTTCCCCAAGCTTTTTCGTCCTCCCTGCTTCCAAAATTGATCCCCCATTCTCCTGCCAGTCTGCTCGCTTCCAGACGGACAGGGTAAAAATAACGCCGCCATAGGCTTTGTTCGGACGATCGATAAAGTGATAAGTCATCTCGGTTCCATCGCTCGGTGCTTTCATGATCTCGAAATTTCCTTCCCAGCTCTTCGGCAGCGTAAGGCCAAAGGCATAGTCCTTATTTTCGTACACGATCCCCTTCTCATCGGCCACTGTCTCTTTGTTCACAGCCTTCACATGAAGAATTACCGTCCTGTAGCCGCGCAAATCCCCGTTTGCATAGGTGACGAACGTCTGCACATCTGCACCAAATTGCGTTCCGCTGATCACTGCTTCTCCCAGCTTCTGATTTTCCGCATCGTAGAAAGAAAGAGCTGCTTCCACGGAGTTTTGGGTGTTCCCTACCCCCGACAACTGGATTTGCCCAGTTACCATCGACCGGTTTCCATCTTTGGTAACGATCAGATTGCCCGCTGAAATGGACTTGTAGGCCGGATCCGTGATATCCAGCATTTGGTTTTTGATGATGATTTTTTTCGCTGCATCCTCATAGCCGATCGTCGCCCCAAGATGGTCTGCGATGAATCGAATCGGTACATACGCCCGCCCATCCACCTTCAGCACAGTTACCTCCTTTGACATGGGTACGGACTGACCATTGATCTCAAATTGAACGGGAAACAAGTACGCCAGAATCGAGCTTGAAGCAAAAGCCACCGTTGAACTGGCCAAGGCTGCTCCAATGATAAGTCCCCACACAAAATTCTTCATACTCGACACCCCTTTTGTTCTCTCGTATCCTTAGACGTCATGATCCCTTCCTTCGTTGTAAAAAATGGAAACAAAAAAACGACCTTGATTGGGTCGTTCTCATTCATCCTTCTTCATCACGCTATATTCACCCCGTACCATGGACACGTTTTCTCCCTGCTGCGTCATTTCGAGCTTGTGCAAGATATCCTCCAGCACGGACGCACAAATCAAGGTCAAATCGCCTGTATTGACTGGCTGACGAAAATACGTTCCGATCATTTCGTAGCCCTGACGCTTGTGCTTCGTGGTCTCCTTCTCATCCAAAGCTTCCTTGAGCTCGTCGATCAATTCCACCAATGCGATCCTCGCCCTTTCATACACGTCGGGCTGACTCGTTGAAACGGCTTCTAGTTCTTTATTCGTGCCCATTTCGCTGCTCCCCCTTCCTTCGATAGGGTGGAACAGGCACGCCAACTTTATGCACTGTCTCGGTCTGCCGTCACTCGTTTGCCAGCGCGGACTCCGGTGTGCGCTTGGAAAAGAACGCGTTCAAATTGTTCATCCGCCCCTTTTCCAGGCTTGCTGCAGACCGTCCCGATCCACGCTCCCAAAAAGCCGAGCGGAATGGAGATCAGCCCTGGGTTGGTCAGAGGGAAAATAGGTGCCTGCTGAATCAAGCCATGCTGGGCGTCCATGACAGCCGGTCCCATCATCACCAATACCACTGAAGAGATCAAGCCGGTAAGCACCCCTGCAATTGCTCCCTGAACGGTAAATCTGCGCCAGTACAACGTGCAAAGCAAGAGCGGCAGATTGGACGACGCCGCAACGGCAAAGGTCAGCCCCACCAAAATGGCTACGTTCATCTTTTCTGCTCCAATGGCCAGCCAGATGGACACCAGCCCGACAGCCACAGAAGAAAATTTGGCCACTCTGACCTGCTCCCGCTCCGATGCCATGCCTCTGCGAATCAAATGGCTGTACACGTCATGGGCGAATGCCGACGATGCTGACAAGACCAATCCGGTCACCACCGCCAGAATCGTCGCAAATGCTACTGCTGCGATATACGCCATCAAAAACTCGCCACCGAGGGCATCTGCCAAGAGTGTGACCGTCAGATTGCCTCCGAACCCGACCTGCTGCAATGCTTCATAGCCGACAAAAGCGCTGGCCCCGAAGCCGAGAAAAATGGTCATCAAATAAAATGCGCCGATGATCCAGGTCGCCGTGTAAATGGAGTAGCGCGTCGTGACGGCGTCCTTTACCGTAAACAAGCGAGAGATGATGTGCGGCAAGCCTGCCGTGCCCAAAATGAGTGCCAAATGAAGAGAGATCGTTTCCAGTGGTTCATTGAGATGGTTGCCTGGCTGCAGAAACTTCTCTTGCAGCGGCGTAATCGTGCTGACGTGATGGAACATCTCCGATAGATTCCAGTGAAAACGGGAGAAGACGATCAAACTGAGCACCAGCGTCCCCGTCAATAGCAGGATAGCCTTGATGATTTGCACCCAGGAGGTGGCTACCATTCCGCCGAACACGACATAAAACGTCATCAGGCTCCCTACCACCATGACCGCCTTGATGTAATCCACACCCAATAAATAATGAATAAGTGCACCTGCTCCGACCAGCTGAGCGAGCATGTAAAAAATGGTGATGAGCAGAGTCGTGATCGCGACCACCCCGCGCAGCCACAAACTACTGAATCGGACGGCAATGGCATCTGCCAGCGTGTACTTCCCCAAATTGTGCAGCGGCTCGGCGATGATGAACAGGATAATTAAGTACGAGACGAAAAATCCGATGGCATATACGAACCCGTCAAATCCGTACATCGCGATGGTCCCTGCAATGCCGAGAAAAGATGCGGCACTCATGTAGTCACCGGCAATGGCGATCCCGTTTTGCAAGCCCGTCAAGCGATTCCCCGCGGCATAGAAGTCTCGGGTCGTCCCCGTCTGTTTTGCTGCAGAATACGTGATGGCCATGGTCCCAATGATGACGGCTAGAAAAAAGATGATGGTTGTCATCCGCAGCACCTCCGGCAGTTGAAATGCATGGACAGGCTTCGAAAAGAAAAGAAGCCGGGGATGCCCCCAGCCTCTCATTGGCACGAGTTTCCTATGTTACCTTTTTCTATGCCGAATCTTTCATTCCTGTATTGGCCTTCACCAAAATTTCATCGTATTTGGCATCGTTACGGGAGCTGGATATCATAGTGCCGATCCAAGCTGCCAAAAAGCCTAGCGGGATGGAGACGATCCCCGGGTTTGGCAACGGGAAGAGCGCTTCCCCTACCAAAATCGCTTTGCCGGCTACCGGATTCCAGACGTTCGGGCTCATCGCCACCAGAATGAGCGAGCTGAACAGCCCTACCAGCATTCCGGTAACCGCACCCGTGGTATTGAATCTTCTCCAGAAAATGGTGAACAGAATGACGGGCAGATTGGCGCTGGCTGCAACGGCAAATGCCAGGGAAACCAGGAATGCCACATTCAGCTTTTGAGCGAACAAGGCCAGAATGATGGAGACGATGGATACGCCTACAGAAGCCCATTTTGCCATCTTCATTTGATCCTTCTCCGTGGCTTTTCCATGACGGAGCACGTGGCCGTAAAAGTCATGTGCGAACGCGGATGCCGCTGTGAGAACCAGACCTGCCACAACAGCGAGAATGGTGGCGAAAGCGACTGCGGAGACGAAAGCGAACAGGAAGTTTCCGCCGAGTGCTTGTGCCAGCAGTGGCGCTCCCAGGTTGCCTGCCGGGTCCATGTTGGCCGCCCCTACGAAAGCAGCAGCTCCAAATCCGAGGAACACCGTCATGACGTAGAAGATCCCGATAATCCAGGTCGCGTATACGACAGATTTACGCGCGGTCGTCGCATCCTTCACTGTAAAGAAGCGGATGAGGATATGCGGCAGGCCTGCGGTTCCCAGCACCAGAGCGAGGTTTAACGAGATCGTATCGAGCCCGATCTTGAATTTGTTGCCCGGGTTCAAGAACTGCTCACCCAAAGGCGTAGCGGTCTGCATCTGTGCAAACATCTTCATCAGGCTGAAATCGAACTTGGCAAAAACCATGAGGGAAATGACAAACGTGCCCAGCATCAACAGGACTGCTTTGACGATCTGCACCCAGGATGTAGCCGTCATGCCGCCAAACACGACGTATACGGTCATCAAGGCGCCCACAATCAGGACAGAGGTCGTATACTCGATACCCAGCAGCAGCTTGATCAAGGCTCCTGCCCCCACCAGCTGTGCGATCATGTAGAAAATGGAGATGGCGATGGTGTTCAATGCTGCCACACCGCGGATTTGTTTGTTGTCAAAACGAGCCGCAATCATATCCGCCATGGTGTATTTGCCGAGATTGCGAAGCGGTTCGGCTACCAAATACAAGACGACCAGATACGCTACCAAGAAACCGATACTGTAGAAAAATCCGTCGAATCCGCTTAGCGCGATCATTCCCGCAATTCCCAGGAAGGACGCAGCAGACATGTAATCTCCCGCGATTGCGAGCCCGTTTTGCCACCCGGTCAAGCCTCCGCCAGCCGTGTAAAACTCACTCGTCGTATTCGTTTTCTTCGAAGCGTAATACGTAATGACGAGGGTCATCAATACGATTGCCAAAAAGAGTAAAAATGCGGTCACGTTCATCCGTTTCTGCCCCCTGTTTCCTGTTTGATTTTCTCGACCAGGACGTCAAATTCTTTGGCGCGTCTGGTGTACAGGATACATAGACCCCATGTCATGATGAATTGCGCGAAGGCAAAGACCCATGCCCATGAAATAGCTCCGAACGCTTTTGTATTCAAGACGGTGAAGTACGATGTCAGAATTGGGAGCGAGAAGTAAAATACGAAGAAAAAGATGGATGAAGGCAGGATGAACGATTTCTTTCGTCTCAACAATTCTTGAAACGACTCAGACTTGATAATCGCCGCATAGCGTGAGGCCGACTTGCTTTGATCCCCGCTTTTCTGCGCTGAAACCGAGTTGCCCATTGGAATCTCCCCTCTTTCAAGAAAATTTGTAAGCGCTTCCTCTATTGTAGAGAATGTGTCGCAATCGTGGCGATTTTCTGCGCCAAATGTCGGGGATTGTGCGCCAACGGCAAACTATTCAACTTCATTTGCAAGCGAATGGGATTCTCACTCCCCCAGCCTCCGCAGCAAATCTTTTGCAGACGTGCGCGAGACGGGGATTCGGATCCGGTTCTCCCCCTTCAACGTCAGATTGTACGCTCCGTTGAACCACGGAGTCAGCTCGCTCACATACTGCAAATTGACCAGGTAGCTTTTGTGCGTGCGGAAAAAGTCGTACCCTTGCAGCTTCTCCGTAAGCTGCGTCAACGTCATGCGGGTCGTATAAGCCTCCGTCTGCGTATGGATTTGGACGAATCGCTCTTCGCGGACGGCGTACACGATCGCAGCCGGATCGATGACCACGAGCCGATTGTTTTCCTCCACGAGCAGCTTGGTGCGCTTGGCTGGAGCAGCCTGCTCGGTTTTTCCCTTGGCCAATCGCTCGCGAATACGCTGCAGGGTTTCCTGAATTCGTTTCGGCTCAAACGGCTTGAGAACGTAGTCAACGGCATACAGCTTGAAGGCATCCACCGCAAATTCCTCGTATGCCGTACAAAAGACAATGAGCGGCTGCTGCTTGCGGGAGGCCAGCATCCTCGCAGCTTGGGTGCCCTCCAGCTCAGGCATTTTCACATCCAGGAAGACGACATCCGGCTCGCTATGCTCGACCAACTCCAACAGCTCCCGTCCATTGGTAGCGGTGGCGACCAGCTCGATGTCTGCTTCCTGCTGAAGCAGGTAAATGAGCTCTTCACGTGCGAGCCGTTCATCTTCCGCGATCATAATGCGTATCGTCATCAGGCACTCTCCTCTTTTAGAATCGGGATGGAAAAGGTGATCAAGCAACCGCCTTCCGACTTGTTCGAAAAAACGAGCTGGGCATCGGGACCGAGCAAACTGACGAGTCGCTGATTGACATTGTGGACGCCGATCCCGTTGCCTTCCTTGCTTCCCGTCGGCATCCTGCCCAAGATGGAAAGCAGCTGGGGAGGCACGCCGCTGCCGTTGTCTTCCATGCTGAAGAGGATGGCGTCTCCCTCCTTTACCACGGTCAGGATAATCTCTCCTCCGGTCGGCATCTGTCGCAATCCGTGCTGAATGCTATTTTCGACAAGCGGCTGGAGCGTGCCTGGAGGAATCAAAGCCTCCTCCACCCCTTCCCCAATTTCACAGCGCACTGCGAATTGCTCGGAAAACCGTATTTTGATAATTTCCAAGTAGGCAAACAGATGATCCAGCTCTTGGCGAACCGGCACCAGCGGAGTCGAGGTCAGCTTGAGAGTAAGTCGCATGAAGTTACCCAGCTGCACGGTCATATGGCGCGCCAATTGGGGATCAATCCGAATCAGGGTGACGATCGAGTTTAACGTATTGAACAGGAAATGCGGGTGAATCTGCGCTTGCAGCATGCGCAGCTCCGCATCCTTCATCAGCCCTTTCATTTTTTCTGTGAGCGTCAGCGTCAGCTGGTTGGAGATCAGGTTGCTCAGCCCTTTGGCCAACGCCTCCTGTACTTTCCCAATTTGCTGCGGTCTGCGGAAATACAGTTTGATCAGACCCACGACGCTTCCGCCTTCGCGGATCGGGACGAGCAGTGCGGCCTGCAGAACGCAGTTTTTCCGGGAACACCCGAGCACCTCCCTGCTCAGCCCTTTTTCTATGGAGCCGAGGAGCAGCGCTCTCTTGTCCAGGTCGCCGACGATTGCTTCTCCGGGCAAATGGTGCTCGGCCCCTGCACCGACATGGGCAAGCAGCTGCTCCAGATCCGTAACCGCTACCGCCGCCGCTTTGACTTCTCTTTGCAGCAGCAGAGCAGCTGCTTGTGCGGTTTGAGGCGTGAGCCCCAGCTTCAGATGAGGAAGGATCCGTTCTGCAATGGTGAATGCTCGCTCCGCCTCCAGGGCAGCGGTTCGTTCCTGCTCCTGCAGGGCGACCCGGATCATCGTAGTGAAAATTGCGATGGAGATGCTATTGGTCAAGACCATGGGCACTCCGATCTGATTGACTACGGTCCGCACCAAATCGGGCGGACCAGCCATGATCAGCATCAACGACATCTGGATAACAGGAGCAAACATCCCGATGAACAGCGCTTTTGAGGGTGAAATCACTCGCTCCTGGGAAAAAAAGCGGGCGACGTACCCCGCGAGCAGCCCTGTCATCGGAACGGAGATGCCAACCGGCACTGCGGCAAAACCGCCCATCCCATAGATGTGAGCCCCCGCGATGATTCCCGCCCCCAACCCGACGAGCGGCCCGCCCAACAATCCTCCGATGACGACCCCTACCAATGTCGAGTTGGCGATAATATCGCCGGGGGACAGCGGGAAGATCCAGAAAGCGGGCGAGAGGGAATCTCCTGCCACGACGACTCCGGCATAGGTGCCAGCGATCCCGAAGAGCCCGAACATCAAGGAATAGGATATGGATGTCCCCACTTGAATCTCCTTGTCCAGCAATTGACGGAACAACGGGATTCGCGTGAGGATAAAAGCTAACGTTAGCAAAATGCCCATTCTTTCGATGAGAAGTAGTGTGAGATTGTCCACTGCATCCTCCACATGTGTTGAAATCTTCTATAAATTCCGCCCTCCCGTCCGATTTCCCTGCTGGACAGACAATCAAACTGGGCGTCTTGCATACTCTGTCTGATGTGAAATGCTTCATGGGAAGGGTGAACAGACATGTGTGGAATCGTAGGTTGGATTGATTGGGAAAAAGACCTTTCCCGGGAGCGGCCAGTTTTGCAAGCAATGACCCAATGTTTGACGAAACGGGGACCCGACGCGGAAGGTTTTTGGGTCACCCCACGGGCAGCGTTTGGCCATCGTCGTTTGGTTGTGGTCGATCCGGCTGGCGGACAACAGCCCATGACGGCTTTCCAAAACGAATATGCGTGTACCATGATCTATAATGGCGAGCTGTACAATACCGAGGATTTGCGCGCGGAGCTTCTGGCAGCGGGCCATACGTTTCAGTCTCACTCCGATACGGAGGTGCTGCTGCACACCTACCTCGAATGGGGAACCGAATGCGTCAGGCGCCTTAATGGTATTTTCGCTTTTGCCATTTGGGATGAAAGAGCCTCGCGTTTGTTCGTTGCTCGAGATCGCATGGGTGTAAAGCCATTATTTTACGCACAGCGGGGCAGCTCTTTTCTCTTTGCTTCCGAGCTGAAGTCCCTTCTGGCCCATCCGGACATAAAGCCAGTGCTCTCACGTGAAGGTGTCGCGGAGGTATTCGCCATCAGCCCGGCTCGCACACCCGGTCACGGCGTTTTCCGTGACGTCCACGAGGTGCGCCCCGGCTGCTCGTTTGTCGTCACCAGAGATGGCGTCAAGCAAGAGAGGTATTGGCAATTGCAAAGCCGTCCGCATACGGACAATGAAGAAGAGACAGCCAGGAGGGTCCGGGAGCTGGTCACCGATTCCATTCACAGGCAGCTTGTGGCGGATGTTCCCGTATCGACCCTTCTTTCCGGGGGATTGGACTCCAGCGTGATCACGGCCGTCGCCGCTCAATCCTTCAAAAAGGAAGGGCGCGGAACCTTGCACACCTATTCCATCGATTATGTAGACAATTCCCGCCACTTTCAGGCGAGTGCCTTCCAGCCAAATGAAGACGCTCCATTCGTGAAGCTCGTCTCGCAGCATTTGGGGACGCAGCACCACAACATAGAATTTGATACGGATGAGCTGATCGATGCGCTCAAAATCGCAACGCTTGCCCGCGACTTGCCCGGGATGGCTGACGTGGATGCTTCCCTCTACCTCTTTTGCCGGGAGATCAAGAAAGAGACGACCGTCGTCCTCTCCGGGGAGTGTGCGGATGAAGTCTTTGGCGGCTATCCTTGGTTCCATCGGGAGGAGATGCTGAATGCCGGCACATTCCCATGGGCAAGGGCGACCCAAGAACGCGCCTCCTGGCTTTCCCCCGAGCTCAGGGACTGGGTGAAGCCGGAGGAATACGTAGCCCAGCGCTATGAAGAAACCTTGAATGAAGTCCCTCAGCTTCCCGGAGAGAATCCTTTTGAAGCGCGCCGCCGGGAAATGTTTTACCTCAACATTACCTGGTTCATGAATACCCTATTGGACCGTAAAGACCGAATGAGCATGGCAGCGAGCCTCGAGGCGCGAGTCCCTTTCTGCGACCATCGCATCGTGGAGTACGTCTGGAATATACCTTGGGAGCTGAAGACGTACGGCAACCGGGAAAAAGGCATCCTGCGGAAAGCGATGGAAGGCTTCCTGCCAGATGAAGTCCTCTACCGCAAAAAAAGTCCGTACCCCAAAACGCACAATCCTTCCTATACAGAAGGCGTCCGTACATGGCTTTTGGATATCCTGAATGATCCTACCTCCCCTCTGCTGCCGCTCATTGACGTTCGCACCATCCGCAGCATTGCTGAATCAGATGCGCAGGCTGCGAGCATTCCTTTCTTCGGACAGCTGATGAGCACCCCGCAATTGTTTGCCTATCTGGGGCAGCTGGACTACTGGCTGAGGGAATATCACGTATCGATTGAGGCGTAAGGAGAAAAGCTCCTCGTCCCCATTACGGGGTTTTGAGGAGCTTTTTTCTGCCGTTTGACTTGTGTTTTGGCTTTCCTGGCGTTTTCTGTGTCGGTGTAGGTTTCGGTTTTGCCTGTGGTCCTGTTGCTTTGGCTGGTTGACGGTAGCGTTGATCAAATTCCTTGCCGGATCGCTTCATGATCGTATAAGGGGCAGCAGCGCCCACACGAATCAGTCGATAATCCACGCGAACCTTTTTGCTGGCTCCGTACAGCACCGCCGAAACAACCTTTTGATTGGGGCGATTCATCTTGAGCTGCAACGATTGGATTGTGGTCGGGAGTGGAGGGATTGCTCCATAAGGGACACAAAGCTTTCCTTTTATCAGTCGCAGCTTCAGATTGCGGATCATCGTCTCGGTTAGCTGTCTTCCCCAGTAGCGGCGAAAGATGCGGGATATTTTTCGCTTGGAGTTGTACCTCTCTGGCAATGGGGCGTAATCCACACGATCGATGGTATAGACAGGTTTGCCTCTGGGCGAAGTCGCGATCTGCGTCCAGACTTGTTCGGCCGCATGAATAAACTGTTTGAACATGCGCAATTCATCCAAGGAATTCACCTCCTCCATAAACCCTATGGAAAAGGGCTTATGCTAGTACGCCCCTTTTCTCAAGCTGTTTCATGAAAGGGACAAAATTGGACGAATACCCTGATAAAACAAACACCCACCCAATCCTTTCGCACCAATGTGCGAAAAGATGGGTGGGTGAATGGCTACCTTATCGTTTCGCGACGACAATCACATAGACAAGGCCATTCCCATTGGTCCACAAGTCGATCTTGTCTGATGTTTCCAATTCATCCTCGTCCAGTTCAGAGCCATCGTAGTATTTGATCTGAGCATCTTTTGCCAGCTTCAGGCTGCTGGATACATCATCAAAGAATACGTATTTGTCCCCGTTCACGCGAGACTCGATGCCGACAAACTTCACGTCGCTTTGGGCCTTTTTCCCTTGTACGGTTGCCGCTGTCACATCGCCGTCTCGATTCAGCGTCAGTGTCGCATATTCGAATTGATCTACATCCTTGACGGCGTCCTCGTCGCTGACATCGTATTTCTCACCGTCGACTACCACTTTCGCAGAAATGATCTTTCCATCCTCTTTGCGAATCTCTACGGAATCGACCACGCCGCTTACTTTTCTAGGAGCGCCTGTGACTGCTTTCACTTTGCCTGCATTGTTCAGCGTGAGCGTGTATTCCTTGTCGTTGGTAGCCGCATTGCTGTCAATCGTCACACCAGAAGCCAATTGATAAACCTTTCCGCCGACGGTAATCTTATCGCCGGATTTTTTGGTGACATAGCCTGTGACGGTTTGTTTTTCCAAAGTCAGCTCCACGATGTTTTTGGTGCCGACATTGTATTTCCAGCTAATGATACGGTAATCATTCAACTGGTCTGCACCGATGGAGGTAGGGGAAACGGATTCCTTGTCGATCGTCAGCTTGGCTGTCGTCAGGATCTCATACGTTTTGCCTTCTACTTTGATCGTAGCGAGCTTCGCCGGATTGCCAGCCTGGTAGGCCGTGGTGTCTTCAATCAGCTTGTTGCTCGCAACTCCTACGCCTTGCTCCACTTTCGTCAGATTGCCATCCGTATCAAAGGTGAGAATGGCGACCTGGTTATCCTTCAGATCGTCCAGTTCGGATACTTCATCTTCATCCACGAGGAGGTCCGTGTCCTCCAACACTTCGTACTCGTAGCCGCCGAAGCTGATCAGGTTCTCATCCGTATCGACACGGATCGTTTCCACGACGCTAAGCTTGGTGATGGTAGCAGCTGTGACTTTCCCGTCCACGTCCATGGTCAGCTCGACCAGGTCGCCTTTTTCGATGTCGCCAAAGGAGCTAGCTTCTTCCTTGGCTTGCGGATGCGCCTTTTCTTTCACGGTCGCAGAAGAAGTCAGCGTGTAAGTCGTTCCATCCACTTTGATTTCTTTTTTCGAGCTGGAGCCGCTCACGGAAGAGACTTTTTCCACGGTTCCCACAGTTGTGTTTTTGGCGAACGTGATGGACGCTACCTTGCCATCCTCATCCATGACGGCGACGAATTTTTGGCCGATCTGGGAACGGGATACGCTCACGCCATTCTCTACTTCCAGGACGACCTCTTTGCCGTTCACGATCGCTTTGAACTTTTTCTCATCCCCTACCGCTGTCGTGAAGTTCAATCCCGTCTTTACAACGCCTTCCACAATGCTTGCATCTGCGGTAGATACCGTCAGGAAGGCCACTTTCCCGCTTTTCACGATGTATTCGACTTGTGCCCCTGTGACGATATTGCCGTACACCTGAGCCGAGTCGGATATCGCGATATCGCCGCTCTGTCCTGTCAGCTTGAGTTTTTTGGTCGCTTTGTCGTAAGAAGCTACGGTTCCTTTCACAACAGGCAGCTTCTTGATGGTGCCATCTGCATTGCCGTCTTTGTCATAGTAGGAGCCGTTTGCATACACCGGTGTTTCCATGAAACGATCCGTGTACTTCGCTACGATGTCGCGCTTGGCTGGAATGGTCGGCGTTTCTTTCGTATCATAGATCCCCGCCTTGTCCGCAGCCAGCAGGTACGGGTAATACCATTCGCCTGTGGAAGAAGCGTTCACATTGATTTTGAGGCCTTGCACGTACACCGTGAGCGCTTCCGCAATCTTCACGGTGCTGTCCGGCTTGAACGAGCCATCCGGATAGCCTTTGATGATGCCTTGCGATACCGCCAAATTGATGTACCCTGTCGCCCAGTGGCTGGCCGGCAAGTCTTTAAACTTCGTGGAGCCTTTCAAAAGATTCGCCTGCGCATCGGTATACCCCATCGCGAGTACGGCGATTTTCGCAAATTCGGCGCGTGTGACTTCTTTGTCAGGTCGGAATGTTCCATCGGTGTAGCCTTTGAGCACGCCCGCGTAATTCAGCTTCAGGATCGCGTCTTTGTTTGTGTTGCTCGCAATGTCAGATAGCGGAAGGGAAGTTGCTGCGAAGCCTGCGTTCGGCACAGCCAGCATCCCGGCCAACAAGGTTCCCGCCAGTAATTTTTTCAGATCTTGTGCAGATCGTGTTTTCAAGTTTTTCAATTGAGATCCCTCCATTACTTTTCTATCGCCCGTATGTTTCTGTCTCTTCTTGCCTCTTCTTGCCTCATCTTGTCGTATGTATTGGGCAAGTGCTCTATTTGACGTGAGTATCCTTGGAAATGTTGCATGTCCACTTCCTGCCAACTTATGACAGTTTTCAGATTTTATCACCATAGTCTTTCATAAACGCAAAAAAACCGTCTGAATCACTCAGACGGTTTTGCGTTCATATCCAGCAGGAAATGCTGTAAGCCAGGTTCTGTCTCTCCCGTGCTTCAATCGGGTCTCCCCTCGCACAAAGAGCGGTAGCCATCTATCTATGACGTCTAAGACGCCATCCGTCCCTCCGTTTGGTTCCTTCAGGACGGTTCCCCTACCAAATTTGGGTTTCTCGCTCGCAGGGTTTACCGCGTTCCATCTTTTCTGTCGCCAGAAAAGCTACGTTTCTGTGGCACTTTCAGCGTACTCGGGCCTCAGAGAGAGCCCTTTCCACGCCGTCAGCGAGGCGTGCCTCACTGCCCTGGTTTGCACCAGGTACGAACACTCCAGGCATCTCAGCCTGGGCGAGCCTGGACTTTCCTCTACCGCCGATCGCAAGCGACCGCGGCAGCGACTACCCACATTTCCTGTTGTTATCGAATCGGTAAGACTAACTTTATCACATGGGTCATATCCGGTCAACCAAAGCGTACTGGAAATCCAGCCAAATTGTTCATTCTTTCAATCCTGTAGTACAATAGAAAGGTCACAAGGAGGGTTGACCTTGATCATCATTACTCCGCAAGCAGCAGCACGTCTTGCTCTGTTGATCGCTGAAGAACCGGATGCAGACAAGCTCGGGATCAAACTGGTTCCCACGACAACCGGTTGTGGAAGCTTCACTTACAGTATCGCCATTACGGAAGCCCAAAAAAGCGATCAGATTCTGGATATTAGCGGAATCCGCTTTCTGTATCAAGAAGAAGAGGCCCTAGAGCTCACTGGGACTGTCATCGATTGCGACGCTGCGACCGGGCGTTTTTCCATCATTCATCCCAGACCTATGCAGAGCGATTGTACACACATACATTGACTAGGAGGAATTTATGCTGCTACTCTCATTCGAAAATGTCAATCCACGAATCCATCCATCCGTATTCCTCGCGAAGGGTGTTGTCGTTTCTGGGGATGTAGAAATCGGCGAGGATTCCTCGATCTGGTACAACACCGTCATCCGGGGAGACATCGCCCCGACAGTCATTGGTCGCCGAGTCAGCGTGCAAGATAACAGCACTTTGCACCAAAGCCCGAATAATCCCCTGATCCTGGAGGATGAGGTAACAGTCGGTCACAATGCTGTCCTGCACAGCTGTATCGTAAGGCGCGGAGCATTGATTGGCATGGGCTCCATCATCATGGACAAAGCTGAAATTGGTGAGGACGCAATGGTCGCAGCAGGAGCCCTCGTACCTCCTGGCATGAAGGTCCCGCCGCGAACCCTCGTCGTCGGCAACCCCGCCAAGGTCAAACGCGAGCTGACAGAGGCGGATTACAAAGAGCTGGTCCGCATCCGCCAATCATATGTGGACAAAGGAAAAACCTACCGCCAGCTGGAGCAAACCCCGCTGGAGAGAGAGTAGCCCCATATTGAAAGCCGCTTCCCAAAAGCGGCTTTTCGTTTTCCCTTCGTCACTTGCCGATTGTACGCGCCCCTTCCATGAACGAAACGGAGCCGAAACGAAAATTCACCTACTGCTGCAGCATGTTGCAAACACTGATCAGTTTCCTGGCTCCCTCACGCAGCTGCTGCTCATTCAGATACGAAAAGCAGACTCTTATCCAGGATTTCGACTCCCGCAGCGGATCACAAATCAACCCGGGGACGAATGTGATCGAGTGCTCCATGCTCTTGCTGAGCAGAGCATCCATCGGGACGGTCTGAGGTAGCTTCATCCACAACGTAAAGCCTCCCTGTGGACTGACCCACTCCCAATCGGTGACGGAAAACTCCTCTTCCATCAAGTCACGGCGAATGGACAGCGCAATCCGGAGCTTCTCCAAGTGCTGCTGCATGCGTTCGGAAAAGAAATAGTGCAGAAAAATTTTTTGATTCAATAAGGGTGTTCCACTGTCTGAGAGTGACTTTGCTTTTATCAGCACCTTCATGATCGAGGGGCGGCAAGCAATGATTGCGATGCTCAGGCCGGGCGCGATGTATTTGCTGAAGCTGCGGATGTAGATCACCGCTCCCGAGGTATCGTAGGAAAACAGAGGCAGCGGCGGCTTTTCGCCAAAGTACATATCGCGATAAGGATCATCCTCTACCAGCAAGCAATGGTACTGCGCTGCCAGCTCCACCAGCCTCTTTCTCTGCTCGGCGGGAACCGTATAGCCCGTCGGATTTTGGTAGGTAGGATTGAGGTAAAAAAGTCTGGGCTTATGGAGCTGCATAAACTGTTCAACCTGATCGAGATCATATCCGTGCTCGTCGATTTCGATGGGCACGATCTGTGCTCCCTGTCTGCGAAAGACATCGATGGCAGGACTGTACGTCGGCCTTTCCAGAAAAACGACATCTCTTGGATTGATCAAGGCTCTGGCTACCAAATCAATCGCTTCCTGAGACCCCGCCGAGACCAGTAATTCATCCGCAGTCAGGTAAAAGTGAAAATGCTTGTGAAAGTACTGGCATAGAGCTTCCCTCAGCTCCTGATCGCCTTGTGTTGTCGAATACGTGCCCAATACCTTCGGATACAGATCAAACACCTTTTTCACGTATTCGGAAAAATACAGGTTCGGCAAAAGATTCGGGTCGAGAAGCGCTTTGGAAAATTGATAAGTAGCCTGCACCTGATGAATTTCGGAGAGATGGCTTTCCTGCACGTAAGCCGAAATGATGGGATCATTTCGTGTTTCCAGCGACAGTCCAAGACCCGGCTGCACATAATAGCCCGATTTATCTTTGACATACACTTTTTGGTTTTGCTTTAACAGCTGGTACGCTTTAAATACCGTGAGACGGTGCACATTGAATTCCAACGCCAGCGCACGAACAGACGGCAGCTTTTCATGCTCCTTCCACTCTCCGCGTCGAATCCGTTCCAGCAGGTAATCGTATATTTGCTCAAACAGCTTATCGGACTGCGTGCTGGAAAGACCCCTTCTCTTCATCCCGATCCCTCCTTCTCTTCCCTATTGTGACTGCAAAAACCGATATCTGTTCTGTTCGACAGAATCTGTTCTACTCCTCTTCCCTTATGCTGGGGGAAAGGAGGAATTACAATGGTCATGATCAACTATATCGTCATGTGCTTTGTGTTCGGCACGACTTTTTTGGCAATCAAAGTGGGGATCGACGCAGGGGCACCCCCCTTTTTCTCGGCAGGCATCCGTTTCTTTCTGGCAGGCCTCATCTTACTTCTATGGATGGTGTGGAGAAAGAAAGCGAGCTTTTCGATCCTGCTCCGGAAAGAAATGTTCCTGACAGGTATTGGCCTTACCTTCGGGGTATTTGCTGCCCTCTATTGGGCCGAACAGTATTTGAGCTCCGGGATCGCAGCAGTCTTGTCTGCAACAGCACCCTTGATGATTTTGCTGCTTCAAACCTTTCTGACTCGTCAAAAGCTCTCCGGCTCAGCCTGGACCGGTTGTCTCGTGGGACTCGTGGGAGTCGTCATCCTGCTTCTGCCCGGTCTTACCGTTGACTTTAACAAGTATTGGGTGCTTGGATGCCTAGTGGTCTTGCTCGGTGAGGTCTTTTACTCAGGTGGCACCGTCTATTCCCGCCAGGTCATCCAGCGATTCCAGCATGTATCACCAATCACCCTGAATGCGGCTCAGATGATGCATGGCGGTTTCTTGCTGCTCTTGTTATCGTTGTTTACAGAGCAGGTGAACGTCCAGACCATGTTTACTCCGACAGCAGCTCTGTCCCTTTTGTATCTGGTGTTCGTCGGATCCATGATGGGGCACACCATTTACTACTGGCTCGTAGCCAAAACCAACCCGGTGTTCCCCTCTACCTGGCTGTATATCTCTCCGCTCATTTCCTTGTGCCTGGGGGCGCTCCTCTACCATGAACCGGTAACCGTCTTGTCTGTCGTAGGAGGCATCACGATTATCGTGGGGATCGTATTCGTCAATCTGGATAATCTGAAAAAGCTTGTTTCTCGCAAAACGCGTGCGGTTCCTACCATCAGTGATCAGCGATAAGACAGTAGACCCCCGCACTACAATGTCGCGTAACCCGGATAGGCAAGTATCGCTCCTGTGCGTATTAGAAAACTTGGCTACGCCAAGCCTTTTGCGGAGCCTTAGTACCCAAAGGGCACAAGTCTTGCTATCTCACTTCGTTCGAAGTCTCGCTATGTTGCACTTATACTGGATAAGAATCTTATTAATTCTTATCTGTATATAAATAAGGAGAGGGGACCCCTCTCCTTTTCTTCGTCTGATGTTCTTAAGCTGCCAAGCGTTCTTTATCCCGAATGTGCTCAAACAGGATGTAGGATCGAAGCGCTGTCTCCAGATGCACCCGATCCGGCTCCTTGGTCGTAAAATGCTTTTGAAAGAAACCGGACAGCTTGTAAGCAAACCCGCAATATTTACGCAAGTAGCGGTCCCCAAACATTCCCGCCAACAGCGTCGCTATCCCGCAAGCCACACTCCATTCCAGGGGCAGGAAAAACACGGTCAGCAACAAACCGATAAAGAACCAGACAACCAGATTCGTCGAGCACCCGGCATTGACGATGTCCGCCTTTGCGACTTCACCGATGGCATCCATGTTCTTTTTTCCATAATGACTAAACACTTTATGCTCTGCTCCGTGGAATTTTTTCATCACACTTGGAAAGACAAAATGAAAGCCCCCTATGTAGACGGCAATCCACATCGGATCGATCACAGCAAAAGATGGGTTCAGATAAGCTGCCACCACATATCCCGCGAGCAGCAAATGAATCAATTGATAATACCAGGGAAAGGAGAAAAAGATCCGGTACCAGAGCTTGCCGATGGTTCGAATCGTAATTTTTTCAGCCCACAAATGGATGACTCCGCCCTTCACTTCGGCACATGCCAGCACATTCCGATCGTGAAATAAGACGCCACGACTAAAAGACATTCCCATAATCATCTGTTCGCTATTCTCCTTCCGTTCGAATGTCGTTATAATAGGTTGAATGTACACAGTATGAAGGAGGTTTCCACCATTGATCCGCATGGTTCCGACTACACCCCTTACACCCGCGCAAGATCCATGGGAGCCGTTGACAAATGCGACACCACCGGCCTATAAGCTGACCAGCGTCGAATTTACCGTAACGAATCTGTGCAATCTCCGTTGTGAGCATTGTGCAGTCGGCGATACATTGCGTTACAAGGACGATCCCGCTCTGCCCGTTGACCTGATTCTGCGTCGTCTGGATGAAGCGCGTGATCTTCTCACTCTCAGTATAACAGGCGGCGAACCGATGTACAGTGAACGGACCGTCAAAGAGGTCATCCTGCCGATCCTGAAATATGCAACAGATCGCGGGCTTCGCACCCAGATCAATTCCAATATGTCCATGCCATTTTCGCGCTACGAACTGATCTTACCGTACATAGATGTCATGCATATTTCATGGAACTGGTCTACACCGGAGGAATTCCATGATATTGTTTACGCAAAAGCCAGGCAGGCGGTTTCATCCAAACAGGCTGAGGCGCTGTTTCACAGCATGATCGAAAGCTCAAAAAAACTCGCGGACGCAGGCGTTTTCGTCTCCGCGGAAACGATGCTGAATCATCGGACTTGGCCAAAGCTTGAGGTACTTCATCAGCAAATCCAGGACATGGGGGCGCGGCGCCACGAAGTACACCCCATGTATGCGAGTGACTTCGCCCGTGATCTGGACGTTCTGCAGCTGGATGAATTGCGCGCCGCTATTCACCGCATGCTTGATATTCGCAATGAAGAACTGTGGATGCTGTTCGGTACCTTGCCATTCTTCGCTTGCAGCCCGATCGAAGCGGACCGCGAGTTGATCAAACGTTTGCGCGATGCCAAAAATGTGACGACGCGCAACGACCCGGATGGCCGCAATCGACTCAACATCAACATTTTCACTGGCGACGTGATCGTGACCGACTTCGGTGATGTAGAGCCGCTCGGCAACATTCAATCCGATCAGCTTCAATCGATGTTCGACACCTGGCAGCAGCATCCGCTCAATCAAAAGATCAATTGCTTCTGTCCAGCGGCCAAATGTGCCGGCCCGAATCTGCTGGTTGCCAATACCTACTACCGCGAAACCGACTTCACCTCGCGCAAAGCTTTGATCTAATCGGGCAAGCTAGTTGTAGAGGTGAAAGAACATGAGCAGACGCAGACGCCCGCTCGTTGCCGATTCCCGCCATGGACTGGATGCATTGAAGGCAAAGGTCGCACAGGTCGCCGACCCGAATCAGGCGAAATATGAAGTGGCGCGAGAATTACATGTTCCCTTGCAGAATGGCTACAACGGCCAACTAAGCTCCCATGACGCTGGTCGAATCGGTGGCCGCCTGGGAGGAGGCATGGTGAAGGAAATGATTCGCATGGGCATGCAAGCAATGCTAGAGAAAAAATAACGAAAATCCTGAAACCACGAAGAAACCCCACTGTTTAGCTCGCGAGCTTACAGCGGGGCTTCTTCGTCTGTTCTTCTAGCGAAGGCGATCCAGCTTCTTGGCACTTGGCTTGCGAGGTCCCAGCATCGTCTTGCTGATCGTGTTTACCTTGTGAAAGGAATCAAACACATTATCTAACACTTCCACCAGTTCTCTGATCTGCACCACTTTTCCATAGACGCCCATGAAGTGATGCCGTATGATCTTTCCGTTAATCCCAAACATGGCACACCTCCTCTTGATCCTCTCCTATCACCCTATGCAGCAATGCGTTTGGGGGAAATCACCCTGTAAGAAAAAATTACGAATGAATGCACAAAATGCCCGAAGGCGATTTTCGGGCATTTTTCTATGTGGCACTTCTCACCTTGTTATTGTCTTGGGCGCGGGGTTGGAGTGGCAGTAGGACGAGGTGGCGGGGCAGTTGTGGGGCGTGGGCGCGGAGGTGCAGTTGGAACTGGACGCTCCAGATTGGTGACACGCGTTTCCAATCGGCCGATGCGGTTCTCCAGACGATCTACTCGGTCGCTCAGCTTTGTATAGTCATCACGCAGAGCATCGATGCGGTACTCGGCGCGAGTCAATCGACGGTCAAAATCACTCATTGGCGGAGGCGTAGGGGCTGGGGTGGTGGCTGTGGGGATGTAAATCGTTTGGCCGACGTAAATATAGTACGGATACGCAATATTATTGACGCGGATCAGTTCCTGTACAGGCACGCCAAAACGGGCTGCGATGCTGTTCAGCGTGTCTCCTGCGCGGACTACATAGTTCACTCGCGATCACTCCTCTATCGGATATGTTTCGTTATTAACCTATGCCCGCCCGCCTGGGGAGAACCTAAACCAATACCCATTTTCCCAAGAATGGTCAAACACCCATGACAGATGCCGTTGCAGGCTCTCACCCAAGGAAACAATTACGCTGAAGTGAAATACTCGACAGACTTATAAAACGGGAGGTTTCCCTTGGTCTAATTGAGCGAGAATATCCCGCATGATCCGATCGATCCTATCTCTGCGATAACGCAGTATTTTTCTGATCGTCCTCTGATTCGTTTTCGTCAACAACCGCTTGGGAACGCTTTTGATGGCTCGCTTAATGACAGAAACGGGAAGGGCTTTCACCTTCTTTACCATTTCTTCAACCGCTTTCCCGTCTTGGAGGACAAGGCTCTTCATACCACTTGGTATTCGAATGCTCTTATTAAGCTGGGGATGCTTGATACCCCTCACCCGATCAAATGGCGTATTCCTGTGCGATCCCAGCAATGCGCTCCCATGATCAATCAGATACCAGTTGTATTTTTCTCCCGGATGATCCCGGTACAAGATCAAATTGACACTGGTGCGGTCCTTGTTCAGTATCCAGACATCAAACACAATCACTTGCGTAAGCAGCTTTACATCGTTCACATGCATGGCCGGCTGCTGTTTGACTTCTTCACTTGCCCTTTTCCAGGTAATGACTTCTCTTGCGTTCACACATGGGGAAATGTAGCCTCTCACCTTGCGTTTATTAGGTCCTTTCGCAGTACCGGGCACCAATTTCGCCACGGGGAATCCCAAGTTTTTTGCCAGTGAAATCGCGATGTATTCGTTGGCGATCATCCGGCGGTGTTTATAGAATTTATGGTTCGGATACTTGAAATAGCCGATATTCCCCGCTTTGTCCTTTACCTCCCAAACCTGTTTGCGCGTCTCTTTAGTCATCGTTTTTTTATATACCCACCGCATTCTGTTCCCTCCTAACAGATCCGGTATCTGCAATAGGGTATGAGAGGGGGATGCGATTTGAAAGCAAAATAAAAAAACCTTTGGCGCCAAAGCGGATGCCAAAGGTTTGGATCTAGTGTTTTATTTGAATACCGGTGCAGCAAATTGCGCCAATTTCTCCAGAGAAGACTTCTCTACATCCGCGTGCAAGCTGTTGCCATGCGAATCCATGGTAACGATCGCTGCAAAGCCTTTTACGCGCAGGTGCCACATCGCTTCTGGAACACCGAATTCCAGGAAGTCTACGCCTTCTACTTTCTCCAAGCATTCCGCATAGTACTGAGCCGCACCACCGATTGCGTTGAGGTACACGGCACCGTGCTCACCCAGCGCTTTCAGTGTTTTTGGACCCATGCCGCCTTTTCCGATGACCGCACGGATGCCGAACTTTTTAATGATTTCTCCTTGGTACGGCTCCTCACGAATGGAGGTGGTCGGACCAGCCGCTTTCACATGCCATTCGCCAGCTTCGTCTTTGAGCATAACCGGACCGCAGTGGTAGATGATTCCGCCGTTCATATCTACTGGGCAATCATTTTCCATCAAATAGCTATGCAGGGCATCGCGTCCTGTGTGCATTTCGCCGTTGATGATGACGACGTCGCCCACTTTCAGGCTGCGGATTTGCTCTTCGGAAATCGGAGCTTGCAGGACAACCTCTCTGCGCTCTTCTTTCGCTTCCGTCGCCGCAACCGGAGTCAGATCCATTTTTACCTCTTCATCTTTGTACAGATAGCGGAGGATTTCGCCTGTTTCTGCATTCAAGCGAACACCTTGACGGCGGAACGCCCAGCAGTTGTACGCAACGGATACGAAGAAGCTTGCTGGCAGGCGGTTTTCTACGCCAATTTTACAGCCGAGCAGAGTCGCATTTCCGCCGAAGCCCATGGTACCGATGCCCAGTTGGTTCGCGGTTTCCATGATGTAGCTTTCCAGTTCAGCCAGTTCCGGAATCGGATTCACATCTTCCACTTTGCGGAACAGCTGATGCTTTGCCAGCGCGTAACCGGAAGTGCGGTCACCACCGATACCTACGCCGATGAACCCAGCGGAGCAGCCTTGACCTTGTGCTTGATAGACCGCGTGCAGGATGCATTTGCGGATGCCGTCCAGATTTCGGCCCACTTTTCCGAGGCCTTCGAGTTCACAAGGCAGGGAATATTGGATGTTTTTGTTCTCACAGCCGCCGCCTTTGAGGATCAGCTTGATTTCAATCTCATCTTCTTCCCATTGCTCGAAGTGGATCACTGGAGTACCAGGTCCGAGGTTGTCGCCTGTGTTTGATCCTGTCAAGGAATCTACGGAGTTGGAGCGCAGCTTGCCTGTTCTGGTAGCCTCTGCGATCATTTCCTTGATTGCCTTTTTGATGATCAGTTGGTTCACTCCAACCGGTGTTTTCACTTCAAATGTCGGCATACCCGTATCCTGACAGATTGGAGAAACGTTCTCTTCTGCCATGACTACGTTTTGTGCGATTGTAGACAAAGAAAGCGCTGCGCGAGTGCCCAAATCTTCTTGCACTTTTGCGGCATTAACCGCGCGGCGCACGTCCGGTGGCAGGTTTGTAGACGTATCCGTAATCAGCTCAAGGATGCTTTGTTTCAACTTTTCCATCTATGACGCCCCTTTTGACGAAGTGGTGTGATTGGTATCATAAACCGCCTATTATTATAGCACACGCTCTCCCACCTGTCCGTAGAATGTGCCAGCAGAAGTGTGAAACATTTGCCGAAACCCATCGTCCTATTATCAGAAACCGTACCGCTACTAGATATCTTTTCGGGGGGAATACGATGAAGAAAAAATGGCCCTACCTGCTTGTCGCCACTGCTCTCACGCTGGCACTCACGCCATTTTTCACAGCAGCCGGGGCATTCGGTGAGGAAGAGCTGCCGTCCCGGCAAAAAGACGTTTTGCCTGTCGTAGGATCATACAGCCAGCTGAAGAAACTGCTGGAGAAAAACTCGCGAACCAATGCTGGCCCGATCTACATGGAATCCGCTGCCGTCGCGGCTCCGGCCGCTCCCATGGCCAAAAGCGCCGACACCGCTTTAGGCGGATCCGCCGACTTCTCGACGACGAACACCCAGGTGCAGGGAGTCGATGAGGCCGACATCGTCAAAACAGATGGCCAGTACGTCTATCAGGCAACTCCTCAGGAAGTCCGGATCATTTTGGCCACCCCTGCTGACGGCATGAAAATCAGCAGTCGCATCACGTATGAAAACGGACTTTTCCAGCCGCTTGAGCTCTATGTAGACGAGAGGCGATTGATTGTCATCGGGCAAGCCAGTGAGTCTGTGAAGATGCAATCATCGGTCGTGTCGAAGCGAAGACTTCCTTACGTACAGGATCATCAAACCGTAAAAGCCATGATCTACGACATCAGGGACAAGACTCATCCGCGACTGACCCGCCAGGTGGATGTGGAGGGACAGTACCTGTCATCGAGAAAGATCGGTGCCAATCTGTACCTGACCGCTAACCAGTATGTGAATACCTACGCAATCCTCGAAGAGAAAAACGAACTACCTGGACCCCAGTACCGGGACAGCGTGCAAGGCGAGCAATTCCAAACGGTTCCCTATTCGGACATCCGTTATTTTCCGGAAAGCATTCAGCCCGATTATTTGATGGTCGCAGGCGTCAATCTGGATCGTCCCGAACAAAAAATGTCGCTTTCCACGTACCTCGGTGCCGGCGAGAACATCTATGCCTCCAAGGACAATCTCTACGTAGCGGTAACGGAATATGAGTGGCCGCAAAACGCCAAACCGTTGAAGGAATCCTTAACCCCGACATTCGTCCCCGTCGTCACCAAAAGCAATACGACTGTGTACCGCTTCGGGATGACAGACGGAAAACTCTCCTTTTCGGGGAAAGGAACAGTGCCTGGCCGCATTCTGAACCAGTTTTCCCTCGATGAGCACGATGGGTATTTGCGGATCGCGACGACCAGCGGAGAGATGTGGCGCCAGGATGAAAATACGTCCAAAAACAATCTGTACGTGCTCGACAAGGAACTGAAAACCTATGGCAAACTCGAAGGAATCGCGCCCGGGGAACGCATCTATTCCGCTCGCTTTATCGGAAATCGCGCTTATCTGGTGACGTTTAAACAAGTGGATCCGCTGTTTGTGATTGACCTGTCTAAGCCTGCTGCGCCTTCCATTCTCGGTGCGCTGAAAATACCCGGCTACAGCGATTATCTTCATCCGTATGACGAAAACCACATCATCGGCTTTGGCAAGGAAGCCGAGTCCGACAAAGACATGGCCTTTTATCAAGGCATGAAAATCGCTCTGTTTGATGTGTCAGATGTCGCGCATCCAAAGGAAAAATTCAAGACGGTCATCGGCGACCGGGGAACGAATTCGGAGTTGCTATCCAACCATAAAGCCCTCCTCTTTTCCAAAGAGAAGGAGCTGCTAGCCTTTCCTGTGACCGTCTATGAACGGAGTGCCGAACAGAGAGCGAAAAAAGACATCCGCGAATACGGATCATTCACCTTTCAGGGTGCCTACGTCTATCATTTGGATCTGAAATCGGGCTTTCACCTGACCAGCAAAATCACTCATCTCAGTGACGAAGAGCTGAAAAAAGCAGGTGACGGCTGGTACGACAGCAAGAATAATATCAACCGAATCCTCACCATCGATGACACGCTTTACACCGTATCGGAAGGCTTCGTCGCAGCCCAGGAGCTTTCCAGCAACCGCCAGCTGGGCAGACTCTCCCTGACGAAATAAAGGCAATGCCCTGTCACGCGAACTGGTTCTGTGCTAAGATGAATGAGTAGAAGCAGCTGGGAAGAGAGGGTGTCATCTGCGTGGATTATTTGAATCTGAATCTGACGTCAACATTGGCGGGGCTGGGTGTTGTGCTGTTGGTCATGTTTATCCGACTGCACTGGCCATTCCGCTTTCAATATATGGCAAACCTGAACAAACGCCGCGCAGAAGCGAGATTGAGATGGCTTGACGCCTCCTATCGAAAGAACCGCTCGCGTGCAGTAGCGATGCTCGATAAATCCACACATGAAATCATGACCGGCAATTATGAACTGGCGGAAAAGTTCATCGTCCAAGGGATTCATGTCTGCAAGGACCAGCCCTCGCTGTTCAATCAAGCCATGATTCACTATTTGTTCTACAATTTGGCGATTGTCTATTATTCATCCGGTCGCTATAGTGAAGCATTGGAGGTTGCGTTTCGCATCTATCAGCGCGACCAGGGAATGACAGATTCTTTGGCTCTGATCGCGTGCTCTCACGCACGTCTGGGAGAAGTTGAAAGTGCCTGGGAAGCGTATCAACTGATTGCCTCCAAGCGTTCAGCACGGGAGTGGAAGCTGTTCTGCCTCGCAGAAATCGAAGCTGCCAAAGGAAATTACGAACGCGCTCTCACCCATCTGCGCCAATTGATGGGCAAATCCTCATCCAGCTTCCTCCATTTGAATCGGTCAGAATTGGAGAAACGTCTGGAAGAATGGCAAAAAGCATCCACACAGGCTGGATGACGCATAGATTTCCATCTGGTTCACGAGCCGCACAAACGCAATGGCTGTGCGGCTTTTTCTTTGCCTGCATGGAACCCTAAAAGACAGCCCGGCAATTGTGGAATTCTTGTAAGAGAGGGTTACATATTTCTCCCGTATGTACGCCCTATACTGTTTTTGCAGAAACGCAATGAAAGAGAGGGTCAACTCGATGAAGAAATTTGATGTATCCGTCCTTACTGTATCCGTATTAATACTCGGCCTCGCCGTGATTGGTGTATCTCAAGCGAAAGAGACGACCTCCGAAGCAGTGGCAGCCAAGATTGGAAATACTACCATCACGCAAACGCAAGTGTACGATGAGCTCAAGAAAAAATCCGGAGCATCTGCCATGACACAGCTTGTGGCTGCTGAGCTCTTCCGCCAAGAAGCAAAGGCGCAGGGGGTCACGGTCTCCGATCAAGAGCTGGACAAGCTCATCAATCCTATAAAAGAAAAGCTGGGCACTCCGGAGAAATTCCAGGAGTATCTGGATGAGAAAAAAACAACGGAGCAGGAATTCCGTGAAAAGACGCGCCTGATTATGATGCGTGATAAATTGCTGGAAAAAGCGTTCCCGGTAACCGATGAACAGATCAAGGCTTACTACGAGAAAAACAAGGACAAATATGCAAAGCAAACGCTGGAGCAAGCACGTCCTGAAATCGCTGAAAAAGTGAAAGACAAAAATAGAAGAGCCAATATCGATAAGTGGCTCGAAGACCTGCATAAAAAATACCATGTAGAAATTATGGACCCTACCCTGCAAGAAAAGGAAAAAGACAAAAAAGAATAATCCCATGCAAAAAGACTTGTGTCAGCACCCGATGGGCCGCACAAGTCTTTTGGTTTTAGCTGCGAACGATGGAAAGGATCTCTTGAATGAACGGAACGATATCCCCTTTTAGAATCGGTCCATGACCCGTAGCCAATATCTCGATGGGCCAATCCAGCAAGATTTCCAATCCTTCGGCGTATTCCTGAACACGATCCGGCTCTTTTACTTTCCACATCTGTACATATTGCTTATACGCTTGGCGAACCTCAGGCTCTTCCCCTACGATGCTCCCCAGATCTGCATCGGGAAAACAAAGATGATCCCCTGTAAAGCAAACCTTCGTCTGCGGATCAAATAAGGCCACGGAGCCTTCTGTGTGATAGGAAAGTTGTCGAAATCGCAACGATGGCAGATCTCCCCCGCTTCCGGTAAAGGTATGACCGAAAAGCGTCTGAGAAAAATCGTCCAGTTCATAATAATCGTCCAGGTGTATCCAGTTGTTCCGGGATGGAAACAAGTCAGCGTTGCCGATATGATCGGGGTGACGATGCGTAAAATAGACGTATTCGATTTTCTCGGCTTTGGCCCCGATATCCTCAAGCGATTTCTGCAAAAAGGCGCGATGCTTACGCAGCTGGGAATCGATCAATACATACGAGTCACCTTGTTTGATTACGTAGCTGTTAATGTTGCTTTTCCACGCATCTTCATAGGTGATGATCGCCCAGGTGGAGTCTGCGATCGGTGCAACCACATTGGTCATGCCTCCATCTCTCCTCTCCTCCCAGATACAGTTCCTACTCCTATTATACACAAACATACTCGAGCGTGCTTTCCCTGTAAAACTTAGCGGATAACAGCCTCTTCGCCGAGGCTGATCCAAGCCCTCCCCTGTGAACGACGAATGTCTACGCTCACTCCGAAAAAGCGAGTCAGCTCCTCTGGCGTCAATACCTGATCCGTTTCCCCTGACTGATCCACCTTGCCGTCCTTCAATAAAAGCGTGTGCGTGAAGCAGGGCAATATCTCTTCGATATGATGCGTGACATACACCAAGGTAGGTCCATCCGGCTGCTTCGCGATGGTCTCGATCATCTGAAGAAGCTGTTCCCGAGACAGCAGGTCGAGTCCTGTACAAGGCTCGTCCAAGATCAGCAGGCGAGGCTTCGCCATGAGCGCTCGTGCAATCAGCACTTTTTGCCGTTCTCCTTGGGAAAGAGCGCCGTAGGGACGATTTTTTAATGCCTCGCAGCCGAAGGTCACCAGCAGTTCCTGTGCGGTCCTCACATCCTCTTCTCTCGGAGCCGAATACAGGCCAATCGTAGCTTCTCTCCCGCTCAAAATAATGCGAAAGGCTGTCTCGTGCTCATGGAGCTGTGCCATCAATGCCGTGCTGACCCATCCGATCGATTTGCGCACTTCCCTTAGGTCTACCGTCCCGTACAAATTGTCCAGCACTTTCACTTCGCCCTTGGTCGGCCATGTGTACCCGCTGATGATTTTGAGCAAGCTTGTCTTCCCGGAGCCATTCAGACCGACCAGACACCAGTGCTCTCCTTCTTTGACCTGCCAATTGACGTTGTCCAAAATGGACGTCTCATCCCGCTCCCAACTGACGTTTTTGACATCGATAATCATGTTTTCTCCACTCCCGACTCTCTCTATGATCCCGCAATGTTCTGATTATTACGAGTATACCCGTCATTTCCTGATCGATCAATTCTTTTTGCCTACATAAAGAACCTCCACGGCGCAATCGCGCATGGAGGCTTTCAAATGAGACACGAATCTTAAAATTTCCCTTGAATCTTGAAGATGATTTCCGCAAACAGCGTGGCAAACAGGAAAGTCCCTGTGAAGACGACCAATGAAACGACCACGATGCGCCAGCTGAGCTGCTTGAACAGATGAATGTCTTTCCCCAGCGACAGACCCGCATAAGCGAGGATCGGAGTAGCGAGTGCCAGCAGATTGATCTTTCCGATCGCGGCCGCTGTAAACGCATTGCCTGGGAAAAACGGAGAAGTTGCGATCATGGCGAACAAGGAAATCCATACGATGACAGGAGACTTGAATGGCAAGATCCGGGTAAAGCCCATTCCGATCAACGTGATAACAGCCAAGAGCAAAATGCCTGGAACCGATTCCATTGGAGGCACCTTGTAACCAATCCAGTTGCCCAAAAGAGCGATAACGCCAATGAGTAAAATCGTCAGTACTTGATTCATGCGCTATGCTGCCCCCCTTCTTGGTGGTTCTGATGATGTTTGCTTTTGCGCCCAATGATCGGCTCCAGCGATTTATACAGGCGCTGAGTGAGTGGGAGGGAAACAAAAATACATACATACGTCCCGATAATGCTCATGATCAGATTGGCTGCCCCGGAGTAAAACGCAATGTCTTTTGCCGCTTCCGGGAAGATGACAGCCAATGAGCCGGTTGCAGCCGCCATCATGCTGCCAGAGCCTACTGCTGCACCCATCGCGAGGGAAATCGGGTGGAACAGCCCGCTGCTGCCCAAGAGGCTAGCTAAAATCGACATGTAAATGGCACCGAAGAGCGTTCCGCAAATGTATACCCCGAGTGCTCCGCGCGCTTCAGGAGAATTCGCACCGAATTTTTCCACGATAATGGCGAGGTTTGGCTCACGGTCGAGAGAATACGTCGCACCGATCGCCTCACGCTTCAGACCGATCCACAGAGCGACAGGCAAGCCCAGCGCAATCGTACCCACGATGTGACCGACTTCCTGGAACAGAAGGGAAACACCAGAGCTCATCAATTTGGGCAGCTCAGGACCGATGTTGGCTCCCAGCTTGCAGATGAATAGAAAAAAGGAAAGCCCCAAAATGCTGGCTGCGGCATTCATTTCTTTTTCCTTCAGCCATTTGAACTTCGGCCAGCTGATGAAGCCCCCGAGTATTAGTGCATAAAGCATGGGAAACAAGGCGATGACCCCGATCCCGATATTGATTTTTTTCGTACCGATGAACTCCGTGAGAGCGACCAGTATCAGTACAATGAAGTGCAGCTTGAACACATTAACGCGTTGCTCCGTCATGATGTACCCCCCGTAGATCCTTATTGTTTATTTCATTACCACTTTTTCTGCCGCTCGAATGAAAAGCTCCACACCGCGAATCATGCTATCCTCATCGAAGTCAAAACGCGGATGGTGATGAGGATACGTAAAGCCTTTTTCTTCATTCCCTGCCCCGAGCTGGATGAAGCAGCCAGGTGCCTTTTCCAGATACGCTGAAAAATCCTCGCCCGGCATCAGCGGGTCAATATAGATGATGTCTTCCTCTCCCCAGCGCTCGCGAATCGTATCTTCCATCATCCTCGTGACCTGCGTATCATTCACTACGGATGTGTAGCCGAGCGAATAGGTGAACTCGTAGGAAGCGCCGTGAGCATCCGTGACTCCCTTGACAATGCGTTCGATCCACATCGGAATATTCTTGCGGATTTCTGCATCAAAACACCGGGTAGAGCCTGTCAGCGTCAGCGTGTCCGGTATGATGTTGTAGGCTGTCCCTGCATTCAGCATGGTGACGGAGATGACGAGCTTGTCCAACGCACTGACATTGCGGGAGACGATTTGCTGCAGATGAGTAATGACCTGGGCCCCGATCACAATCGGGTCTACTGTCATTTCCGGTTGGGAAGAGTGTCCTCCCTTGCCCTGAATGGTGATGTCAAAGCGGTCGGTTGAAGAAGTGAGCGCCCCGTATAGAACACCGAATTTTCCGACAGGCATATAGGACGCAAGATGAATGCCGATAATGGAATCCATGCCGTCAGCTGCACCGGTCTTGACGATTTCTGCCGCTCCACCTGGCGGCAATTCCTCCGCGTGCTGGAAAAAGAACCGCACTTCTCCTTTGATCCGATCCTTGAACTGAGACAGGATCTTGGCTGTTCCGAGCAGCATGGCCGTATGACCGTCGTGCCCGCATGCATGCATGACTCCTGCTTGGGTGGAAGCATAAGGCACCTGATTTTCTTCCTGAATCGGCAATGCATCGATATCCGCACGTATGCCGAGAACAGGACCTGGCTGTTTGCCGATCAACCTGGCGACCACGCTCGTCGGAGTCGGACGTGACAATTCAAGATTGCCAAAGGAAGCCAATGTTTCATACACGTACTGGGAAGTCTTGTTTTCTTGAAAAGAAAGCTCTGGATTTTGATGCAAATGCCGGCGCCACGCCACTACCTGGTCTGCCACTTCAGCTGCTAAAGCCTCAGGATTCCAAGTCACTCGCAACCACTCCTTCTCTCTGACTGTCTCTAATTGTTAAATAAAACTAAAAAAGATAACCTTAAGTGAATATAACATGGTTTTGCGGAAATGACAAACGTCCATTTAGGGTGGACATTTCGCTGTTTTTGTCCTCCAATCCCACTCGATTTATAAGACATTTTAGATAATTCCGTCGAACATGTCCATCCTAAACAAACATTATGAATGATAAAACTATTTTGACCAAACCAGCCTCCTCGATAAATGGACGAGTCATTGACCGGTTTTCGTTGTTCATTGATTGATGGCCACGATCACGAATTTGTTGCCGGACTGACGCAGCCACAGCTCCCCGCCACCCACCATGACCCCCTGATAATTGACGAACGTGTCCTTCACTTCTTGCTGAAGCAACGCCTGCTTGACCTTCTCCGTCATGATCTGATCATACTCAGCCAGAAACTGTTTTTCACCCGCGATAAACCGGCTCAGCCCCTCTCGATTCACGCGCAGCGGATACTGTACCTGATGGGCGATCGCCGACTTGTTCCCTTTACTCACCCATTTCTGCAGCTTCCCATAAAACGCTTCGAATGCTTTCGGATCGGATATCCCTGCGACTTCATAGCGATTGGCCGGCTCTTGCGCAAGCGTGATCGGCATGCTTGCCACGATGCCCGTATGCCACGCGATCAGGCAGCAGGCCGCACAGATCGCATGGAGCCTTTTTCTCCATCTGCTCATGGTCGTTGCTCCTTCATTACGAGACTATCTTTGGTAGTAGCTTCCCCGCAGCCCGCCCTGCGCTATGCAAAAAAAACAGCTCTCTGCCCCGCAACGGCAGAAAAGCTGTTATTGGCTGCTTCCGTTTCCCTACTTGTTTCTAAATTTCGCTTCCTGAATTTGAATCTCTTCCTCTGATTTGTTCAGTGCGGCTTGCGGACCGGGGAAATGATTTTTGTAATAAGCCAGATCCATGATCAGCAGTAAAAGAAACATGGCGATCAGCGCGTAGCCTGCTGTCTGATTCGGTGGCATGACCATCACAATCGAGATGAAGATGATCCAAATCAAGCTCAATACGTTGATCGTCTTGCTCCAATTCCCCAGATTCCACGGCCCGTAATGCTTGCGTAAAAAGAGCCCTTTAGCCTCCGCACGAAGCTTGAGATACAAGGGTATGCCATAGGCTACATAGAGGCCGACGACGCTTACCGCAGTCAGGAAAGCGAGTGTCGTATACGTCGTGTCCGGATTGATCCTCTTTACGATGTAATCAAACAAGGCCAGCGCAAACGATAAAATAACGACGAGCCAGATGGCTTTCGCCGGCGTCCGGTACTTTTTCGATATTTCTGCCCAATGACGGCTCCACGGCATCCCCTTATCGCGGGAAAAAGCGTACAGCATCCGGGAGAAGGAGGTGATGGATGCCAAGCCGCAGAACCACATCGCAAAGGTGACCAGCCATAAGACGACCGAGCCAAAAGTCCCACCCAAGGCTTCACTGATCACATAGATGAAGGCATTTGGCGCCTCGCTTGCTGACGCTGCATCTTTGATGGAAAGGGTAACGAACGCGAGCATGATAAAACCAAAAATAAAAGAAAAGGCCACTGAAGTGAAGATTCCCCATGCTGCGCGTACCCGCGGGTTGATCGTTTCTTCGATCGTATGGGCGGAGGCATCGTAGCCCGTAAACGTCCACTGTGCCTGCAAAAGACCGATCAGGAATGCGATGGCGTACGGTTTGTCGGAGAAAGTCTGCCCGACCTGGAACAGGTAATCGAGCGGCTGCAATTCATGGCGAGAAAAGAAAACCAGACTGCCTACGAGAATCACAACAACCCCAATATGATACCAAGCGGAAAAATCATTGAGACGGGCGACCAGTCGAATTCCGATGTGATTGAAAATGCCGTGCAAGAGTAAAGTGATACCAAACAGAACCAATGTCGTCGTTTCCGTAGACGTATACCCGAACGCACTTGCGAGGAGCGGGTCTGCAAACAACGAGAAGGAATAATCAATGCCGGCGACGATTCCGATCTGCCCGATCAGATTGATCCAGGCTGTATACCAGCCCCATCGTTTGCTGCCCAAAATCGCAGCCCAGTGATACAAGGCACCCGCGGTCGGAATCGCCGACGCCAGCTCTGACATCGAAGCCGCAATCAAGATGACAAAGAAGGCGACGATCGTCCACCCAAAGCCCATCATGCCTGAACCGCCATACAGAAGCCCGTGTCCGTATAAAGATACCGCGCCTGTCAAAATCGAAATGATGGAGAAAGAGATCGCAAAGTTGGAGAAGCCCCCCATATCGCGTAGAAGCTCCTGCGCGTAGCCGAACTTATTTAAGTCCTTTTTGTCCTCCAGCAATTGATGTTCTCTATCTTGCTGCATGCGTGATCCCCCCTTACGTGTTTGCCTTCGAGCCGATGAAGCTCTCGTGCTCGTCTTCCTCAAAGCGACGTACACTTTCATTTGCCCGATACCCAATGGCGATCGCGGCTCCAATGGTCACAACAATCAACAGCAGACCAAGCCAGAGCATGTGTCCCCCTCCTTTTTCCCAGATTCATCACATGGTCAAGACCACAAGATTAGTACATTGTACGTATGAAACAAGAGGCTATACCAACCAAAGGCGTACGCTGAATGTTTCCATCGGAATGAAAAAAGCGCAGGAGCGATCCTGCGCTTGGTGCCACTGCGTCATGATATTCTTCGTTTCTGTTCTTCCATGAATGTCGTAACTTCATCTCGGGGCAGCGGCCTGCTGAACAGATAGCCTTGCACCTCTTCACACAGGTTCTCCTGCAGAAACGCAAGCTCGTCATCCGTTTCCACACCCTCTGCAATCACATTGAGCTCAAGATTGTGCGCCATTGAAATAATCGTGGAGACAATTGCGCGGTTGCCCGGGCTTTTTTTCATATCTCGTACAAAGGAGCGATCAATTTTCAGCCGATTCAACGGAAATTCCTTGAGATACGACAAGGAGCTGTATCCCGTTCCAAAATCATCGATTGCGATATGCACACCCAGCTGCTTTAATTCTGCGAGCGTGTTGCTTGCCCGATGCACGTCAATCATCGTGCTCTCGGTTATTTCCAGCTCCAGATATTGTGGCGAGAGGCCCGTAGCTTCGAGCGTGGAAGCGACCATCTGGGTAAAGTCCTTTTTCAAAAACTGGCGGGCGGATAGATTCACCGCTACGCGAATGGGCGGCAGGCCTTGGTTTTGCCATTCTTTGTTCTGCTGACACGCAGTCCGCAAGACCCACTCACCGATGGGCACAATCAGGCCGGTTTCTTCTGCGACGGCAATAAATTGATCGGGGGAGACGAGACCACGCTCAGGATGATTCCACCGAATCAGCGCTTCCATCCCTACGATAGCTCCGTCCTTCGCATTCACCTGGGGCTGGTAATACAAGGTCAGCTCCCCTAGTGCAAGCGCCCGGTTGAGCTCGTTTTGGATGAACATTTTATCGCTGGTTATTTTCTGGAGATCAGGAGCGAACATATGATAGCTGTTTTTACCCCGCTCTTTCGCAGAGTACATCGCGGTATCGGCTGTTTTCATCAAATCATGCCTGTCTTCCCCGTCCATGGGATACCGGGAGATGCCGATGCTCGTGGTGATGTAGAGCTCGTGGCCATTGATGAGAAATGGCTGCTCGATCGTACGGTTCAGGGAGTCGGCGACTTTCACGACCCATTCCTGTGTTACGTCTGCCATAATGACCATAAACTCGTCACCGCCCAATCTGCTGACAGTGCCCCTATCTCCTATGCAATTGGATAGACGAATCGCCGCTTCCTTCAACAGCAAATCACCGTAATCATGGCCGAGCGAATCATTTACGAGCTTGAAACGATCGAGGTCCAAGAACATGACGTACACCATAAAGCTCGCCCGCCTGGCTTCTTCGATCAGCAAATCCAGCTTTTCTTCAACGAATCTGCGGTTGGGAAGCCCTGTCAGCGCATCATGAAAGGCGAGGTAATTGATCTTGGCTTCGTCTTGCTTTTGTATCGTGACGTCACGCGCAATGATAAAGACGCCTGCCACATTCTGGTCCACAAATACGGGAACATTGGTCAAGTTCAGATGAATCTGGCGTTTTTGTGTCGCGATGACAATCTCATAATTTCTCGCTTCTCCACGAGCGGCTTCTTCAAAATTAGCTGCCACTCGCTCCCCATCCTCGGCGCTGCACATCCGAATGAACGTACGCAGGGGCAGGCTTTTTTCTCCCGTCAATCGCACTGCAGCAGGATTTAATACACTTTCCTCGCCATTGATCGAGTAAAACATGACAGCGTCGTAATTATGCTCAAACAAGGATTTATATCGCTGGTCACTCTCCATGATCCGAAAGGTTTTCCCTGCAAACAGCTTGTCCATGTAAATGGATGCAAGCGTCGCACCGAGAATGAAAGTCGTGACGATCCCCACGGCATAGGCCATCATCCTCGTATCAGCTGCCATATACGATTGCTGGACGGTTGAATGATGGCCGCCAATGAAGCTTGTTGCGTACATGCCTGTATAATGCATCCCGGCAACGGCAGCCCCCATCAGCATGCCCGCCAGCAATTTCCATCCCACTCCCTTGACGCTGTCTTCATTTCGAAATCGGTATGTCAGAAGCAGAGCCACGACAGACACGATGATCGCGACGAGAATGGATATGGCAAACCAAAACCAATCGTATCGGATGACCGCCTTCATCTGCATGGCTGCCATTCCGGTGTAATGCATGGAAGCGATCCCGATTCCCATAAACAGGGAACCTGTTATCAGTCTTTTGCCCGTCAGGGTTTCGGTATTGATTACCCAAAGGGCAATGCCAGATGCGATGATGGCACACAGGATCGATAATAGGACAATCGCAGCATCGTAATGAACGTCTATTGGCAAGTGCAGAGCCAGCATCGCGACAAAATGCATCGCCCAAATTCCCAGCCCCATTGAGACTGCACCTGTACATAACCAGATCAAACGTCCCTTGCTTGGAGATCGGTGAATACGCGCGCTCACGTTCAAAGCTGTATATGAAGCTAAAACCGCAAGTAAATAAGAAAAGGAAACGAGTGCAAGATTATAGGTTTGGCTGAGCGTATTCATTTCATTCCCCTTTAACCGGAGTCTCATTCATTGGGACATGGCAATATCCCCCTATCTTATCCCTTTTATTTTCAACTGACAAGAAGCGCGCAGCCGTGCATCGCTTTCGTTCTGCCAACTTTTCGATCACGAAAAACATGTGCAAGACGGGGATACTAAATCGACGACGACGCCGTAAAGGGAGTGAGCGCCTTGTTCCGTTTGGGATATGCCTGTATTAGCGTGAATACCAAAAACAACCCAAACAAGAAAACGACAGTCGCGCAGCTGAATAAATTAGAGCCGCAGGCACGCTTGAAGAAACTGAGGCAGATTTTGCAGACAAACTTTTTCAATTTGATGGACCTGCTTGCCTACAACGTCGAGAATCACATCTTTGTATACCGCCTGCCCTCAGAATTTGTACCGCTTGCCACTCACCCTGTTGCAGAAAACTGGGACTGGGCAAAAGAATTCGCCTGGGATTTTCAAAAAGCAGGTGAATTCATACGTAGCCATGGCATCCGGATGACCGCCCACCCCGGACATTTCAGTATCTTGAACAGCGACAAGCCCTCCGTCGTGCAGACAGCGATTACGGATTTCAGCTATCATGCCCGAGTATTTGATTTACTCGGTCTGGATGACAATTCGGTCCTGGTGACTCATGTCGGAGGAGGAGTCGAGGATAAAGCCGCTGCTCTCGACAGGTTCGCTGCCCATTTCGAGCTGCTCCCTGATTCCGTAAAGAAACGATTGGTCGTCGAGAATGATGACACTTCCTTCACGATGGTGGAAGCATTAGAGCTGTGCGAGAGGCTTGGCATCCCTATGGTCCTGGACATTCATCATCATCACTGCTTGAATCATGGAGAAAACTGGGTGGACTACTTGCCGCGGATCATCCAGACCTGGGGAGAAAGAACACCAAAAATGCACATGTCCTCCCCCAAGTCGGAAAAAGATTTTCGCGCTCACGCTGACAACATTCATCCAGAGGAGTTCGTGAAATTCATTTCTTCCCTGGCCCCTTACAACGTCGATATCATCTTGGAATGCAAAAATAAGGACGATGCACTGCTGACTCTCCGGCGGGAGCTGAAAAAACGCGGAATTGACTCAGAAGCCTTTGCGTCACAGGCCTGAAATAAGAAAAAAGACGCCGCTGTAGCAGTGGCGTCTTTCTGCCATTTATAGGGAGCAGCCGCAATCGCAGTCGCATCCTGAAGAAGATCCCCTGCGCCCATGTGAACCGTATGAGCTGCTTCCTTTGTGATCCCATGCTTGGCACCGGTCGTGGTAGTATTTCATCCGACGCTTATGATGCTTGTAGTGTTTGTGGTATTCGCTGTATTTGCGGCGATTTTCACGGTGCTCCTCGCATTTGTGGTGATAATACTGCATGCGATCCATGTGGAATTGGAATTTGAACAGGTACAATTCAATTTCCACACCCGCATTTTCTCGTGGCGCCCGTGCATTAGGCGATGCATTTGGCGAGCCCCAATTCGGCATCATGTTTGGAGAAGAGTTTGGATGTCTTCTGTTCGGCATCATGTTTGGAGAAGAATTTGGGTGCCTGCGGTTCGGCATCATGTTCGGTGGAGAGTTTGGCATTCTGCGGTGCGGCATATTAGGGGAAGCATTAGGAGGTCTGAGATTCGGCGTTGGAATCCCCATATTTGGCGGCATCGGATTGGCTGGTCTGCGATTCGGAGTCGGGATTCCCATGTTTGGCGGCATCGGATTGGCTGGTCTGCGATTCGGAGCCGGGATCCCCATATTGGGTGGCATCGGATTGGCAGGTCTGCGATTCGGTGCGATCGGGTTAGCAGGCATTTTGTTCGGTGCCTTCGGGATCGATTGATTCGGCACGGGAAGAATCGGCCGTTGCGGCATGGGACGCATTGGTTTTTCCGGCTTCGGCCGTTTCGGCATTTCAGGGGATGGCAGGTTTGGCGACGGACGCAGATTCGGCGATGGAATATTTGGTGATGGAATATTTGGCGATGGTACATTTGGCGACGGCACGTTCGGAGATGGAAGGTTCGGCGATGGAAGGTTCGGCGACGGCATATTCGGGGATGGTGACATCGAAGGCGGTTTTGGCACCTGTTTTGGCATTGGCATCTCCTTCGGCATCTCTTTCGGCCTTCTCGGCATTGCCGGAGGCATCGGTGCCATACTCGGTGGTACTTTACGTCGTTTCTCCACGGATGAAACACGTCCTTTCTAGTAAAATCACACAGTACATGGTATGACATTTATCCCGCTCAAGAAACGACAATCGCCCATTTTGAGAAAAAGGACTAAGCCCGTTTTTTGAAAAAATAGTGTAGTCGCCGTGACAACATTCCACTTGACTGCGCAGATGCATAGGTTACAATTGAAATACTTATAAAAATAATCAGACAGCTACGCGCGGACGAAAGTGAGGAAAGACGTATGCTTGGAAACAGGCTTTCACGTTTTGCCCAATCACATACACGCCCAGGAAGAGGGGTTAGGATCTAGTATCCTAACCCCTCTTTCTTTTCGTTCTCTGCTATGCTAAAGGAGGAAAAGAAAAATGAATCAGCCAGCAAATGTACGCAAAATGGATGGGAATCACCTGCGCATCGAGGATGTGGTAGCAATCGCACGAAACAATGTCCAAATTGAATTGACACCCGAAGCAATCGAAAATGTACGCAATTCGCGCAATATGGTAGAGCAAATCATCAAGGAGCAGCGCGTGGTGTACGGAATCACGACCGGCTTCGGGAAATTTTCGGATGTCATGATCTCCGGGGAAGATGTGAGCAATCTGCAGGAGAACCTGATCATGAGCCATGCTTGCGGCATGGGAGATCCTTATCCTGCGGAAGTCGTCCGCGCGATCATGGCCCTTCGAATTAACGCGCTAGCCAAAGGCTTCTCGGGTATTCGCGTCGAAACACTGCTTCATCTCGTAGAGCTGTGCAATCGCGGAGTCCATCCCGTGATACCTCAGCAGGGTTCATTGGGAGCAAGCGGAGATCTCGCCCCTCTCGCTCACATGGTTTTGGTCATGCTGGGCAGGGGGGAAGCGGAGGTGAACGGTCAGCGCTTATCTGGTAAAGCTGCTCTTGAGCAAGTGGGCCTCGCTCCGATTCGATTGCAGGCAAAAGAAGGGCTTGCCCTCATCAACGGGACACAAGCCATGTCCGCACAGCTCTGCTTGGCTCTCTACGACTCCCGCGTTCTCATGGAGAGTGCAGAGGTGATTTCCGCCATGACCGTGGAGGCACTCCGCGGAATACCGAAAGCGTTTGACCCGCAGCTGCATCTCGTTCGCCCTCATCCTGGCCAGCAGGAATCGGCACGCAAGCTGCTCATCCATCTTCATGGCAGTGAGCGTACGACCGATCAAGGCGAATTGCGCGTGCAGGATCCGTACAGCCTGCGTTGCATCCCGCAGGTGCACGGCGCAACTCGCGATACCTTGGAATACGTCTGGACAACGGTTACCCGCGAATGCAACAGTGTCACTGACAATCCGATCTTGTTTACCGAGACAGGCGATATTATCTCCGGCGGTAATTTCCACGGTCAGCCGATGGCCTTTGCAGCCGATTTTCTGGCTATCGCCATTGCAGAGCTGGCCAACATCTCGGAGCGTCGTACGGAGCGACTCGTCAATCCCCAGCTAAGCGGTCTTCCCGGATTCCTGACAGAAAATGGCGGGCTGCATTCCGGGTTTATGATTACCCAGTACGTGGCTGCTTCGATCGTCTCTGAAAATAAAGTGCTGTGTCATCCCGCATCAGTCGACTCAATCCCTTCTTCCGCCAATCAGGAGGATCATGTGAGCATGGGAACGACGGCTGCCCGAAAATTGCGGACTGTCGTTTCCAATACCACGAAGGTTCTCGCTATCGAGTACTTGGCGGCAGCGCAGGCGATTGAATTTGGTACGGGTGCGCTGGGTGAAGGTACCAGCCGCGCCTATGAGCAAATTCGCAAAGTCATCCCTCGCCTGACTGATGACAGGGAAATGCAGCCCGATCTGCTCCAAGCCGAAAATCTGGTGCGTGAGGGTGTGCTCATGTGGGAATAAGCTGTCCAGTACTGCCCCATTCATTTTACGGCTTTTGTCTGTTATGATGATGGAGAAAGCAATCGTAAACTGGAGGGCTGCTCCATGCAAGAATCCAAACAGCCAGTCCAACCCGCAGCTATTTTACTTTTTGATGGCGTCTGCCATATGTGTCACGGTGCCGTTCAATTTATTCTGCAGCGTGATCCCCATGGCCGAATCCACTTTGCTTCCCTGCAATCGGAAAAAGGGAAGGACCTTCTCGCTGCCTACGCCTATCCGGACAGTCTCCAATCGGTCGTTTTGATCGAGGACGGAGTGCTATATACAAGATCGGATGCAATCCTGCGCGTAGGACGAAAGCTGAGCGGTGCATGGCCTACCCTATCGTTTTTAGGGATGGCGCTCCCGCAAAAGCTTCGTGATGCGATGTACGATTGGATCGCACGAAACCGCTATCGCTGGTTTGGGCAGTCCCAGCATTGCATGCTGCCTACTCCCGACATCCGATCTCGTTTTTTGGAATAGAAAATCGTGCCAGCCAAAAGGGGCGTGTCTTAGACACAGCCCCTTTTGTAGTCAGCCTGCAATGGGAGAGGCAGCCCTTGGACTTTTTTCTTATCCTGGACTGCCTCTGTCTCTTTTATACTTTTTCCTTGCCTCTCATCGGGCAATCGCTTGCGGATGTTCATCGCTCACGAGATCTGCCGCTTTTGCATTCGCTTCTACCTGGGCAGGGCTTTTGCTACCCGGGATGACGGTTGTGACTGCGGGATGACGCAGGCACCAGGCCAACGCCCACTGTGCCATATCCATCCCCTCAGGCACCTCATTTTGCTTGATTTCTTCTACCTGTTTGAGCAGGTTTGCGACATGCTCCTGATCATGACGATGTCTGACGTCATTTCCTGCAAATACGGAGCCTGGCTTGTACTTTCCGCTCAAGTATCCGCTCGCAAGCGGCACACGTGCAAGGACTCCCAAGTCTTGCTGCTCGCAGGAAGCAAAGACGGCTTCCTCCGGATTGCGGTCGAGCCGGTTGTACACGACTTGAATGGTTTTTGCATGCACCTTGGAAGCGGACTGCGTTTGATGCAGGTTAGTATTCTTCGCGATGGACAGGCCCAGATGCCGGATCTTCCCTGCCTGAACCTGCTTGTCTAGCATCGTCCAGAGCTCGTCGTTGTCAAAGGCTTCATCCGGACCGGAATGGAACTGGTACAGGTCAATGTAATCGGTTTTCAGTGCTGCCAGGGATTGCTCCAGCTGTTGCAAGACATCTGCCGCTCCATACTCATTCGTACGGGCAAATTTGTCATGAAAGTGATGGCCGAACTTGGTGGCTACGATCCAGTCTTCTCGACGATCCTTTCGCAGGTATCCCCCGATCAGGCTCTCAGACAAATGATCGCCATAGCATTCAGCCGTATCGATCAGATTGATTCCCAGTTCCTTTGCCTTGTTCAGGATTTGATCCACATCTTGCTGGGAAAAATCCATACCCCATTCTCCGCCAAATTGCCATGTCCCCACGCCAACCACAGATACTGACAGATCCGTCTTCCCCAGTCTGCGATACTTCATGCAAATCCCTCCCCTTCATCAGCCTATGTAACTGAGCGAACTGTCGCTCAGTTGCGGCCTGTGCTTAGATTGTCTTTTCGATCGTCAGCTGGCTAATAAACGCCTGTGTGTTGGCTTTGCGCTCTTTGCGCATTTTTTTGCGTTCTTCCGCAGAAGCCAACAGTCGCTTCTCTTCGTCCGTTTCCGGAACTACGCTAGGAACCTCCGTAGGATTGCCGGCCTCGTCCAAAGCGACGAAGGTGAGAAACGAGGTTGCTGTCAAAATCCGCTCTCCCGATTGGAGATTTTCCGAGATGACTTTCACGAACACTTCCATGGATGTTCTGCCTGTGGAAGAAACAAACGCTTCGAGGCAAATGGAGTGCCCCATTTTCACGGGCGCCAGAAAATCGATGGAATCTATAGAAGCCGTTACGACAGGGCGGCGCGAGTGGCGCATCGCAGCGATCGCAGCCACTTCATCCACATAGGCCATCATCGTGCCCCCGAAGATCGTACCGTGGTAATTCGTATCAGAAGGCTGAACGAGAGAAGCTTGAATGGTCCGAGAGTCTTGTGTTGTCTTGAATTTCATTGCTGCTGCTCCTTTGCGAATCTACTAAATGACGTTCCCATCATATCACAAGGCAACCGTCGTTCCAATCACATACCTGCACCTACGCTTTGATGGCGTTCTGCCAGAAGGGCTTCCACACGAGGAGCGTTTTCCTTCAGGAGAAACCTTAGCAACGGAAAATTCCATTCGTAGGCAGGACGGTACCCATCCAGCGAAAACAAGTCCTCATCCATATGGGCAGCTTGTTTTCGTCGGTCTGGACTTGCACAGTAAAAATGCTCCAGATAATCAGTCCCCCAGCGCGAGAAGCTCGAGGTCTCTGTCGTAACCGCTGTGAGCAGGATTCCTTCCTCAGTCTCGATCAGGTCAATCGGGTACAGTTGACAGCTGAAGGGCTTCAGCGGCGTGACCTGCTGACCGGCGTCTTCGGCATAGGCATGAATGGCACAGCCGTAGTTCCCGTTGTTCTCTTGATAAAAAAGACAGTTCCCGTGGCGCATGCGGATCGTGCCGGGTACTTGTCCCCTATCCCAAATGCCGTACTCCTGCCAATTGGCACGCTCCCTTTCATCCTTCAAGCGAGCTGAAATCGAAGGGAGAGCCTCTTCCAAAATGGGGATCTGCGGCTGTTCTACAGCATAAGGCTGCCCACCTTCACAGCATGTCTCGCGATGAACTGACCGGCAATTCCAGCAATCGAGGTGAAAGAGAGCAAGCATAGCCGACACATCGACCAAGTATTCGCCTGCCCGAATGAAATCATCCCGATGCTTCTTCATGTATTTTTCACAGTGATACGCCTCTTTTTGCGTCATCGGCTCTGGCGTACCCACATATCGATATCGCTGCTGCAGCTTCATTTCTCCAGAATGACTTCCGATTCGTTGCCGAAAATGGAGAGACGTCCTTCTTCAAAAGTGGCCAAATCCACTTCCTCTCCTGGAATTTCCATGAGGATTTCCACGGTTTCAGCCTCTTCGTCTACAAACAGGAGCAGGAGATCCTTTTCGTCAAACTCATTGTCGGACAGCTTAAATCCGGTCAGCTTTCCCTTGAACTGAGTCTCTTCTTCCTCGTCTTCCCGCTCTGTATCCCATTGGGTAAAAGTGATGAGCGCCTGTTGATTTTCAAATTGGTCCGTCAAAAGGCGGAGCAGTTGTTCGTGCTTCTGAATATCCATGTCTATCCCTCCGAAAGTGATGTTATTGCCCATCATAGCAGACCTGATGCCGAAAGCCAAAAGAAATACCGCTTCAACTGACGAAGCGGCTCATCCCTGCTGGTCTAGCTCACTTTGCTGATGATTTGGGCAAGAGCAAAGTCTTTGCCGGTCAGTCCTTTTGCTTCGCGGGTCGCCAAAGTAAACGTTACCATCCCGCCCACTACGTGGATTTCCACATGCTGGCCGTCATATTCCAGCAGCTCTGCCACCCGGTTCACGAAGCTGATCGCCGTACCGAAATCACGACATTGATAAGTGCGGGATAACGCCATCCGATCCTCGATTAGCTTCCAACCAGGCACCTTGCCCAAATACAGTTTGACCTGCTCCAAAGACAGCTTGCTCAAAAGCAGCGCCCCCCTTTTGTCCGATGAACGGTTGTAACACCATCATATTCACCGGACAAACTGGATAGTCACGCAGATCAAACGCCTTTTATTGCTTGATAGCGTAGAAAATCATCCGTGGAGATTCCTTGGCGACATACGGCTCAAACTGGTAGTTGCCGAATACCTGAATCTCCCGAAAGCCCGCTTCCTCCAGCATGGCAATCATCTGATCGACTGTAAACAAACGCACCTGCTCCATATACTCGCGCGGTTCCTTGGAAGAATCGTCGGTGATGGTAATCCGCTTTTTAACGAAGCCATCTTCTATCCATCGCTTCTCATGAATCAACATGCCTTCCGCTTCCTTGTCAGATTCGGGCACGATATTTTGTTTTACGTAGACTGGGCTGAGATAGTCAATGACGACTTCTCCCCCCGATTTCAATGCTTGCGCCATGTTCTGCACCACTTTTGCGTTTTCCTCGTCAGTGGAAAAGTATCCAAAGCTGGTGAACAGATTGACGACAATGTCAAACTCTTCCCGATACGGGATGTTGCGCATGTCACAGCGGGTAAAACTCAGCTGCGGAAAATCGTTTTGCTCCTCTGCCAGCTGCAGGAGAACAGGCGACAAGTCCACGCCAACCACTTCATACCCCCGGCGAGCCAGCGCACGGGAATGACGCCCGCTCCCACAGCAAAGATCGAGCACGCGCCCCGTGTCCCTGATTGGCAATCGTGCCAGAAGATTCGCAACCTCTGAGTCGGCGGCTGAATCATCTCGATGCCGGTACACCAGCACGTAATCTTCGCGAAAGCTGCGTTCAAACCATTCTTCTGCCATGTATGAGCTCCTTTGATCTAAGATTAGGATGATTATACCACACCGGGGTTTGTTCGAGGCTGAATTCCCTTCCATGGAAGTACGGCCTTCGTCCACAAAAATACCCCTTCCCGGGCTGAGTAGCCATGAAAGGGGTACGCAAAAAATCAATAGATAATGGCTCTACAGGCGAGTCGCCCTGCCGATGCGAATCTTTTCCCCTACGCGGGCGATGATGCTCTCGACGGATGAAGGGTCTTCTACCACGTCGTACTCGTTGATATTGACTCGCAGGATCGGACAGGCAGTAAACGACCCGATCCACTTTTCGTAACGGCCAAACAAGTCCTGCCAGTAGTCCACGGGGGTCTGCTGCTCCATGGGGCGCCCCCGCTCCTTTACGCGGTCGACAATGTCGTCAAAGCTGCCTTCCAGGTAAATCAGAATATCCGGATGCGGGAAATACGGTGTCATGACCATCGCTTCAAACAATTCGGTATAGGTGCGGTAGTCCTCTTCCGTCATATTTCCTTGCTCGTACAGCATGCGGGCGAAGATACCGGTATCCTCGTAAATGGAACGATCCTGAACGAATCCCCCGCCGTAGTCAAACATCCGCTTCTGCTCCTTGAAGCGCTCAGCCAGGAAGAATATTTGCAAATGAAAGCCCCAACGTGACAGATCACCGTAATAACGGCTCAGGTACGGGTTATTGTCCACTTTTTCTACAGACACCCGAAAGCCCAGCTGCTCGGCCAGCGCATGGGTAAAAGTTGATTTGCCGACACCTACTGTACCCCCGATGGTGATGACCGCATTACTTGGTATTCCGTATTTTTCACGAATGTGGCTGTTTTGAAACCTCGACATGTACGCAACTCCTTATTCACATACTAGCGTAAAGCTCGTCCTATCGTTTTAGCCCTGCTCTGCCTGCAGCTGCCGTACTTTTGGCGCGATTGTCTCCAGAACGTAGCGCAAATCCTCTGGCCGATGCACGAAGTCCAGTTGATCGCAGTCGAACTTGATCACTGGCACCTCTGGATGGTGCAATTCAAAGGCTTGCATGAATTCGTTGTAATCCGCAATCAGATTTTCCATGTATGCGATGTCCATGCTTCGCTCAATATCACGGTCGCGCATAGCGATTCGCTTCATGACCGTGTCGATGGAGGCCGTCAAATAAATGACCAAATGCGCCTGCGGCAAGTCCTCTGTCAGGATATCATAGATCTTGAGATACTTGGGTAAGTTGTCGCCGGATAATGTTCGTTTGGCAAAAATCGTATTTTTGAAAATATTGTAATCGGCGACGACCGAGGTTCCCTGATTTAAGTACTGGGAATGAATATCCTGCAGCTGTTTGTACCGATTGCACAAGAAAAACATCTCGAGCTGAAAGCTCCATTCCGCTATGTTTTCATAAAATTTGCCCAAAAACGGGTTTTCGTACACTATTTCTTCCAGCAGCTCCAATTGAAAGGCTTTGCTCAATTCCCGAGATAGCGATGTCTTGCCGATCCCAATAGGCCCCTCAACGGTAATCAGTATGGACTTCATGTATCCTTCGATTCCTTTCAAAAAAATGAGAGCACTCCATATTCTAGCATGCTTGCATACGTTTGTCGAAAAGATTCGTTTCCTGTCAAAAAAGAAAAAACCACCCGTTAACCAGGCAGTTTTCCTTTTCCGTTCTCATGTGAAATACTCGATTTTCGCTTGCGGAAATAGGCGTTTGATTTCCCTTTCCAAATGGGCTTGCAAGGCCTTCGCCTTGATGTCTGGATAGACGTACTTCCCTTTTCCGTACTTGCCCCACTTGTACTTTCTTTCCTCTTCATTCATCTCCAGCTTCGTCTTCGGGTAGCGCTGCAGAATCAAATTTTTGGCGATCTTCGTAAAACGGTGCTGGATCAGCTCAAAGGTCAAATCCTCCAACGCTTCCGGAACCAGCTGGCTGCGCAATCGCTCCAAGAGATCGGTGTAGCCTGCTTCCCAGCCTTCAAACCAGTAGAGGGGCGCCAAAATAAACCCCAGAGGGTACCCTGCCCTCGCCACCTTGCCCGCTGCTTCCAAACGCTGCTCAAAGCTGGAGGTGCCTGGCTCAAAGTTCTTGATGACGTAATCCGCGTTCATGCTAAAGCGAAACCGCGTATGCTTGTTGTGCTTCGCGTCCAGCAAGGTATCCACGTGATGAAACTTGGTGACAAAACGCAGCCTGCCAAATTCCTGCCTGCCCATAAACTCAATCGCGCGCTTCAAATTTCCCGTGATATGTTCGATACTGACGGGGTCAGAGGTACATGCAGCCTCAAAGCGAGTAATTTCTCCCGGACGCTCGAGAATGTACTTTTCTGCCTGATGGAGAATCTCATCCGTGTTCACATAGACACGGATGTACGGTTTTGTTCCTACGTTGGTATTCAAGTAGCAGTAATGGCAGTGCGCCGCACACCCAGTTGCCAAAGGAATGGCATATTCAGCGGATGGTTTGGACGTCTCGAATTTCAGCGTTTTTCGTATGCCAATCACCAGTGTCCGTTTGGCATTGCGGTATTTTTCCACATCCGTGTCACCGGGTATCCCGCGTACTTGATTGTGACTCGTGGTCATTTGGATCGGGATGCCCTCTCGCCTGAAGCGCTCGTACAGCTCTCGCCCGAGCGGGTAATCCAGGGCATGCGGCTCCACAAATACGAAATCGGGTACAAATAGCTGTGACCTCTTTTGCTCGAACTGTTGCTTTGGCGGTTCCAAAACTGTGGTGGTCATGGTTTGACTCCCCCTCAGGTTAGTATGACCCCGCCACAGGCTCTACCCTTCAGGAGGAGGCTGGCAGTCTCGTTTGCCCCTTATTTATTGAAAGGAGCTCTTGAATTCCCGCAGCCAGTTCCTCGCCTCTTCTTCTTGATCAGAAGGTACCTGCAGCATGTAAAGATGCCCGGCCCGTTTCGTCTGTTTGGAAAAAAGCCTGACCCGAATCCCCTTCCCCTCCAAATAGAGGCGGCATTCCTGGGCTACCCGCGGGAGACCGTACGACTCATGAATCGTTACCCATTTGATCCACATTCATTTCGCCTCACCTTTCTTTTCCTTAATAAAGTAAGCGCCAACTAGGCGTTTGGTTCGCCGTTCTCCCTCGCTCCCACACTTTTTTCCTTTTTAAAAAACCGTTTCCCCTGCTCGCGCGTCTAATCATGTAGGAGGGGTGAACGTGAAACTCGAAAAGCTGGTTGCCGAGGCGCAGCGAGGAGACGATGAGGCTTTTTACCAACTCATCTATCTGCACAAGGACAAACTGTATAAAGTGGCGTACGCGTTTCTTCGCAATGAAGCGGATTCCCTCGAAGCCATCCAGGAAGCTACTTGCAGAGCCTATCTCAAGCTCTCCCAGCTCAGGCAGCCGGAATATATCTCGACATGGCTGACACGCATCGTCATTCATGTGTGCATGGATGAGCAAAAACGGAAAAAGCGTTGGATTCTGGATTCGTCCCACTTGGACCATCGGGAGAGGAAAGAGCCTCTCATGAGCGATCAAGCTGCTACCCGGCTGCATCTGGAGGATGCGCTTGCCAGGCTCGCCCCCTTGCATCGTCACGTGATTATCCTGAAATATTTTGAGGATTTGACCATTCGAGAAATTGCTGCGGTTTTGGGGCATCCCGAGGGCACCATCAAGACGTGGCTGCACAAGGCATTGGGGGCGCTTCGCAACGATCTGGGAAAGGAGTGGTAAAAGCATGCATGAGGATCAGACCTTCACAAGGCTCGAGCAAGAATTGTGGAATGAAAAGGAGCGGATGGACAACGTCACGGTACCGAGTGACATTGATTCCTATATACGCAGCGGAATGCAGCAGGCGAAGCAACGGAAAGCAAGAGATCGGCGGATCGTCAGAAACCGATGGGGATCGGCGATCGTCGTTGGGATTCTGATGGTAGGGATGTTCTTTTCAATACGCCTCTCCCCCGCTGTTGCCGCTTATGTAAGCCATCTGCCCGGCATGGAAAAACTCGTGGACCTGATCCGGGATGACAAAGGACTGCAAATGGCTGCCGAGCATGACTTGGTGCAATCCATCGGGGCTACTGCGTCTCATGACGGAGTGAGCTTTACCGTGAACCAGGTGCTTATGGATCAGAGGCGGATGCTGCTCTTTTATACGATCCAGCATGAGCTCGAGGGTCATTCGTTGGATTTGGAGAAAATGACGTTTTACGACAAAAATGGAGAAGAATCGAAAGCGGGCTATTCGTGGTCGTTCAACGGAGATATGGGGCCGGCAAGCAAGGTGCAAAACCGAGTGGACATTTACTGGGAGGAAACATCCCCCATTCCGGATAGCGTAACCGCAAAAGTCACGATCTCCGTAGACAAAAAGAAGCTTGATGCTCCTTTCGAAGTCACATTTCCCATCAACAAAACCAAGTACGAGACATTGGAGGAAAGCGTCTATCCCGTCTATCGGGAAGTGACTGTAGATGGCCAGCGCTTCACTGTTTCCCGAATGGTCGTATACCCGACACAGACCGAGGTCACCATCGAATTTGATCCTGAGAATACCAAGCATATTTTTGATTTCGACCGTTTGCGTCTGGAAGATGAGAAAGGGCATACTTATGCATTCTGGGGAAACGGTATTCCCTCCAAGAAAGAGGGGGAAAACAAGATCACCTACAATTTGGAGAGCCTTTACTTTGAACAGCCGCAAAAATTGACCCTCAAAGCGGATGGAATCCGCGCACTGGACAAAGACAAGCTTCAGGTCATCATTGATGGCAAAAAGGGTACCTTGATCAAGTCGCCAGACTCCCGCCTACGGCTTACAGCCATCAGGCAAAATGAAAATGTAGTGGGAATGGACTTTACCCTGCTAGTCGATAAAATGGACGAACATCGTTTCATGTCATTCGGAAACGAACTCACCGATAATCGGGGAAACAAGTACGAGAGCGTGAGTTCCACAGCGTCTTCCGGGGATACCGATTCGAGCCAAATGTATGGTGAGCTGTACAAACGGACGACAACGAAAGGTGCTCCCGACACGTATAGTTTCACTCTCGCGGACTATCCGACACGCCTTTCTGAAGGCTTCACCGTTGAAGTGAAGCACTGAATAAATAATAAAAGCCCCCAATTTCCACTTCGGGGGCTTCCCTTTTTAATCAACCACAGCCCAATGATTGGTCGGACCATGGCCGCCGCCCAGCTGCGGCGCTGTTTTTATCGCTTCGAAAATGAAACGGTTCGCCCGTTCCACAGCGGAAACCAGAGGCGTTCCCTTGGCCAGCTCGGCAGTCAGAGCAGCGGAGAAGGTGCAGCCTGTCCCATGGGTGTGACGAGTCTGGACCCGTTCGTGGGAAATTTCGTAAAAAGACTGTCCGTCAAACAGCATATCAACGACGACATCCCCCTCCAGATGACCGCCCTTCATGAGGACGTTGCGTACCCCCAGCGCGTGTATGGCACGTGCTCCTTCCCTCATTTCCTCAGGTGTACGAATAGGCATGCCAGTCAGACATTCCGCTTCCGGCAGGTTTGGAGTGACCACTTCTGCTACCGGTAGCAGATGCTGTTTGAGCGCCGCGATGGCTTCATCCAGCAAAAGCTTGGCTCCGCCTTTTGCCACCATCACCGGATCGACTACCAGCTTTTGAATGCCAAACGCGCGTATCTCCTCTGCGACTGCCTGGATGATGGCTGCGTCAAAGAGCATGCCAGTCTTGGCTGCATCCGCCCCGATATCGCTCAGCACCTCACGAATCTGCTGGGATACTGCCTCCACAGGAATGGGGTACACTCCTGCGACACCCAATGTATTTTGAGCCGTCACTGCCGTGATGGCGCTCATTCCGTAAACACCGAGCTGGTGAAAAGTTTTGAGATCGGCCTGAATCCCTGCACCGCCGCCGCTATCCGATCCTGCTATCGTTAACGCTGTTGCTCTCTTGCTCATATTCTCCCTCCTGCAGACGCTTGTTCTGATACCGAGTATATCATCCGACCGGCTGCTTCGGTATACTAGGATTGATTGATACAGGCAAGGAAGGGATTTCCACTATGAGCTACCGCATTTTTTACTGGTTGACCGTCCTGGTCCCCACCGTCACCATTGGTGGCTTCGAATTTGTCCGGCACGATTTTTTATTACCGTATATGTCCATGGAGACAGGGAATGTCTACATCACGCTGCTGACCCTGCTGCTATCCTTTTTGTTTGCCACGTGGATGTTTCGCACCATTGAGCGGATGAATGGCAAGATTGTAGAGGAACAAGCCCGCCGCGCAGTCTACGAAGAAAGAGAGAGGCTCGCTCGCGAGCTGCATGACGGAATCGCCCAGTCGTTGTTCTTTTTGAATGTCAAACTGCGGCAGGGCCAGCTCGACGATGCTCGTGTCGCTGTCTCTGCGATCGACAATCATGTACGCCAAGCCATTTTCAACCTGCGCGCCTTGCCGGAGGAAGGGAGCTTGGAGCAGCGTCTGGAAAAGTGGCTGACACAGTGGAGCGCGTTATCCGGCATTGATGCTTCTTATGAGCTGACGATCAAGGATAACTTTTTTACTCCCGCGCAAGAAGTGCAGCTGTTCGGGATCATCCAGGAGGCGTTTGCCAATATTCGTAAGCACTCCCAAGCCAAGCACTCCTGGCTGCAGCTCACCACTAATGATCCGGGGAGCTGGACACTAGCGATTGAAGATGACGGAGTCGGAATGCCCGCTTCATCCGAGGAGTCCAAAAAATACGGTCTGTCGATGATGAAAGATCGAGCAAAGCAATTGCAAGCCACGATCGAGATACGTACACGCGAATCAGGCGGCACGACCATAACCTTGACTTCCCAAACTGGAGGTACACCCAAATGAACGGATACCGCGTTTTGATTGCTGATGATCATCCGATGGCACGATCCGCCATTCGCAGTCTCCTCGATCCTGATCCCTCTTTTGATGTGGTGGGAGAAGCTGAAAACGGCGAGCAAGCGTTTTTGCTATGCGGCGAATTGCAGCCCGATCTCGTCCTCATGGATATCAACATGCCCAAATGGAGCGGCCTCGAAGCGACCCGCGAAGTGAAAAAAGCGTACCCGCATATTAAAGTCGTCATCTTGAGCGTCTCAGATGACGTCGGCGATCTGATTACGGCGATCCAGTTTGGCGCGCAAGGCTACCTGCTGAAAAATCTCGAGCCGGACGATTGGATCAATTACTTGCACGCATTGCTTGGCGAAGACAGCGAACAGACTCGTGAAATGGCAAACAGGCTGATCCATCGGTTTCGGCAGGATGAGGAGGAACCTGCGGGAATGGTTCCAGAGGTCCTCACCCCTCGTGAACGTGAAATCGTCATGTACGTCGGTGCGGGCAAAACCAATCGCGAAATCAGCGAGGCCCTCATCATCGCCGAAAATACCGTGAAAAATCACTTGAAAAACATCTTGGACAAGCTGCAGCTGACCAATCGTGTGCAGCTGGCAGCCTACGCGGTAAGGCATCATCTGATCATGAAAAAATGAGGAATGAGAAAACCTGGGCAGGTGACACGTTCACCTGCCTTTTTTGCATATGCTGACTCACAATCTCGCAGGACTCGTGATTCCGCGAGTTGCATACAGGCAACTTTTTTAACTCAAGGGAATACTGTTGCATAAAGGAATGTTTATGTGTTAAAGTTGCCCTTAGGAAACATTTATGCACATGTAAAAAACAATTGAAGGGAGACAAACTTGATGACTACATATTTTACTCGTCTGAGAAACGGGCTTCTTGGAGCTGTCATGACGGTTTCTCTGCTCTCTGCAGGCTGCTCGAGTACTTCTGCCCCACAGACAAAGGACGGAATCTGGAATATCACAGCGACAACTGGCATGGTCGCCGACATCGTCAAGAACGTCGGTGGAGAACACGTCGAGGTCACACAGCTGATGGGTGCTGGCGTAGACCCACACCTGTACAAGGCATCCGAAGGCGATATCAAGCGGATTGATGGTGCCGACATCATCTTTTACTCCGGTCAGCATCTCGAAGGCAAAATGGTCGAAATCTTCGAGAAAATCGGCAAAAGCAAACCCGTCAAGCCTGTGACTGCCAAGTTGACCAAAGAAGATTTGCTGGCAGACCCTGCTTCTCCCCAAAATCCTGACCCCCACGTCTGGTTCGACGTCTCCTTATGGATGAAGGCCGTAGAACAGGTACGCGACGACATGATGGCCATCGACCCCCAGAACCAAGCAGCCTACACAGCGAATGCAGAAAAATACCTCGCAGAGCTGAGCGAACTGGATGAATACGCCCGTGGGAAGCTCGCAAGCATCCCGAAAGAACAACGCGTCCTGGTAACCGCTCACGATGCCTTCCAATACTTCGGCCACGCATACGATGTCGAAGTACTGGGCCTGCAAGGGATCAGCACTGCTTCCGAGTACGGACTCAAGGATGTTCAGCAGCTGGTCGACACCTTGGTTTCGCGTCAAATCAAAGCCGTATTCGTCGAGTCCTCTGTACCGAAACGCTCGATCGAGGCGGTCGTTCAAGGAGCGGCTGCGAAAAATCATACGGTAACCATCGGCGGAGAGCTGTTCTCCGATGCAATGGGAACACCCGGCACACCTGAAGGCACCTACGTCGGTATGGTGAAGCACAACATTGACACGATCGTGAAAGCCCTGAAATAACGTGCATGACAGAAAGGATTGATGCGGATGTTCACCGCTACACAAGCTCCACCGCTTCGGGTCAGGGATTTGACCGTCGCCTATCAGAAAAAACCCGTTCTGAGAAGCGTTCATGTAGAAGTTCCAGAGGGCAAGCTCATCGGGATCATCGGCCCGAATGGCGCGGGAAAGTCTACCTTTATCAAAGCCGTCCAGGGCCTGATTCCCGTAGCCTCAGGCGAAACGGAAATCTACGGCCGTCCGTACAAGCAGCAGCGCAAGCTCGTCGGCTATGTGCCACAGCGCGAGTCGGTGGATTGGGACTTCCCGACAGATGCACTGGATGTCGTATTGATGGGACGCTACGGTCGCTTGGGCTGGTTTCGGCGCCCAGGCAAAACCGATCGCGAATTTGCCATGGAATGCCTCTCGAAGGTAGGGATGGCGGACTACGCAAACCGGCAGATCAGCCAGCTATCCGGCGGTCAGCAGCAGCGTGTCTTTTTGGCCCGTGCCCTGGCGCAGGAAGCTCAGCTATACTTCATGGATGAGCCGTTCGCCGGCGTCGACGCGGCCACCGAAAAGGCGATCATTCACCTGCTTGGCGAGCTGAAGCAGCAGAAAAAAACCGTGCTGGTCGTCCATCACGATTTGCAAACGGTTGAAGAGTATTTTGACTGGGCGATTCTGCTCAATCGCCGTGTCATCGCTGCCGGCCCAACGGAGGAAGCTTTCACTCCCGACAATCTGCAGAAGACCTACGGCGGCAGACTTCACGTCATGGGCAATCAAGTGCTGCTTACCGGCTCGCCATCCTCAAAGGAGGAGACGTAAGCCATGCATATTTTGCTTGCCTTGCAAGATCCCAATACGCAATGGGTGCTCATGGGGTGCGTTCTGCTCGGAGTAAGCAGCGGCGTTCTCGGTTGCTTTGCCTTTTTGAGAGGGCGTTCTCTCGTCGGGGATGCTCTCGCCCACGCTGCTTTACCTGGGGTATGCCTGGTCTACTTATTGACCGGCTCCAAATCAATCGGGCTGTTTCTGATCGGTGCGGGTATCGCAGGACTGTTGGCCACGTACTGCATCACCGCAATCTCCCGGCATACGAGGATCAAGGAGGACACCTCCCTCGCTCTGACCTTGTCTGTTTTTTTCGGAATCGGGATCGTATTGTTGACGTACATTCAGCACAGTGCCAGCGGTAATCAGAGCGGCCTGGATAAATTCCTGTTCGGGCAGGCTGCTTCCCTCGTCTTCCATGACGTGATCACCATCATGGCAGTTGCTGCTGTCCTGATTGTTACCACGACCTTGTTGTTCAAGGAGTTTACTCTCCTTTCCTTTGACCCTGGTTTTGGGCGTGGATTGGGATTTCCTATGGGTCTGCTTGACGGCATCCTGATGCTCATGCTGCTGATGTCTGTCGTTATCGGTCTGCAGGCTGTCGGCGTCGTTCTCGTCGCGGCCATGCTGATCGCGCCAGCCGTCACTGCACGATACTGGACGGATAAGCTTTGCACGATGGTGATCCTCTCCGGCCTTTTTGGAGCCCTGAGCGGCGTACTCGGCACACTGATCAGTACCCAGCAGGAGAACCTTCCGACGGGGCCGACCATCGTACTCTCTGCTACCGCTTTTTTCCTGTTCTCGCTGCTCTTCTCCCCCCGCCGCGGCGTATTGGCTCGGCTGGCTCGTTTCCTGCGCATGCGCAAAAAGGTCTTGTGCGAAGACGTCATGCAGGCCTTGTATGAAAAATTGGAAGAACAAACGAAAAGAAGCCCCACCAGCTTTTATCCTGGCTTCAGTGCGGAACACCTGGCACAAAAAAGCGGAAAGCGCACGGCAGCTGTTCGCAAGGCCATGTACGCTCTGGAAAAGAGGCGCTATGTAACCGAACGCTCCCGTACGAAATCGGAGATGCTCTGGACGTTTACTCCAGAAGGACTGACAGAAGCCCATCGGCTTGTCCTGAATCAGCGCCTATGGGATCTGTACCACATGAATCAAAATCAATACCAGGACCTGGAGATAGACGTCAATCAGGAGGAGCTCGCCCCTCAATTATCCGACTCGACACTGTCGGTGATGCTTGCACAATTGCGCGCCTATGACCTGACTCCGATGCTTGCGGATCAACACGGCGTCTCGCATCTTCTGCAGCCTTCGAACCAAGGAGGGTTATCGCTGTGAACACCTTTCTCATTATCCTGACCGGTTCCCTCGTCGCAGCATCATGCGGCTTTCTCGGCTGCTTCCTCATTTTGCGCCGAATGGCGATGTTGGGAGATGCGATCAGCCACGCGATCCTGCCGGGAATAGTGCTCGCCTTTCTCTTTAGCGGGAGCCGCGAAATATTGCCGATGCTCATCGGTGCTGCCATCATCGGATTGATAACCGTGTTTATCGTCCAGATGCTAAACCAAAGCGGCGTAAAGTCCGACGCAGCCATCGGGGTCACTTTTACGGCCCTCTTCTCAGTCGGTGTCGTTCTGGTCTCGCTTTACACACAGCAGGTGGATCTCGATCTGGATTGCGTCTTGTATGGAGAGATTGCGTATGTTCCGTGGGATACCTGGCAGCTTGGCGGAGTGGATATGGGGCCGCGCGCTCTTTGGGGGGTAGGAGGCGTATTCCTGTTCAGCCTCGTAGTCATCGGCTTGTTTTTCAAACAGTTCAAGCTATGCAGCTTTGATCCGGCACTCGCAGCGGCAATCGGGATTCCGGTCATGCTCTTCCACTATCTTCTGATGACCCTCGTTTCCTTGACGACTGTCGCTGCCTTTGAGAGCGTGGGTGCCATCCTGGTCGTCGCGATGCTGGTCGTCCCCAGCGCCACTGCATATTTGCTCACCGATCGCCTGCATGCCATGCTCTTCATCAGCATGGGAGCAGGAGTCCTCTCCGCTGTCATGGGGTACTTTCTCGCTTCGTGGCTGGACAGCTCGATCGCCGGAGCCATGACGGCTGTCGCAGGCTTCTTGTTTCTCCTCGCGTTCCTCTTCTCCCCCCGTCACGGCCTGATCAGCAAAATGGTGGCACGGAAAAAAGTTCAGTTGGGCGGAGCCTGAATGTGTAAAAGCTGACGCGAAGCAAAAAGGCGAGCGTCAGCTTTTTCGCTCCCACGCCCCCACTCGAGGAGCAGAGTCCTTGATGCGCTGGAGCAGAGTTCTTTCCCGTATGAAGCCATGACCGGATGAGCTCCTCGTGCAGCTTACAACCGTTTTTGAAAAAAGGCGAGTTCTAGTCCCGGGGCCACTTCTTTGGAGTCTGTCCATTCGTATCCCTGGCGCAGGTACAGCTGGACGGCAGGCTCATTTCGTGCACCGGTTGAAACGATGATGGTGTTCACATCCGTGTGGCTGTTTTCGAGGTGGTTCAACAATTGCCTCGCAATTCCTCTCCGAAAGTGGCTGGGGTTTACGATCATTTTGTGGATATCGAGCTGGCTGTTGATTTTTTTATAGGAAAGGGCTCCTGCCAGCTCCCCCTCCTCCAGGTAAGCGATGTAGATCTCATCACTCCCCATCAGCTCCTCTACCGTTTCACGCAAGGGGGGCAGCTCCGCCCACCCGATCAACTCGGCTTCCACACGGTAGGCGGCCTGCTGCAGCTGCCACATTTGCTTTGCTGCCTCCATGCTGCTAGTTGAGAACACTTGAATCATTCCACTTCCTCCTAATTACCCGCAGGTGTATCGTAATTGTAATAGACATAAGGATCCTTGGGGGCTTTGACCGTTTCAATCCCGTCGGCTTTTAGAACAAGCATGTCATAGCCGTCGACGCTCCGCGCTTCCAGCTTGCCTCGTACTTTGACCCAGCTGTCTTTTGCCCATTTGCTCCCCTGCTTGTTTTCCACCAAGATGCCAAATACATTGGCATCAGCGGTGCAGCACGAAACAGAAAAACGCGCAACGACGAACTGCTCTTTCGTAAAGTCAGGCTGACGATAGACAAAACCGAGGGTTTCGATTTCCTTTCCCGCAAACTCCTTCGCGTACAGCTCCATGGTGGTGAGTCCGTCCAAAAACACTTTGTCATTGAGAGAAATGACCGGTTGCTTGTACAGCGACACAGCCATATCCGTGTAAAAATCGCCTAGTCCTCCATCCGAAAACTTCTGGCGTATCTGAGCATCCGACAGGGCTGGCAAAGTTGCGGCTGCTTCTTGTTTTTTCTGTGGAGAGGCTGGGGCATTTGTCTCCCCTACGTGTGAAGACGCATTCCCCGCCGTACCGGATTCACCCGACGCTGGGGTATTGGCCGCTCCCGTAACCTCTGCCAATTTCCTGACGTCATTACTGAGCAGCGTAATCCCCCGTTTATCTGCCACATCACTTCCGAGTATTTGATCCGGCATCAAGAATCCCATCGAAAGCGGCAGAAGGAAAATCCCGTACAGCAGCACAGAGCGCCACAGAGAGCGAGGAATCTTATGCGCATCCTCACAGTCGCAATCGTAAGCAGTCGCTCCCGAAAAAACCTGCCGCAAGCTGATCAGCGTCAGCATGAAGAGAATACCGAGCGTGACATAGCTGAGCATGTGCAGTCGAGGTGCCAGATATAGGCCCAGCCGGTGAGTCAAAATGAGCTGTGCCAATAGCCCGGTAAACCCCAGAAGGATCAAACTTCGCACGAGATAGTGCCGCTTCGCACTCGACTGATTCATCACCATTCCCCCTTAGACCGGCCAAAGCAACGTCACTGCCAGAACAAGCACCGTGACGGAAGCCACCAGTTTGACCACAAATCCGAAGCGAAAGGTACCCAGCAGCATCAATGTTGTTTTCAGATCCAGCATGGGCCCAAAGACGAGAAAAGCAAGGAGTGAGCTCGCATGAAACGAATGGGAAAAGGATGCTGCAATAAAAGCATCCGCCTCCGAACACAAGGAGAAAAGATAGGCCATTCCCATCATGACCAAATGGGACGTAACAGGTGTCTGGCCAATTTCGGCTAGCGTCTCCCTGCTGACGTACACTTGCAGCAAGGCGCTGATCAACGCCCCTGCCAGCAAAAATTTCCCCATATCAAAAAATTCATCGATCGCGTGGGAAAACGTCATGGAAAGCTTGCCTCGGAGCGCCTTTGCATGGGCCTCTTCATGGCGAATCTGCGACTCCATCCCCAGAAGAAGCGGGTTTTTCCGAATAAACAATAGGGTGAGCACACCAACGATGACGGCAATGACCAAAGCAGCTGCCCCCCGATGAAAAGCCAGATCTGGCTGTCTCGCGAATGCAAGATATGTAGAAGACAAAACGACCGGATTGACGATCGGACCCGCCAGCAGAAATACGACACCCACGTGAAGTGGCATTCCTTTTTGAATCAACCTGCGAACGACCGGGATGATGGCACATTCGCAAACGGGAAACAAAAATCCCAGAAAAGCGCCAAAGGGGATCGCGATGAGAGGATTCTTAGGGGTCCAGCGCCTCACTTGTTCTTCCGTCACGAATGTCTGAATGAAGGCGGAAAAGAACACTCCAAGGAGCACAAAGGGTATGGCTTCCAGCACGATACTGAGAAAAAACGTCTTCATATCCAACCAGCGCCCAGACCATTGAAACTGAAAACCAGAGAACCAACTGGCGCTGCCGCTCGCAGTCAACCAGGCTGCTGCTGCTCCCAACAATAGTGCACCGATGATTTCCAAGAGAAATTGGCGTACCTTCACAAGCAATTCCGGTTCTCCTTCCCCTTCATAAATAAGAATCATTTCGAATTATATGCGTTTTGGGACAATCTGACAACATATTTGCGGAAGAAATCCTACTAACCGCCTACCTCTTCGTACTTTTTTTTCCAATTTCTACGTTTTATAATGGAATAACCACCAACCATCCCCGTCCAACTGGAAAGGAGGTGGGTCCCCAAATAGCCGCGCTTTGTTTGACGTAACTCGTGTCGAGAGCCCACATTCTCTAGACGATTGGAGGCGTCACGCATGAACCATCCTGATTTTCGCGATCTACCCGCCTGCATGGAAGACGTAACCCTCGCTGCCCTGGACGAGTACACTGGTCCACCAGATCCGACCGAATACCAATCATTGTATGGACGCTTGCAAGAGGTTGCCGAAACTCTCCCTCCGCTCTATCGGGAGCATGTGTATCACCCTTTTCTTCAAGCGATGGACAAGTTGTCTGAGTCAGGATTTGCGCAGATGCTCCGTCGAGATCCTCAAAAAGAGCGAGAAGCCGGTCTGTTTTGCGATATCGCACAGGCCATTCTGCAAAACGGCGAAGCGTATGAACGCGATGCCACGGATGCCTTTCAGGAAGTAGTCAGCGATTTGTACGACGGTTTTTTAAGCGAGGAAGACAGGAGTGGCATCAAACCGCCTGATGAAAGCTTGATTGCTCCTCTGGTCAAATGGGGACGCCCGCAATTCGGACCTTATACGTGGACAGCTGAAGCCGCTGCCCATTTTGGCATCAAGACGGGCATTGTCAATTTGCCCCCGGCAAACGCCCGCCTGGGTCTGCTCGCGTGGTCTGCATTAGGTCACGAAACGGCTGGACACGACATTCTCCACGCCGACACCGGTTTGCTTGGAGAACATCTGCAGAATTCGCCCTTATCGCGAGAAGTTCCTATACTTTCTAGAGAATAGGAACTTCGGAATAGGAACTTCGATGGGATTGGACTGATTGGATATTTCCGCGGCCTTAATAAGGCGTACACCGGACAAGCAACACTGCGGAATACAGGGCCACAGAATGACCCACATCCAGCAGACATCTTGCGCGGTTATCTTGCTGCTGAGACTGCTCGTCTGCTGCATTTTGACAACGCATCCGACTGGGCACAGGCACTTCTCGAGGAAACCAGGCGTGATCTTAAAGGCATCACAATAGGCAGAGCCTCTTTGGATGCAGAAACCGCTCAAAAATCTGCTGCCATTGTCGCTCGCACAATTATGGAAGCACGCCTGCTCAGTCTGGAAGGTCATGCCCTCGGGCAAATTCAAAACTGGCACAACGAGGATGAACGAATCGTTCAGGAAATTCGCTCCCATTTTACAGGTTCCCTGACCGTGCAAGACGGCATTGTTTCGGGTATGTATGCTGCGCATGTCGTGGCAGCAGCCGTCCAAGCAGCCGTTTCAGGAGAGATGGATACCTCCGCTGCCTTCACAGGGATGAAAACCTTGCTGAAGAGCATGCACGACGCCAATCCTTCCTGGGGACCTCTCTATGTACGATATCGCGGTGATCTCACTCCGCATCGCATTTACTCCCGTTCTGCGAGCTAGCAGCAGCCAGTCATTCGAGCATCAAAAGCCGTTGCGAATACTGCAGCGGCTTTTCTTTTTGGTTGTTGATTCTCATGTTCACGAATATAAGGAATAAAATTAAAAAAGGGAGAGCGATAACATGATTCTTGATATGAAGGAATATGTGCAGTATTTGGATGGCGTTCATAAGCGAACGATGCACTATGTGAAAGCACTACCCAATGAGCTCTTAGAATGGAAGCCTTCGGAAGATAAATTCTCTACGGGTGATTTATTGCGGCATATCGCATCTTCTCGCTTGATGTTTCTTGGTATATTTGAACATGGTTCGTGGACATATGCTGGACATGATACGGGGAAAGGCGCCTCCATTGAGGATATTTCAAAATATTTGGAGGCATGTCAGCTGAAACTAACAGAGGGTCTATTACAAGTTGGCAACGATACGTTGACCAAAAAGATTAAAACCATGCATGGTCATGAAGTGAGTGCGTGGAGAATTCTGATGGCTATTCCGGAACATGAAATCCATCATCGTGGGCAAATCTCTGCCTATTTACAAATGAACAAGATTGAGCCACCTCAAATTTTTGGATTAAAAATTGAGCAAGTCGAAACATGATCATTTTTGTACCTCGTATCGTGTTCCATCCATTTGGATATTTCAGTTTGGAATAGACCATCTTTACCTCTTTTGATTATGGTCGCTTAAAAAAGCGTACTGGGTGAATAGATTTCTTTTTCAACTGAATCCAATGAAAGGTACATCCTTTCGCTAGCATGCAAACTTCCGCTCAGTTCCTCTGGATACAACGAGTGTTTTTGGTAAACCATTTAGATTGTTACAAAGGAAATGGAGGAGGACTCGTATGCAACAGGAACAACAAGCTAATGAGAATCTCGGATCTATTATGGAACCGGAATTTGCCGGAACGGATGCTCAAAAAGTAAAACAAGAAATTCAAAAGGATATAAGCGAAGGACGAGGTGCTATGACCTCTCGAGAGGCGGGGGCAATGCGGGATTAAATCGTTGATTACCATTTGCTTTCGAAAAATAGTGACTAACCTGACCATAGATGAAAAATCTGTGGTCTTCTTATTTTCAATGACTCTCCTTAACCGTTGTGAAAACCGTTACTTATCAAAAATTCGACATCCATCCTTGTCCTTTAAACTACGTCGTTATTTGAATAAGCCTTTATTGAATGAATTTGCGCATCAATTAGCACATTTGCTTTTGCTATAGGCTCGTATCAGTTGCCAAGTTTCCCCCATCCGCATTCTCTATACCAAGCAGAGAGATGCGAAGTGATTAGTAGGTCGGGAACTGACTTGGTAGTGATTCGATTCAGACGTATCAAGTGACGAGCTCGACCGATGCGGAAATAAAGGCGCAACTTGTCATTGATCGCCTTTCCCGACTGTTGAAAGCGATCGGCGTGATTTCGTTTGGCTCGGTTGAATAGCATCCCGAGAATATAATCTTTATCTGTTAAAATGTGTTAAAATAAATCAAAAAACAGCAACTCCTGTTTTTAATGAAGCGACATCACCAACCTACGTAGTGAGCCGATAGTGATCAAACGATTATCAAAGAATGTTTAAAAGATATTGCTATCGTGTTCCATGGGCCGGAAAGGGCAAAAAAATAAAAAAGAGTGTGGAATATGAAAAAAATAGTATTGGTTTGTCTTATGATGATGTTGATGCTAGTATCGGCTTGTGGAAATGTTGAAATGACACCAAATCCAAATACTTCTAGTGATCCTAAACCTGCAACGGATGAGTCTATCATTCCAAAAAACACATCCGAATATTGTGATTCAGAAAGTAAAAATTTGGATAGTGAAACCGAAAAAACTTTCTATGGAACTTGGAAAGTGGAGAAGCTTTTAGGATTTGCAAATTCATATAATGATGCTTCTGAATATCCAACAGGGCAAAAATTTATTGGAGATGAAATTATAATCAAGAAAGACTTTTTTTCATCAAAAGGACTAAAAAACTACAAGAAATATCAATATGAACTAAAAGATCCATTATATGAGATTACAGACACATGCTATAACTCTGACTCTTTTTATAGATCATATAAAATAGATATCCCAGACTTACATATAAATGATGTAGTAAAAGCAATAGAGATAAGTGACCCTTCTACAAAACGCAGCATACCTGTAAGTGTAAGTTTTTTTGTTGTTAATAACGATAGGCTTATCTTGTTATCAGAGGCAACTATTTTTGAGCTTAAAAAAATGACTGATTAAATGAATTGTGGCCGTTCTCTGTTAAAGGGTATGCTGGTATTACTTCATTTTCAATTCATTGAACATGAAAAATCCGACGAGATTCATCCAAAGACCTTCGTCCCTCTTCAATCAATTTGTCAGTCTCCGGATTGCCATAGAGTGAATAATTGCCGATCGCTCCTATTGCACTGCTGTGAAACACGTTAAATTGGTTGTAATCAGCATCACCTGTTGCATTGCCCCAGCCACCGATTTACATTTCGTGCTTCCCGTTCGCGAGCGTATCGAGATAAGCTCCGTATTCCATCGTCGTGATTTTCAAATCAACGCCGCCCCCTTTTAGCTGAACTCTTTTTGGTCATGATTATATCCGAATACTTTTGCAGACAAAGAAGAGTTCGCTCGGTTCCCTCCGTTGTTGTACACGCCTGCGATGATCGAATCCTTCTCAATGGCAGAGGCAATCGCTTGCCGAACGCATCGCCTCCCACCCAAAGAAGTAAGGGTAGTTTCATGCACAATACATCCCTTCCCTTACAAGATAACGGAAATCGCCATTTAGGGTACCGCTAGCGACGCACTTTGTCGGCGGTACCCCTGATTCTGATTCCACGTGGGCCGCAGCAGAAAGCAAAAGGCTCCCGACTCTACCTCCTCTTACCATCGTTAGTCAAGCCAACATGGCAGTATCCCATTTACTTTTATGGATCATCTCTCAAATGCTATTTCGTAACGAACCTTACAGGGAGTTAGGTGGGATTACCTTCCTTTGTACATCCCAACCCAATTTCCTACTTACTGTGTTTACGCCCTTACAATGTTTGATACTCTTGCATAGCTTGAATTCGAGGTCTTACCTCAATTTCACTTAGGGGTGATAACTGTGGGCGCTGGTGGAATTTTTGGTGATAACTTCGCATTGATCTTGGTTCTTTTTGTTCTGTTAACAATCGTTGCATGCAGTTGCGATTAACTCTTCAATGGTGAAGGGCAGCTAATTAGCTGCCCTTACTTAATACAAAGATACATATGTTTGCATGAGTAATGCAAATATGCTTACTCAGAGCATCTGGATTCATTCTTCATTTGATCCATACCCGTAATAAAAAAAACCATGTCAGCTCACAAGTACAATTCCATTTCTTTCGGCTCTTATCAGTTGCCAAGTTCCCCCCTTTTGCATTCACTGTATCAGATAGAGAGAAGTGAGGTGTTTGAAATGTCTCGAAGGGCAACTGACATTGTAGTGATCGAGTTCACCCGAAGTAAAGTGGATGGTCGACAAGTACGTACAATAGAAGCAGTTCGTATCATCGGTACTGCGTCACCGTGTAGGGTCGAAGTCGGTAGAGGTGTGGGTCCTGTTCGCCGTTGTTTGTTGAGGAACGGATTCCGTATTGTGATAAAGCATCGGAATGCGATCGTCTTTACACGTAGGACCTAACTTAAGGAATTTACAACGGTATCCGCGCTGGGATACCGTTGTACTTTCATTTTCAGAAATTAGCACTCGGGCAATTCTATGTTCCTGATCATATCAGTGAACATAGAATAATATTGGAACAACCTCAGCAAACTGTCTGCCTACTTGCTTTTTGATTGAAGGACAAGATTCTCATCCGGGAAATTGATTATTGATCATCAGGTTTTCTTATTGTTAATGGTCGCATCATGTCATGGTCTTCATGCTCTAATTTATGACAATGCCATACGTATTTTCCGGCATATGGTTCAAATCGCATGATGATTCGAACCGTTTCTAGCGCGTTGACTGTCACCGTATCTTTTAAGCCAAAATCAGTCGGGAGACGTTCCTTGAGTTTTCCATTACTATCACGGCGGTCGAGGACGAGAAAATTCACTAAGTGGAGATGAATGGGATGGCCACTTTCCGTTTTATTTTCCAGTTCCCATATTTCAACCGAATCAAGCAATGGTGTTTCTGTCACAGGAGCATCCCACTCTTTTCCATCTAACAAAAGCATAGGACGTCCATATTTATCCTGTGTCTCCGTTAGGGTCAAATGTCTTACCTTTTTGACCTCTGTGAGTGGTATAGGATCAATCTTACTTAAAATTGGCGGAACTTGACTGTGGTCATTTTCTTTTAACGGCTTTGTCACTCTGAACGCCATCACATCTCCTATAGGGTTACCTAATTCAAACCGGTTTTGTAAGATGATGGTTTCGCCCGGCTGTTTAGAGAAATCCACTATGATGTCAATCCGCTCAGCAGAACTAACTTGCAGACTTTGTACCTCAATCGGCCGTTCAAGAAGCCCACCATCTGTTCCGATTAAGAAAAAGGACTGAGAATTACTGAATTGAAACAGGTATGCGCGAGAGTTGGACGCGTTAAGTATACGGAATCTGTATTTGCGAGGCTCCACTTCAAAAAAAGGCCAAGCTTTCCCATTCACCACCATTACATCTCCAAAGAAACCGTCAACAATCGATGGAAATGGCAAATCTGGTGGAGGATTGCTGGGCTGGGATGGATAAAACAGAGAACCATCGGTATTAAATGACTTATCCTGAACGATGAGCGGCAGTTCGTATTCCCCCTTCGGAAGTGGAAGCGCCTTCTCTTCTTCATCGCGTATCAAATAAAGACCTGCGAGACCTGCATACACATTTAACCGGGTGATACCGAGGGTATGGTCATGGTACCAAAGAGCAGTCGCTCTTTCACGATTGGAGTATTCATAGGTCTTTGTTACAAATTCTGCTCCTGTTTGCCTGAAATTTCTGGTAAACCATGCCTCAGGGTGTCCATCACTTGCTGGTCTGCTAGAACTGCCGTGTAAATGTACAACGGTTCGAACCTCAGGGGAATCCATAGCCCCATGAATTGTGGTATCGACGGGCAAAAAATGTTTTTTAGGTAATTTATTTTCCCATTTCACGTATATAGGTTGGTCTTTTTCGACTTCTATCGTGGGACCAGGCACTTTCCCCTCATACGCCCACACTTTTGTTTTTGGCAAATTTTTGTGAAATCGATGTCGTGTTTGGACCATGCGTACAACATAAGGGTTATTTTGGGAGTTTTTTCTCGGTTTGATTACCAGGGGAATAGGTAGTTGATCGATAAATTTATTCAATTCCATTTTTTCACTCCTTTCACTCATAAACAGTGAAAACAAAGGTAGATTCATATCTTGATAACGCGGTCGAGATCAAAACAGCACAAATAATGACTAGACAGACGCCGTTCCATAGGAAAGTGACGATACATAGGATGGTGCGGGTGAATGTGATGATAAATAAAAAACAGGGTTTGACCCGATTGACAGGGCGTATCGTTGTGCCCGGTGATCCTGATTACAACCAGGCTCGAATGGAATTCAACAAACGAATTTCCAAATTCCCTCGTGTGATTGTTTTTTGCAAAAGAACACAAGACGTAGTGAATGCAGTTAAATGGGCGAGGGAAAATCGAGTTCCCATTCGTGTGAGAAGCGGACGGCATAGCTATGAAGGATTTTCTGTGATGAATGGTGCGATCGTGATTGATGTTAGTCAGATGAACCGCATCCGGATCGATTCAAAACAGAAGTTGGCCAAAATTCAGACGGGAAACCAATTGCAAAGAGTTTATCGAACACTATGGCAAAAGCGTGTAACGATCCCAGCGGGTACAGCTCCTGATGTCGGGATTGCTGGATTGACCTTAGGGGGTGGAATTGGGCTGTTATCCCGAAAATACGGGTTAACACTGGATAACCTGAAAGAAGTTGAAATGGTTGTTCCCCATGGTCGCTTTGGTGCGAAAATCATCCGGTGCAATGCCCGTGAACACGCAGATTTGTTTTGGGCCTGTCGTGGAGGCGGAGGAGGCAATTTTGGGGTTGCTACATCTTTTACCTTTAAGGTACACCCTATCTCAACGGTAGCCATCTACAGTATCACTTGGAAGTGGAAGGATCTTGAGAAAGTATTCAACGTTTGGCAGAAATGGGCACTATCTGTAGATAACAGGCTTACTTCCACCATTCAAATGTTTTCCAAACAGGTTGGGACCGTGGAATCCACGGGTCAATTTCTCGGGTCGGCAAGTGAACTGCGCAGGATGATCCAACCGCTTCTTCGTGCAAGTACTCCATTGAAAGTACGCGTGAAAACGGTTCCTTTTATAGAGGCTACCAAATTTTTTGCTCAAATTGATATCGGTTTGCTTCCTAAATTTAAAGTTACCGGTGGATACGCTTATCGTGCGGTGCCTAAGGAAGGAATTCGAACGATCAAGCGGTTTCTGGCAAATCCACCCAATAAACATGCCAACGTGGAGTGCCAAAGCTTGGGAGGAGCTGTCGCTCGTGTCTCCCCCACTGCTACAGCCTATGTTCACCGTCACGCCAAAGTGATTTTTGAACTATCAGCAAGGTGGAGATTGAACCAGGAACAGAAGCGGAACATTACGTGGGTAGAAAGCTTTCGTAGAGCCATGACTCCTTTTTTAATCGGAGACTACGTGAATTTTCCTGATCTGGAATTCAAGAATTGGCCAAGGGCATATTACCGGAACAATTTCAACCGACTAACAAAAATAAAACGGAAATACGATCCTTTGAACGTATTTCATTTCCAACAAAGTATTCCACCTGCAAAAAATCGATAGTGTAGATCCTGAGGACGTAATGGGGAAAAAACCACTTCTTAAACTTTGTGGTTTTTTCCCCTTCATAATCATTGGCTGATAGTACTGATCTCTGTACCATTGGTTCTAATGAACAAAGACTCCTTTTTCAAAAACATTCAAATGATTACTTGAATATTATATTGAATCTGGTATGATTTAGTTAATACGACGAAGAAAGTAGGAAACGCGCATGTTTGACTACGACGTTGTGGTCGTCGGTGGAGGGCAGGCTGGCTTATCCATCGGGTACTACCTACAGCAACAAGGGCTACGCTTCATCATCCTGGAGAAACAGAAGCGAGTGGGCACGAGCTGGCGTGAACGCTATGACTCTCTTGTCCTTTTTACCCCCCGAGCGTTCAATGACTTGCCTGGCTTTCCTTTTCCCGGAGACCGAAACGGACTGCCATATAAGGATGAAGTGGCCCACTATTTGGAAGAGTATGCTAGAAATTTTCGCTTACCGATCCTGCTCGACGTTCAGGTGCTACGCGTAGAAAGGGCTTCCTCCGAGGGTTTTCGCGTGCACACCGAGCATCAGGTTATCAACGCGCGTGCGGTAGTCGTGGCAACGGGTCCTTTTCAAGAGCCTTTTTGGCCAGAGATACATAAGAATGCGGGGAAGGAAGTCATTCAGCAGCATACGGCCACCTATCGGAACGCCGAATCCCTTGACTCTGGAACCGTCCTCGTCGTCGGTGGAGGGAATTCCGGTGTCCAGATTGCGGTAGAGCTTGCAGAGAAGCATCCCGTTCTCTTGTCCATGGGGGAGTCACGAACCTTTCTGCCGTTAACCATTTTGGGCAAAACTATTTTTACCTACATGCGGACTTTGGGAATACTGTCAGCTCCCTCCTCTTCCTGGTTCGGAAAGCTTTACCGTTCCATGCCCGACCCTATTTTCGGGTTTCGGAAGGAGATGCGGGCACTGCAGCGTTCAGGCAAACTCAGACTCGCTCCACGGACCGTTTCCATATCCGGGCGCATTGTGACCTTCGCAGACCGTACAACAGCTGAAGTGTCCAATATCATCTGGGCAACCGGTTACCGTCCTCATTATGAGTGGCTCCAGATCCCAGGTGCGTTGGACGACCATGGTCGCCCTGTTCATAACAGAGGGATTTCTCCTGCTCACGGACTCTTTTTTCTCGGTCTCCCCTGGCAATCCAGCCGTCAGTCGGCACTCATGGGAGGAGTCGGACAGGACGCCCGCCATCTCGCAACACATCTCAGTTCTTTTCTTCGAAGGTAATTATTGGTTTGGGAGGAATCGGTATGGGTCACCATCATCACCATGATCATGACCACGGACATGGTCACCACCATCACGGCAGAGGTGCAAGCAAACGCGCCCTGTTCACTTCTCTTTTGATCATCACCTTGTTTTTGATCGTAGAAATCATTGGGGGCTTTCTCACCAACAGCTTGGCGTTGCTATCCGATGCCGGACATATGCTGAGCGATGCTTCCGCTCTTTTGCTAAGCCTGATTGCCCTGCATTTCGCCTCTCGTCCTCCGTCTGCCCAAAAAACCTTTGGCATGCATCGCTTTGAAATATTGGCTGCGCTCATCAACGGGGTGACACTCGTCGTCATCTCCCTGATTATTCTGTGGGAGGCGTACGAGCGACTGCTGAATCCGCCAAAGGTCGCAAGCGGAACCATGATCGTGATTGCCACGATCGGACTGTTGGCAAACATCGCTGCCGCCTTTGTCCTCATGCGCGGCGATTACAAGGAAAATATGAATGTCCGCAGTGCCTACCTCCACGTACTTGGCGACATGCTGGGGTCTATCGGAGCCATTCTCGGGGGAATTTTGATGTGGGCCTTTGGCTGGTACATCGCCGACCCGCTGATCAGCGTCATCGTGGCCATCCTCATCATGCTCAGTGCTTGGCGGGTGACAAAGGAATCGGTCCATATCTTGCTGGAGGGAGCACCCAGTCGACTGGATACCACTCTCATTTCTGAAAAGCTGAAACAGCTAAGTGGGGTGACCGCTGTGCACGATCTGCACGTATGGACGGTTACTTCCGGATTTGAATCCTTAACCTGCCATCTCATCGTGGAGGATCACTTGCCCAGCTACCCGATTCTCACCAAGGCTCTTGCGCTTTTGGAGCAGGAGTTTGGCATCACCCATGCGACGATTCAGATCGAAAATTCAACTGTTCAGCACGACAGCCTCCACTGTCAGGAAGGAACTGAAACGAAGTCCGGTCACAGTCACGATCATTCCCATGACCAGCCTTGCCATGATCACGAGCACTAGCCAGAAACGTACAAAAACCATCTCCCATTGCGTGCGGAGATGGTTTTTGTGCGTTTCAGTAATTAATCTTCCATCGTAGACAGGTCGCCTGTCGGTAAGCCCAGCTCCCACGCCTTCAAGACGCGGCGCATGATTTTGCCGGAGCGTGTCTTCGGCAGCTTGTCACGGAATTCAATCTCACGCGGAGCAGCATGTGCAGCCAAGCCTTCCTTGACGAATTTCCGGATCTCTTCCATCAGTTCGTCAGTCGGCTCATAGCCAGCGCGCAAGGCGATAAAGGCTTTGATGATTTCTCCCCGAACAGGATCCGGCTTGCCGATGACACCCGCCTCTGCTACTGCAGGATGCTCGACCAGCTTGCTTTCCACCTCAAACGGACCGACGCGCTCCCCAGACGTATTGATGACATCATCGATACGACCCTGGAACCAGAAGTAGCCTTCTTCATCCTTGTAGGCAGAGTCACCAGATACGTACCAGCCTGGAATGTGGAAGTATTCTTGATACTTCGCAGGATTGTTCCAGATCTGTCTCATCATGGCAGGCCAGCCCACTTTTACCGCCAGGTTCCCCATGCGGTTAGGCGGCAGCTCGTTGCCTTGGTCATCAATGATGGAAGCATAGACGCCCGGAATCGGTTTGCCCATGGAGCCAGGCTTGATGTCCATGCTCTTGTAGTTACAAATCAACTGTCCACCGGTCTCCGTCATCCACCACGTATCGTGAATGCGATGCTGGAAGACACGCATTCCCCAGTAAACGACCTCTGGATTGAGCGGTTCCCCTACGCTCAGGATGTGGCGCAGATTCGAGAAGTCGTATTTCTTGACGAGCTCATCCCCTGCTCCCATCAGCATGCGGAAAGATGTCGGGGCACTGTACCAGACGCTCACTTTATATTTTTCGACGGTTTCGTACCACGATTCAGGCGTAAAACGGCCACCTCGCACTACGTTTGTAACCCCATTCAGCCAAGGAGCAAAGATTCCGTAAGCAGTGCCCGTCACCCAACCTGGGTCGGCCGTGCACCAGTAGATGTCGTCGTCTTGCAGGTCCAGCACCCATTTTCCTGTCTGGTAGTGCTGAATCATAGCGTTGTGTACGTGCAGGACGCCTTTTGGTTTGCCTGTCGAGCCGGAAGTATAGTGAAGAATCATGCCGTCTTCGCGGTCCACCCACTCGATTTCAAAGTCAGAGGAGGCTTCCGCCATCGCCGCTTCAAAGCTGATCTGACCTTCTGGCAATTCCTCTTTCGCTCCCACGACGATCACGTGCTTGAGTGCTGGCAATTCAGAGACGGGAATGCGCGGCAGCAGGGCTGGGGTCGTCACGATGGCCACCGCTTCGCTGTTTTCCAGACGGTCGCGTACCGCAGCTTCCATGAATGCCTCAAACAGAGGTCCTACGATGGCCCCTACCTTCAGTGTCCCTAAAACGCTTACATAAAGCTCTGGGGTACGAGGCATGAAGACGAAAACGCGGTCTCCCTTGGCGATTCCCAATCCGCGCAAGATATTCCCGAACTTGTTGGACAGCTCGCTCAGCTGTGCATACGTATAGCTCTCATCACGAGTCAAATCGCTGTATATCAATGCGGTTTTATCTTTTCGATCCGTCAGTACGTGACGGTCAATTGCTTCATATGCCACATTTACCTTGCCCGTTTCATGCCAGGTAAACTGTTTCTCCACTTCAGCCCAATCAAAGTTAGCGTAGACTTCGTCGTAATTGTTCAGGTTGAACCGACCATCCGTCGCCGGAATTTTTTCCACGTTCATACTTTCACTCTCCTAGACTCCAATGGATTCTTTTTCATTCAACTTTCATAATATTTCTGCACCTTTTCGGAAATTCCTCCTGCCAATAACCTACTTATTCGGAGCAGGATTAAATCTAGTATAATGGGCAGTACTCACATCAAAGAAGGAGATGGCACATGGAAATGTTATGGCTGATCCTTGCAATTGCGATTGCCTTGCTTTTCATTCGCGCTTACCGCAATACATTTGATGTTCATACCAATTATGTATCCATTCCGTTACAGCCCTCACGCCGACTGCCAGATCCTGCTCATATCGAGCCGCTCTCGATCTTGCACCTGTCTGATTTGCATATGGAAAATCTGTCTGTGCAAGCTTCCAAAATCGTCAATGATTTCTCTGACTGCTCCCCTGATCTGATTGCGATTACCGGTGATCTTTTGGATCGCCACAAAAATATTCCGAAGGCGGTTCAATACGTGGAAACGATCATGTCTCTGAAGCCGGCTCTCGGTACGTACGTGGTCTTGGGCAATCACGATTACGTGTTGTCGCCGTCCAAGCTCGCTTTGCTGAAAACAGAGCTTGTGCGAATCGGCTGCCGAGTACTCATCAATCAGCACGAGACTATTTTCCACGCCGGCCAGGAATGGCACATTATCGGGGTAGACAACTTCTCCACGGGGCACAGCCAGTTGAAAAAGGCCTTTCAAAACGTGCCTGACACAGGCGCACGCCTGGTGCTCACTCACGATCCCAATGTCGTGCTGCACATGAAAGACTTTCCGTACGATTACCTGCTATCCGGTCATTTTCACGGTGGACAGATTCACTGGCCACGGCCTTTCCATCTCGCAAAAATGGGGAAGCTGCCCAAGCTGAACATGGTCAAAGGCCTGCATCGGGTTGACGGCCGTCCGTTTTACATCAGCGAAGGCTTGGGACAGACCGGCCTGAATGTCCGTCTGCGCTCACGGCCGGAGATGACGCTGCACACGCTTGCCGGCACCGCCTTTCTGAAGCACGGGCAAGCAGGAATATCCACCTCCCTGCAGGAAGCATCTGCCACACTCGCGCTTGACTAATGTATAATGGAAGTATTTCTCAGGTGTGTGACGGAGGCATTGACATGGAACAATGGATGAATCACACTGATCGCATTCGGCGGGAAACCGACCTGCCGATTGTGTACATGAAGACCTCTCAAACAGAAGCCGAGCAGATCGTTCTCGAGCAGGAGCAGAAAGGCTGGGAGCTCGTAGCAAGGGCCGAAGACAACGAGATGGTCTCCCTCGTATTCATCGAGAGCGCCTCTTGGCATCCTTCCGCCCGTGCCTTGCTCGCCCTTTTTTTCTCTCCGAAGCCGCCCAAATCCGAGGTACCCCTCACGTCTCAAGTCTCAGCATGGCTGCTGAGCATCTCCACAGGCTCCCATTTGCTGCCTCCTCCCTCTCGCTTGGAGCAGCTATGGGCCTGGCGTGAAAAGCGAGCCGTCTTTCTGATCGAACGCTGTCGGCCGGATAGCAAACTGGAATGGAGTTCCTTGCAGCCGCTGCTTCACGACTTTTTTAAAGGGGAGAATCCCTCTCTTACGTTTATTCCTCTAGGGTCTCTCTATTATTTGCTGCTCGTACCCCTCTCCATGCTGGGAAATCAATGCGATCCCGAAGAGCATCTGGAATGGGCATCCGGTCTCCATGATCTCATAGCCACGGAACGCATGGAGCATGTTCGCCTCACGGTTGCATTGCCAATTTCTACACCGCTTTCGTTAGAAAAATCATTTCGGCAGCTGCTGACCTTATCCCAAGCCCTGACGCAATTTTGTCCACGTGTCATGGTCGCTGGCAGCTGGCAATATCCGCTGGAGCAATGGGCCATCTCTTTACCCGCCGACACTGCTCGCCAAATCGCCAAAAGCCTCCAGGCATCGATTACGGCTTCTGCCCTGAATGAGGAGCAGATTGAAACGCTAGAGACCCTCTTTCGCTGTCAACTGAATATCAGCGATACGGCTCGACAGCTTTTTTTGCATCGAAATACCCTCTTGTATCGGCTGGACAAGCTGACGGAGCAAACGGGTCTGGACCCCAGACAGTTTTCCCACGCCGTCCTGTTGAAGCAGCTCCTTCTCTTTCGGTAAATTGACCAAACAATTCGTGCAATTTGACCGTGGTCCCCTCCTTGCGCGCTTGGTAACATGAGATCCATACATCTTTGCGATCACTTCCCTTCACTTTGCCCTGGAGGTGCCAAAGAAAATGGCCAAAGTAACACTCAACCACATCTATAAAAATTATGGAAACAACGTCACGGCGGTGAACGACTTTCATCTCGAAATACAGGACCGTGAGTTTCTGGTCCTGGTAGGCCCATCGGGATGCGGCAAATCGACGACCTTACGGATGATCGCCGGTTTGGAAGAAATCTCAGAAGGCGACATGTACATCGGCGACAAACGGGTGAACGACGTCGCTCCCAAAGACCGGGATATCGCCATGGTATTCCAAAGCTATGCCCTCTACCCCCATATGAACGTCTATGAAAACATGGCGTTCGGCCTGAAATTGCGCAAGTTTGCCAAAGCAGAGATCGAACAGCGCATTCAGGAAGCGGCCCGCATTCTGGATATTTCTCACTTGCTTGATCGGAAGCCCAAAGCATTGTCAGGGGGTCAGCGTCAGCGTGTCGCTCTCGGCCGCGCGATCGTGCGTGAGCCTCAAGTATTCCTCATGGATGAGCCCCTCTCCAACCTCGATGCCAAGCTGCGCGTGCAGATGCGCACCGAAATATTGAAGCTGCACCAGCGCTTGAACACGACCATCATCTACGTGACGCACGATCAGACTGAGGCGATGACGATGGGCGACCGCATCGTCGTCATGAAAGACGGGCTGATCCAGCAAGTGGCGACACCGACTGAGATTTACAATCACCCGCTGAACCTGTTTGTGGCGAGCTTTATCGGCTCTCCCGCCATGAACTTTGTAAAAGGGAACGTGAAGGAGCTGGAAGGCAAAGTCGTATTTGAAAGCGACCAGATTCACGTCACCTTCCCTGAAGACAAGGCCAAACAGCTTCGAAATTCGGGATACGTGGGCAAACCCGTCACTTTTGGCATCCGCCCTGAAGATCTGTACAGTGACGCCCAGTTCATGGAAGCCAATCCATTTGAGAGCTTCCTAACAGCCCAGGTCGATGTCGTGGAAAACATGGGCTCTGAGCTGTACGTTTACTTCCATAATATTGGCAATACCCAAATGGTCGCTCGCGTAGATGCCCGAGAAGGCCTGAAGCCCCGTATGAGTGTGAAATTAGGAATGGATTTGTCCAAATGTCACGTATTTGACAGCGAGACGGAACTGGCTGTATTCTAATAGCAAAGTGAAAAGGAATGTCTTTTCCCGACATTCCTTTTTCTATTTTGCCTGCAAAAATGTGGATGAGCGGTAAGTGGCGCTGATCCTTCGATACTACAGAGAAAGAGTGGAGAGGAAAAGAGAAATGGCGTACAAAATTGTCTTTTTTGACATCGATGGAACCCTGCTGAATACCAGGCACGTCATTCCTGCCGCAACAGTAGAAGCCGTCCAGCGTTTGAAGCAAAACGGCGTACAAATCGCGATCGCTACCGGACGTTCCCCTTACCATCTGTCCCCTATCGCCCAAGAGCTCGGCATCGATACCTTTGTCAGCTTCAACGGCTCCTACGTGGTGAGCAAGGGAAACGTCATTCACCATACGCCCTTTGAAATGGCGACATTGGCGAAATTGGAGAGCATGGCGGATGGTAATCAGCATCCGATGGTATTCCTTAGCGCAGACAGCTGCTACGCGAATGTCGAGGACCATCCGCACGTGATCGAATCGTTTGACTCTTTGCGCTTGCCGGCACCTTTGCACCGTCATCGCTATTGGGAGGAAGCCCCCATTTACCAAGCCTTCCTCTATTGCAATGCACAGGAGCAAGATCCGTACGTCGGACGCTTTCATGAAGTCTCTTACGTTCGTTGGCACGAGCACGTGCTGGACGTATTGCCGGAGGGCGGATCCAAAGCCCGCGGCATCGAGGCGGCTCTGCGTCATTTCGGGTTCAGCCCCGACGAAGCAGTCGCTTTTGGAGACGGCCTGAATGACAAGGAAATGCTTTCGTACGTCGGGATGGGAGTGGCAATGGGGAATGCGCATGAAGAGCTGAAGCCGCTGGCGAACCGCATCACCCGTCATGTTGATGATGACGGCATACATCATGGTTTATTACAACTTGGTCTGATCTAGAAAGGATGTAGGTTTTCGCATGTCTTGGGAATGGTTTAATATCATCGGAACAGTCGCATTCGTCATCAGTGGCGCTGTGATCGCGATGGAAGAGGAATACGATCTCCTCGGTGTCGTTGTGCTTGGAATGGCTACCGCATTCGGCGGGGGAATCTTGCGTAATATCTTGCTGGGAATTCCGCTCACGGCGTTTTGGAATCAGGGAACACTATTTACCATTGCACTCGTCTCGATGTTCATTGTCTTTGTTCTCCCCCACAAATATATCGGCTATTGGAATCGCTGGGGCATGTTTTTCGACGCTGTGGGATTGTCTGCCTTCGCGATTCAGGGTGCCATGTACGCCACTCAAATGAACTACCCGCTCAGTGCCACGATTGTAGCGGCTGTACTGACGGGGATCGGCGGCGGTATCATCCGTGATGTTCTGGCGGGTCGCAAGCCTCTCGTGTTCAAAGAGGAGATCTACGCGGTCTGGGCAATGGTCGCTGGACTTGCTGTCGGCATGAAATGGGCGACCTCCGTGCCTGAGCTTTATGCCTTGTTCGTCGCGGTTATTGTCTGCCGGATGGTCTCTGTCTATCGTGGCTGGAAGCTTCCACGCCGCTCTCTGCGGCAGACTGCAGCCCCTTCGCCTATTCGTCCGTTAAATAATCGAATGTAAGCTTTTACCTTCATAATCACTCTCTTCATGTGCAGGATATATCCATAAGCACATGAGGGAGTGATTTTTTTGCGTTTGGCCCCGATTGTTGTTGCAGTCGCATTGGTCGGGCTGGTCGCAATTCCTTATCGCATGCATCAAAATGCAGAGCAGGAAATGCGCGAACCCCATCCCAAAGTCACCTCACTTACAGCAAGCATTCCTCGAATCAACTATATTGAACAGGTAAAGGACATTCGGCGGGATCTGGAAAAGAAGAGCCACATTCAGACGCTTCACCATAATCCCCGGGATCGGAGCCACTATGTTGAGCATGAGGTGGTTGTACGATTCCACCCGAGGCCCGATCAAAAGACGATCGACAAAATGGTCTCCTCCTTGGACGCCAAAATCAAGCGGGATTTTGGCAAATTCATGATTATCAAATCCCGCAGCCTGACGACGAAGCAGCTGATGAAAAAATTTGCGGAGCATCCTGATTCCGTCTATGCTGAACCCAACTTCCTCCTGCTGCCAAACCGCAAACCCAATGATCCGTACTACACGGAATATCAGTGGAATCTCCCCCTGATCGGTATGGAGCAGAGCTGGGATGTGAGCGAGGGCAGCAGCGATGTGATCGTAGCGGTCGTGGACACCGGGGTCGATATGAACCATCCGGAATTCAAAGGGAAGCTCGTCGAAGGCTACAACGTTCTCGATGACAGCAACAAGCCGCAGGATGACAACGGGCACGGCACTCATGTCTCGGGGATCATCGCGGCAAAGACGAACAATAAAAACGGCATCGCCGGAATGACCTGGAAGAGCAAGCTGATGCCTGTCAAAGCTATTGGGGCTGATGGCTCTGGCTCAGCCGTAGACATTGCTCAGGGCATTTACTGGGCAACCGATAACGGGGCTGATGTCATCAACCTCAGCGTAGGTAACTACACGTCTTCTGCCGCGCTCAAAGAAGCGTGCAAATACGCTTACGACAACAATGTAGTCTTGGTTGCCGCCTCCGGAAACGACGCATCGGATCAGCCCAGCTTTCCGGCTGCCTATGATGAGGTTCTCTCCGTCGCGGCAGTTGACCACAACAAGGAGCGAGCCGATTTCTCCAACTTCGGGGATTACGTCGATGTGGCAGCCCCCGGCGTGGATATCCCCAGCACGTACATTTCCAGCGACTATGCGTCATTGTCCGGCACGTCCATGGCTTGTCCCCATGTCGCGGCTCTCGCTGCGCTTGTCCGTTCCGTTCATCCCGATATGAAATCGCATGATGTAATGGAAATCATTCGAAAATCCGCGCTCGATCTCGGCCCTCCCGGACATGATCAGCTCTATGGCTACGGCATGATTGATGTCAGCCGAACACTGAAGCAACTAAAAACTGCGCCTGCAAAGACGGAGCAGCCGCCACAAACCATCGGTGGCCTGTTAAATAAATTTCTTCTGCGTTTGCGATTCGGATTTGAGTAACCCCATCTTGTAGGAGGCGTCGTTATGAAAGCTTGCATCGTGTTTGCCCATGAAGGAAACAGCAGCTTTTGTCATGAAATACTCGCACGTGTCACGCAATCACTGGATAAGCAAAACATCGAATACAACCTGCGCGATCTGTATAAGATGCCATTTCAGCCCGTCTTTCAGGCGGATGACATGCGTCTTGTCGAACAAGGGACTGCGTCTGCTGACATTCTGGAAGAACAGGAGCTGATCACAGACTCCGAGCTTCTCATCATGATCTATCCGGTGTGGTGGTGGTCCCAGCCTGCGATCCTGAAAGGGTATATCGATCGGGTTTTCACCCACGGATTCGCTTTTCGCTATGAAGAGAAAGGTCCGGTCGGGCTCTTGACCAACAAGCAGGCGATTGTTTTTACCACCACCCGTGCATCAGCAAAGGAAATGGCCACTTCCGGAATGGACGCCGTCGTTGAAAAGCAAATCGTCGATGGTACCCTGCAGATGCTTGGCTACCGCGTCGCCTACCACAACTTCGCTGCCGTTCCAGACGTGGAGGATGGCGCGCTCATCAGCATGCTGAAACAAGTGGAAGAGCGGATGCTGCACATCCGTCAGCCTGTTGGCGTCTAAGACCAAACAAAAATGGATAGGGATTCAGTTTGCACCTGAAACCCTATCCATTCTTTATTTATGTTCCTAGCAACGTGATGCATGCATTCCCATGCTGACTATGCTACAGCTGTGGTTGTTCCTTTTGCATCCGTTTTTTCGTAATGTAATCCGTCTCATAATATTGCAGATCGTCACGCATTTGTTCAAATACCTTGGACAGAGCGAGCGTTAACTGCTGCAGCTCAGGTGTAACCTTCTTGCGGAAGATGATCGCATCTTGTCCGGTATAGGAATAGCGCCCGTCTTCGTCGTAGACCTCGCCTTTGGGGTAATAGAAGTTATTAATGCAGGTATGGTATACCTGATACAACACTTCTTCGGCAAACTCCTCATTAAATCGTGCTCGGCGCAGGGAAACCCCCAGCCTGTCGTACGCATTTTCACAGTAGACAAGTAAATGGCGCAAGTCTGATAGGTAGCTGCGATAGTAAGATTCGTACTCTTCCGGATCACCGGACTGTGAAATTAGGCTGTTCAAGGTTACCTGGTTCAAGTAGCGTTCCACTTCCATGCTTACCTTTTTCAACTTGGTATACGTCTCTTCGCACAATTGCTTCAAATGAGTCGCTGACATAATGTCCCCCTTGCGTTGAAGAATCTGCCTTTTTTAAGTAAGTATAAAGGAAAGATTCTTTATTGCACAAGGTTTTCTTTTCTCCAAATCTCTACCTAAACCGCAGCGGATTCACTTGTTTTTACCATTTTTTTCCTTGTCTGTAAAATAAAAATAACATAAGCCGCGAACAGCCCCAGCACCGTCATGAAGCCTAATACGAGCAGATCGGAAGTTACCGCTGAAAGGCCATGTCCTTTGGTTAAAATTTCCCTTACACCATGCAGAAAATACGTCAGCGGCAAAGATTTACCGATCGCCGCCACCGCTGCCGGCATGGACATGAACGGCCAGGTAAAGCCCGAGAGCATGAAGGATGGGACCGCGATGAGCATGGCTGTCTGGGTCGCCTGCAGCTGATCTTTGGAGAAAAACGAGATGGCATACCCGATTGACAAAACAGCAAGGTTAAATGCGCTTGCCACCAGCATGAGATTTACGGTGCTGCCGTAATAAGGGATTTCGAACACCTTGAGGAGCAGCGTAAAGCCAATGAACATATTGAGCGTTCCTGCCAAGAAATAAGGGAGGATCTTGCTGATCGTTATGGCCCAAAAGCTGTTGTTTTCCATCGTCTGACGCCATGTGCCCGCTTCTTTTTGCTGAGTGACGGAAATGGCGATTCCCAGGAACAGGACTTGCTGCAAGACAGTCCCTGCTAGGCCGAACACCATAAAGGACATATAGCTAAACGTCGGATTGTACAGCACTCGGTAACGGTAATCGATGCCGGTGTACAGGTTCTTTCCCTCTTCCCCCCAGCCACCATGGGCTTCCAGCTTCTTGAGGGTCGCCCCTGCCGAGACCGTTTTGACTACCGTGCTGGCAGCCCTGACAGCCGTATTGGAGATCATCATGTTGCTGCCGTCGATGACCGTCAGCACCTCTGCCTCCCGCCCCGCCTTCACGTTCTTTTCCAGATCCGGCGGAATGATCAGGGCGACGTTTGCTTCGCCCTTGTCGATCAATTTCATCGCCTCTTCTTCTGTTCCTACGATAGAGCCTATCTGGAAGGTCTGATCGACCTCAAAGGCACGATACAGCTCCCGGCTCAGTTCCGTCTGATCGGCATCGACCATGACAGTCGGAATGTGCATGACTTTTTTCTCGCTGTAGAGAAAGCCAAACAACGTCAAGTACATCAGAGGAACGATGAAGATGATCGTACGAATTGTTTTATTGGTAAAAAGATTTTGCCACTCTGTCCAGAAGAGGCGGGAGAACTTACTCACCGTTACCAGCCCCTTCGACACTCCACTCTACGGTCAGTCCCGGACGCAATTCCGAATCGGCAACGAGCATTTTTACCTGGAAGGAGCGGATATCGCGGTCTCCTAATTCTTGAGTAGCTTTTTTCACCGCAAAGTCTGCTGCCGGTGCCACCGTTACCACTTTTGCCTCGACATCGCGCTTCAGGGCAGGTACGTACAGCTTCACGGCATCTCCCGCTTTTACGGAAGACAGCGCGTATTCATTTACATAAAATTTCACATAGTTGTCTGCTTTCGATTGGATGGTCAGTACGGTAAAGCCTTGAGCGACCAGTTCGCCTTTTTGCACAGCCACCGATTTCACGATCCCGTCAACAGGGGCTGTCAGCTTCGTATTGTTCAAATAAGCCTCGATTTCCGCCAGAGCGCCTTTCGCCTGCTGTACGCCAGCCTCAGCCGATTTCACGTCCAGCTCTTTCAGACCTACTTGGCCACGGGCAGCCACCGCTTGATTGTAAGCCGCTTTCGCCTGATCGAGCTGTGCCTGCGCTGCGTCTATTTGCTCGCTTCTCGCCCCGGATTGCGCCATTTTCAATTGTTCGACAGCCGCTTTGTTTTCAGCCGTTGCCTGCTGATGCTGCATTTCGGCTTCTTCGACTTTCGCCTGAGGCACAGCTCCTTCAGCAAAAAGCTTTTTCATCCGCTCCAGATTGGTGGCTGCGATCTGCTTGGCGGTCTCTGTCGCCTGTACCTTCGCTTTCAGCTGGGAGACTTCTTCCGCCCGCGCCCCGTTTTTATTTGCCGCCAGCTGCGCTGCTGCAGAGCTGACCACCGCTTGTGCCTGTTCCACTTGTGCGACGCTAGAGCTGTCTGTCACGGAGACGCCCTTCTTCGCCTGCTCCAGCTTCACTTGCGCGAGATGATAGGCTGCCTCAGCCTGTTCTTTTTTCGCCAGCAGCTCTTCGCTGTTCAGTGTCGCAACCAGCTGTCCTGCCTTTACTTCGTCCCCCTCTACCAGGGAGAGCTGCTCGATGGAACCCCCCATTTTAAAAGAGAGATCGACTTCCGTTCCCTCGATTACACCCGAGAGCTTACCCGCTGGCTGTCCGGATACATTGCTCACCCCCGGTCCAAATAATACGGTACCCAAAACTGCAACGCCGGCAGCAAAGCCAGCTACCCCGATCCATGCACGCTTGTTCATCTGGTTTTCCCCTCTTTTGTGTATGTGGATTTCTGTTATTCTGGTTTACTTTTGTAAAATGCCCGCCAGCATATTCCGCAGCGTCAGCCGACCTGCCTCGCTTTGCAGCGGTTCTTTGCGAAACTGCTTGCGCAATACGGTGAAACCGATCATGCCAAACAGTGCAGAAGCCACCGTCCGAATCTCCGCATCTGCACGTATGTGGCCTTTTTGCTGCAAATCGGTCATGTAGGTTTCCATAGTCGTGAAGTAGCCGGTCAAAAGCCTTCCCACCATTTGATCCCTCTGTTCGTCTCCCGTAAAGAAGCTCAAGAGAAGGAAGCACAGTTCCTGATTTTCGGAAAAGAAGCGAAGATGCTCATCCAACACACTCATCATGCGGTCTTCCAGCGACAATTCCTCTTTTTGCATGACACTGTCTACATGGTAAATCAGCATCTTCACGCCTTTTTCGATGACGTACAAGAACAGCTCTTCTTTCGTGGAAAAATGGTAATAGAGAGTCCCCTTTGCTACCTGCGCTACCTCTGCGATCGTGTCCATCGATGTTTCACTAAATCCGTATTGGGCAAACGCGGTAAGTGCCCCTTGCGCAATTTGGTCTTTTTTTGACGATGCCATCACTCCCATCCTCCTTTTCTTTTTGAACTGACTGGTCAGTACAAAAAATAGTGTATGATTCCTTCCTAGTTTTGTCAAGCGCTGCTATTTTCATGAGAATCGGATGTCCAAGCAAAAAAAAATAAAGACCGCTCTATCGCGGTCTCTCACTGTGTCATGATAATTTGATATGTCTCCTGCGTGGCAGCCATAGGGGCTACTCCCAGTTGTTCCTGCAGCTTGGCCACACATTTTTCGTACCAGCGAATTGCCTGTGCCCGATTGTTTAACCGATAATAGGCAGTCATAAGCAGTCGATACGCTTCTTCCCAGCAATCGTCGACTCGCAGAATGGCCTCGCACCAGCGAATCACACCCTCCAAGCGGTTGTCCTCCAGCCTGATTTTTGCCACTCGCTCCGCTCCGCGCAGGAAAAGCACCTGCAATCGCTCCCGCTCCTCGACACACCAGTCATCGTAACGGCATTCCGGCAAGTAGTCACCCTGGTAATAGCTGAGTCCTTTTTCGAGAAGGATGGCACCTTGGGCTGGATCTGGCTGTGCCATCCCGAGCGTCACCAGCCTTTCAAATTCTTCGACATCGATATGGTATCCTGAGGCCAGATTAAAGCCGTACGAGCTTCCGTGGCGTTGAATGAAAAAGGTTTCCGCCCGTGCCGCTCGATTTGGCTCCAGCGCTTTGTTCAGCGCGTTGAGAGCCACTTTGAAGTCGCGGATCGCAGATTCCTCATCACTGTCCGCCCACAGCCTGTTCATTATTTCCTCGCGCGCCAAGAGATGCTGCCGTTTGGTCAAGAGCAGCTGGAACAAGAGCTTCGCGGTTCCGCGCTGCCACGCTTTTTCGCTCAGCTCCTGCTCTCCCAGCCAGACGCGGAACTGTCCCAATGTTTGTATCCGCAGCGTATACCCCGGATGGAACGTCACGTTTTGCAGACCTAGATCATTGAGCAGCTGCGAGACGTAATCGGAATAGACCTGACGCCGTTCAGCCTCGATCAGGACAGGCATCAGCTGCTGGACGTCCTGCAGTGTAAGCATCGTCGGACGCTGCAGTAAAAAGAGGTACTCTCCTGATTGCATCAAGGAGAGCGCCTGAGTCACTGCAGGCACGAACAGCTCCCACTGCTTGCTGCGATACGCCAAAAAGCTGAGCCAGAGCTGGCAGGTGGCGACCCCGTAGCTGTCTCCGCAAAGGCTGAGACGCTCGGCGCAATCTCGGAACATGTCCAGCGCCTCTTGATCTTTGCCATAGGCAGCATACGCCATCCCGATCGCCATGCGCACCAAGCTGTTTAGCCAGTCATCGCGCATTGCCTCTGTCTCCTGCATGCCTCTTTTTCCGTACTGCAAGGCCAGATCCAGTGACTTTTCCCTGCCGTGGAGCAGTGTGAGCCCGAGCAACGTCTCCGACTTTCCACGGGTGGATTGCAGCTCCTCCATCATGACCAAGCCTTTTTCGTAGAGCACCCGGATTTCTTCGGCAGGCAGCTGCTGGCTGATCAATGCCGCGTGGGCTTTGCGCACATACCCGTTTGCTTCCACGAACGGGGAATTGGCCGCCCGTCCCAGCTCGATCGCCGTTTCCGCCGCTTGCCATCCCTTTTCCCATTCTCCGTTCAGTGCATACACAAAGGACAGCAAGAGTGAGGTTTCCCGATAGGATCGGGTCAGCTTCGGATGCTTATTTCGCTCCACCAGCGATTTTTGTTCCAATAATTCGATGGAGGACTGCAGGCGTCCTGTCCGAAACAGCAGACGTGACTCCAGTTCCACTTCTGTCATTTGCTCCAGCTCCTGGCTCCGCCTGTACCACTCAGCAGCCTGCTTCGCATCGCCGCGATTGGTATAAATCTCAGCTAACAGACGGAAAAGGCGAGGTGCCATCTCTAGCCCCTGCTCGGCGGGAGGAAGCAGCTCGATCGCTTGCTTTAACAGCGTTTCTGCCCGCACTCCTTGAACGCTGTCGAGGTGGACACGCGCCATTCCTTCCAGCCCTCTACATTGCCCGGCCAAATCGTGTTTGCCCCGGCACAGCGTGAGAAAATGCTCGTACGATCCAAATGCTTTAATATAATGACAGCGATAGCGTTCGACCTCTGCCTGGTAAAACCACAGCGAGTGCTTGTCTTCTTTGATGGCATCCGGCAACAGCGTGATCCAGTGATACAGGATATCCAGCTTGCCCTCAGTCAGCAGTCGCTCGGACGCATGACACAGCCATTCTCCCAGCACATCCCACTTTTCAGCCAATTGGAGATGTTCAAAGGCTTTTCCCTCTTCTCCCTTTCGTCTGTACCAGAGGGCAGCTGCTTCGTTCACTTGCAGATACAATTCACGATTCGATGCGAGTTTGCTCGCCAGCAGCCTATGAAACAGCGGATGAAAGGAATGCTTCCCCTGGGAATCAACCTGGATGAACAAATTGAGCCGGTAGACATGGGAAAGCAAGCCAACGCCTTCTTCACCAATAATCTGACGGCAGTCTTCCTCTTCGAATTCTTCGAGGACCGCTGCTTTCAGCAAAAACAATTGAAGCTGCTCATCCAGTCGCAGCCACACTTCCGCTTCCAGTAAATGAACCAGGCGAGCCAAATCCCGCAGGCTCTCGGCTACCGATGCGCCGGCGGACATTTTCTCTCCTAAAAAACGCAGGGACAATACCCAGCCACGCGAGACATGGTCGATTCGTTCCCATTCTTCAGCAGTCAGCCACACATCATATTCATCCTGAAAGAGCGCTTCCGTGTCTTCCCTGGAAAATATCAGATCTTCTGCCGTGATTGCCAGGCATTCCCCCCGCGCCTTCCACAGCTCCAGCTCTGGCCAACAAAATTTGTAGCGGGACAAAATGATCAGCTTGAGTTGATGCGGAAGCTTTCCAGCCAGTTTCCGGACAAAGGTATCTACCTGGCTGCTCGGTTCCATATGCGGATAGTCGTCCAAAACAATCATGTGGCCGTGATCCGGATCGAGCTTGTGCCACTCTCGCACGAACAGCTCCGCTAGACGCTCCGGCTCCCGTTCCTCATCGGTAGACATAGCGAGGCTGCTTACGATGGATTTCCCAAACCCGGGATACACCCGGCGTACACTTTCCACCAACCCGTACAAAAAAACAGACAGCTGCAGATCCTCTTCTGTGAGGAAGTACCAGCTCGTGTCCAGTTTGGCGTCATGCAAATAGGCTGCGACCGTCATTGTTTTCCCGTAGCCGGTAGCTGCATGCACGACGCAAAGTGGAACGTGATGCAGCAAACGAAGCTTTTTCGCCAAAGACGGGCGTCTTAGCACGTATGGCTTTGGCTTTGGCGGGGTAATCTTTGTGATCGAGACCTGTGGTGTATTCATGGACTTGCACTCCTTGCCGTTCTCCTTCTCTCTCGTTACTTTCCCCATTTTGCCCTTCATTTCCTGCCTGCACAGCCATTTTACATGCTAAAAAGCCCACCCGGGCATCCAGGTGGAGCTTTGTCAGTCGATCAGGTTGTAGCCTTTGATTGTATAGCCCATGTCATTGATCAAGACCTGGAAAGCTTCGTCACTTACCGGTTCTCCGCGAACGATCCTCTCATGCAGATCTGCTACCCTGTCATAAAGCGCCCGATTGGTCGAAACATACATCACATTGTAGCGACTCTCTGTCTGCAAGCGTACTCTCATCCTGTCGACCACGCGTCGCTGCAAGGCGTCCGTATGTCCATTGTCGTTCCTGACGATTTTTCCCGGCGTGTGGGCGATGGAAGGTCTTCGATTGGGTTCATCCGGTTTTGGGGTGTCACTTGGCAGAACACCGACCAGAAGCGTATCTTTGTAAGCCAATACCTTGATATCCACTACCCCTGGAATGTTCTCTGCATGCCGCTCCAGTCTGGACACCAGATGGGGCTCTCTTTGGTGGACGTACTTTTGACTGATCATCGCAGCCGGTCCTTTGTCCATCCCTGCATTGTCGTTACGAAAATTAATGCCCTGTGCTTCGAACTTGGCCTGATTTCCGTTCATGTCCTCCGAGCCCTGTTCTTTGTTTGGCGAACAGCCTGCTACCAAACCGGCGAGGATCATCGCCGAGCAAATTCCCACTTGAATTCGTCTCAACAAAAAACACCTCCTTGCACTTAGTGTGGTGTGCCGGAGGTGTTCTTACTCAGCAAAAGAAACCCTAATTACTTACAAATTCGCCCTCGAATGTATCGACTTTCCCGTCTTTTTCGGCTTTCAGCGTGTAGTTGCGAATGCCGTCATACGTGTCCTTGTTGAATTCAAAGGTACCGTCTGATTTGACTTCGACTTCGAAGGTTTTGTCTTCCAGCGTAACGGTTACATCACTGCCAGGCTCTACGGTGCCACTTACACGATACAGGCCGATAGTCGCGATGGTGAACGTTTTCGCAAAAAGGGAAGAACGGTCGATCAATGAAGCAGTGTTCGCATCTGGCTGCTTTTGCCCTGTGCTCGTAGCTGGCTTATCAGTCGATGGATTTGGCTGAGTGGACTGCTCGTCCGCAATAAGAACCGTTTGCGTTTTTTGATCCCAGTTCACTTGATAGGTCAAGGCTTCTGCGATGAAACGTACAGGTACCATTGTGCGTTGATTAATGATTTGAGCTGGTACATCCAGATTGATGGTTTGTCCATTTTTCTTGGCAATTTTTTGAGTAACGACCAGGCGAACATTGTTGGTTCCTTTGTTGATCGTCACGGTTCGCGTTTTTTCATTCCAGTCGACATCAAAACCGAGGCTTTCAGCAATCGGTCGAATCGGGACCAAGGTACGACTGTCACGAATCACTGGTTTTTGGTCAGGGAATACGATTGCCTTCTTGTTGTATTCCACTTTAATGGCTGCTGGCGCGGATGCAGCGGAAGCAGAAAAAGCTGCCACAGGTACGAGAGCAAGCGCAAGTACAAGCGAGGCCAATTTTTTAAGCATGTTGTCCACTCCATTTCAATAAAGATTCACATGGTTCTAAATCTACTATAGGAAGGGGGTGGATGCAAGGAATTCCAGTTCCAAAATACAGGAAAACACTGGGATATTATTGTGAATTCTGCTATCTTGAGCCTGATTTCCTCCTCCCTTTGAACTATTTTCAAATTGTTACAAAAATGAAACCATCTTATTCCAAAAAAACGTTACAATAGGACATACAACGACGATATTTTCACTTTGAAAGAGGCCATGTCGATGAAAAAAATGATTCCTTTCCTCATCCTTGCACTCATCTTGAGCATCATTACCCCAGGTGGAAGTTCCGCCAATACCGCTGCCATAAAGTTGGGAAGCGATGTACTGTTCGATCAATTTCATTCGTTGATCGATGGGAAAAAAGTGGGACTCGTCACCAACCAGACTGGTATCAATAGCCAGGGCATCAGTACGATCGATTTGTTGAGAAGGGACAGAACGGTAAGCCTCGTCGCGTTGTTCACTACCGAAAATGGCTTGGACGGCAAGTGGGAACAGGAAAAACCAGCTCTGACTTACACCCATCCGGTTTACGGCATACCTGTCTACACCTGGAACGCATCCAATCGGGTACCTGCTCCCGACATGTATGCCCACATGGATATGCTGCTTGTCGATCTGCAGGATTCAGGGGCACGTAGTCATTCATACATAACAACCTTACGTGACTCCATGCTTGCGGCAAAGCAACAGGGAAAACCAATCCTGGTGCTCGATCGCCCCAATCCATTAGGTGGAAAACTCGTCGACGGCCCGCTGCTTGAGCCTGCCTATGCTTCTTCCATCGGCACAGATACGCTGCCGACGGCCCACGGCATGACGATCGGCGAATTGGCCCAATTCTTCAATCGAAACATTGGTGCTGACCTAACAGTTGTCCCCATGCAGGGCTATACGCGCTCGATGCTGTTTCAGGACACGGGGCTGACTTGGGTGCCGATCTCACCAAATCTGCCTACCCTGACATCCGTGTTCGGATATTTGGCGACTGGCCACAGCGCGGGAACTCCACTCCGTCACGACGACAACTATACCTGGATTGGCGGCGAAGGGATTTCCTCCAGCCAATACGCAGACCTGATGAATGCCAGTCTTTTACCGGGTGTCGTTTTCTTGCCAGAGACCAAAGGAACAGCAGGTGGAGTGAACGTACAAATCACCGATCCGCACCAGTTCAACCCAGTAAAAACGGGAATCTACGCTTTGGCAAACGCTCGTCAGCTGTATCCGTTTCCGGTCCCGAAAAGCACGGAAACGGAAATCAGTTTATTTGACCGAATGATGGGAACAGACAAAATCGGAAATCTGTTGGAGCAAAATAAGGCACCGCAAGAAATCGAGGCTTCCTATCAGCAGCAGCTCGCCAGCTTTCGCGAGCAGCGCAACCCATTTCTGATCTATGCAGATGAGCCTTACCAGCCGCTCATACCGATTCACAGCAAGCCCATTGTCGCGCAACAGGCACAGCCGCAGAAGCCCAATCCGGAAGAAAAGCCGGCTCCACCAGCGCCTAAACCGACCACGCCTGGTGCGAACGGGAAGACGCCTTCTGTACCCAAGCCTGGCGCTGCCGGTACAAATGCGCCGACAACCAAACCGGCTCAGCCTGCGCCAAAGCCAGCGGTAAAGCCGCCTGTGGCAACACCTGCTCCGAAACCGGCCACGGATAAGGTCGCCTACCTGACGTTTGACGACGGTCCGTCAGCTGTGACCGTATCCGTGCTCGATACCCTGAAAAAGTACGGAGTGAAAGCAACCTTCTTTATCGTCGGTCGCAATGTGCCAGGCCACGAGGCAATCCTCAAACGCACCCTGGCAGAAGGCCATGCGATTGGCGGCCATACGTACTCGCACGATTACCGCATCGTGTACAAAAGCATGGAAGCTTTCTTTGCCGATCTGGAAAAAGGAAATCAGCTGATCGAAAATGCCATCGGAATCAAGCCTGTGATATTCCGATATCCTGGCGGCAGCACCAATTCGGTGAGTCACAAGTATCAAGATCCCAAGCTGTACAATCCATCCCATCCCGTCATGAGTGCCATCAAGGCGGAGGCGAATAAACGGAAGTACATCTTCATCGATTGGAATGTGACGAATGGGGATGCCCGAAGCAACAAGTACACTGCACAAAGCGCTCTGGCCAACATCAAGCAGCAGGTGAAGAATCAAAAGGAAATCGTGATCCTGATGCATGACTCCAGCACCAAATCTCCAACTGCGGAGGCACTGCCAGAGGTCATTACGTTCCTCAAATCCAAAGGGTATCGCTTTGAAGTCATCAAACCCGATCACCCTACGGTATCCACGGTAAAATAGCGCATTAGAAAAAGCCCGCTCCCGGTCATCCAACCGTGAAGCGGGCTTCATGATTCCATGGAATTACTGCTTTGCGAGAACGTCGTAGCGCAGACGCAGCTCCCGTTTCAATATCTTACCGCTCGGATTTCGCGGCAGATTATCCGCAATGACCACATATTTCGGCGCCTTGAAGGCAGACAGACGGTCTTTGCAAAACGCGAGCATTTCTTCTTCCGTCAATGACTCCCCTGCTTTCGGCACCACGACTGCCGTGACCGCCTCGATCCAATACGGGTGAGGAATGCCGATGACAGCCACCTCGGATACTTTGGGATGAAGGTAGATGGTTTCCTCCACTTCCCTGCTGGCCACATTTTCACCGCCAGATTTGATCATATCTTTTTTTCGATCGACCACGGTGATGAATCCTTCGTCGTCCATAATCCCCAGATCACCGCTATGGAACCAGCCTCCCTGGAAGGCAGCCTGTGATTTTTCAGGATCACGGAAATAGCCGATCATCGCATGACTTGTCCGGTGCACGATCTCTCCCACGCTGCCACGAGGCACTTCGTTTCCTTCGTCATCTACGATTTTCGTCTCCACATTGAGTGACGGTTTTCCGGCGGAGCCCGCTTTGCGGATTTGCTCGCCTGGCTTTAACACCGTGGCGAGAGGCGCTACTTCAGTTTGACCGTAGAAGTTGTAGAACTGGGCCTCTGGCAAACGCGTATTCAGCTCTTTCAACACTTCGACGGGCATGATTGCTGCACCGTAGTAGCATTTCTTGAGTGAGCTGAGATTGCGCGATGCAAATTCAGGAGAACGCAGCAGCGCGATCCAAACCGTCGGAGGGCAGAACAGCTGGGTGGCTCGGAACGTTTCTACCGTCTCCAGCATGATTGCCGGTGTCGCCGCCTCCAAAATGACACCGCTTCCGCCGAGGTATATGTAAGGCCCTAAAAAGCAATGCAGCTGTGCGCTATGAAACAAGGGCAGGGCATGAATCGCGACATCATCCTCTTTCATGTCGCCATCGATGATCGTGCTGACATACTCGGAAATGATGCTCTTATGCGTCAGCATGACCCCTTTTGGCTTCGACTCCGTACCGCTCGTATACAAGATATGAGCGACATCTTCATCATCGAGCTCCACATCCGGCTCCTGATCATCGGCCTCTTGGATCCACGCCCGAAATGGGACCCACTCTCCACTCTGAGCGGTTGGCTTGGAGATCAGCGCCTGCACTTTGGGGACCATGTCTGACAGCCTGATTGCCCCCTGTGCGAGCTCCTGGAACTCGGGTGAGACAAATACGGCACTGACTTCTGAATGTCCCAGAATGAAAGCCACGTCCTCTTGATTCAGCATGTAGTTGATCGGTACCATGATGATGCCTGCTTTGGCCAAAGCGAAGTTGAGAATCACAAAGTCCATTGAGTTGCGGGATAGTACGGCCGCCCTCTCTCCTTTTTGCAAGCCCTTGGAGATGAAAGCCTGTGCAGCCTGGTTGACGATCCGATCGAGCTGACTGTATGTAAGGGCCTCTTCTTCGAACTGCAAAGCGGTCTTTTCTGGAAAACGTCCGCGACTCCGCCTGAGAATATCCCCTAACGTATTTCTCCTTACGCGCTTGGCCTCGATCATGTGCATGCCCCCTAGCTTCGTTTCCTCCTAGTATACATTGTTTTCTTTATTGCGTGTATATTCTGATATTTTTCCACAAAAAAGACGGCAGCTTCGTCTGCATTTTTGAAGCTGCCGCAGGGCCCCAAGAAACAATCGAGTCCTTACGTACAGGATATATCATTACGCCTCATTCATCGACATTGATTCTTCTGGATTTTGAGGAAAAAAACGGTCGTTTGACTGTCGCTGCCCCGATAATCACTGCTCGAAGCAAAAAAAAACTCCAACCGGTAAAGGCTGGAGCGTCAAGGGTAGTACGTTAAGTACTTACGTGAATAACTATAAGATACAGGATTTTTGACCTATTGCCTACAAGTATATACAGGAAAGAGTGCCTTATTTGTGCAAAAAAAATAGCGACGACTCTCTGCACTGATTCGTTCGCCGCAGTTCCCAAGATGTTTGTACTAGATGATTTCCTTACAAATCCATTATGCATCTGGTCGACTAATGGTTCCACAAGTAAATGTTGGAATTGGAGGGAGATTGCACAATTTCAGTCATTCTTTTGGCAAATAAAAACGTTCCGCCCAAGTCTCTTGCAGAGAACTCAGAACGGAACGCGCATCCTCGTATGTATGGCGGAGGGAGCAGGATTCGAACCCGCGTGAGCTTGCACTCTAACGGTTTTCAAGACCGCCCCGTTATGACCACTTCGGTATCCCTCCACGTTTCAACAAGTTCTACTATAGCACAGCTAGTCTCTCGAATGCAAGAGGATGCTTCCAAATGATTGACTGGCTCCCAGCTGCTTGCTTGGGAGCCAGTTTTCATGACTTTTCCTCTTTTACTTCTTGATGACCACTAATTTCATCTCGGTCAGCTCTTCGATGGCGTATTTCACGCCTTCACGTCCCATCCCGCTTTCCTTGACGCCGCCATACGGCATGTGATCCACGCGGAAGGTCGGAATATCGTTGATCATGACCCCCCCGACATGCAGCTCGTCGGCAGCCTGCAGCGCGAGTCCCAGATTGCTCGTGTATAAGCCTGCTTGCAAGCCATAGCGTGAATCATTGACCAGCTCAATCGCTTCCTGGACGGACTCTACAGCGTTAATGAGAACGACCGGACCAAAAACTTCCTGGCAGGATACTTTTGCATCCGCCGGAACTCCTGTCAGCACTGTCGGCTGCAGCATGCGATCGACCACTTCGCCACCGCATTCTACACGTGCTCCGTGCAGCTTGGCTTCCTCGATCCACGACACTGCGCGCTCTGTCTCTCGCGGGCTGATCATTGCGGAATAATCAGCATCCTCCGACAAGGAGTCTCCTCCTCGCAGCTTCTTGGTCTCCGCGACGAACTTGCTCACGAATTCCTCAAAGCGTTCTTTTATCACATAAATGCGTTGCACGGAAATGCACACCTGACCAGAGTAGGCAAATGCACCGAAAATGCAGCGCGGAATCACTTCGTCGAGATTCACATCCCGATCGATGATGACTGCCGAATTGGAACCGAGCTCCAACGTGACGCGCTTCAGCCCTGCCCGGTTGCGAATATCGATCCCCACTGCGGGGCTTCCTGTAAAGGTCAACGCCTTTACTCGAGGATCCTTCACCAAAAGGTCTCCCACAGTCGCTCCGCTGCCTGTCACGACGTTCAAGGCACCGGCAGGCACTCCAGCCTGCTCTGCCACCTCAGCCAGGAAAAAGGCCGATAGAGGGGTCTGTGACGCTGGCTTCAGCACAACGGCGTTGCCCGCTGCGAGAGCTGGCCCTACTTTGTGGGCAACCAGGTTCATCGGGAAGTTAAACGGCGTAATCGCTCCGACTACCCCAAGCGGTTCGCGGACCGTGTACGCCAGTCTGCCTTCTCCACCGATGGCCGCATCCAGCGGGAGTGTTTCTCCGTGGACGCGCTTTGCCTCTTCGGCTGCGAACTTGTAGGTCTGAATGGTGCGGATGACCTCGCCGCGCGCAGTTTTGATGGGCTTTCCCGCTTCCAACGCGATGATCCTGGCTGCTTCCTCCAGTCGCTCATCCATGATGTGCGCGATTTTTTCCAGAATGGCTGCCCGCTGATAGGCAGGCATTTTCCACATGACAGCGGTCGCTTCCTCCGCTGCGGCAATCGCCGCTTTTACGGTTTCTGGATCTGCTTGCGGGATTTGAGCAATTTCTTCACCGCTGTATGGAGAATACAAGGGGGCATAGGCAGCGGCTTCAACCCACTGCCCTCCAATAAAGCATGCTTTCTTCATGGCCATCTCCTCCGTCCGTTAGCGATTCGGTGTGCAAAGCTCAGCCAACACACTCTCCAGCACGTTCAAGCCCTCTTCCAGCTGCTCGTCGGTAATGACCAGCGGGGATAGAATGCGGATCACGTTGCTGTAAAGCCCCGCGGACATGACAACGATCCCATTTTGGTAGCAAGCCTGAACGATTTTTGCTGTCAGCTCTTTATTCGGTTCCTTGCTTGCTTTGTCCTTCACGAGCTCGATCCCGCACATCGCGCCTAGACCGCGCGCATCGCCCACCTCGGCAAATTGCTGCTTGAACTGCTCGAATCGTTTGAGAATGGTGTCGCCAATGGTCTTCGCCCGCTCCAAGAAGCCATCCTGCTCCATCATTTCGATGACCTTCAGCGCCGCCACGCAACCGAGAGGACTGCCGCCGTACGTTCCGCCGATTTCACCCGGATTCGGAGCATCCATGATTTCGGCGCGTCCTGTCACCGCACTGATCGGCATGCCGGCTCCGAGAGACTTGGACATGGTAATGATGTCGGGCACGACGTCGTAATGCTCCATCGCAAACATTTTGCCTGTGCGTCCAAAGCCGGTCTGCACTTCATCCGCGATCAGGAGAATGCCGTACTTGTCGCAAATGGCCCTTACACCCTGCACGAAGGTTTTCGAAGGGGCTACAAATCCGCCTTCTCCTTGGACCGGTTCCATGATGATCGCCGCCACGTTGTCCGCAGCCACTTCGGCGAGGAAGAAGTCTTCGAAACGACGCAGCACTTCCGCATCCGTCTCCTCGGGAGAAGCACCGTACGGAGAACGATAGTAGTAAGGGTAGGTCATTTTGTACGTGTCAGGCGCAAACGGACCGAACTCATATTTGTAAGGGCGGACTTTGCTCGTCAGCGACATGGCGAGCAGCGTGCGTCCATGGAAGCCTCGCTCGAACGAGATGATGGCTTTGCGTCCTGTGTATTTGCGGGCGATTTTCACCGCATTTTCCACAGCCTCTGCCCCGCTGTTCAGGAAGAACGTCTTCTTCGCGTGGTCCCCCGGCGTAATCTGATTCAATTTTTCAGCGAGCTTCACATACGGCTCATACATCATGACGTGGAAGCAGGTGTGTATGTATTGATCCAGCTGTTCTTTGAGCGCTTCCACCACCGCCGGCGGGCAGTGCCCAGCATTAATCGATCCGATGGCACCTGCAAAGTCAATAAACGTATTGCCATCAATATCTGTCAGCAGCGCCCCCTCGGCCTTGGCCACAAACGCTGGTGTGGTATTGGACGGTCCGCGCGGCACATTCGCCTCTTTTTTCGCGAGCATTTCTTGTGATTTGGGACCTGGTACTGCCGTTTTCAATTGGATGAATTTGGTCGTGATCGGACTCATGGAAAACCCTCTCCTTCTCGTTTTAGTTCGTTGTATCAGCGACTCCGCACCATTCCATCAGCGTCAGGGCAAAGATCTCGGCACATCGCAGCACGTCGTCCAGCACAATGTATTCATTCGGGTAATGCGCAACCTGCGTAACCCCAGGCCCTACCACAATCGCAGGTGTATCTGCCAAAGCGGTCAAAAGCCCACCATCCGTACCCCACGGCGATGCCTCCACAACGGCACGGTCGCCTGTCACCTGCACGAATTGGCGCTGCAGAATCTCCATCAGCGGATGATCTTCCGCTACGGCTCCCGGTACCCACCTCGCTCCGTACCATTCCAGTTCCACTGGTGCCTCTGCGAACCAAGGGTCTACCTCCGCCAGAGCTTTCAGGGCAGCTGCCATCTCTGCCTTGGCATCCTCCATTTGTTCACCCGGTGCGACTCCCATGCGTCCTTCCAATTTGACCAGATCCGCTACAGAGGACGGCCATTTTCCCCCTTCAATCACGCCGATGTTGATTGGGATTGGGATTGGCAGCTTTTCATACAGCGGATCGTCCAGGCGATCGTTGCGTTCCTTTTCCAGACGGCCGATCGCCTGCACCACTGCCAAGCTTTTTTCGATCGCGCTCACGCCTTCATAGCGAGTCCCTCCGTGGGCCGAACGTCCTTTGACAGTCAGGCGGAACCACATGGACCCTTGCTGCTTCGGGAAGATCTTCATGTTCGTCGGTTCAGGAATGAGTGCTGCATCGGCCTTGTAGCCACGCAGGATCGTCGCCAGCGTGCCTGCTCCCCCGCTCTCTTCTTCTACGACACTTTGGAAAATGACGTCGCCTTTCAGCTTTACCCCTAGTTTCTGCAGCACCGAAACAGCCAGAAGGGAAGAAAGGTTTCCCCCTTTCATGTCCGTAGCGCCGCGTCCGTACAGCTTGCCATCCTCCACCTTGCCGCTGAAAGGATCATCGCTCCATTGGGCGCTGTCCCCTGCCGGAACCACGTCCACGTGTCCATTCAGAATGATGGAGCGACCTTCCCCAGAGCCTTTCCATACCCCGACTACATTTGGACTGCCTGCAAACTCCTGCCGCGGGGAAACAAAATACGGATGCTTCAGAAGTTCCTCGCCTTCCATCACCCACAAATCAACACTTGCTCCCATTGCATCCAATGTTTTGGCGATGCTTGTCTGGATGGATTCTTCTGCGCCTTGGACGCTTGGATTTTTTACCCAGTCTTGCAGCAGTGCGACTGCTTCTTCCCGATCCTTCTCTAACTGTTCCCGTATGAGAGATTGCCAGTTTGCCATGCTCTTCCTCCTGACTCGTGGATATTTGGTTTTGAAGCGGCTTATCGAAATACGCCTACCTCGCCGTCCATTTTCAGCTCCGCCTCCGTCGCTCCGATGACATCCGCCACGCAGTACGGATACATGACCTCCCGCAGGTAGAGGCCGTCTGGCATGACCTGCATGACAGCCATATCGGTGATGATCCAATCTGCGGCCCCCTTCGCCGTCAATGGCAGCGAGCATTCCCTGACGATTTTGGAGCGTCCATTCTTATCGAGATGAGTGGTGACGACCATGACCTTTTTCGCTTTTTGCGCGAGCTCCATGGCTCCGCCCATCCCCGGCACTCGTTTGCCCGGTACGATCCAGTTGGCGATATCCCCGCTCTGACTGACCTCAAGCACCCCGAGAATCGTCATATCCAGCAGTCCGCGGCGGATGATGGCAAAGGCAGTCGCACTGTCAAAGAAAGAAGCCCCTGTCGCAAGCGTGACCGGAAAACCGCCCGCATTGCAGAGCATCGGGTTTTCCTCCCCTTTTTTCGGGCTTGGTCCCGTGCCCATGATCCCGTTCTCCGCATGAAACATGACCCGGACGTCAGAAGGGATAAAATCGGCTACCATCGTGGGAATTCCGATCCCCAGATTGATGATCATCCCATCCTCGACTTCCATGGCAGCTCGCCTCGCGATCCGTTCTCGATAGGTCTCTGTTTCTTTTACTTCTCCCATGCCCATTGCCAGTTCACCCCTTCACTTTGCACGATAAAGTTGATGAATACGCCGGGCGTGACGATCTCCTCCGGTGACAGCTCGCCGATTTCGACGATTTCATCCGCTTCCACGATGGTGATATCCCCTGCCATTGCCACCAGCGGGTTAAAATTCCGTGCGCTTGTATCGAATACCAGATTGCCAAAGCGATCTGCCTTCTTCGCGTGGACAATCGACACCTCGGCCGTGAGCGGCGTTTCCAGCAGGAACTCCCTTCCGTTCAGCACGACTTTCTGCTTGCCTTTTTCCGCGATCGTCCCGATGCCGACGTCAGACAAGATCCCGCCCAAGCCTACTCCTCCTGCACGTACGCGCTCCGCGAGGATTCCCTGGGGGCAAAACTCAACCTCCAGCTCACCTGCCGTCATTTGCGCTCCTGCGTTGGGGTTTGAGCCAATATGGGAAGCAATCACTTTTTTGACTCGCTTCTCTGTCACCAGCTTGCCGATCCCAATGTGTGGAAAGGCTGTGTCGTTACTGATCAGCGTCAGATCCCGCACTCCTTTTTCCAGGATGCCTTGGATCAGGGAAGGAGGATTGCCGACCCCGCCGAATCCTCCCGCCATGAGTGTCATCCCATCGTGGAAATGAGTCAGCGCTTCCTCCATGGAGATCACTTTTTCAAATCGGTTGGTCACGAGCTCTCTCTCCTCTCTATCCGATCAGGGCCTTCTCTTGCAGCTCCTGCTGTACGCTTTCGATCGCTGCTTTTAGCAGGCTGATCAGCTCGTCAATCTGCTCTTTCGTGATCGTCAGCGGCGGTGCCAGAATCACGCTGTCACCTGCGACCCCTTCGATCCCACCCACTGCTGGGTAGACCAACAGCCCTTTTTCAAATGCCTTGGCGATGACCTTCCCGCTCACATTTTCGGACAGGGCGAATGGTTCCTTGGTTTGCTTGTTCTTCACGAATTCCAAGCCGCACAGCATGCCTAATCCTCGTGCGTCACCGACCAGCGGCAACTCAGTTGCGAGCTCCTGGAGGCGTTGCAGCAAATAGGCTCCTTGCTCAGCAGACTTTTCGATTAACTGGTGTTTTTCTACATAGTTCAGGACAGCGAGCGACACGGCCGCAGACTGCGGATTTGCACTGTACGTGTGTCCTGCCATGATCAGGCCGCTGCCATTCGCGATCGTCTCGATGATTTCCTCCGAAACGATGGTAGCGGCCATCGGGGTGTATCCTGAGCTCATGCCTTTCCCCAGCGTGATCATGTCAGGAACGACGCCCCAATGATCGACGCCGAATGCTTTTCCGGTACGCCCTATGCCCGTCATGACCTCGTCGGCGATAAAGAGCACATCGTACTTGTCGCAAATTTCACGGATGCGCTGGAAGTAGCCATCTGGCGGTACGACAGCGCCTGCAGTGGCTCCGATGACCGGCTCCGCGATGAAGGCCGCGACTTGATCCGGTCCGACGCGGAGAATAGCCGTCTCCAATTCGTTGGCACACGCAAGTCCATACTCTTCCAGGCTCATTCCCTCCGGCTTGCGGTACGGATATGGCCCTGTAATTGCCGGATAGTCCTCCAAGAGCGGAACAAACCGTTTGCGGCGCAGCACGTGTCCGGACATGGAGAGCGCTCCCATGGTGATTCCGTGGTAGCTCATCCAGCGGGAAATGATGCGGCTCTTGGTCGGCTTTCCTCTTTCCTGCCAGTATTGAATCGCAATTTTTTGAGCGGTCTCTGTCGCTTCCGACCCGCTGCTGACGAAGAACGTCCAATTCAGGGAACCAGGCGCCCACTCTGCCAGCTTGGCACCCAGCTTTTCTACGGCGTCACTGCTAAAGTGTGAGCGGTAGGCAAAGGACACTTCCTTGGCTTGCGCGTACATGGCTTCCACGACTTCGTCCACCGCATGGCCGATGCTCACCGTGACTGCGCCGCTGCACCCGTCGATGTATTGTTTGCCCTCTGTGTCGTAGAGGTAAATTCCTTTTCCGTGAGAGATCACCGGATAGTTCTTACCCAGCTCAGGCTTGATTACATAACTTCTTTCCATTGTCGCCACCTCGCTTTTCTCTACCTTCATCGTAGCTGACTGAGCAGCCGTAGCCATCCGACGAGCTGGCAAAAAAACATGGAAAAGTGACAAAATCTTTTGTACATTTTGTATAAAGAACTTTTTGTGGAGGGATCGCTGATGACGATTTCGATTCGGGAGGCCCTTCAACTGCCGGATATGGTGCAGACGAGATTGATCGCCGGGGCTGGCGGCTTGGATAACCCCATCCGCTGGGTCACCATCGTAGAAGTGCTGGAGGATACGTCCAGGCTGCAGGAAGGCGAATTTCTCATTACGACAGGCTTTGGTCTTGCTGACAATTCAGAGCGCCTCGCTTCTTTCATCCCGTCCTTAGCCAGTCGAAAATTGAGCGGGGTCGCCATTCATACCGGCTTTTATTTGCGAGAGATCCCAGCCGCTTTTATCGAGATGGCAGATCACCTGCAGCTGCCACTGATTGAAATACCAGCGGAAATCAACTTTTCCACCATCACGAAAGCGATTTTGCAGCCGATCGTCAACCGCCAATTTGAGACGCTCGCCTATTCGCAGGCCATTCACAACCGCATGATTGAAGCCGCTCTCTCCAAGGGTGGTCTGCCAGCCATTACAGGAGAGCTTGCGACGCTTACCGGCGGTGCCGTCACCCTCATTGACGCCTTGGGTTTTGAAGTGACCCAGCATGGATCCACCGATCTTGCTGCCGATGCCTCCATGGAAAAAAGCGCCCATTCGATCCCGATACGCGCCAATCGTGAGCATTTTGGCACGCTGACGCTGGTCAAGGCCCAACAGACTTGGAAGGAGCTGGACGATGTAGCCCTTCAGCATGCCTCTACCTTGTGTGCATTGGAGTATGTAAAGGAAAGAGCGGTCTCCGCTACGGAATGGCGACTGAAGGGTGACTTTGTAGAGGAGCTGTTAAATGGAAAGCAAATGAGTCGAGCTGAACTGGAAAGCCGCTGCCGCATGCTGGGATACCCTCTGACGGGCGGACATCTGGTCGTCGCGCTGAAAGTAGATGTTCAAGACGAGGCAGCCCTCTATGAGCTTCATCAGAGTGCGATCATGCTGATGCGCAGACTGTGCGACAGGCAGCAGCGGTCGTATTTACTAAGGGAGAGGCCCCACTATTTACTCTTTGTTTTTCCGGACAACCGATCGATTCTGCAGCTGCTTTCACTGTTCGCGCAGCGCTGGGAACAGCTTCACCCCAGCTTTTCTTTGCACCTGGCCATGAGCAATCCTCGCTTGCATCTGGAAGATGTGGCTGCGGCTTCCGAGGAGGCTTTTTTCGCCCTGCAGGCTTACCCCTTGCTCGCGACGGCGCCGGACATGCTCCGCTATCATGACATGCAGGGCTATCAATTCCTGTTTCCGTACCATCGCAGTCAGGAGTCCCTCTCGGCGCTGTGGAAGCCCTTGCTGGACCCGCTGATCGGCTACGACAAGAAGCACAACCAGCAGCTGCTGGAGACGCTGGAGGTCTATTTGCAGCAAAACGGGAACGGGCTGCAAGCGTCACAAGCGTTATATATTCACCGTCACACGCTGAAATACCGATTAACGCAGATTGAAGAAAAAACGGGCTACCGCCTGGAGGATGCCCACCAGCGCTGGCAGCTGCAATTGGCCCTGATGGCCCGCCGTCTCCAGAAGCAGTTGTATCCCTCTCAGGCGTAGCCCTACTCCCACGTGGAGCGCAGTGGTTTCACCCAGATGTTCATATCCTCGAACCCGGAAAAAATCGTGCAATTATTGATCAATCTCCCTCGGTACTCATAGCCCATCTTGGACGCCGTCACGTTCATGCCAGGAGATTGCGCTCTCGTCAATGTGTACAGGAAGTAGATGCCCGACTCCTCCATCTTGCGTTCCAGCGCGCTGAACAGCGGTTGGAGGAGTCCCTTTCCGGCGTGATCCGGATGAGTGGCGCAGTCCGTCATCTCGGCAGAGCCCATCCGTTCACTGACTTCGGCAGAGGCGGCGCAAGCGATCTTTCCTTCGTGCTCTACGACCATGTACCGAGTCCCCTCGTCCATCGTCTTGCAGATGTACGCTGGATCATCCATTGGCGTCGGATACGTCGCAAACACCAAGCCGTACAGCTGTGCCAGCTCTTGTGCATCAGTCTGATCTGCCTCTCGCATGGCATAACCTGCAGGCAATGGCTTTTCTTCCCCATTTCCCTTTTTACTGAGACTCACTGCCAATATTTCTTCTGCGAGCGCTGGGGCCACTGATGTCGCGCGTTCCTCCGTCAAGTAGGAGGAGAGCATCTGCGCATTTTCCCCGTGAAAGAAGCCATCAATCACTCCTTCCCGGCGATACCCCAGCGCAAGCCACTTTTCCACATCCGCTTTTTTCCCGTATACGATCAGCTTGGTCGCATCTGATTCACGGGCAAGCTTTCTCATCACCTGATCCAGTTCCGTGATTTGGCTAGGATCGTATACGTGCAGTTTCACGCGCCGGTTTTGTTCATCGACGATCAAATCGCCCGCCGACAGCATTTCATCCACCTTTATCATGCAGGCATTCCCCTTTCCTACCGTTTTACTCATTGTAGCAAAAACAGCTTTTTCGTCATCTGCCAATCTGTACAAAACAAAGGCTCTCTGGACAGATGATACAAGAGATTTGCACGAGATAGGTATTCGAGGAGAGCCATTTGTACCCTGCGCTCATAGAATGATAGAAGCTAGTGCTCCATCTGGGAAGGAGGGTGTCGCCCGTGAGCTTGGGTTCCAACAATGCCGTATTGATCTTGGTGCTTTTTATCCTCCTCGTGATCGTACTGGCCAGCATCGGGTAAAGATGACTTCGCCCCTCGTCCACGGTAGTATTGGGGGGCTTTTTACATATGCATGTAATATGTGACTTACGTCTGTGAAGGGAGGAAGCTCACGTGGCCCCACTCATTTACGCCCATCGCGGTGCTTCTGGCCTTTTTCCGGAAAACACCATGGAATCCTTCTATGCTGCCGTCAGACGCCGCGCCAATGGCATTGAGCTCGATGTGCAGCTGACTCGTGATGACAAACTCGTCGTTATCCACGATCATACGCTGGACCGTACGACTACGGGCTCCGGTCTCGTTCGTCGGCATACGATGCAGGAGCTGAAGCAGCTGCGTGCAGATCGCGGCTCCCGTTTTTCCAAAGCGAGAATACCTACTCTGCGCGAAGTGTTCCAGGCATTTTCCGATACGCCACTGCGCTTCATCATTGAATTGAAAAACTTCCTGTCGGATCAGCCTGACCTCGAGGAGCGTGTCATCGAACTGATCAGGCGTTATCATCTGACGGAGCGTACCATTATCTCCTCGTTTAACTTCGACAGCTTGCTGCACATCAAGAAGCTGGACCCTTCCCAAACCACCGGACTTCTATATGTGGGGCCAATGCCCAGGCCATGGGAAGTCGCGCTTCGCTACCAGGCCGATCAGCTCCATGTTCCCGTTGACCAGCTAACCGCAGATGTCATCGACGCATCACACCGCCATGATCTGACCGTGCTCGGCTGGACCGTGAATAGTACGCAGGAAATCGAAGCAGCTCTGGATAACGGCGTCGACGGGTTGATTACCAATTACCCCGGCCGTGCCAGAAAAATATTGCGCGCCCGCTCATGACCCTCATCATGCGAAAGGGAGCCTCCTTAGCGGGGCTCCCTTTTTCCTGCATGGCTAGCGTTACCTTGTTTGCGGAACGTAAAACTTGCCTTGCCAGGTGTTGCGATTTTTCAGCTCAGCATTGATACCGTTGAGCACTTCCCATTTTTTCCGGCTCCACATCGGACCGATCAGCAAATCAGACGGTCCGTCTCCTGTGATGCGATGCACAATCATCTCAGGTGGGAGGATTTCCAGAGAGTCCACGACCAGCTTGGTGTATTCCTCTTGCGACAAAAAGTCCAACAGACCAGCTTCGTATTGTTTGACCATCGGCGTCTTGCGCAGCAGATGCAGCAAGTGAATTTTAATGCCTTGCACATCCAGGTGCGCGACGGCGTTCGCCGTTTGCATCATTTCCTCATGCGTTTCCCCCGGCAATCCGTAGATGATGTGGGAGCAGATGCGGATGTTGTGCTTTCGCAGCTTTTCCACTGCTTGCAGATAGCACTCGTAGTCGTGAGCGCGATTGATCAGCTGAGCGGTATGCTCATGGATCGTTTGCAGGCCCAGCTCCACCCAAAGGTACGTACGCTCATTCAATTCAGCCAAGTACTCCACCACGTCATCCGGCAAGCAGTCCGGACGAGTCGCGATCGAAAGCCCTACCACGCCTTCTTGCTTGAGAATCACTTCGTACATGTCACGCAGCTCTTCTACAGGTGCATACGTGTTGGTGTAGGCTTGGAAGAAACCAAGGTATTTGGCATTCGGCCATTTTTCGTGCATGCGGTTCTTGACGTCGTGGAATTGGTGCTCCAGATCCATTCGACGATCGCCTGCAAAATCACCTGAACCCCTCGCACTGCAAAATGTGCAGCCGCCGGTTGCGACCTTCCCATCCCGATTCGGGCAGCTGAATCCGCCGTCCAATGGTACCTTGAAGATCTTTTCATGGAAAGTGTTTCGCAGGTGGTAATTCCATGTATGATATCGTTTATCGCCCCACAGCAGCGGGGTCTCGTTATGGCAAGCATCTGGTGCAAACGACATTGCTGTTTTCCTCCTCGTGGCGTACTCCCTGTCGTCCGCCACTCTCTTACAAGCAGCCGCATCCAGCGTTCATCAGGCTGCGCGGATAATTCCCTTTCAATCCAATCATTATACCAAATTCGAAGCGCTTGCTGCCACTTTGAAAAACAGGAAAACCACAGGTTTCCCTGTGGTTTTTACAGTTGTGTCCGTTATTGCTGGATCTCCTCGATCCGAATCGCACGAGTGTGAGACGTGTGGCTCCACACCTGGTTCTTCTTCGTGAAGAAGGCGTAGAACATGATCGGGAGCCAGGTCAGGAAAAAGAACGGGAGCAAGAGAATTCCCAAATACCCCTTGAGAGGCACCTTTTCCAGATAAAGAGCCAGGAACGGCAGCAAGTAGAAGATCGCCGTCGAGGTATATACTAACCAGCTTGGCAAAATGGTTGCGGCAGGCATAAGCATGTCGATTTCAAAGAAGCGGCCCAGGAACAGCAGGGACATGAACGTAACGATCAGCACGTACATCGGCTGGAACAGGTAGAAAGCTGCATCCAGCATGCCCAAGCGCCCTTTCGTGATCCCGTTTTTCAAGACAGAGCCGATATAGCGTCCTGCAACATCGTAGTGACCTTGCATCCAGCGCAGACGTTGGCGCATGGAGGATTTCAGATCAATCGGCTTTTCATCCCAAACCTTGGTGTCATGTGCCCATGTTGGGTAAATACCACGTTCGATACAGCGAGTGGCGAACTCCAGGTCCTCTGTCAAGCTGGTAGCTCCCCAGCCCATTTCCTTGAGCAGGGTGCTCTCGATGCAAAGTCCGGTTCCGCCGAGTGTGTTCGGCAATCCCAGGTTATGTCGAGCCAGTTGCCACATCCGGTTGGTAAACCAGTATGTAACGGCATAAGACAGAGTAATCCAGGAATCAAACGGGTTTTTCGAATCAAGGTAGCCTTGAATGACGCGCGCGCCTTTGCAAAGTCGGTCATTCATCACACGCAGAAAGTTCTTTTCCACCAGATTGTCGGCGTCAAACATGACGACTGCGTCGTACTGCTGCGGTCTTGCCCAAAGATTTTCAAGCATCCATTCGATCCCGAAGCCTTTTCCTCGCTTGGACGTGTCAAAGCGCTCGCATGCGTAAGCGCCATGAGCACGGCTGATCTCCGCTGTGTTGTCCGTACAGTTGTCACAAATGACAAAGATATCGTACTTCTCACGTGGATAATCCAGCTTCTTCAGGTTTTCAATCAAGGGTGCGATAACCGCACTCTCATTGTGTGCGGCGATGAGAACCGCAAACGTTTTTTCTGGCTCGTGTGTGACTTGTTCTTTTTTACGGAACAACCCTGCACACGAGATCAGAGTTTGGTACGTGCTGATTACACCTACCGTAGAACTAAATCCGATGAATAATCCCTCAATGATCTCTCTAAATACACTCATGGGTTCTTCTCCTCGATCTAAATCAGATTTGGGTCAGATCCGAATTTAGATAGTGTTTTTCCAAAATTTCTCTATTGTTTTTCTCTCAATTGGGAGTGTACATCAAATGCGATTCATTAGCAATGACCCAAAAGTGGGAAAAAGAAGGCACTGCTATCACCTTTCCCACCTTTCTTTCTTTCTATTCGACATCCCACGACAGTGAGCAGAAAAAAAAGCCTTCGTTACAAAAGGCTTCTATTTTTTATTTTCACTAAAAAATTTTGGTGACCCGTAGGGGATTCGAACCCCTGTATGACAGCGTGAAAGGCTGCTGTGTTAAACCGCTTCACCAACGGGCCGATTTCCATTTTTTGGTGCGGTCGGCGAGACTCGAACTCGCACGGGTCGCCCCGCCACCCCCTCAAGATGGTGTGTCTGCCAATTCCACCACGACCGCATTTGCGCTGAGACAAACTTTTTTCCAGTTCCCTCGCAATCACGTTCTTGAGTATACACAATACAAAATCGCAAGTCAATACGATTTTTCTGCGCCAAATCACCCATTTTTTTGAGCATTCCTGACGATTTTTCAACAAATTTCTTCATTAATATATGGTTGTCGATATGAGACTATTTTTGTCTCACGATTCTTTCTTCCAGGGACTCGTTCTTTGCGAAAATGGCTCTATTCGCCATTTTATGCATGCGGGAAATCCATACATATTTTCGCATGCCGCAAGACAATTTAGTAAGAGTACCCTCATTTCCTCAGGCCGACCCTTCATCTAATACTCAGGAGGCGAACCACAATGATCCCTGATGACATTAAGCTCCTTTTGCACGATATCCGGTTGATCGGCGGCGGGATGAAGATCTATGAGCATCCTGACGACTGGCAGCTGATCCGCAACCTCCTCGGGGATCAGCAAGAGGTCGATTTGAGCGACGCTACTCCCGAGTTTTGGGATTCAATCCGTCATTCGCTGGCAGAGGTCAAGCAAACTGCTTTCGAGCGTTCAGAGAAGCGTTATTTGCATGGTCTCTACTATTCCAATCCCTTCAACTAATCCCTGAAACCTCCTACTCTTTCCAAGAAGAAACAGAAGGAGGTTTTTGGTATTTTGGGCAATAAAAAAAGCTGAATCCACAAATCATGGATTCAGCTATCATTTATCTTTACAGAACCAGAGCGTCCCAGGAGAGATTCGAACTCCCGACCGACGGCTTAGAAGGCCGTTGCTCTATCCAGCTGAGCTACTGGGACACAGAATGGAGGGAGTACCCGGATTTGAACCGGGGGTGAAGGTTTTGCAGACCCGTGCCTTACCACTTGGCTATACTCCCACATAAATGGGGCGATCGATGGGACTTGAACCCACGAGTGCCGGAGCCACAATCCGGTGCGTTAACCCCTTCGCCACGACCGCCATCGTAGAAACCATACACCTTTTGGCAGGGGCAGTAGGAATTGAACCCACACCAAAGGTTTTGGAGACCTTCGTTCTACCTTTAAACTATGCCCCTTTGGTAGCGGTGGAGGGAATCGAACCCCCGACCTTTCGGGTATGAACCGAACGCTCTAACCAGCTGAGCTACGCCGCCATATGTAAAATGGCGGAGAGTGAGGGATTCGAACCCTCGCTACGCTTGCGCATACTAACGGTTTAGCAAACCGTCCCCTTCGGCCTCTTGGGTAACTCTCCGCGATGCTATGCACCTTCAAAACTGGATCTGCATGTTTGCTAAGAGTGTGTGGATAAGTCCTCGACCGATTAGTATTCGTCAGCTCCACGTGTTACCACGCTTCCACACCGAACCTATCAACCTCATCGTCTATGAGGGGTCTTACCAGCTTGCGCTGTGGGAAGTCTCATCTTGGAGGGGGCTTCACGCTTAGATGCTTTCAGCGCTTATCCCGTCCGCACATAGCTACCCAGCTGTGCCACTGGCGTGACAACTGGTGCACCAGCGGTGCGTCCATCCCGGTCCTCTCGTACTAAGGACAGCTCTCCTCAAACTTCCTACGCCCGCGACAGATAGGGACCGAACTGTCTCACGACGTTCTGAACCCAGCTCGCGTACCGCTTTAATGGGCGAACAGCCCAACCCTTGGGACCTACTTCAGCCCCAGGATGCGATGAGCCGACATCGAGGTGCCAAACCTCCCCGTCGATGTGGACTCTTGGGGGAGATAAGCCTGTTATCCCCAGGGTAGCTTTTATCCGTTGAGCGATGGCCCTTCCATGCGGAACCACCGGATCACTAAGCCCGACTTTCGTCCCTGCTCGACTTGTAGGTCTCGCAGTCAAGCTCCCTTCTGCCTTTACACTCTACGAATGATTTCCGACCATTCTGAGGGAACCTTTGGGCGCCTCCGTTACCTTTTGGGAGGCGACCGCCCCAGTCAAACTGCCCACCTGGCATGGTCCTCTCGCCCGATAAGGGCGACGAGTTAGAAACTCCGTACATCAAGGGTGGTATCCCACCGACAGCTCCACAGAGGCTGGCGCCCCTGCTTCTCAGCTTCCCACCTATCCTGTACATGATGCACAAAGTTCCAATACCAGGCTACAGTAAAGCTCCATGGGGTCTTTCCGTCTTGTCGCGGGTAACCTGCATCTTCACAGGTATTATGATTTCACCGGGTCTCTTGCCGAGACAGCGCCCAAGTCGTTACGCCTTTCGTGCGGGTCGGAACTTACCCGACAAGGAATTTCGCTACCTTAGGACCGTTATAGTTACGGCCGCCGTTTACTGGGGCTTCGGTTCAAAGCTTCGCTTGCGCTAACCCATCCCCTTAACCTTCCAGCACCGGGCAGGCGTCAGCCCCTATACTTCGCCTTGCGGCTTCGCAGAGACCTGTGTTTTTGCTAAACAGTCGCTTGGGCCTTTTCACTGCGGCCCCCTCGGGCTATAAACCCTACCGGGGCGCCCCTTCTCCCGAAGTTACGGGGCCATTTTGCCGAGTTCCTTAGCAAGAGTTATCCCGCGCACCTTAGGATTCTCTCCTCGCCTACCTGTGTCGGTTTGCGGTACGGGCACCTTATTCCTCGCTAGACGCTTTTCTTGGCAGTGTGAAATCAGGGACTTCGGTACTTACATTTCCCTCGCCATCACAGCTTGCCCTTACGGTGTGCGGATTTGCCTACACACCAGGCTTACTGCTTGGACGGCCATCCAGTAGGCCGCTCACCCTATCCTCCTGCGTCACGCCATTGCTCAAGCGGAACAGAGGTGGTACAGGAATATCAACCTGTTGTCCATCGCCTACGCCTTTCGGCCTCAGCTTAGGTCCCGACTAACCCTGGGAGGACGAGCCTTCCCCAGGAACCCTTAGGCTTTCGGTGGACAAGATTCTCACTTGTCTTTTCGCTACTTACACCGGCATTCTCACTTCCAAGCGCTCCACCGCTCTTTCCAGTACGGCTTCACTGCTGCTTGGAACGCTCCCCTACCCAGTCCGTCTGGACTGCCATAGCTTCGGTGATACGTTTAGCCCCGTTACATTTTCCGCGCAGAGTCACTCGACCAGTGAGCTATTACGCACTCTTTAAATGGTGGCTGCTTCTAAGCCAACATCCTGGTTGTCTGGGCAACTCCACATCGTTTCCCACTTAACGTATACTTGGGGACCTTAGCTGATGGTCTGGGCTGTTTCCCTTTTGACGATGGATCTTAGCACTCACCGTCTGACTCCCGGACATAAGTCATTGGCATTCGGAGTTTGACTGAGTTCGGTAACCCGATGAGGGCCCCTAGCCCAATCAGTGCTCTACCTCCAAGACTCTAAATTCCGAGGCTAGCCCTAAAGCTATTTCGGGGAGAACCAGCTATCTCCGAGTTCGATTGGAATTTCACCGCTAGCCACACCTCATCCCCGCACTTTTCAACGTGCGTGGGTTCGGGCCTCCAGTAGGTGTTACCCTACCTTCACCCTGGACATGGCTAGATCACACGGTTTCGGGTCTACGGCAGCGTACTATCGCCCTATTCAGACTCGCTTTC